>NZ_JBFWLQ010000010.1:85872-154170 GCF_050252055.1 Aeromonas sp. | reverse complement strand
AAGATTTAGCGAAAGCTAACCGAATGCGGAGCGGTAGTTCAGTCGGTTAGAATACCGGCCTGTCACGCCGGGGGTCGCGGGTTCGAGTCCCGTCCGCTCCGCCACTAAATTGAAAGGCCTTCCCTATAGGGAAGGCCTTTTTGCTATGCGCCTTCAGCATGCGAGTCAGCAAGCCCAGTCAACAGACTGGGCTTGTTCGTGCCTGCGATCTGACGGTGATGAGGGGCGAGTTGGGCGAGCAGGGGCATAGAGGGGGTTGAGCGAGGCTGTTAACGTGGGTTGGTGGTTGACCTAATATGCGTAAAAGAGATAAGCAAAGCGCTTTTTCTTTCTTCATGGAATATGCATAAGCGGGCATGCTGTACTCAACCCAACGATATGGAGTATCACCATGAAACTGCGAATGACCGCTCTCACCGTTCTCTCCCTGCTGGCTCTCGGTCAGGTCCAAGCCGCCGAGGTGCGGCTGCTGAATGTCTCCTATGACCCGACGCGGGAGCTGTTCCAGGAGTACAACAGTGCCTTTGCCAAGGAGTGGAAGGCCAAAACCGGCGACGATGTGGTGGTGAGCCAGTCACACGGTGGCTCAGGCAAACAGGCTCGTGCCGTGGTGGACGGACTGGAGGCTGACGTGGTCTCCCTGGCGCTGGCCTATGACGTCGATGCGGTGGCCAAGGCAGGTCTCACCGCCAGCGACTGGGAAGGGCGTTTGGCCAACAATGCCTCTCCCTATACCTCCACCATCGTCTTCCTGGTGCGCAAGGGGAATCCCAAGCAGATCAAGGATTGGGGCGACCTGGTGCGCAAGGATGTCGCCATCATCACCCCCAACCCCAAGACCTCCGGCGGTGCGCGCTGGAATTATCTGGCTGCCTGGGGCTATGCCCTGAAGAAAAGCGGCACTGAAGAGGGCGCGAAACAGTTTGTCAGCGATCTGTTCAAGAATGTGAAGGTGCTGGACTCAGGGGCACGTGGCGCCACCACCAGCTTCATCGAACGCGGGCTCGGGGATGTGTTGCTGGCCTGGGAAAATGAAGCGTTGCTGGTACTCAATCAGCCGGGCACCAGCGACAAGTTCGAACTGGTGGTGCCCTCGGTCTCCATCCTGGCCGAGCCGCCGGTAGCCGTGGTGGACAAGGTAGCCAAGAAGCATGGTACCGAGGCCGTCTCCAAGGCTTACCTCGAGTATCTCTACTCTGACGAAGGGCAGCGCATCATCGCCAAATACCACTATCGTCCGAGCAATCCGGCGATCCTGAAGGAGACAGCGGCCCAGTTCCCCAACCTGACGCTCTTTACTGTCAAGGATCTGGAAGGCGATTGGGACAAGGCACAGAAGAAGCACTTCGCCCAGGGCGGATCGTTTGACCAGATTTACCAACCGGGCCGCTAAGAGACGCAGGCCCCTGTGACAACAGATAGGAGTACCACGATGAACAAGATCCTTCTGGTTCCCGGTCTGCACAACAGTGGGCCGGATCACTGGCAGAGCCGCTGGCACCAGCAATTTCCCCAGTGGCAGAGAATGATGGGTCTGCCCTGGGACAAGCCGGATCTCACGGTCTGGAGCGCAAAGCTGGCGAGCAAGCTCAGGAGCCGGCGCAGCCGGGTACACCTGGTGGCCCACTCTTTCGGTGCCCTGACGGCGATCGCCGCCGCCCGGCTGCAACCGGACAAGGTCTCCTCCATCCTCATCGTGGCTCCCGCTGATCCGGCCCGCTTCGGTATCCCGGACGAGGTGCTGGCAGGCTCCATAAAGGTCTCTGCCCAGTTGATCGCCAGCCGCAATGACCCCTGGATGAGTTTCGAGCGGGCAGAGTTCTGGAGCCGGCAGTGGCAGGTGCCGTTGTTCGATGCGGGGGAAGTGGGCCATATCAATGCCCAGTCCGGCCATGGGGAGTGGCACCAGGGGCTCGCTTTGCTCGGCACCCTATACCGCCGTGCCGAAATGGTGGTGGAGCCTGCTCCTGCCGAGTGGGGCAAGCAGGCCGCACTCAGTTTTCGATGAGGGCCCCTCGGATTGTCTCGGCACGATTTCCAGACAGGCTGGCAACTTGGCCAGCGTGACTGACTTTGCATGTTCCCGGTTTTACCGCTCCGTCTTTTAGGTCTTTTATTTATATAAAAGACCTTTTTTTATGCTTATCGCTCTAAAAGCCTTGTTCCACCATTGTTAGATAAAAAAGTGCTTAGCAAAGGCATTATTGGTGTTTGTTGTCCCTGGCCGCCGTGAGCAAAATCGTCACATCCAAAGTATTTATAACAAACGGATGTGTTATGCGATTAAGTTCTTATTCCGTCCTGCCAGGCCTGGGGCCAACGCTGGGCTTCAGTCTGCTCTATCTGGGCATACTGGTGCTGCTGCCGCTCTCGGCACTGGTGCTGTTTGCGGTGAACAACCTGAGCGCCGCCGAGTTCTGGCAGGTGATCGGCTCCCCCCGGGTGCTCGCCTCCTTTCGCCTGAGCTTTGGCGCCGCCTTCATTGCCGCCCTGCTCAACAGTCTGTTCGGTCTGATACTGGCCTGGGTACTGGTGCGCTATACCTTCCCCGGCCGCAGACTGGTGGATGCGCTGATCGACCTGCCCTTTGCCATGCCGACTGCCGTCTCCGGCATCGCCCTGTGCGCCATCTTTGCCCCCAACGGCTGGATTGGCCAATGGGTCGCTCCGCTGGGCATCGAACTTGCCTACAACCCCATAGGGGTGGTCATTGCCCTGACCTTTATCGGGCTGCCCTTTGTGGTGCGTACCCTGCAGCCGGTGCTGCGGGAAGCGGAGAGCGAGCAAGAGGAGGCGGCCGCGAGCCTGGGTGCCAACCGCTGGCAGACCTTCATCCGGGTACTGTGGCCGACCCTTGTACCTGCGCTGCTCACCGGTTTTGCCCTGGCGTTTGCTCGTGGCGTGGGGGAGTACGGCTCTGTCATCTTCATTGCCGGCAACCTCCCCATGGTGTCCGAGATTGCCCCCCTGATGATCATGAGTCACCTGGAGGAGTATGACTATGCCGGAGCATCGGCCATTGCGTCCGTCATGCTGCTCATTTCCTTTGTGCTGCTGTTGCTCATCAACAAGTTGCAAGCCTGGAGCTGGGCTCGCATCGGAGGAAGCCGTATATGAACGCCTCTACTGCACATCTCGAGCAGGCCCAGGAGTCCGCTCCGGCCACCCCGGCGCGTCATCCTCCGGTGACCCATGAACCGGTCTGGGTCAAATGGCTGCTGGTCACTGTCGGTCTGGGCTGGTTTGCCGCCTTGCTGCTGTTGCCGCTGGCCACCGTCTTCATCCAGGCGCTGAGCCCGGGTCTGGCCTTCTTCTGGCACGCCATCAGCGAGCCGGATGCCCTGAGCGCCCTGGGGCTGACCGCCCTGGTGACGCTCTGCTCGGTGCCCCTGAACCTGCTGTTCGGGCTGGCCGCTGCCTGGGCCATCGCCCGGTTCCGATTTCCTGGCCGGCAACTGCTTATCACCCTCATCGATCTGCCGTTCTCGGTCTCGCCGGTCATCGCAGGCTTGATGTTCGTGCTGTTGTTCGGCAGTCGCGGCTGGTTCGGCGAGTGGCTCAGCGAGCACGACATCAAGATCATTTTCGCTACCCCGGGGATCATCCTGGCGACCACCTTCATCACTGTGCCCTTCGTGGTACGCGAGTTGCTGCCCCAGATGGAGGCGCGGGGCCCGGAGGAAGAGGAGGCCGCCATCATGCTGGGGGCGAGCGGGTTGCAGATGTTCTGGCGGGTGACCCTGCCCGGCATCCGCTGGAGTCTGATGTATGGCCTGCTGCTCTGTACCGCCCGGGCGGTGGGGGAGTTTGGCGCTGTCTCCGTGGTTTCCGGCCACATTCGCGGCCAGACCAACACGCTGCCGCTGCACATCGAGATCCTTTACAACGAGTACCAGACCGGTGCCGCCTTCGCGGTGGCCAGCCTGCTGGCGCTGTTCGGGATCTTCACCCTGCTGGGTGAGACCCTGCTGGCCAGGCTGCGCGGCCAACCGACCCAGTCCCATTGATCCCGAATTAACGGTTATAGGAGAGGCATTCATGAGCATTCAGGTTCAAGGGCTCAACAAGCATTTCAATCAGTACGCGGCGCTGGCCGACATCAACCTCGATTTTCACGACGGTGAGCTGGTCGCCCTGCTCGGCCCCTCCGGCTGCGGCAAGACCACCTTGCTGCGGATCATCGCCGGGCTGGAGCAGGCGGACAGTGGCAGCGTCATCATCCGCGGCGAGGATGCCTCGGATCTCCATGTGCGCGAGCGCAACGTTGGCTTCGTGTTCCAGCACTACGCCCTGTTTCGCCACATGACGGTGTTCGAGAACGTGGCCTTTGGCCTGAGGGTCAAGCCGCGCAGCGAACGCCCGGACGAGGCGGCCATCCGCACCCGGGTCAAGGAGCTGCTGGATCTGGTGCAGCTTAGCCATGTCGCTGCACGCTACCCGACCCAGCTCTCCGGTGGTCAGCGCCAGCGGGTCGCCCTGGCCCGGGCCCTGGCGGTGCAGCCCAAGGTGCTGCTGCTGGACGAGCCTTTCGGCGCCCTTGATGCCCAGGTGCGCAAGGAGCTGCGCCGTTGGCTGCGTGAGCTTCACGACGAGCTGCATGTCACCAGTCTGTTCGTGACCCACGATCAGGAAGAGGCTCTGGAGGTGGCGGATCGGGTGGTGCTGATGAACGCCGGCAAGGTAGAGCAGATTGGCACCCCTGCCGAAGTGTATGATCAGCCCGCCAGTGCCTTCGTGCACAGCTTCCTTGGCAGCGTGAACCTGTTTCGTGGCAGGGTGGCCGGGCAGGGGCTTGGCATCGGTGAGCAGCAACTGGGTGGCCCCATCCCCTCCCATCTGGCAGAAGGGAGTGCGGCCATCGCCTATGTGCGCCCCCACGAGCTGGAGATCCTGCCCTCGGATGCCCCCGGTGGCATTCGCGCCACCATTACCCGCCTGCTGCCCATGGGGCCGCGCATCCGGGTGGAACTGCGTGGCGATGGGGAGACGGGAGGCGCCCACTACGAGGCCGAACTGAGCAAGGAGGCCGCCCGGGCCTTTGCCCCCGGCCAGGGGGTGCGTCTGGTGGCCAGGCAGGCACAGCTCTATCCCGACTACCAGATCTGAGGGCAAGCCGCGAGGTGCGGCCCTCTTTCAGGCTTGCTGCCGGGCTATGATCCCGGCAATCCATAACAAGAGGACGGTGGCACGAGCCACCGCCACTCAGCGCAGGAGGCGATGAGGTGAACTTTCAGCAATTGCGAATCATTCGGGAGGCGGCACGGCGGGATTACAACCTGACCGACGTGGCCAATGCCCTCTTTACGTCCCAGTCCGGGGTCAGCCGCCACATTCGCGAGTTGGAGGAGGAGCTGGGGCTCGCCCTCTTCATTCGCTATGGCAAGCGTCTGCTCGGCATGACCGAGCCGGGCAAGGAGTTGCTGGTGATCGCCGAGCGTATCCTGGGGGATGCCGACAACATCCGCAAACTGGCGAGCACCTTTGCCAATCGCGACTCAGGCCGGCTGCTCATCGCGACCACTCATACCCAGGCCCGTTATGCCCTGCCGAGGGTAGTGAAGGCGTTTCGGGAGCAATTTCCTCTGGTACAGCTGGAGCTGCGTCAGGGGAGCCCGGAGGAGATAGTGCGGCTGGTGCAGACCGGTGAGGTGGACATCGGCATCAGCAGCGAGCAGCTCGACAAGAGCGAAGGGGTGGTGGCCTTTCCCTACTACCGCTGGCACCACAATATCGTCGTGCCGGAGCAGCACCCCCTCACCGCCGAGCGGGAGCTGACCCTGGCCGCTCTGGCCCACTGGCCCATCGTCACCTATCAGGCCGGCCTCACCGGTCGGGCACGGGTGGATGATGCCTTTGCCGAGGCGGGCATAGTGCCGCAGATCCTGCTGACCGCCCAGGACTCCGACGTCATCAAGACCTATGTCGAGCTGGAGATGGGGGTGGGCATACTGGCGGACATGGCGTTCGATTCCCAGCGGGACAAGGGACTGGTGCAGCTAGACGGCAGTCGGTTGTTTGCGCCGCACACCGCCTGGATCGGCCTCAAGCAGGGGCAGTTCCAGCACAACTTTGCCTGGCAGTTCATCCAGCTCTGCAACCCCGAGCTAGCGCTGGCGGAGATCCAGGCCCGCGCCATGAGCAACGAACCCCTGCTCGACTATCAGATCTGAGCCGAGGGGGGATGAAAAACGGGGAGCCATGGGCTCCCCGTTTGTTTGATGTTGACCTGAGCTGGCACGGGAAACGCCGAGCGGGTTCCCGCCAGGTCGGATACGTCCCATCACTGCGCTGTCCAGGCCTCCTGCCAGTGGGAACCTACGCCCGGTTCATACTGGGTGGCCGTGCTCGCCCACTGGCTGCACCAGCCGCTGTAGGGGAAGGGTTTGCACTGATAGACCTTGCCGTTCTTCGGCTGCAGCACCCGGGTTCCGGCGGTGTAGGACTTGAGGCCGTCCGGGAAGGTGAACTGGTAATCGCCCCCGCTTGCCGGATCCTTGAACATGAGGTCCAGGGTCTGCTGCACCGCGTCACCACCGGCCTTGGGTTTGCCCTCGATCACCAGCTGATGGTGGCCTGCACTCAAGCCGGTCAGCGCCATGGAGAAACTCTGGCTGCCGTCCTTGATGTCGGCACTGCTCTGTCCCCTGGCGACACCGCCGTGGTCATAGAGGGTGTTGGTGATGGCGAGATCCCCCTGGGCCGTGACGGTGAAAGTCAGGGTGAGCTTGCCGTTGTCGAGGGGGTAGTCGCTCGCCAGACCGCTCACGCTGATCCCGTTCTCAACCGGGGGCTGCTGTTGCTCAAGCTGGATCTCGACCCGTTGCAGGTTGCTGCCAGCCTTGAGGTAGACCGGGTTCTGGCCATAGACGGGGTTGAACTGGCCGTCCGTACCTTGCTGGCCAGCACGGATCTGGCTCTGCTCGGCGTTGATCTTGCTCGCCAGGGCGTGGGCCCAGTTGTTCTTCTGGCCCTGTCCGGCGCTGGCGATGGTCAGCTCGGTCTGGAGATCGGTGCGCTCGCCATTGGCATCGAACACCCGGGTTCTGGCTTTGTCACCCGCCACCAGGTCGATGGAGGGATAGATGGTCCCTCCCTGGCGCCAGGTCAGCGGGGGCTGGGTGCCATCCTTGAACCGGGCGTCGATCAGGTTGTAGAAGCTGTTGGCGGTATCCCCAACCTCCCACACCCCGAGAATGACCTGATAACCGGTACGCGGGGGCAGGGTGCACTGATGGGTCACCTGTTTGGGAGGCTGCACCATGTTGCCGTCGATGACGCAGAAGGGATTGAGATCGAACGCATCCCGGGTGAGGGGCTGGTTCGGGTTCCAGTCCTGCTTGGTGAGGTAGTAGCGCCAGTTGCGGGTCACGTGGTTGGCAGTGAAGGTCCAGCTGATGGCGAAGGGACCGGCCTGCACTTCACGCTTGGTCCAGCGATCGAGGGTCTGGGTGTTGAGCTCGCCGAATTGGGGGTGACCGGCCGAGGCTATCTGGCCGTCGGCGGGGCCGCCATCGGGGAAGCCGGAGGGGGCTTCCAGGCTCTGGGGTTCCCACTGGATGGCGCCACACTGGCTGTTGCCCCCTGTCTTGCACAGGTAGTTGCGCCCTTCGGGCTGGCTGATGTAGCCGTGAGCGAGCACGCCGCCACTGGCCAGCAGCGCCAGCGCTGCCGCGAGATGGGTGAGTCGGATATTTGCTGCCATACATTCCTCTGTTCGGTGATGTGGGCAGTCACGTTGGCAGGGGAGTTCCCCGAAACACGGTGCTGCAACCCCGCTATCCTGGACAGCTTGTCTTTAGACCGGAGGCTTTGCGTCCTGGCCTTTCAACCAGTTTGCCAAATGACTACAGAAAGGATCATGGTGCCGCCTGTGGCGACCACTCATCATGACTATATTTTGTTAGAAAATTAAGTGTAAAAATTGACAGTGCCATCTCATCGGAGCAGCGCATCAGCGGCAGATCACGCCATCGGGATCTGCGCGCTGGTTCAGTGCGAGAGGGTGGTCCGAGAGAGGCTCCCGTGGCCATGACAGGAAAGGAGCCCCTGCAAGCCTGGCAGGGGCTCATGGGGCCACTCAGTGGCGGGGTTGCATGCCTGCTCGGGAAGAGGACGCCTGGGTCGGTCGCATCATCCTGTCCTGGGCTTGGGCGTTGTCCAGCTTGAACACCGCCAGTCGCTCGTCGAGGCTTCGGGAGAGACCGGCCAGCAGTTCGCTCTCCTGGGCCAACTGGGAGGCCGCCTGGGACATCTCGAGTGCCGAGTCGTTGATGCCGCTGACGTTGCGGTTCATGTCTTCCGCCACCATGCTCTGCTGCTCCGCCGCCGTGGCGATCTGGGTCGCCATGTCGCTCACGTGCTGGATGTGATTGACGATGAGGGAGAGATCCTGCCCCGCCTTCTCGGACTGGTTGACGCTGCTCTCCGCCAGCTTGCGGCTGGCGTCCATGGCGTTGGCGGCGGTGACAGCCCGTTGCTGCAACTGGGTGATGGTACTCTGGATCTCCTCGGTGGAGTGGCGGGTGCGACTGGCCAGCTGGCGCACCTCGTCGGCCACCACGGCGAAGCCACGGCCCTGCTCGCCGGCCCGGGCCGCCTCGATGGCGGCGTTGAGGGCCAGCAGGTTGGTCTGCTCCGAGATGGCGCTGATGACTGCCGTCACCTCGCTTATCTGCATCACTCCCTCCTTGAGCTGGTTGACCTGCGAGGTGGCCTGATCCACCTCGGTGGCCAGCGCCTGGATGCCGTGCACGCTGGCATGGACATCCTGGTTGCCGAGCCCGGCCTCGCTGGTGGCATCCTGGGTGTCACGGGCCGTGTTTTCGGCGTGACCCGCCACGTCGGCGATGGTGGCGCTCATCTCGTTCATGGCGGTGGCGAGCTGGGCGAGCTGATCCCGCTGACTGTTGACCGCCTGGTTGGTCTGTTCGGCGGAGGCGGCGATGCGCAGGGCGGCATCCGCCACGTTGCGGGCCCCCTGGCTCGCCTCCAGCAGGGCGCGGCGGATGGCATCCAGCCCCTGGTTGGTGGAGCTGGCGACGGCGCCGAGCTCATCCCTGCCCAGCACCGGGATGCTGACCACCAGATCGCCGGCCGCGACCCGGGCCATGGCCTTGTTGATCTCGGCCAGGGGATTGACGATGGAGCGGCTGATGGCGAGTCCCAGCAGCCCCATCAACAGGATCACCAGCAAGGTGGCGCCACCCATCCACTCATATTGCGACCACATGGTAGCCTCAATGTCCTGCAACAACACACCGGAGCCCAAGATCCAGCCCCAGGGCTGGTAGCCCGTCACCAGCGACATCTTCTGGGCCGCCTCGCCGGACGGGGAGACCCACTGATACTCCAGCCTGCCCTGGTGGCCCCCCTTGCCGAGATCCACCATGTGCTGCCAGTGGGACTCGGCAGGGTTGTTGCCCATCTGCTGGCCGACCAGCTCGGGTTTGGCGGGATGCACCACCACCCGACGATCTTCATCCAGCACGAACAGGTAGTTGTCCCCGTCAAAGCGCATGCTGTCGAGCATGGCCTTGGCCTGTGCCTTGGCCTGCTCCGGGGGGAGGGTGGCGGCCAGGGCCTGGATCCGGCTCATGGCCAGGTCCAGCACCGCCTGCAGCCTGGCTTCCCGTTCACTCATCAGATTGCGGTGCAGGGCACTGGCCGAGATGAGCAGCAGTGCGATGAAGCCGACCAGGGCCAGTGAGAGCAGCAGCATCAGCTTGCGACTCACGGCAATATCACCGAGCTTGAACATAGTCTTATCCTTACTTTCCCATGCGGGTCTGATTGTGGCCGAACTGCCGGCCGGACCTGATTGTTATTATTTTTAACATATCATTAACTTTCAATGGGTTGCGGTGGAAAACAGCCAATTGAGCAGTTTGACAACCAGTATAGCCAGCAGACAGAAACCCTCGCTTTTGATAGCGTGATGGCGCGCATCCCGGCGCACAATTTGTCTACTCAATTTGCAAGAAGTGTGAATGGGTTGGCATTTCACCAAAAAGGAGTGGGCGCCCCGTGGTCGCCCCATAACAAGAGGGAAGTTATGAGTTCCATTGCCAGGAATTATCTCAACCAGCTCAATGCCGATTACCTGCAGGTGCACAGTCGCAAGGAGGACCTGTTCTGGTCCACCTACATGGGCACCAGCGACGATCAGGCAGGCTTCACCGCGGCCGAACAGGCCTACAAGGCGTTCTGTGCCGATCCTGCCCGCCTGCCGGTGTTGCGGGAGATGCAGGCCCAGGCCGAAGAGGCGGATCTCAGGCGTGGTCTGGGGGGCTGGATCGCCTTCTTCGAGTGCAACGTCATCGAAGATCCCGGTGCCTCCGCCCTGATGGACGAGCTGGTGGCCGCCGAGGCGGATCTCTTCGCCCGTCGCAAGGGGCTGAAGCTCACCTTGCTGGATGAGCAAGGCCGCCAGGTCCCCGGCAGCCTGCCCGCCGCCAGCACGGCGCTGGCCGCCAGCAGCGACGAGGCGGTGCGCCAGAGCGCGCTCGCCATGTTCCACACCCTGGAGCAGTGGGTGGTCGACAACGGCTATCTTGACATCGTCGCGCTGCGCAACCGCTTCTCCCGTGCCATGGGCTATCGCGACTACTTCGATTACAAGGTGCACAAGAACGAGCAGATGAGCCCGGAGCAGCTGTTTGCCATTCTCGACGACTTCATCGCCCGTACCGATGCCCGCTTGCACCAGAGTCTGGCGGAGCTGAAAGCGGCCAAGGGGGAAGCAGCCCTGCTGCCCCACAACCTGCGCTACAGCGTGAGCGGTGACGTGACCCGCCAGCTCGACCCTTACGTGCCCTTCTCCCGGGCGCTGAAAGATTGGGTCGAGAGCTTCCGCCGCCTCGGCATCCAGTATCGCGGTGCCACCCTCACCCTGGATCTGCTGACCCGGGAGGGAAAATACGAGAACGGCTTCTGCCACGGCCCGGTGCCGAGCTTCTGGCAGGAGGGGGAGTGGGTGCCGGCGGTGGTCAACTTCACCAGCCTGGCCAATCCGGCTCAGGTGGGCAGCGGCTGGAGCGGGCTCAACACCCTGTTCCACGAGGGCGGCCACGCGGCGCACTTTGCCAACGTCACCGGCAACGCCCCCTGCTTCTCCCAGGAGTTTCCGCCCACCTCCATGGCCTATGCCGAGACCCAGTCCATGTTCTGCGACAGCCTGCTGGACGACGCGGACTGGCTCAAGCGCTACGCCAGAAACGCGGCGGGAGAACCCATCCCCGATGCACTTATCCAGGCCATGATTGAAGCGCGCCAGCCATTTCGCGCCTTCAACGAGCGCCAGATCGCGCTGGTGGCCTACTTCGAGCGGGATCTCTACGCCATGGCAGATAGCGAGCGCACCCCGGCAGCCGTGCTGGCCCTGGCCCGCAAGTGGGAGCGCAAGATCCTGGGGGTGGATAGCCCGCGCCCGCTGCTGGCCATCCCACACCTTCTGAACCAGGAGTCGGCCTGCGCCTATCACGGCTATCTGCTGGCACTGATGGCGGTGGAGCAGACCCGCGCTTATTTCCTGAGGCGCGACGGCTACCTCACCGACAACCCGCGCATCGGGCCGGATCTGGCCGCCCACTATTGGGGACCGGGCAACGGCATGACCCACGACGAGACACTGCAGAGCCTCACCGGCGAGGGTTTCAGTGCGGTGCCGCTGGCAGAGGCGTGCAACCGGAGTGCCGCCGAGGCGTGGCAACAGGCACAGACGTGCATGGCGGCGGCGCGGCAGCGCCCACCGGCAGGGGAGGGGACGCCCCTCGACGCCCATATCCGGGTGGTGCACGGGGCCGAGCTCATCGCCGACAACAGCGAGTCCGAGGCGCGCATGCTGGCAGACTTCGAGGCCTGGATCCGGCGCCTTGAGGCCGCCGAACCAGTGACCCTGACCTGAGCCCGGTATCGCACAGTCAAAAGAGCCCCATCAGGGGCTCTTTTTTGTGGGCTGAGATGGCCTGAACCCATGGTGCCAGCTGGGGATTGGCGGGTGGACAGGCTCAAGTGTCCTTGACGGCGCTGCCCGCTGGTTTTTCTTCATGCGCCATCTTCCTGGCCTTGACGACCTGCGCTGAGGCACCCGGTTGCGGGCAAGAGGCGACGCCCTACCCTTGGCAGGGTGTCTGCATGGCGGGTTGACGGCCATTTCCCCCTGCTGGCCACAGATATGTTTCTCCCGATATATTGAGTATTCACGGCGATCCCATATCATGGCGCTCGCTCGCCACCAGAGGGTGGCGGCATTCAGATGATTTGCTAACAAGAGAGCCCAGAAGGCTCGCAGAGGGATGGATAGTGAGAGCCGTATTGCTGTGTTTGCTGGGGCTGTGGCCCGCGTTGAGTTTTGCCACTCTGTCCGCCGATATGGTGGTGGTGAAGAAGTCGAGTTACAGCCTGACCCTGATGAAGGATGGCAAGGAAGTGAAGCGCTACTGGATTGCCCTGGGCCCGGCTCCCAAGGGACACAAGCAGCGTGAAGGGGATCAGCGTACCCCGGAAGGTCGCTATACCCTGGACTACAAGAAGAGCAACTCCGGTTTCTACAAGGCCATTCACATCAACTACCCGAATCTGGACGACATCAAGCGCGCCAACGAGCTGGGTGTGAACCCGGGCGGCATGATCATGATCCACGGCCAGCGCAACAGCCTGGGGGATCGCAGGGTGCAGCCGTCCAACTGGACCAATGGCTGCATCGCGGTGCTGAACCACGAGATGGACGAGATCTGGAACGCCATCGAGCCCGGCACTCCCATCATCATCGAGCCCTGATCCTGTCTGCCAACGCCCGCTCTCATGCGGGCGTTGCATTTGTCGCAGACCATGGCGTGACACTGCCTCCTGCGCCGTGCTAGTTTTTCCGGTTCGCATTGGCTGTGACAAGGATGATCCCATGATGTCGGAAACACGCCCCCCTGTGCCCGAGCGCACGGGGGCGCTCTGGTGGCGTGCCACCTTGGATATGCTCCCGCTCTCCATTTCCGTCATCCCCTGGGGAATACTGTGTGGCGCCCTGGCGCTTCAGGCGGGTATGAGCCCGCTCCAGGCACAGCTGATGTCGCTGCTGGTCTATGCGGGGGCGGCCCAGCTCTCAGCCACCACCTTGTTTGGGGCGGGGACGCCGCTGCTGCCCATCATGGGCTCCACCATGGTGATCACCTCCCAGCATCTGCTCTATGGCTTCACCTTCCGGCGCGACGTGCTGCCGCTCTCCCTGCGCTGGCGGGCCAGTCTCGCCTTCTTCCTGACCGACGAGATGTTTGCGGTGGCGCTGAAAGACAGGGAGCGCAGCGGCGCCTTCAATCCCGCCTATGCGCTCATCGCGGGCTTTGTCTTCTATCTGTTCTGGAACATGGCGACCCTGCTCGGCATCGCCGCCGGCCAGTACATTGACGGGCTGGACAAGATGGGGCTCGACTTTGCCATCGCCGCCACCTTTATCGCCATGACGCTCCCCGCCATGAAGAACCTGCCCATGGTGGCGGCCACTCTGGTGAGCGGCGGGACGGCGCTCGTCACCAAGCCGCTGCTGGCGGAGATCCACATCATCGTCTCGGCCCTGGCCGGCATGGTGGTGGGCTATGTATTGCACCGGATGAGGAGGTGATCATGGGCTGGCTGATGATAGGGCTGCTGGCC
The DNA here is from genome assembly GCF_050252055.1 of Aeromonas sp. Classification (NCBI taxonomy): domain Bacteria; kingdom Pseudomonadati; phylum Pseudomonadota; class Gammaproteobacteria; order Aeromonadales; family Aeromonadaceae; genus Aeromonas; species Aeromonas sp. Next base: position 140,526 of record NZ_JBFWLQ010000010.1, on the reverse strand, counting down.
CTGATCACTTTCTTCAACCGTTTTGCCTTCTTCTCGCGGTTGACCCGCTATCAGCCGGGGGCCGAGATGGGGGCTTTCCTCAGCTTCTCGGCCCAGTCGGTGCTGACCGCCATCTGGCTGCCCATCGTCTTCAGCTATGAGCCGGGCAACGGGCTGGACTGGGATCCGGACTACCTGGCCGCCACCCTGCTGGTGACGGTGCTGACCCTGCTGCGCCTGCCTACCCTGGTGGTGGTGGTCGTCGGCATGGGGGGCTTCTTCCTGCTGCGCTGGCTGGGGGGCGTGGCCCTGTTCTGGCCCTGGTGAAGGGCGTGCCGTGATCCGGCATGGCGGATGTCTTGATGGGATATCCGCCCTGTTGGGAATGTCACTTCAAAAAAGGCCTCTCAAGTGTGAGGATTTTGGTTCCACCCGCCACGGAGTGAACCATGTCCTTCACCGAAACCTGCCAGCGCATCGTGCGCGACCCTCTGCTCTCACCGGCCCAGAAGAGTCGGGCCCTGGCGCTCGCCGCCGAAAACGCGTTGCCTTACCCCGAGTTGCCTGCCGCCGTGCAGGATGCCATGGCACAAGGGGTACTGTGCGACATGTTCGAGGGACACGCTCCCCACAAACCGCGCTACGTGCTGCCGGATTACGCGCGGTTTCTGCGACAGGGCTCGGCCTGGCTGGAGCTGGCGCCACCCCTGGACTTCGACGAGGCCCTTGATGCCCTGCGCATCCTCTACCATCACGTGCCCTCCGTCACCGGCATGCCGGTCTGGCTGGGGCGCCTCGATCACCTGCTGCTGCCCTTCGTCGGTGAGCTGGATGATGAAACGCTCCATCGCAAGCTGAAGGCCTTCTGGATCTATCTGGATCGGGTGCTGCCGGATGCCTTCATGCACGTCAACATCGGCCCCGACGACAACCGGATCTGCCGGCTGATCCTGCGCATCGACAGGGAACTCCAGCAGGTGGCCCCCAACCTCACCTTCTTTCACGATCCGGAGCAGACTCCCGACGATCTGCTGCTGCTGGCGGTGAAGAATATCGTCGAGTGCAGCAAGCCGCATATCGCCAACTACCCGATCCATCGCGATACCTTCGACCAGCGTGGGTTTGGCATCGTCAGCTGCTACAACGCCCTGCCGCAGGCCGGTGGCGCCAACACCCTGGTGCGCATCTCCCTCAAGCGAGTCGCCGAGCAGGCACAGGGGATCGATGATTTCCTCGGCTGTCTGCTGCCCCACTACTGCCGTCTCACGTCCCAGCTGATCGCGGTGCGCGCCGCCTTCCTGCACGAGGAGTCCGGTTTCTTCGACAGCTTCCTGGTCAAGGAGGGGCTGCTGGATGAGGATCGCTTCGTCCCCATGTTCGGCATCTACGGCATGGCGGAAGCGGTCAACATCTTGATGGATAAAGAGAATCTGCCGGGCCGCTACGGTCACGACGAAGAGGCAAATCAGCTTGGCTATCGCATCTCGGCCCAGCTTTCGGAATATGTCACTACGACGCCGCAGGCCCATGCCTGGGGTGGGCACGCTCTGCTGCACTCACAGGGCGGCCTCAGCATCGATGTGGCGGTGACCCCGGGGGTGCGGATTCCCTACGGGCAGGAGCCGGATCCGGCCAGCCATGTGCTGGCGCTGGCGCCGCACCACGGCTACTACCACTCGGGGATCAGCGAGATCCTGACCCTGGATCTCACCATCCGCCAGAATCCGCAGGCACTGCTGCAGCTCTGCAAGGGGGCGCTCGCCATCGGCATGCGCGAGTTCACCGCCAACGTGGCGGACAGCGATCTGGTGCGGGTGACCGGCTATATGATCCGCAAGCGCGACGTGGCACGCTTCGCAGAGGAGGGGTCGCGGCTGCAGACCACCTGTCTTGGTGCCGAGGCGAGTGAAGTGACCGCCATTCGCCAGCGGACGCCGCGAGTGGTGGCCAATGAGTCGACCATCAGTCAGTACTGAGCCAAATCCGATGGATGAAGCTCTGCTGACGCGCAGCGCCCTGGTGAGCAGGGTGCTGCCCTTCTCCTGCGTAGACGGGCCGGGCAACCGGCTGGTGCTGTTTTTGCAGGGCTGCAACTTCCGCTGCCCCGGCTGCCACAACCCCCACACCATGGGGTTGTGCGATCACTGCGGTGACTGCGTACCCGGTTGCCCGGGCGGAGCCCTGGCGATGCAGGAGGGGCGGGTGAGCTGGCAAGCCGAGCTTTGTACCCACTGCGACCGTTGCCTCGATGTCTGCCCTCGCCACGCCAGCCCCAAGACGCGCCAGATGTCGGTGGCCGAGGTGCTGGCCCTGCTGCGTCGCTATGGCCCGCTGCTCACCGGCGTCACCGTCTCCGGCGGGGAGGCGACCACCCAGTTGCCGTTCGTGATCGCCCTGTTCACGGCCATCAAGGCTGCGCCGGATCTGGCCCGTCTCACCTGCCTGCTCGACAGCAACGGATCCCTGGGGGAAACGGGTTGGCAGCGGCTGTTGCCGGTGTTGGATGGCGCCATGATAGACCTCAAGGGGTGGCGCGAGCCTGTGCATCTGGCCCTGACCGGGCGGGGCCGCGAGCGGGTGCTGGCATCGCTGCAACTGCTGGCGCAGGCGGGCAAGCTGGCGGAGGTGCGGCTGCTGCTGGTGCCGGGGCGGAGCGATTTTCTCGATGCCACCGGCGCGCTGGAGGAGGCGTTGACGGCCTTCTTGCTGTCGCTGGGGCCCGTGCCCATCCGCCTCAACGGCTTTCGCCACCACGGGGTGCGAGGGGAGGCGCTGTCATGGCCAGAAGCCGGGTCGGCTGACCTGACAGTGCTGGCCAATGCATTGAAGGCCAAGGGATTTGGGTCGGTGATGCTGCCTGCGATCTGAGCTCTGCGGCACGTCGGGATGCTGAGACCCGATATGACGCAACTGTGAACTCTGTCTATAGGGGCTGTCCGAGGGGACGGCTAGAATGGGCAAACCGTCCATCACCAACAGATACCCATGAGTGAATCCAACGCCCTTTATCGAGTGCAGTTCATTTGTCACAGCGAGCGTTACGAAGTCTATGTAAGAGAGGTGAATCAGGGCCAGCTGTTCGGCTTCATCGAGATCGCCCACTTCGTGTGGGACAACCACACGGCGCTCATCGTCGACCCCAGCCACGAGAAGCTGAAGAGCGAATTTGCCGACGTCACCCGCACCCTTATTCCCATGCACCACGTGCTGCGGGTCGATCAGGTGCGCAAGCAGGGGGCCGCCCGCATCACCGAACTGGGCAACAACGTCACCTCTTTCCCAGGCCCCATCTATACCAAGAAGCCCTGAGTCCTGCGGCCAGGCATCATTTTGGGGCGTCCAGCTCCCGGGCCAGTTGCAGGATGCGCTGACGGAACCAGCGCAGGGCGGGATCTTCCCCCAGGGGGCCATACCACACCAGGCTGTGGGTCACGGCGCCGTAATCGAAGGGAACGGGGCGGCTCACCAGCCCCTGGGTACAAGCCCGGGTAGCCCAGCCCTTCACGGCCGTGAGAATGAGATCGCTCTGGCGCAGCAGGGCGGCGGCGCTGCCAAAATCCGGCAGGGTGGCCCCCAGTCTGCGTCGTACCTGGCGCTGGGCCAGACTCTGCTCGAAGAAGGGATCGGCCAGCTCCTGATCGCGAATGGCGATGTGGCGCCAGCTCAGGTAGGCATCGAGATCCCAGGGGCGCGTCAACGCCGGATGATCCGCGCGCATCAGGCAGACCAGCTCGTCCTTCCGCAAGGTTTCCCAGACGAGGCCGGGCTGATTGACCCCGGGCTGGCTCTGATCGTGGGGCAGGATCACGAAGTCGAGCTTGCCCGCCGCCAGAGCAGCCAGTCCCTGCTCGTCCTTGTTACGCACGACGGGCATCAGCCCCGGCACTTCCTGCATCAACTGACCCAGTACGGCCCCCATGGGCCAGATCATGCTGCTCTCTCGCATCGCCAGGTTCAGCTCCCCCTGCCAGTTGGCAGGGGAAAATCCTTCCTGGCTGGTGAGGCCGTTGAGCTCCCCCAGCAGGCGGCGCAGCGTCGGGCCGAGGCGTTCGGCAAACGGGGTCAGCAGCAACTGATTGCCCTGGCGGTAGAGCAGTTGATCCCCCAGCAGTTCGCGCAACTGGTTGAGGGTCTTGCTGACAGTGGAGGGGGTGGTGCAGAGGCGCTCGGCGCTGCGGGTGACACTGCGGGTGTCGAGCAGCAGATGCAGGGTCACCAGGTGGCGACCGCCGAGGCGGGAGAGGGCAATGAGATCCATCATGGCTCCACGGGCAAGGGGACAAATGAAAAGCCCCGCCTGAGCGGGGCTTGCGGGCTTAGCCCTTGAGCACGGCGGCCATGGCGTCGGCCACGTAGTCGACGTTGCGGCTGTTGAGGCCCGCCACGCACATGCGACCGGAGCGCACCAGGTAGACGGCGAACTCTTCCCGAAGGCGGTCCACCTGCTCCGGCGTGAAGCCGGTGTAGCTGAACATGCCGCGTTGGTTGATGAAGTAACTGAAGTCGCGGCCCGGCACCTTGGCACTCAGCACCTCGAACAGCTTCTGGCGCATGGCCTTGATGCGGGTGCGCATCTCGGTCACCTCACCGACCCACATGGCGTGCAGTTCGGGCTGGCTCATCACCGCCGCGGTGATCTGACCGCCGTGGGTGGGGGGGCTGGAGTAGTTGCGGCGCACGGTGGCCTTCATCTGGCCGAGCACCCGGCTCGCCTCTTCGGCATCCTGGCAGATGACCGACAGGCCGCCGCAGCGCTCGCCGTAGAAGGAGAGGTTCTTGGAGAAGGAGTTGCTGACGAAGAAGCTGACACCGGCGGCCACCATGGCGCGGATGGCATAGGCATCCTCTTCCAGCCCGTCACCGAAGCCCTGATAGGCGATGTCCATGAAGGGGATCAGGTTCTTCTCGACCACCAGGGCGATCACCTGGTCCCACTGGGCACGGGAGAGATCCACCCCGGTCGGGTTGTGGCAGCAGGGGTGCAGCAGCACGATGCTTTTCGCAGGCAGGCTGCTCAGGCAGTCGATCATGGCGTCGAACTGCACGCCGCCGGTGGCCGCATCGTAATAGGGGTAGTCGTGCACCTTGATGCCGGCCCCCTCGAACATCGCCTTGTGGTTGTCCCAGGTGGGATTGCTGACCCACACCTCGGAGGTCGGGAAGTAGCGCTTGAGCAGATCGGCACCGATCTTCAGGGCGCCGGAGCCGCCGATAGTCTGGATGGTGGCGATGCGACCCGCCTTGACCGCTTCGTGCTCGGCGCCAAACAGCAGGTGCTGCACCGCGGTGCGGTAGTTGGCGGCGCCTTCCATCGGCTGGTAGGGGCGCGGGGCCGGGGCGGCGGCGCGCTGCGCTTCGGCCTGCTGCACCGACGGCAGCAGCGGAATGCGGCCCTGCTCGTCGTAATAGAGGCCAATCCCCAGGTTCACCTTCTGCTCGCGGGTATCTTTATGGAAGGTCTCGACTAGCGTCAGTATGGGGTCGCCAGCATAGGCATCGACGTGTTCAAACATGGGGGGTCCTTGAAGTTGACTGTCCAATTCGGCCGGCCATCAGCCGGGCCGATATGATGGCGCAATCCAGAGGTGGCCTCAAGTTGTTCGAGATGGCGACAGGGCTGACAAAGTCTGTCGCAGTGGTAAGCGCGGGGCTCTTGTCAGGATCCTGCATCCCGTCTGCACGTTCCCCCCATTTTGTCAGAGAAGGCTGCCTTATCGGGATCGTTTGGATAATATATGGATACATACGGCCCCTCTCATTCCCCTTACACCCATCCGGGGGAGTCAGGTTCAGCGCCACCTGAGACAAATTAATAGTTGCATAATAGTCAGGCTATTCTTTTGACAACCATTGCAGTGTGCCCGGCCCCTTCGGGGGGCCCACGATAACAGGTGACTCATCGCCGATGACCCGACACGTTTCTGATGCCGATTCTCCCTGGCTGGACTGGCACGGCCTGGGTGGCTGGAATGTCTATTTTCTTGCCAAGTTCGCCCTGCTCTGGGGGGGATATCTCAACTTCCATCCCCTGATCAACCTGGTGTTTGCCGCCTTCCTGATCTTTCCCCTGCCAAGGGCCGGGTGGCGCCGTGCGCGGCACTGGCTGGCGTTGCCGGTGGGAGCGGGGATCTTCTATCACGATACCTGGTTGCCGGGGATAGAGAGCATTCGTTCCCAGGGCAGCCAGGTCTTCTCCTTCACCCTGGAGTACTGGACGGAGCTGCTCGGGCGCTTCATCAACTGGGAGATGGTGGGTATCGGCTTCGTGATGCTGACCCTCTACCTCTTCATCGCCCAGTGGCTGCGCTTCACCCCCTGGATCCTGCTGGCGCTGCTCTGGCTCTGGGTCTCGCCCCAGGTGAGCAATCCCTTCGCGAGCAGCAAGGGGACGAGCGAGCATGCCCTGAACACGTCCCGGGAGGAGACCCGCTCTTCAGTGCTGCCCATGGAGGAGCAGCTTGACCAGAGTGCCCCGCCGACCAACGAGAACCTCAACGCCTATCTCGATGACTTCTATCGGGAGGAGCAGGAGAGACTGGTGCACTTCCCGGAGAGCCTGCCAGCCCAGGCGACCCCCTTCGATGTGCTCATCATCAATGTCTGCTCCCTGGCCTGGCATGACGTGGAGGCGAGCGGCCTGAGCGGGCATCCGGTCTGGTCCCACTTCGACATTCGCTTCAACCGCTTCAACTCCGCCACCTCCTACAGCGGCCCGAGCTCCATTCGCCTGCTGCGGGCCAGTTGCGGGCAGACCAGCCACCAGGGGCTCTATGTGACGGCGCCGAAGCAGTGTCTGCTGTTCGAGAACCTGGCCCAGCTCGGCTTTGCCAAACAGGTGGCCATGGATCACTCGGGGGATTTTGGCAATTACCTGACCGGCCTGCAGCAGTATGCCGGGCTGGATGTGACCCCCATGGACAAGAAGGGACTGGCCCATGATCTCGCCTCTTTCGATGGCGAGCCCATCTATCGCGGGGATGCCCTGTTCGACCGCTGGCTGAACGAGCGGACACAGAGTCAGGCGGCACGCAACGTCACCTTCTTCAACCTCATCGCCCTGCACGATGGCAACCGCTATGTGGCGAGCCGCCAGATAGCGCCCTACAAGGCGAGGCTCAAGACCCTGCTGGATCAGCTGGACGACTTCATGACGACGCTGGAGCAATCCGGCCGCAAGGTGGCCGTGGTGATGGTGCCTGAGCACGGCGCCGCTCTCACCGGCGACAAGATGCAGATGGCCGGGCTGCGGGACATTCCCAGCCCGAGCATCACCCAGGTGCCGGTGGGGGTTGCCCTGCTCGGTACCAAGGCGCCCCACGAGGCGACCCGTAATGTGGACACCCCCAGCAGCTTCCTGGCGGTATCAGAACTGGTCTCCAGGCTGGTGGGGAAGGATGTGTTCGGGAGCGAGACCATTGATTGGGATGCCCTGCTGGGCGATCTGCCGCAGACCCCGTCGGTGTCCGAGAACCAGGGCTCGGTGGTGATCGAATATCAGGGCAAGTACCACATCAAGCTGGGGCAGGGGGACTGGGTCCCCTATCCCCAATGAGACCGGAAGTGACGATGCGCAGCGAACGGCAATCAGACATGCAGACCCCCTTCGGCGTCCCGGTGGAGGGCACGGTGATCAATGACGTGGCCATGGTCCAGCAGGCCTTTGGTGTCAGCCTCTCCTATCAGGATATTGCCGCCAGGGAGCGGCTCGCCGCCTTGTGCGCACGCTTCCCCCTGCTGGCGGAGGTGGCAGTGAAAGGGCCCGAGGGGACTGGCGAGGGGAGGTCTGCATGAAGGCGATCGCTCTGCAGGGGATCCGGGGAGGTGTGGGGACCACCGCCATCGTGGCCGGACTGGCCCAGGCTGCCCATGAGCAGGGGGCAAGGGTACTGGCGGTGGATCTCTGCCCGGACAACCAGCTTGGCATCCACCTTGGCCTGCCCCATGACGATCCGGGAGGCTGGAGCCGGCTGACCCAGCCGGCGCGGGAGTGGCGAGGTGCGCTTCACCGCCGGGAGGAGGGACTGGATCTGCTCTCCCATGGCGGGGGGGAGGGGGCGTCGGCCGAGTGGCTGGCGGGGATCGATGGCTATGATCTGGTGCTGCTGGATCTGCCCCTGGGCATGGCCCCCGTCATTCCCTGCAGGCGCTTGCTGGTGGTCAATGCGGATGCCAACTGCCATGTGCGGCTTCACCGCCACCCCTGGGCGGCCGATGAGCGTCTTCTGGTGACCCAGTTCTCCAGCCAGCGGGCCCTGCAGCAGGGGTTGCTGGATCTCTGGCTGGCAGGGGGGCTCCCTCTGCTCAATCTTCATCTGCACAGGGACGAAGCCATGGCGGAGGCCATGGCCGCCAAGCTGCCGGTCGGCCGCTATGCGCCCACCAGTCTGGTTGCCCACGAGCTGGCCGCCCTGGCGACCTGGTGTCTGGCAGAGGGGGAGGTGCCCCGATGAGAGTGCGGCTGCTGACGCCGGCTGCGGGCCTCTGGTGCTCGCAGCGCTATCGCGCACTGCGCGAGCGGGGGGCTTCCCGCCCGGGGGCGGCCGCATTGACCCTGGGCTGGCTGCTGGCCTGGGTTATCTTCCCCCTCGAGCGTCATGGCTGGCAATGGGTGCTGGGCCATGCCCGGGGGCTCTATCCCCAGCTGACGCACCCCCGGGTGGGGGATCCCCTGCGCGTTCTGTTGCAGAGCCTCTGGATGATAGTGCGTCGCCCACAGCCCATCCCTCTGCGCTGGCCTGCCTCCTGGCAACGGCTCTGGCACCGGGGCACTCAGACTCTCGGTGCCTTCCTGGCCCGTCAGGAGGAGAAAGGGCTGGCCGCCGCCAGGGCCACGCCCCGCGAGGCACGCTGGAAGAGCGTGCTGCTCTGCGTGGTGGCCGGGAGCCTCTCCCTGCTCTGCGTCACCCAGCCGTTCACCCTGCAGGCGCAGCTGGTTTTCGTCCTCCTGCTGGCGGCCATGGCCTTCATCCTGCGGGCCGTGCCGGGCCGTTATCCCATGCTGATGATGATGGTGCTCTCCCTCACCATCTCCTGCCGCTACATCTGGTGGCGCTACACCTCGACCCTCGACTGGTTCGATCCCGTCAGCCTAGCCTGCGGCCTGCTGCTGCTGGCCGCCGAGACCTATGCCTGGCTGGTGCTGCTGCTCGGCTACTGGCAGACCGCATGGCCCCTGCACCGCCCTCCGGCACAACTGCCGGCGGATCCGGCCCAGTGGCCCAGCGTGGATCTGATGATCCCCACCTACAACGAGGATCTCGCCATCGTGAAGGGGACTGTCTACGCCGCCATGGGGCTCGACTGGCCCGCCGACAAGCTGACCATCTGGCTGCTTGACGACGGGGGGCGGGCAGCGTTTCGAGACTTCGCCGAGGAGGCCGGGATCCGCTATGTGGCCCGGTCGACCCATGAGCACGCCAAGGCGGGCAACATCAATCACGCCCTCAAGATGGCCACCGGGGAGCTGGTCGCCATCTTCGACTGTGACCACCTGCCGACCCGCTCCTTCCTGCAGATGACGGTGGGCTGGTTCTACCGGGATCCCCGTCTGGGCGTGGTCCAGACCCCCCACCACTTCTTCTCCGCCGATCCGTTCGAACACAACCTGCAACGGTTTCGCAAGATGCCGAACGAGGGGGCTCTCTTCTACGGCCTGGTGCAGGATGGCAACGACATGTGGGATGCCAGCTTCTTCTGCGGTTCCTGCGCCGTCATCAAGCGCACTGCCCTTGACGAGATCGGCGGCATCGCGGTGGAGACGGTCACCGAGGATGCCCACACCTCCCTGCGGCTGCACCGCCTCGGCTACACCTCGGCCTATATCCGGATCCCGCTGGCGGCGGGGCTGGCCACCGAAAGCCTCTCTGCCCACATCGGTCAGCGCATCCGGTGGGCGCGCGGCATGGTGCAGATCCTGCGTCTGGACAACCCTCTCTTCGGCAAGGGGCTCAAGCTGGGGCAGCGGCTGTGCTACTTCAATGCCATGCTGCATTTCCTCTCGGGCATACCGAGGCTCATCTTCCTGACGGCGCCGCTCGCCTTCCTGATCCTGCACGCCTACATCATCTATGCCCCGGCGGCGGCCATCGCCCTCTACATGTTGCCGCACATCTTCCACAGCGCTCTGACCAACTCCCGGTTGCAGGGCAAGGTGCGCCACTCCTTCTGGGGCGAGGTCTATGAGACGGTGCTGGCCTGGTACATCGCCAGGCCGACCACGGTGGCGCTCTTTGCACCTCACAAGGGGACGTTCAACGTGACTGCCAAGGGGGGGATGACGGAGGAGGTGTTCCTCGATCTGTCGGTCTCCCGCCCCTATCTGCTGCTGATCCTGCTCAATCTGTGCGGGCTGGGGTTCGGCCTCTGGCGCATCGGCACCGGCCCTGCCGACGAGGTGCCGACCCTGATCCTCAGCATGATCTGGACCCTCTACAACATGACCATACTGGGCGGCGCCCTGGCGGTGGCCTTCGAGTCGCGCCAGGTCCGTGCCAACCCCAGGGTGGAGATGGTGATGCCGGCGGCCATCAGGCTGGCGAACGGTCACCTCTACCCCTGTACCGTCAGGGATTACTCCAACGGGGGGGTCGGGGTGCTGCTCGAGGCGCCCCTGCCCCTGGCCGACAAGGAGAGGGTCTGGTTGCTGCTGCGCCATGACCAGCGGGAGCAGGCGTTCGCCGCCAAGGTGCAGCGGGTGTTCGGCTGCAAGCTGGGACTGGAGCTGGAACCCATGGCGCAGGCGCAGCATGTCGAGTTCATCCAGTGCACCTTCGCCCGGGCCGATACCTGGTCCCTGTGGCAGCAGCGTCTGGGCAAGGATCGCCCCCTCCACAGCCTGATCGACATTACCCTGCTCGGCTGGGGGGCTTACTGGCGTCTGGCCCGTACCTCACCCATCGGCTTTGTTTGTATCCTCCTCGAGAAGCTGGCTCGCTGGCTCCTCTCCTTCGTTCCCCGTCGCGTCTCCCCAGATTTCCGGGCCGGGACTCCGACCTCACAGACAGTGAAAGGATGATGAAACCACAACGCTACCTTATTCCTCTCCTGCTGATGGCTCAGGGTGCGACCGCCGCCGAGGCCGTCGGCCCCCTGCCGCCTGTTCCCGCTCCGGTGCGCACCCAGGGGATGAGCTTCGAACAGATGGCATCATCGCCAGGCACCCTGTCCCTGCGCGGCAATGCGCCAGACGGACTGGCCGACTTCACCGTGCGGCGGGACGAGGTGGTGACCCGGGCCACCCTGGACCTGAACTTCACGCCATCGCCCTCCCTGCTGCCGCTCATCTCCCAGGTCAAGGTCTATCTCAATGACGAGCTGATGGGGGTGACGGCCCTCAACCAGGATCAGATGGGGACGATGACCCATGCCAGCATCGAGCTGGATCCCCGCTATGCCAAGGATTTCAACCGCCTCAAGGTGAGCTTCGTCGGCCACTATCAGAAAGTGTGCGAGAACCCGGCGAGCGATACCCTCTGGCTCAACGTCAACCGGGACAGCAAGCTGACCCTGCAGTTGCAGACCCTGCCGGTGCGCAACGAGCTCTCCTTCTTCCCCATGCCGTTCCTCGACGTGCGGGACAATGGCAAGCTGACTCTGCCCATGGTGTTCACGGGCTCAGTGCCCCCGGAGCAGCAGCAGGCGGCGGCGGTGCTGGCCTCCTGGTTCGGCACCAAGGCCCAGTGGCGGGGCCAGCATTTCCCGGTGCTCATCAACCAGTTGCCGGATCGCAACGCCGTGATCTTTGCCACCAATGACGCGCGCCCCGATTTCTTGGTGGACTATCCCGAGGTGAAGGGGCCCACCATCGACATGATCAGCTCCCCCGGCAATCCCTATGTGAAGCTGCTGCTGATCCTGGGGCGGGATCAGCAGGATCTGCTGACGGCGGTGCAGGGGCTGGCGCGAGGCGATGTCATGCTGCGTGGCCAGAGCGTCATGGTGGACGAGGTGAAGCCGCTCTCCCCGCGTCAACCCTACGATGCCCCGAACTGGGTGCGACTGGATCGCAAGATGCGCTTTGATGAGCTCACGGAGTACCCGGGCCAGTTGCAGGCAACGGGACGCACGCTGTGGCCCATGAACCTGACGCTGCGCCTGCCGCCGGATCTCTATCTGCTGGGGGAGAACGGCATCAGGACGGAGCTGAAGTATCACCATACCTCGCCCACCCTGCGCGACGGTTCCCGGCTGGATGTGGGGGTCAACGGCCAGCTCATGAAGTCGTTCACGCTCGAGCCCGGCGAGGTCAAGAGTGAGCGGTTGCTGACCCTGCCGCTCTGGTTTGCCGACGATGGCGACACCATGGCACTGCGCATGCCCGGGCTCAAGACCACCCAGGCCAACAGCCTGAGCTTCTCGTTCGAGTATGCCCAGCAATACATGGGAGGAACGGAGGATGGCCGTTGCGACCTGGTGATGCCGCCTGCCCATCAGGTGCGCATCGACGAGGGCTCCACCATCGACTTCACCGGCTATCGTCACTTCATCGAGATGCCCGACCTCAAGGCGTTCGCCTATGCCGGCTTCCCGTTCAGCCGGATGGCGGATCTCGCCGACACCCAGATTGTCATGCCGGCCAGACCCCATCCCGGGCAGATCACCACCTTGCTCGATGCCGTCGGTGCCATCGGGGCCGAGACCGGGTATCCGGCGCTCTCCCTGCAGGTTCTGGACGACTGGGAGCGAGCGCGCACCGCGGATCGGGACACCCTGCTCATCGGCACCCTGCCGGAGGAGTTTCGAGGGGATCTGGCCCCCGACGCCCTGCTGCAATCCACGCGCAGCTGGGTCAACGAGCCAACCCGCCAGCACAAGGGGGATCTGCTGCACACCATGGCCGATCGCCAGCCCCAGGCCCGGGTGGGCATGACGGGCAATCGGGCCATCGCCGTCATCCTGGGGCTGCAATCGCCGACCCATGATCAGCGCAGCCTGGTGGCCTTGCTGGCGGATGGGCCGGCGGGGGTCACATTGCTCAATGATGCCCTGCAGACCCGGACCCTACGCGATCAGGTGGCAGGCTCGGTGGCCATCATCCGGGAATCCGGGGTGAAGAGCCTGGTGGTGGGGGATCGCTACGAGGTGGGCTACCTGCCGTGGTGGGAGCGTCTCTGGCAACTGTTTGCCCGTTATCCGGTGCGTCTTGCCGGGCTGACCCTGCTCTGCATGCTGGTACTGGGCTGGGGCCTGCGGGTGCTGCTTGCCAGTGCCAGCCGCCGCCGTCTGAAGGAAGATTAAGAGATGACTCAGATGAAAAATGTCTGTGGTGCCCTGCTCCTCTGGGCCCTTTGTTCCCTCCCGGCGCAGGCCGTCTGCCACTGGCCGGAGTGGGATCACTTTCGCCAGCACTACATCAGCGAAGAGGGCAGGGTCATCGACCCTGCCGAGGGGCGCCGCATCACCACCTCGGAAGGCCAGAGCTATGCCCTCTTCTTCGCCCTGGTCAACGATGACAGGGAGACCTTTGCCCGCCTGCTCGACTGGACGGAGCGGCAGCTCGCCCGAGGGGATCTGACCGGCTTCCTGCCATCCTGGCTCTGGGGCAGGCAGCAGGACGGCAACTGGGGCGTGCTGGACGCGAACAGCGCGTCCGATTCGGATTTCTGGATAGCCTACAGCCTGCTGGAGGCAGGTCGCCTGTGGGACAACCACAGCTACTCTGCCCTCGGCACCCTGTTGCTGCGCCGCATCGCCCGGGAAGAGGTCGCCACGCTGCCGGGTCTCGGCCCCGTGTTGCTGCCCGGGGCGAAAGGCTATGAGGGGGAGGGACGCTGGACCCTCAATCCCAGCTATCTGCCTCCACAACTGCTGGCCAGATTCGCCTCCTTCCAGGGGCCCTGGGGCGAGATGCGGGCCCTCTTGCCCAAGCTGTTGCAGGAGAGTGCGCCCCGTGGCTTTGCCCCGGACTGGGTGGACTGGCAGGCCGACAAGGGATGGCAGGTGACGGCGGACAAGGGCGACACCGGTGGCTATGACGCCATCCGCGTCTATCTCTGGCTCGGCATGCTGAGCGAGGAGGATCCCGCCAGGGCTTCCCTGGTGGCCCATTTTGCCCCCATGCTGGCGCAGCTGACCGAATCGGGTCATCTTCCCGAGCGGGTCTCCAGCCTGAGCGGCCAGGTTCAGGGCAAGGGGCCGAGCGGCTTTGCCGCCGCCCTCCTGCCCCTGTCACGGGGCTTGCCGGCGCAGGTCACCTTGCGCAAGCAGGTCTCCGATCACGGGCTGGATGCGGATGCCTACTACGGCAGCGTGCTGACCCTGTTCGGCGCAGGCTGGGATCAGGGGCGTTATCGCTTTGCCGCCGACGGTACCCTGCAGCCGGATTGGAGCGAGTCATGTCAGGCAGAGTGACCCTGGGGTGCCTGCTCGCCTGCCTGATGAGCGGAGCCCTGGCGCAAGGGACGGTACAGCCGGTGGCCTGGCTGCTGGAGCAGGTCAGGATTGGCGAGGCTCGTGGGCGGGAAGATCTCGTCAGCAACAGCCTCTATTCCCTCTCCCTGGTGGAGCCCGATCATCCGGAGCTGCTGGCAGCCCAGGCCCGTCAGGCCCTGCGCCAGGGCAAGGTCAAGGAGGCCGGGGCACTGCTTGCCCGCCTTGGCAAGCAAGACCCCGACTCTGCGCTCTATCGTCAGGGCATGGCCAACCTGGCCCTGAACGAACCGGCCAGGCGCCAGCAACTGCAACAAGCCAGGCTGCTGACCAGCGCCGGCAGGCTGGAGGAGGCCGAGCGTCTCTATCGCTCCCTGTTCTCCGGTGATTTGCCCCCCAATCTCGACGTGGCGGTGGATTATGCCCTGTTGCAGACACGGATCCCGGCCATGAAGGCGAAGGGGCTGGCAGCCCTGGAGGCACTCAACCGGCAATATCCGGGTGAGCCCAGAGTGCGGGGCGGGCTGGCTCGCCTCTATCTGGCGGACGGTCGGCGCCAGGGGGCGCAGAACCTGTTGCGCGAGATGGCGCGAGATCCCTATCAACGGGACGAGGCCGCCGAGATCTGGCTCGCGGACATCGAATCCCTGCCCATCGGGCCCGGGAGTATCGCTGCCTTGCAGGAGTACATGGTGCTCTTTGGCGAGGGGGATACCACCAAGGCGGAACAGCTGCTCGCTACCCAGGAGGAGAAGTGGGCCTCGCCTGCCTATCGCGCACGCCAGTCGGCGCTCGCAAGCACGGCGGGAGGTGGTGCCTCCATCTCCCGCTTGCAGCGTGCCCTGGCTGCCAACCCGGGGGATCCCGAACTCATGGGGGCCCTGGGGCAGGCCTACTCCCGCAACGATCAGCGAGCGCTGGCCATCGCCCAGTTTGAACGGGTGCTGGCACACCCCGAGGTGACCGACAAGGACAAATGGCGCAGCCTGCTGGCCACCAACCGCTACTGGCTGCTGGTGAGCCAGGGGCGCAGCGCCCTGGAACGGGAGCAGTGGGATGAGGCGGCGACCCTGTATCGCCGTGCCATCGCCCAGGATGGGCGTGAGCCCGAAGCCTGGCTGGGGCTCGGAGACAGCGAGCGTGGCCGCCATCGCGATGCCGACGCGGAGTCCGCCTACCGCAAGGCGCTCGCCATGGGGAGCGCGCGGGAGCGGGCACTGGCCCGCCTGTTCGATCTCTACAAGGAGCAGGATCCGGCGCGTGCTCTGGCCCTGCTGGAGCAGCAGGGCCCCCCCGGGATGCAGGCCGAAGGGCGGCGGCTCAAGGCCGGGCTGTTGCAGGAGGAGGCCGATCAGCTCGATCGGGCCGGCAAGGTGGCGGCGGCGCTGCGCCTTCGCGAGCAGGCACTTGCGCTGACCCCGGAAGAGGTGTGGCTGGCCTATCGAGTGGCCGATACCCGGGCCCGTCTCGGGGAAGCCGGGAGCGGGGAGCGGCTCTTGCGGGAACGGCTGGCGGCGCGGCCCCAGGACGCCACCCTGCGCTACGCCACCGCCCTCTATCTCTCGGGGCAGGACAAGACGGTGGAGGCGAGAGGGGTGCTGGCCGCCATCCCTAGGTCCGCCTGGACACAGGACATGGATGCGCTGGATCGGCGCCTCGCCCGTGACGAGGTGCTCGCCAGGGCGAGGGCGAGTCACGAGGCCGGGGATGATGAGGGGGCCGAACGCCTGCTTCAGCCGTTGCAGCCGGATGAAGAGGCGAGCCTGATGCTGGCGGAGTGGGCCACGGATCGGGGGGCCTATGCACTGGCGGAGCAGCGCTATCAGGAGGTGCTTGCCCGCACACCGCAACAGCCCGAGGCCAGGCTCGGCATGGCCGAACTGGCCAGGGCCAGGGGCGATCTGGCAAAGGCCCGTCACTGGCTGCCCGCCTGGCCGGTCAGCCCGCTGCCCCCGGAGGGGGCCAACTACTACCGCCGGGTAGCCAATCTCTATCAGGCGCTGGGAGAGGGCGAGACAGCCCGCGCCATCTTCACCGACTACGAACCCCTGGTGGCGATGCAACCGGCCTCCCAGCAGACGGCGCTGTTCTGGCGCGATGCCGCCCGCCAGCGCGTTGCCGAGCATGATGTGGAAGGGGCTCTGGTGCGGGATCGCAAGGGGCTGGTGGCCGCAGGTCTGGCCCCCCGCGAGGATCTGGAGGGGGGCGAGCTGACCCGGCTGGCACGCAGTCAGGATGGGGAGGGGTGGCTGGCATCCGGCCTGCGCAGCGATCTTGACAGACATTACCGGCAGAGTCAGACCACCTTCTCCCTCGACAGCGATTACTGGGGCTCCAGCGGTACCGGGGGCTACTCGGATCTGCGGGCACTGACCCAGATGGCGCAACTGGATACGCCGCTGGCCGGTGGTACCGCCTTCGGCCGCCTTGAACTGGTCGACATGGATGCCGGAGATCTGCCGGACTCCCCTTACCGGGCGCAGTTCGGTACCTGTGCGGCCAGGGACTGCCACGGGGACGCGCACCAGCAGAGCCGGGGCACCACCCTGGCGGCAGGCTGGCAGCGGGGGGCCTGGGCGTTCGATCTGGGGACCACGCCCCTCGGTTTCGAGGTGGTGGACTGGGTCGGTGGCGCCACCTTGACCGGTGACTGGCACACGCTGGGGTGGGGGATGACCCTCTCGCGTCGGCCCGTCAGCAGCTCGCTGCTCTCCTATGGGGGAACGCTGGATCCGGGCACGGGCATCAGCTGGGGCGGGGTGCGGGCGAACGGGGTCCGCCTCGATCTCAGCCGGGATCTGGGAGGGGCCGTCGGGTTCTGGGGCAGCGCCCAGCAGCACCTGCTGACCGGCAAGAACGTGCCCGACAACTGGCGCACCCGGCTCATGGGAGGGGGCTATTACAAGTTCGTCAACGAGACCCATCGCCGTGCCAGCGTGGGGATCAGCACCATGCTGTGGCACTACCAGCAGGATCTGGGGGGCTATACCCTGGGGCAGGGGGGGTATTACAGCCCGCAAGGGTACTTCTCGCTCTCGGTGCCGGTCAGCTACCGGCAGCGTACCCCGGACTGGTCGTGGGAGCTGGGGGGATCGGGATCCTGGTCCTACGCCCGAACCGACGACAGCCGTCGCTACCCGCTGGAAGGCCTGCTGCCCGCCGGTTTGCCAGACAGAAATGCGCCTGTGAAAGGGGGCAGTAGCAGTGGATTCGGCTACACCCTGAATGGCGTGGTGGAACACAGGCTGACGGAACACTGGCGCATCGGTGGCCGGGTGGACATCCAGCAGGCGGATGACTATGCCCCCAGCCATGTCACCCTGTTCCTGCGCTACACCTTCAAGCCCTGGCAAGGGGATCTCGACATGCCGCCAAGGCCTCTCACCCCCTACGCGGACTTCGACTGACAGAGGCGCCCGTCATCACCGGGCGCCCTTATTTCAGATAGGAACGCAGTACCCTCACCACCTGATCCAGATCGTCCAGCCGCTCGGCATGGGTCGCCTCCTCGGCGCCAAGATGTTCGCGCATGTGCCCCTCCAGCACCTCCAGCATCAGGCCGTTGACGGCGCCGCGGATGGCGGCGATCTGCTGCAGGATGGCGGCGCAGTCTGTTTCCTGCTCCAGGGCGCTCTCCAGGGCGCCGGTCTGCCCCTTGATGCGTCTGACCCGTGCCAGCAGCTTCTTCTTGTCGTGAACCGTGTGTGACATGCAGGATCCTCTCGATCAATAAAACTATACTGGGGTATAGTATATAGCATCCTCGTTTTCAGGAGAAATCCATGCCATCCCTCGCCTCATCCCACTGTCACCACCCCGTCGTCCACGAAGGGAATCCCCTGGCCGAACAGAAGACCCGCTGGGCCGTGCTGCTCACCGTCGTCATGATGGTGGCGGAGATCGGTGGCGGCTGGTTCTACAACTCCATGGCGCTGCTGGCCGACGGCTGGCACATGAGTTCCCATGCCCTTGCCCTCGGCCTCTCGGTGCTGGCCTATCGCGCAGCCCGCCACTTTGCGCGGGATCACAGGTTCAGCTTCGGTACCTGGAAGATAGAGGTGCTGGGGGGCTTCAGCAGCGCCCTGCTGCTGGTGGGGGTGGCGGGATTGATGCTGTTCGAGTCGGTGGCCAGGTTGCTGGACCCCAGCCCCATCCATTATCAGCAGGCGATCGGCATTGCCCTGCTGGGCCTGCTGGTGAATCTGGCCTGTGCCTGGCTGCTCAGGGACGATCACGGCCATCACCATGGTCACGACCACCATCACGGTCATCACGACCACTCGCACGATCACCACCACGGCCATCAGGATCTCAACCTGCGCGCCGCCTACCTCCACGTGCTGGCGGACGCGGCCACCTCGGTGCTGGCGATTGTGGCGCTGGTGGGAGGCATGTTGTGGGGGGCGGACTGGCTGGATCCCCTGATGGGCATCGCCGGGGCCGTGCTGGTGGCGGTGTGGGCCAGGGGGCTGCTGCGTGATACCGGGCGCGTCTTGCTGGATGCGGAGATGGATGCGCCCCTGGTGGACGAGATCCGCGAGGTGATCGCCGAGCTGCCTGGCGCCGAGATCCGCGATCTGCACGTCTGGCGGGTGGGGCAGATGCAGTATGCCGCCGCGATGTCGTTGCAGATGGCGACCCCGGTCCCGGCACAGGCGATCCGCGAGCGCCTCGCCATCCATGAGGAGCTGGTGCACCTGACCATCGAAGTGTCTGCCGACTGACGCCCCTGGCGGGGGTCAGCGGGGAGGCTCGCTCCCCTGATCCTGCCAGAGGGAGCCCAGCATCAGCCTCAGCAGCAGTCCCGGCGGGTCGTCGAGCAGGCGGCCCGGCTCCAGCAGCAGGTGGCCGTCGGCACGAAAGCCCAGGCTGGCGTGGACCTTGCCTTCCTCGCCACACACCTGGAGGAGGCCGTTCAGGGAACCTCCCTCGCCGGGTTGACAGCGCAGCCGCAGCTCCCGTGGTTCCCCCAGCAGGGTGAAGGCGCGGGCGAGGGGCGGGCTCTCTTCATAATCCGGCCAGTTGAAGAAGTGATAGCGTTCGGCGAGCATGCCGGCCTGCTGGCAGAACTGATCGAACAACTGGGCAATGCCCTGATACTCCTGGTCCAGCCGCCTGGCCTGCTCCTCAATCCGTTTCATCACCCAGCCCCCTCTATCCATTTGATTGGACATTGATTTCGTCACTCGCTCCCCTCTTTCCGCTGGTATGGGCCGAAAGCGGTGCCAGGTCTGTGAGCGCGATCGAGTTTTCGTTATGAAAACGTTATCTTGTTGATGCGGATTGGTTTTTTTTGCCCATCCGCTCACATTTACGGCAATTCCCGCTGATTAATATGGCACCGCTCGGCAATGACCGGGTACTCGGATATCGAGACTAACTACAGCGGGAATTATAAAAAAATGGATATGAAAAAGACCAAAGTGGCGCTGGTAACAGCCTCACTGCTCGCGCTTTTGTCAGGCTGTAACGACAACAGTTCTTCTGCTCCTGCCCCTCAGGATGAGCCCGTCGCTCGTCTTCCCAACGTCCAGCCCCCGGCCGAACTGCTGACGGCCGGCCCCGACGAAGCGGTCATCGCCCTGGTGGATACCCAGACCAGCGCGGCGCGCGGTGTCACCGGCCCGTTCGCCAGCCACAGCCTGCACCTGTGGAACAACGACGCCTGCAACTCGACCTCGGAGGGCGGCCTCAACACCGGTTGGGATGACAAGAGCAAGACGCCGTCCGCGGCGGACAGTTTTGGTCCGGCCTGGGTCGTGCCGCTCTCCAAGATGGAAGGCTGCATCAACTTCATCGCCCGCAACGGCGATCTCGCGAACCTGACCGGCAGCGACATGAAGGTGGTCTTCAGTGATCACCCGGATCGCACCGTGGCCATCGTCGCCGGCAAGAACGAGATCTTCGGCAGCCGGGCGGAAGCCTTCACCGCCGCCTTCGGCGTGGCGGGGGCCAGTGCCCATCTCATCGACGACAACACCCTGATTTGGCAAGGGGGCAAGGACAAGCCCTATGTGCGCCTCTACTACACAGAGTCAGGCACCATCACCGCAAACAGCGAGGGTGTATTCGATTTCCCCTACCTCAAGCTGACCCCGACCAGCCTGACCGAAGAGCAGCAGGCCAAATACCCGCACCTCAAGGATGCCGCCGCCTTCGCCCTGCCTGCGGGGAAAGATCTCAAGCCCCTGCTCAAGGGTGAGCTGGTCGCCATCGGGACCGATGCGGACGGCATCCTGCAGGGGGCGACCCTGGTGCAGAGTGCCGGTGCCCTGGATGCCCTTTACAGCGAAGCGGCCACCAAGCTGGCCTACGGCGCCGTGGTGGAGGGAGGCAATGTCACCTTCCGGCTCTGGGCGCCGACCGCCAAGTCGGTCAAGCTGGCGCTGTTCGACGAGCAGCACAAGTCGCTTGGCGAGCGCGCCATGACCCTGGACGAGGCCAGCGGCAGCTGGAGCGTGCAGGGGGGCAGCGATCTTGTCGGCAAATACTACCGCTACGATATCCAGGTCTATCACCCGGTCAGCCGCAAGCTGGAATCCTATCAGGTGACCGACCCCTACTCCCTGAGCCTGGCGATGAACTCCGAGTTCAGCCAGGTGGTGGATCTCGACGATCCGGCCCTCAAGCCGGAAGGCTGGGACAGCCTCAAGGCGCCCCACAGCCAGAAGAACCCCGCCGACATCACCATCTATGAGGCCCACGTCCGGGATCTGACCGGCAACGACGAGTCGACGCCGGTGGATCACCGCGGCAAGTTCCTCGGGCTGACCGACAGCGACAGCGTGCCCGTCACCCACCTGAAATCCCTGGCCAAGAGCGGCGTCAGCCACCTGCACCTGCTGCCGGTGTTCGACATCGCCACCGTCAACGAGGATCCGGCCAAGGTGGCCAACATCGGCGATGACTTCAGCAAGCTGTGCGAGGTCAATCCCGAGGTCAAGAACTCCAGGTTTGCCAGCCACTGTGGTGGCGGCGAGACCATCGAAGCCGTGCTCGGTGATCTGCAAGCCAGCGACAGCAAGGAAAACCCCGTGGTGCAGGAGCTGTACGGCTACCTGCGCGGGGTGGACTCCTTCAACTGGGGCTATGACCCCTACCACTACACCACCCCGGAAGGCTCCTACGCCACCAATGCGGAGGGGACGACCCGGATCAAGGAGTTCCGCGAGATGGTGCAGGCCATCAAGCAGAACATCGGCATGAACGTGGTGATGGACGTGGTCTACAACCACACCAACGAAGCGGGTCTCGGTTCCAAATCCGTGCTCGACAAGATTGTGCCCTGGTACTACCAGCGCCTCAATCCGGAGACCGGTTCGGTGGAAAACTCCACCTGCTGCTCCAACACGGCGCCGGAACACGCCATGTTCGCCAAGCTGATGGATGACTCTTTGGTCACCTGGGCACGGGACTACAAGATCGATGCCTTCCGCTTCGACCTCATGGGCCATCACCCGAAAGATCAGATGGTGCAGGCCCTGGCCGAGGTGAAGAAGGTCAATCCGGACATGTACTTCTACGGCGAGGGGTGGAACTTCGGCGAGGTGCAGGATGACAAGCGCTTCGTGCAGGCGACCCAGAAGCACCTGGCCGGTACCGGCATCGGCTCCTTCTCCGACCGGCTGCGTGATGCGGTGCGCGGCGGCAGCCCGTTCGACGGCGGCGAAGCCATTCGCAAGACCCAGGGCTTTGGCAACGGCGCCCTGGTGGATGCCAACGAGCTGGACGGCGTCGATCTCGCCACCGCCCTGCATCAGTCCGATCTGGTGCGCCTCGGCATGGCGGGCAACCTCAAGGAGTTCGTGCTGACCGACAAGGACGGCATTCCGAAGAAAGGCTCCGACATCGACTACAACGGTCAACCGGCGGGCTATGCCCAGGATCCGACCGAAATCCAGAACTATGTCGACAAGCACGACAACCAGACTCTGTTCGACAACCTGGTGTACAAGGCACCCGCCGGGGCCGACCTGGTGCGGATGCAGGGGGTCTCTCTGGCGACCGCCATGCTGGGTCAGGGCATTCCCTTCACCCACGCGGGTGTCGAGCTGCTGCGTTCCAAGTCCATGGAGCGGGACAGCTACGACTCCGGTGACTGGTACAACCGGGTCGACTACGGCTTAAGTGACAATAATTTTGACAAAGGGCTGCCGCGCAAGGACAAGGACGAGGCCAACTACGAGCTGATCGAGCAGGTGCTCGGCCAGCACGCCAAGCCGGGTTCGGCCGAGATGCATCAGATGGTGAACTTCTACCAGGAGCTCTCCGAACTGCGTCAATCCTCTCGTCTGCTGCGTCTTGGCAGCGGCGCCGAGGTGATCAAGCGGGTCGACTTCCGCAACACCGGCCCTGAGCAGATCCCGGGTCTCATCGTGATGAGCGTGGATGACGGGGTGGGCGCCGGTGCGGATCTGGATCCGGCCATCGACGGCCTGGTGGTGATGATCAACGCCACCAATCAGCCCCAGAGCATCGGCGATTTCCGTGACGGCAAGGATCAGCCCATCGATCTGACCGGCATGGTCCTGAGCGGTGCCCACCGTGACTCCGACAGCATCGCCAGCGGTGCGGCCAATGACAGCGGTCAGCTGACCCTTGGCGCCTGGTCGGCGGCGGTGTTCGTCAAGCCGCAGAGCGGTGCCCAGGGCGCGGGGCTGCCGGTGAGCAAGAAGACGGATCTGAGCACCTTGCCTCCCTTCGGTGACACCGAGGTGTTCGTGCGCGGTTTCCTGAATCAGTGGGATCCGGTCAACAAGATGAACTTCAGTGGCAACTTCACCTATGAGTTCACCACCGAGGTGACGGCGGATCAGCTGGGGTCGACCCAGGTGAAGATCGCTGGCAACGAGTGGAGCGGACCCGTCAATTACGGCAAGTGCAGCGATACCGACCAGCTTGCGACCGGCCAGGTCAATACGCTCTGTGCCAATGGCGGGGATCTGCCGTTCAACGTGGAGAAGGCTGGCACCTACAAGTTTGTCTTCACCGCCATGAACAAGGACAAGCCCACCCTGAGCGTCAGCTACACCGAACCGGCGCAGAGCTGCAAGGTGCTGGATACCGTCGCGGGCAATCCGCTCGGCTTCCCGCTCTATGTGCGCGGCAGTCTGAGCGACTGGAACGCCCAGCCGGCCTACCAGCTGAGCTACAAGGGGATGGAAGGCAACCTCGCCATCTATCAGGCCGCCTTCAACTACGCGGGCAGCTTTGACTTCAAGTTTGCCAACGACGATGGCAACTGGAGCAAGCAGTTCTTCGTGAAGGATGCCGGTGGCACCCTGATCGCACTGGAGCCCGAGCAGGTTTACCCGCTCCAGCACGGCGACGGTGGCATGGGCAACAACAGCATCACGCTGGAACAGGGTCTGTGGAGCTTCCTGGTGAAGGTTGACCCGACCCAGACTTCCGGCGAGGTGGGCAGCGTCATCATCCAGGAGTGCAGCGCCAAGTAAGTCTTTCCCATCGAGCCCGGGGCTGGCTCGGCAGCCCCGGGTTGAATTCCGCCTCGCCAAGGGCGGGATAACACCGAGAGAGTAAGCAAAGCGCGACTGCCGACCGGCAGCCGCGCTTTTTCTTTGCTCGTGGGCGAGGCAATAAAAAAGCCGCCCCGTTGGGGCGGCTGTTGGTTGTGCCGTCAATGGCCGGCTTAGCGCTTGCGCAGCAGGCGCAGGGCGTTGGCGGTGACCAGTGCGGTGGCGCCGGTGTCAGCCAGCACCGCAATCCACAGGCCGGTGATGCCGAGCAGGCTGGTGATCAGGAAGATGGCCTTGAGCCCCAGCGCCAGCGCGATGTTCTGGTGGATGTTGGCCAGTGCCGCACGGGAGAGCCGGATCATGGCGGCGACCCCGCCGAGCTGGTTGTGGGTCAGCGCCGCATCGGCGGTCTCCAGCGCCACGTCGGTACCGCCTCCCATGGCGATGCCGATGCTGGCCCGCTTCATGGCCGGCGCGTCGTTGATGCCGTCGCCAATCATCGCGACTTTCTGGCTGAGGCCGAGCTTGGCGATTTCATCGACCTTGCCCTCCGGCAGCAGGCCGGCGCGCCAGCTCATGCCGAGCTCACCGGCGATGGCCTCGGCGGCGCGGGGGTTGTCCCCGGTCAGCATGATGCTCTGCAGGCCGAGCTGGTTGAGCTCTTGCAGTGCCGCAGCCGCTTCCGGCCGGATCTGGTCGCGCAGGGCCAGCAGGGCGGCCGGGGCGGCGTCAGGCTGACCGAGCACCACCACCGTCTTGCCTTGCTGCTCCAGGGTGGCGACCCGCGCCTGCATCGCCGCATTCAGGGTGGCGACCCGGCTCGGTGCCAGCA
Organism: Aeromonas sp.; assembly: GCF_050252055.1. NCBI lineage: Bacteria > Pseudomonadati > Pseudomonadota > Gammaproteobacteria > Aeromonadales > Aeromonadaceae > Aeromonas > Aeromonas sp. Next base: position 115,872 of record NZ_JBFWLQ010000010.1, on the reverse strand, counting down.
ACTGCCAGAGGGCGCCGTCGATGCGACCTTCCACGCCCATGCCGGGCAGGGCGCGCAGCTCCTGGGCGGCAGCGAGGCTGAGGCCCCGTTCGCTGGCCGCCGTCACCACGGCGCGGGCCAGCGGGTGGTGGGAGCCCTGCTCGATGGCCGCCGCCAGTGCCAGCAGGTCGGCCTCAGACTGGCCATTGAGGCTCACCAGTTCGGTCAGCTGCGGCTTGCCCAGGGTCAGGGTGCCGGTCTTGTCGAAGGCCACGGTATCGATGTGGGCGAGGCGCTCCAGCGCGGCGCCCCCCTTGATGAGGGCCCCCTGCCGGGTGGCTGCCGCCAGCGCCGAGGTGACCGCCGCCGGGGTGGAGATGACCAGGGCGCAGGGGCAACCGATCAGCAACAGCGCCAGCCCGCGATAGACCCACTCGTCCCAGCTCTGGCCGAAGGCGAGCGGCGGTACCAGCACCACCAGCAGGGCAACCAGCATCATGGCCGGGGTATACCAGCGGCTGAAGCGGTCGATGAAGCGCTCGATGGGGGCGCGCTGGGTCTCGGCCTCTTCGATGAGATGCAGGATACGGTCGATGGCGTTGTTGCCGGGTTCGGACACCACCTCGAGGCGCAGCACCCGATCCGCCGCCAGGCTGCCGGCGGGGACCTTGTCACCCCGGCGGCGCTCCACCGGGATGGATTCGCCGGTCAGGGCGCTCTCGTCAAAGGCACCGAGGGGGTCGAGCAGGCGGGCATCGGCGGCCAAGCGGGCGCCCGGGGCGATTTCGATGATGTCGCCGGGGCGCAGCTGGTCGGCAGCGACTTCTTCCCGCACTTCGCCCTCGGCAGTGGTGCGGATGCGCAGCGCCTTGTCGGGCACCAGCGCCATCAGGGCGGTGACCCCGGCGCGGGCGCGGCCGGCGGCGTAGGCCTCCAGATGTTCGCCCAGCATGAACAGCAGCAGCACCATGGCCGCTTCGGCGGTTTCACCGAGGAACAGGGCCCCCACGGCGGCGACCGTCATCAGGGTCTCGATGGCGAAGGGGGAGCCGCTCTTGGTCAGCGCCCACGCCTTGCGGGAGATGGGCCACAGCCCCCAGAGGGTGGCCAGGGTAAAGAGCGGCTGACCGAGCTGGTTCGGCAGCAGGGCCGCCATCCCCATCAAGCCGGCGAGCGACAGGGGCTGCCAGTATTTGCCGAGCAGGTTGCTGACTCTCTGCATCAGCGGGCTGCGGTCCGGTTCGCTGCGAGCCGTGTTCTGAGCTCCCCCTTTGAGCTGGAAGCCGGCGGCCAGCACGGCGGCGGTAACGGGGTCGGGGGAGAGGCCGGGGGCCAGATCCACCACCAGCTTCTCGGTGGCAAACAGCACGCGGGCCTGTTGCACGCCCTCCACCCGGCTGACGGCGGTCTCTATCTTGCGGGCACAGCTGGGACAATCCATGCCCAGCACCTGCCAGCTATGGCGGCGGCTGTTCTGCTCGGGGCTAGCCAGCGGCGGCTCGGTCGCGGCGGTCGTGTGGGCGTGCCCCTGCTCATGATGATCGTGGTCGTGTTCGTGGCCGTGGGCTGTGTCGGTGGCGCAAGCGCCTCTGGGGGGCTCTTCATCACCCGGGCCGTCTGCGCCACTTTGCCCCTGATGATCGTGGCGGGTCGGGTTGGCGACACCACTGGCCTGTGTCGCGTTGTCGCAGCAGTGGCTGGTGTGGCTGTGCCCGGCCTGTGGGGTGGCGGCCTTGCTGACGGCCTTGATGGGGGCGGCGGCGTGTTGATGGCTGCAGCAGGATTTGCTCATGATGCGTTCCTCTTGAGGGATCCCGCCCCTGCGGGATCCTGGATGACTAAGCCGAGTGTAAACCTTGGTGTAAAGTCCAAGGTCAAGTCCTCTTCTTCTCTTTGTCCGGGGCCATGTCAGTGGCCGCTGAGCTGCCTCTGGAGCAGGGGGGATGCAAAGGGATGCCAAATCCCTTTCATTAGCGGGTGTTTGTCATCCCGTGGCGGGCCTATACTGGGGACCCTGGATCCCACATCAATCATCAAGGACCTAACATGAGCAATACCGTCACCCTGCAAGGCAACCCCGTCTCCGTCACCGGCCACTTCCCCGTTGCCGGTGAGCAGGCCAAGCCCTTCTCCCTGGTTGCTGGCGATCTGTCCGATGCGACCCTGGCGACCTTCGCCGGCAAGCGCAAGATCCTGAACATCTTCCCGAGCGTCGACACCCCGACCTGCGCCACTTCCGTGCGCAAGTTCAACGAGCAGGCAAGCGCCCTGAACAACACCGTCGTGCTGTGCATCTCTGCCGACTTGCCGTTCGCCCAGGCCCGTTTCTGCGGCGCCGAGGGTCTGGACAAGGTGGTGAACCTCTCCACCCTGCGCGGTGTCTCCTTCCTGCAGGACTACGGCGTGGCCTTCTCCTCCGGCCCGCTGGTGGGTCTGGCTGCCCGTGCCATCGTGGTACTGGATGAGCACGACAAGGTGCTGCACAGCGAGCTGGTGGCCGAAGTCGCCGACGAGCCGAACTACGCCGCCGCCCTGGCCGTTCTGTAAGTCGCGCCACAGGCTGATTGCCTGACGGCCTGCCCCGTTCACACGGGGCAGGCCGTTTTTATTGCGCTCCCGAACCTTTTACTTATGGGGTGGGTCTGGCTAGACTTCGCCTCCACATCCTCGTTCAGCCTGTATCTGCGATCCCCATGACGTTTGACGAACTCGCCCTTGCCCCCGCCCTGTTGCCCCTGCTGCCCGCAGCGCTGGAAAAACCGACCCCCATTCAGCAGCTAGCCATTCCTGCTGCCTTGTCAGGACGGGATCTGCTTGCCCTGGCCAGGACCGGCAGTGGCAAGACCCTGGCATTCGGCCTGCCGCTGCTGCAGAGGCTGGACGCAGCCAGCGACCGGGTACAGGGATTGGTACTGGTCCCCACCCGGGAGCTGGCAAGCCAGGTGAGCGCCGCCCTGCAGGAGATTGCCGACGGGTTGGGGGTGCGCCTTCTGACCCTGTGTGGCGGGGTGGCCCAGGAGTGGCAGGAGCGGGAACTGGCTCTCGGCCCCCAACTGCTGGTGGCGACCCCCGGACGGTTGCGGGACTTGCTGGCCCAGCAGACGCTGGGGCTGGGTGCCCTGCGCATGCTGGTGCTGGATGAAGCGGATCGCCTGCTGGAGATGGGGTTCTGGCCCGACATCCAGTGGCTGATGAAGGCGATGCCGGAGGCGCGGCAGCAGATGCTCTTCTCCGCCACCTTGCCGGTCGAGCTGGAGAGCCTGGCCTCGGGCCTGCTGCAGGATCCGGTGCGCATCGAGGCCGAGCCGCTCAACAGCCTGGTGAACGACATCGAGGAGCGGCTCTATCTGGTCAACAGGAGCAGCAAGGTGCCTGCGCTGATCGCCCTGCTGGAGGCCGGAGAGTGGCCCCAGGTGCTGGTCTTCATCAGTGCCAGGGACGACGCGGACGGGGTTGCCAAGAAACTCGCCAGGGCTGGCATGACGGTGGCAGCCCTGCACGGAAACAAGGATCAGGCCACGCGGGAGCAGGCGCTGGCGGATTTCAAGGAGGGCAGGGTGCGGGTGCTGGTGGCCACGGATCTGATGGCGCGCGGCATCCACGTGGAGGCATTGCCGGTGGTGATCAATCTGGATCTGCCGGAGCATGCGCCCGTCTACGTGCATCGTATCGGTCGTACCGCCCGTGCCGGGCAGAGCGGTCTGGCCATCTCCCTTACCTGCCACGGGGATGGGGAGGCGCTCGAGGGGATCCGGGCCCTGACCGGTCGGCCCCTGCCCCTGGCGGCGCTGGCAGGTTTCCCGGTGACCGACAAACCCGCCAGCGGGGAGAGCAAACGGGCGCCAAGAGACAAGCAGGCGAACCGTCGCACCCAGGGCAAGCGCAGCATCAAGCAGTTCAAGGGCAAATCCTGAGACGGACTTCTTGCCCCCGGCGGGAGCCTGTCGTCGTGAAGGAGAGGAGAGACCGGCAGCGCGCCCGGGGGCGCGCCAAACTACACGGCAAGGGGGTCAGTCGTGGAACTGGTTGATCAGGCGGGAGAGGTTTTGCAGCCGCTCCACCAGCAGGGTGATGCCATCGAGGGCCTGACGGCTGTTGTCCGCGGTGTGGCTCGCCAGTTGGTGGATCTGGTGGATCCCCTGATCCAGGGTGCTGGTGACATCCGCCTGCTGGCTCACCGCCTGGGCTATCTCGTCGCTGGTGTGGGTCACCCGGGCCAGCATCCGGTTGATCTGGTCGAGCACCTCGGCGGTGGCCCCCATGTGCTGCTGACAGAGCACTGATGTCTGGGCCCCCTGCTCCATGCCATCGGACAGTTGCCGGGTACTCTGTTGCAGCGCCCCTATCATGTCGCTTATCTCGCCGGTGGAGCTGCGGGTCTTCTGGGCCAGGGCCCGTATCTCGTCGGCCACCACCGCAAAGCCGCGCCCCTGTTCACCGGCCCGTGCCGCCTCGATGGCCGCATTGAGGGAGAGCAGGTTGGTCTGATCCGCAATCTGCCCGATCACCTCCAGAATGCCGTTGATCTTCTGGCTGTCCTGGGTCAGGCGCGCCAGCACGCCCTGGCTGGCGTCCAGCTCCTGATGAAGCCTGTCGACCGAATCCCGGGTGGTGGCCAGCGCCTGCTGACCACTGGCGGACACCTGCTGGACCTCGCCCACCAGCGCATTGGCTTGGTGGGCATTGTCAGCCACATCGCGGATGGACTGGCTCATCTGGGTGATGGCCGCCGCCAGTTGCTCGCTCTGGGCCCGCTGCTGTTGCAGGTGAGTGTCTATGGTCTGGATATGCCCCCTGTCATCCTCCGCCGCCTGCAGGATCTGCTGGTTGGTGTCCGCGCTGCGACCTACCACGGCGCGCAGCTCTGCCTTCTTCATGCGCAGCAGCAGTTCAAGGGCGGCCAGGCTGTCCTGACGCCTGGCATAGAGTACCTGGCAAAGGGCGCTGCCCTGCTCCTCGCCCGCCATGGCCAGCAGCCTGGCCAGCCGCCGTTGCAGATGCCTGCCATGTCCCATCTGGGCCAGCAAGCAGAGCAGGGTGATGACGCCCCACCCCGGCTGGCCGGTGACCAGACTGGCCCCCATGCCGAGCAGGGCGGTGCCAGAGAGCAGCAGACACAGCTGCCCCGGCTCCAGGGTCAGCCGGGTCAGCCAGGGCAGTGCCTTGCCGTCACGGATCCGGGCATAGAGCTGCTCTGCCCAGGCGATGTCGTGATCCTGGGGACGGGTGCGGACAGACTGGTATTCGATGATCTGCTGCTGATCGTTGAGAATCGGCGTGACGTAGGCGTTGACCCAGTAGAACTGACCACTCTTGGCGCGGTTCTTTACCAGCCCCATCCAGCTCTTGCCTTGTTGCAGGCGGCGCCACATGTCGGCGAACGCGGCCTTGGGCATGTCGGGGTGGCGGACCAGATTGTGGGGCTCCCCTTCCATTTCGGTCGCGCTGTAGCCCGCCACATCGCAAAAGTGCTGGTTGGCATAAGTGATGTGACTGGCGGGATCCGTGGTCGAGATCAGTGATATGTGATCGGGGAAACGGATCTCCCCTTCGTGCCGGGTTGTGGTCATGTGCGCATCCTGAATGAGCCAAGTAACTGATAAAATTATTTTTTATTTTTGTGGTTGTTACGGCGTCATTGTAGATGCGGACTGTTACACCACCTTGGCTTGGGTCAATAAATCAACACGGGAAAGGCTGAAAAAAGTCGTAGATGGCGGCTCAGCCGCGGGGAGTGAAGTCGTGGATCTCCCCCGTCCTCGGCTTGAAGCGGGGGTCATTGTCTTCTGCGCTGGCGACCCAGGCCATGGCCTGGCAGAAACTCTCCTGCTTGGCGAAGGCATCCCGGGCCTGATCGATGGCTCGTTCGGCATTGCGCCGCTCCATCTTGCTGGCCTTGCGGTCGCTGAACTGCTTCTGCTGGCTCAACATCCATTCGAGGAAGGCCTGGCGGCATTCGGTTTCATCGGCGGCCTTGGCGGGAAGGGCAACAAACAGGGCAATCAGGAGCAGAGCACGCATGGCAGGATCGGATCACGGGGTTGATGAATGAAAAGAGGCGGCATTTTATGCCGGGAACTTGAACAGGAACAGTGCCAGGAGGGGTCAGATGTCCCGACCCCTCCCCGGACTCAGTGTTTGACGAGGTAGAGCTGACGGCTGTAGGCCACGTCTTCCGGGTTGTTGATGGGATACCCCTTGAGCCAGGGCTTGATGAGCCGGGCATTGGTGTACTGGTAGATGGGGGCGATGGGGGCCTCCTTCTGCAAGATGGCCTCGGCCTCATCGAACAGGCGGGCCCGTTCTGCGGGATCCTGACTGTTGGCCGCCTGCGCCAGCAGCTTGTCGTAAGCCGGGTTGGCGAACCGGGCCATGTTGCCGCTGTGGCCCGATCCCCAGAGCCCGAGGAAGGCGGAGGGGTCGTTGTAATCGGCGACCCAGGAGGAGCGGATCACCTCGAACTGGCCGCTTTGACGGCTGTCGAGATAGGTCTTCCACTCCTGATTGGTGAGCTCGACCCGGGCCCCCAGCTTCTGTTTCCACAGGTTGGCGATGGCCAGTGCCATCTTCTTGTGAATTTCCGCCGTGTTGTAGAGCAGGGTCAGCTTGAGGGGATTGCTTGGGCCGTAGCCCGCTTCTTTCAGCAGGGCTCTGGCACGCTCGTCCAGCGCCTGCTGACTGCTGGTGGAGAGCAGATTGGGCTTGGGGTCGAAGTCGGCGGTCACGTCCGGGGTGAAGTGGTAGGCCGGTTTCTCCCCGGTTCCCAGCACCTTGTCGGCAATCAGGCCCCTGTCGATGGTGTAGGAGAGCGCCTGGCGCACCCGCACATCATTGAGGGGCGGGCGTTGGGTGTTGAAGGCGTAGTAGTAGGTGCCGAGCTGTTCCGGGGTATAGACCTCCCCCGGGATCTGGGCCATCAGGCTCTGGTACTGCTCCTTGGGGAAGGATTCGGTGATGTGCAGATCCCCGGCCAGATAGCGGTGGGTGGCCGCGCTCTCCTGGTTGATGGGCACGAAGGTGACGCGGGTCAGCACCGTGTGGGCGCGATCCCAGTAGTAGGGATTGGGCGTCAGCTCCAGTTTCTCGTTCACCACCCGGTGACTCAGCACGAAGGCGCCGTTGCCCACCAGCTTGCCGGGCTGGGTCCACTGGTTGCCATATTGTTCCATGCTGGCCCGGTGCAGGGGCGACAGGCTGGGATGGGTCAGCAGGCTCAGGAAATAGGGCACCGGCTGGGAGAGGGTCACCTTCAGGGTATGGTCATCGACGGCCTCCACCCCGAGCGCATCGGGGGCCAGCTTGCCTGCCACTATGTCGTCCACCTTGTCGAAGCGGGCGAGCTGGGCGAACCAGGCGAAAGTGGCGGCTTCCCTGGGGTCAACCAGCTTGCGCCAGCCATAGACGAAGTCGGCGGCGCGCACGGGGTCGCCGTTGGACCAGCGGGCATCCGGCCTCAGGTGGAAGGTGAATGTCTGGTTCCCCTCGTTGTCCCAGCGGGATGCCACCCCGGGCAGCACCTTGCCGTCCGGCCCCTGGGTCAGCAGCCCCTCGTAAAGGTCTCTGAGGACCTGCAGCTCCGGCAGTCCCACCAGCTTGAGAGGGCTCAGGCTCGCCGGTTCATCCTTGAGATGACGGACGACGGCCTGCTCGGCGGCGAGTGGGGTGCCGGGTGGCACATCGGCAGCCTGGACGCAGGCACAGCCCAGCAGGGCCAACAGGGGGCTCCATCCTTTCATGGTGAATCCTTCAAAATGTGTGAAGCGGGGAGAAAACTCGGCGAGAATGCATCGCCGGCAGATGGGAAATCATGATATCCCCTTTGCTGGTCAGACCGCCAGCATGAGTCCCATTGATATCCGATGCGGCTGTCAACGAAGGGGCGCCGTGAGCGCCAGGAAAAGGAGAGAATGATGAGAGCATGGATCTTGTTGGTCTGCGTGCTGAGCCAGGGGGCCTGGGCGTTGGCCCCGTGCGAGAAGAGCAGCCCGGTGGGAAGCTGGTGCGAGGTGAACATCGAGGCGCTGCACCCCACCCAGGGTGGCGTGGGTCAGTTGCAGGTGGATACCACTGCCCGGGAGCTGGCGGACAAGGGCGAGAAGCAGCTCGACAAACTGATGAAAAAGAAAGAGATCCCCATCGTCATCGCGCCGGATGGGGGTTACTGGCTGGTGGACAGGCACCACCTGACCAAGGCGCTGTGGCAGCAGGGGGTGAAGCAGGTCAGGGTCAAGGTGATTGCACGGTTGCAGGACAGGGCCAATTTCTGGAGCCAGATGCAGAACAACCACTGGGCCTGGCTCAAGGATGAACGGGGTCAACCCCTGACTCCCGAGCAGTTGCCCGGTCATATCGGTGAATTGCCGGATTATCCCTACCGCACCTTGGCGGGGCTGTTGCAGGATGCGGGCTACTTCAGCAAGAAGGATCAGGTCTACTTCGTCGAGTTTGCCTGGGCCAGCTGGCTCGGCCAGCAGATGGCCTGGCAGCCGATCGATGAGGTCAACCTCGCGGATCGCCTCGCCGAAGCCAAACGGCTGGCGTGCAGCAGCAAGGCGGCGGATCTGCCTGGTTACCCCGGCAAGCAGTGTCGCGTCAATCCGTCACAAATTGCGAAATGAGCAAATATATTCACAAGAGAGGGCGACACCGGGTCGCCCTTTTTTGTATTCAGCGCCCAGTGAGTGGGCTCGAATGCTCTTGCCACTGCTTGGCCGCTTGCTCTAGCAGGGACACTTCCCCTTGCTGGATCCAGGGGAGCAGCGCCTGTACCTTTTCATCGGGCCAGTCCCACCAGGCCAGCGCCTGCAGTCGCACGATGTCGTCATCGCCGAAACGCATTCGCAGGACTTTGGCGGGCGTCCCTGCGACCATGGCGTAGGGGGGGACATCCTGATTGACCAGCGAGCGCGCTGCAATGATGGCACCATCACCAATACTGACTCCGGGCATAATCATCGTGTCCATGCCGATCCAGACATCATTGCCTATGCGGGTATCGCCAGCCGGTCGATAACTGCGCTTGAGTGCCTCCATCTCCAGAAACGGATAAGTACTGATGAAGTCGGTATTGTGGGTATGGTTGCCCCCCATCAGGATCTTCACACCTGCGGCGATCTGCACGTAGTCGCCGATGTGAAGTCTGTCGATATGCCATAGCGGTTCCCAGCCAGTGTCGGGATGGCGGCTAAAGCTGTCGCCATGTAGATAGCGTACGGCGGCGTCTTCGAACGGACCGTCCCAGGCGCCGGAGTAGTAGCTGTGCTTCCCCTTGAGACAGATGTTGGGATTGGTCACAGTCAGGTGCAGATATTCGACCTGAGACCAGTGCTTGCAGGGTTTCATCTTGGTATTCCCTCTTGTTGATGGATCTGGTTAGTGGCGTTCGATTGAGCGCAGCTAATAGATCCAGACCAGCATGCGGGGGATGCAGAGCAGGGAGCAGCCCAGCATTTGAGGGAGACGAGGCGTCATGAGTGATGCATGCAGTTGAATATCGAGGGTGAGGATCGTAATCGAGACGCCCCAGGTAGCCAAGTGCTATAAAAACCAGCACAAAGGGTCTGGTTGATATTTGTTCTCGATTGGCCATGATACAGACTCCACTCGTGTCGGCAAAGGAGAGGAACATGGAACATCAGAACTGGCAACGTTACATGCTGGAGGCGGAGAATGCCCTTGGCATGGGGGCTCTGGGCACGGCGATCTGCCTCTATCAGCAGGCTCTGGGGGAAGTCTATGAGCTGGCCTCCGGGGATCTGGACGAACTGGCCAGCATGCGGGTCGCCACCTGTCACCGCATGGCCGATTTCTGGCGTGCCATGGAAGAGCCCGCCTATGAACTGCGCTACCTCAAGCTCGCCTCCGAGCTGGTCACCGCCCTGGTGCCCCAGTGCCCCAACCGGGAGTGCGAATCCCTCATCAGTGAGCTGGGCTGCTGCCGCGCCGCCCTGCTCTCCTTCTTGAAGCGCCACCCCAATCCGGAGATTGCCCGGCTTATCCAGGTGCAGGACAGGGTGCAGGGCTGCGAGTTGATAGGCCGGTTCCGTCTCAACTGAGTTCAGCGCCGTTTTTGCAGCTTGCTGGCGATGCGGCTTTGCGCCTCTTCCCCTTGCAGGGCCTGGGCGAAGGCGCGCGCTTCCAGGTCGATGACGAAATGCACCGCCTGTTTGAGCTCCTGCTTGAGCAGCGCCTTGCTCTTCTGAAGCGCCATCGGCGGCTTGGCCGCCAGTTTCAGTCCCTGCTCCCGAGCGAAGGGGAGCAGGTCCGCCGGGGCCAGCACCTGGTTGGCGAGCCCGAGATGCAGCGCCTCTTCCCCATCGATGGCCTCTGCCATCAGCAACAGCTCCGCCGCCTTGAGGTGACCGACGGCGCGTGGCAGCAGCAAGCTGGCGGCAAACTCCGGTACCAGCCCCAGCTCGACGAAAGGCAGCTGCAGCCGGGCGTTGTCACCCAGATAGACCAGGTCGCAGTGCAGCAGCAGGGTAGTGCCGATGCCGACTGCCGGGCCGCCCACGGCGGCGATCACCGGTTTGGGGAAGTCGGCCAGGGTGTGCAGAAATTGCAGGATGGGATCGTCCGGCTCAAGGGCGTGCTTGCCAACAAAGTCGGCCAGATCGTTGCCGGCGGTGAAGCACTCCGCCTGGCCCTGCAACAGCAGCACATGGACCTCTTCGTCCCGGGCGGCCTGGCGCAGTGCGTCGGTCAGCGCCAGATACGTCTCCGTGTTGAGGGCATTGCGCTTTTCCGGTCGATTGAAGGTCAGGGTGAGCAAGCCGTCCTGCTGTTCGGCCAGAATTGTGAGGGCCATGTCTGAATCCTTGTTGTCGGGGGCTGTCAAAAGCTTGCCACAGGGGTAAGCTTTGCTTCGTTTAACAACATCATAAAAGGATTTCAACCATGTTTAAACGTGCGTTTTATTCCACCATGGCACTGCTTCTGGCCGCCCCGGCCCTGGCCAAGGTCGACGCGGTCGATGGTTATGTGCGCCTGCTGCCCCCTGGCTCGCCGAACACGGCGGCGTTCATGGTGCTCAGGAACGATGGAGACAAACCGGTGAAACTGGTGGCGGGGGCGTCCCCTGAGGTGGGCCGTGTCGAGCTGCACACCCATTTGCACGAGAACGGCGTCATGAAGATGCGCCAGGTGGAGAGTATCGAGATCCCGGCCAAGGGGGAGGCCGTGCTCAAGCCCGGCAGCCTGCACATCATGTTGTTCGACATCCATACCCTGTCCCAGGGCACGCCCTTCCCGCTGACCCTGACCCTGGACGATGGGCAGACGCTGTCACTGAGCCTGCCCGTGAAGCCGGTCGAACCCATGAAAGGGATGAAGCACTGACATTTATGGACGCTTGTTCAGCTTTTTACTCTAGGTATTCCTTGCCCAGCGGGTAAAATGATGGCCTTTCCAGTCCAAAATGGAGCGAAGTGATGAAGAAGACCCTGATTGCCGGCACTGTGATGGCTCTGCTCAGCCATGGGGCCATGGCCGCCAATGACTGGCGTTTTGCGGCGGGTGCCGATCTGTGGAATGCCCAGGGAAGTGGCCAGGTCAGCAGCGTGGGTGCCGATGGCAGCTACGACGAGAACTACAACTGGAGCGGCTACCTGCAACTGGAGCACGGCATCCTGCTGCTGCCCAACGCCAAGTTCGAAATGTCCGACTTCAGCAGCAGCGGCGGCAGCTTCAACAACGATCTGCTGGCTTACGACCTGAGCCTCTACTATCGCCTGTTCAACAACGACCTGTTCCAGATCGATCTGGGTCTGACCGGTCGTCGCTACGACGGTGATTTTAACACCCAGCACTACTCCTATGACAAGGATGTGCTGATGGCCTACACCGGCGCCGAAGTGCGTATCCCGGGGACCGGCTTTGCCGCCTTCGGCGATGCCCGCGTGCAGGATGCCGACAACTACGACTACCGTCTGGGCGGTTCCTACAAGTTCTCTTCCGTGCCGCTCAAGATCCGCGCTGGCTGGCGTGAGGCCGAGATGGACTTCGACCGCGTCGATCAGACCATCGACGGCTGGTTCATCGGTGGTGAATTCACCTTCTGATCTCCCTGAGGAGCACACATGGGCCACATCATAGTGACTGGCGCGGGGTCCGGACTGGGCCGCGCCCTGACCATAGGGCTGGTTGAACGCGGCCATCAGGTTTCCATGATGGGTCGCCGTTACCAGAAACTGCAGGAGCAGGAAGAGCTGCTCGGCAAGGCGGTGATCGGCATTGCCGCCGATCTCGCACACCACGAAGAGGTGGATGTCGCCTTTGCCGCTGCGGTGGAGTGGGGCGGCCTGCCCGACATGGTGATCCACTGTGCCGGTGTCGGCGAGTTCGGCCCGGTGGGTGTCTACACCGCCGAGCAGATCCGCCGGGTGGTGGAGAGCAATCTCATCTCCACCATACTGGTGGCCCAGCAGACGGTGCGCCTCATCGGCGACAAGGGCGGCGTGCTGGCGAATGTGCTCTCCTCCGCCGCCCAGACCGGCAAGGCCAACGAGAGCCTCTATTGCGCCTCCAAATGGGGGATGCGCGGCTTTCTCGAATCCTTGCGGGCCGAGCTGAAGAGTGCTCCCCTGCGACTGGTGAACCTCTATCCGAGCGGGATCCGCAGCGAGTTCTGGGAGAATTCGGATCACGTGGATTCGAGTGGCTTCATGACGCCGGAAGACGCGGCAGCCTACATGCTGGATGCGCTGGCCGCGAGAAGCAGCTGCCATGTGACCGATCTCTTTATCGGTCGCAATGCCTGAAGCGCCGTGAACCGGCCCCGTCGCCAGATGACAAGGAAACAAAAAGCGCGCCATTTGGCGCGCTTTTTCATTGATGTGCAGTGCTAAATTATCTGCTTGCCTGCTTCTCTTTACGCCGGGCCATCATGGATTTGAAGGCGGGTAAATTCAGTGCCGACATGGCATGGATGATTGATGATGCATGTCGGCACATATTATTTCCGAGTCGCATATTCCCGCAGGAAGGATGGAATCACCTGTTTTGGCTTCTTGCCAAGGGTCAGCAGCAATGCAAAGTCCGGGTCGATAATGCCATGTCGACACGCCAGCTCTTCCAACAAGGCAAGCCAGAGGTGGGCCGTCACCTCTGCATCCGCCAGGGCACGGTGAAACACCCCGTCATTGGGCAGGCTCCGGTATTGCACCAGGGTACCCAGCTTGTGATCCGGGGCATCGGGAAACAGGCGCCTCGATAGCAGCAGGGAACAGGCGAACTGGCCGCGGTATTGCGCCGGCAATCGCTCTATTTCCGCATCCAGAAAGCGCTTGTCGAAGGAGGCGTTGTGGGCGACCAGATTGTCATCACCGATAAAGTCGACGAAATCCGCCATCACCTCGTTACAGGGGGGAGCCTGTTTCAGCATGGCATTGCTGATCCCGGTATATTGCTCGATGAAGCTGCTCACATTGAAGCCCGGATTCATCAATGCCGAGAAACGCTCACTGATATGACCATCCTTGATTCTGACGGCACCGATCTCGATGGCTCTATCCCCTTGTCCGGGTGAAAGCCCTGTGGTCTCGAAGTCGAGCACGACAACGGTATTGGCTGAGGCGATGGACATAACTTCTCGGGCAAGCTGGGTAAAGAGCGCCAGTCTAGGAAATCAGCCGTACCGTGTACAGGGCAATGCAGTTATCTCATTGGTTCACGCTGGAGACGCATTTTTGTGCATCATGGCTGAGAGCCATATAAAAAGCCCCGAATGCCGTGGCACTCGGGGCTTTCCTATGAAAAGCGAAAGGCGGTGTCGGCGTTATCAGCGACCCAGCTTGGCCTTGAGCAGGGCAACGATCTCTTTGATCGCCACTTCCTGCTTCTCGCCGGAGCGGCGGCACTTGTACTCCACCACGCCGTTGTCCAGACCACGGTCACCGATGACGATGGCGTGGGGCACACCGATCAGCTCCATGTCGGCGAACATCACACCCGGGCGCTCCTTGCGGTCGTCAAACAGCACGTCCACACCGGCGGCTTTGAGCTCGGCGTAGAACTGTTGTGCCTGCTCGGCCACGCGCTCGGACTTGTGCATGTTCATCGGCACGATGGCCACTTCGAACGGGGCGATGGCGTCCGGCCAGATGATGCCGTACTGGTCGTTGTTCTGCTCGATGGCGGCAGCCACCAGACGGGAAACCCCGATACCGTAGCAACCCATCTCCATGGTGACGGACTTGCCGCCTTCGTTCAGCACGCTCGCCTTCATCGCTTCGGAGTACTTGGTACCCAGCTGGAAGATGTGGCCCACTTCGATACCGCGCTTGAGCAGCAGCTTGCCCTGGCCGCACGGGCTCGGGTCGCCTTCTACCACGTTGCGCAGGTCGGCAACCTCAAAAGAGGTGATGTCGCGATCCCAGTTGGCACCGGTCAGGTGGAAACCGGTCTCGTTGGCGCCGCAAACAAAATCGCTCAGATGGGCGGCGCTGCGATCGACGATGATGCGACCGGCAAAGCCGACCGGGCCGATGGAGCCTGCATCGCAACCGGCGGCCGCTTTGATCTGCTCGTCATTGGCGAAGGTCAGCGGGTTAGCCACGCCAGAAAGCTTCTCAGCCTTGATTTCGTTCAGCTCGTGGTCGCCACGCAGTACCAGGGCGATGACGGCCTGTTTGCCGTGCTCGTCTTCCTCGGCCAGTACCAGCAGGGTCTTGGCGATGGCGGTCGGCGCCACGTTCAGGAAAGTGGCCACTTCGTCGATGGTGTGGACGTTCGGGGTGGCCACCTTGGTCAGGGCTTTGGTTGCGGCAGCGCGCTCGCCAGCCGGTGCCAGGGCTTCGGCCATCTCGATGTTGGCGGCGTAATCGGATGTATCGGAGAAGGCGATCAAGTCTTCACCGCTCTCGGCCAGCACCTGGAATTCGTGGGAGCCGGTGCCCCCGATGGAGCCGGTATCGGCCTGCACCGGGCGGAAGTTCAGACCCATGCGAGTGAAGGCGGTGCAGTAGGCCGCGTGCATCTTCTCATAGGTATCGACCAGGGAGGCCTTGTCGATGTGGAAGGAGTAGGCATCCTTCATCAGGAATTCGCGGCCACGCATCACGCCGAAACGGGGGCGCACTTCATCGCGGAACTTGGTCTGGATCTGGTACAGATTCAGCGGCAGTTGCTTGTAGCTGTTCACTTCGTAACGGACCAGCGCGGTGATCACCTCTTCGTGGGTCGGCCCCAGCACGAAGGGGCGGTTGTGACGGTCGGTCAGGCGGCACAGCTCGGGGCCGTAGTCATCCCAGCGGCCGGACTCCTGCCACAGCTCGGCGGGCTGTACCACCGGCATGGATACTTCGACGGCACCCGCATTGTTCATCTCTTCGCGGACGATGTTTTCAATCTTCTTCAGGACCCGCAGGCCGGTCGGCAGCCAGGCGTACATGCCGGAAGCGAGTTTGCGGATCATCCCGGCGCGCAGCATCAGCTGGTGGCTGACAACTTCAGCGTCGGAGGGGGTTTCCTTGAGAGTGGAAAGCAGATATTGGCTGGTACGCATCGCGGTAGACCTTCGCTAGTTCGGGCGGCTTGGCCCTGGAAAATTTCAAGTGCGGAATTTTAACAGGCGAAGCCCCCCGGCCCAAGGGCTAAATTCAGCGGCGCTGGGGGGAGGGCGGGGGCCTTGCCCCGCCCGCACTAGACCCGAAATTGCGACAGCAACTGCTGTTGCTGCTGGCTGGCCTGATGGAGGGAGGAGGCCAGTTGCAGGCACTCCTGGGCTTCCTGTTCGCCCGTCTGGGCCTGCAGGCTGATATCCGAAACCTTGCCCGTGGTGTGTCCCAGGGTGTGGGAGAGCTGGCTGGTCGCCTCTGCCACCTGTTGCACCATGTCGGCGAGCTGATCGATGGCCTCTTCTACCTTGAACAGGATCTGTTTGGTGTTGTCGGAGTCCGCCATACCCGATTCCACGGTTTTCAGGTTGCGTTGCATCATCAGATAGGCCTGCTCTGTCTGCTGCTGGATGCTGTTGATCACGTCCGTTATCTCGGCGCTGGAGGTGGCGGTGCGATTGGCCAGGGTGCGCACCTCGTCGGCCACCACGGCAAAACCGCGCCCCATCTCGCCCGCCCGGGCGGCTTCGATGGCGGCATTGAGCGCCAGCAGGTTGGTCTGCTCCGAGATATTGCTGATGGTGGAGATGATCTGGCCAATCTGCCCTGCCTGCTCCTTGAGGGCGTTGATGGCGGTGGCACATTCACCCACCTCCATGACCACCCGCTGCATGCCGGCGGTGGCGGAAGCGACATACTGGCTGCTTTGCGTGGTGAGCTGGCGCACCTCGTTGGCGTTGTGTGCCGCCAGGTTGCAGTTGTCCGAGATGGTGGTGGCCACCTGCACCATCTGCTCGCTGTCGTGGTGCAGCGCCTGGGCATGCGCTGCGGTCTGGCGGCTGCTCTGGCTGATGGCCTGGACCCGGTTGACCGAGGTGTGCACGTGCTGGTTGATGTGCTGGTTGTTGTCCATGGTGGCGCTGATCATCTTCTGCAGCTTCTCGATGAAGCGATCCACGCTGCCGGCCAGGGAGCCAATCTCGTCGTCGCGTGAGAGGTTGATGCGGGCATTGAGATCTCCCTCCCCGGCGGCGATGTCCTGCATGCGCTTGTCGACCTGGAGTAGCGGACGAACAATGGTGCGTACCAGCCAGAAGCCGCAGCAGGTGACGATCAGCAGGCTGAGCAGCAAGCCCCCCAGGATGAGTCCTCTGGTGTAGTCGATGATGGCGTTGAGCTGGTGAACCTGATCCTCGACGGTGGCGTCCCCCTGGGCCTCGACCTCGACCAGAGCCAGCCTGAGCTGGTCGGCGCTGTGTTCGTAACGGGCCAGTTGGTTCTGATAAGCGCTCAGGGCTGTGGTCCATTCACGGATCAGGCGGGCATTGTCGGCTTGCAGGGCACGATACTGGGTGGAGAGCATTTGGCCTGCAAACTCCCCGTCGCCGGGCACATCGAACTGGCCGGTTGCCAGCATGCCGTCAACCGCGTCCTGATAGAAGCGGGTGGCTTGTGCCAGCTCGGCCTGGATGGCAGGAGTGGGGCCTTCGCTCTGCATCTTCTCCAGCGCATAGAGCTGGCGCAGGAATCCGATGTTGGCCTCCATGCCGCCATCGGCCGCCTGCCAGCGGGTCGCGAGGCCACCGTTCCAGCTGATGGCCTGATCCGGTGAGCGGGTGAGGCTCTCGACGGCCTCGTCACCGATCACCTCCAGCCTGGTCGAGAGGCGTGACATGCGTTCCGAACTGGCACGCAGCGCCTCATCGGCGCTCGTGAAGGTGCGATAGAGGGTCAGCAGCTGTGCCTGCTCTTGCTGATAGGTCTGCTCATGCTGCTTCAGCGTGGTAATGGCCGCCCCATCGATGAGCCCGCCTTGCTCCACCCGGCGCAAAGCGTCGCTGGCCGCCTCTTTTGCCCGTTGCAGCTCCGGTGCGTCGAGGGGGATCCCCGAGAGCATCTTCTGGATATAGAGCGACTGGTTGCCGAGTTCGATGGAGCCCTCCATGGCACCATCTGCCGTCTGCCAGGCGGCACCCAGGACGTAGGAGAGCAGATCAGCCAGCCGCTGGCTGCCATACCAGCCGATCGCCCCCATGCCCAGGGTGCAGCCGAGCAGAATGGTGAGTCCGAGGTTGGATGTGGTGACGATTTTCATGATTCAAGCCTTCCCTGGTGCCGAACAAGACCATTTCAGTGTTCAATCAATGACGAAGATGTGCCATCCCCGATGGAAAATAAAGTGACAGACAGTGTTCTGAACGAGGGAAATGGCCGGGTATGAAGAGCTGGTCATCCCATGATCTGCATGGACCTATGCTGGATACTTATCCAGTTATTCTTTATGCTATGACCCAATTTGCGAGAGTCTGCGTGGCGAGGAAAAGAACATGATCGGTCGCTTGAGAGGCGTCATCATCGAGAAGCAACCCCCCGAGGTGTTGCTGGAAGTCGGAGGGGTGGGATATGAGGTTCATATGCCCATGAGCTGCTTCTATGATCTGCCCGAACTCGGGAAGGAGGCCGTCATTCACACCCACTTCGTGGTGCGTGAAGATGCCCAGCTGCTCTACGGCTTCAACCACAAGCAGGAGCGGGCGCTGTTTCGCGAGCTGATCAAGACCAACGGGGTCGGCCCCAAGCTGGCCCTGGCCATTCTCTCCGGCATGACGGCCACCCAGTTTGTGATGAGCGTCGAGCGCGAGGAGATAAGCTCACTGGTCAAGTTGCCCGGCGTGGGCAAGAAGACCGCCGAGCGCCTGGTGGTGGAGATGAAAGACCGCCTCAAGGGCTGGGTCAGCCACGATCTCTTCTCCCCGGCCGAAATCACCCTGCCCGCGAAAGAGAGCCCGCTGCGCGCCCCGGATGCGAGCGAGGAGGCGGCCAGTGCACTGGTGGCCCTCGGCTACAAGCCGCAGCAGGCCAGCCAGATCGTCAGCAAGGTGGCCGCCGACGGCATGTCGGTAGAGGAGATCATTCGTGAATCCCTGCGCAGCCTGGTGTGAGGTAGACAATGATTGAAGCGGATCGCCTCATCTCGGCGGGTGCCGCCCGTGAGGACGAGATCATCGATCGGGCCATCCGGCCCAGAAAGCTGGCCGATTACACCGGACAGGATCACGTCTGCGATCAGATGGAGATCTTCATCGAGGCCGCCCGCCAGCGCGGGGAGGCCCTCGATCATCTGCTGATCTTCGGGCCTCCCGGCCTTGGCAAGACCACGCTGGCCAACATCGTCGCCAACGAGATGGGGGTCAACATCAAGACCACCTCGGGCCCCGTGCTGGAGAAGGCCGGCGATCTGGCGGCGCTCCTCACCAACCTGGAACCGAACGATGTGCTCTTCATCGACGAGATCCACCGTCTCAGCCCGGTGGTGGAGGAGGTGCTCTACCCGGCCATGGAGGATTATCAGCTCGACATCATGATAGGGGAGGGGCCGGCGGCCCGCTCCATCAAGCTCGATCTCCCTCCCTTCACCCTGATCGGTGCCACCACCCGGGCCGGCTCCCTCACCAGCCCCCTGCGTGACCGGTTTGGCATCGTGCAGCGCCTCGAGTTTTACAACGTCAAGGACCTGACCGACATCGTCTCTCGCAGCGCCCGCTGCCTCGGGCTCGACATGACGGAAGACGGCGCTCTCGAGGTAGCCCGTCGCTCCCGGGGGACACCGCGCATTGCTAACCGTTTGTTAAGGCGGGTACGAGATTTTGCCCAGGTGAAGTCTGACGGGCGAATTGACGGACCCATTGCGGCCCGTGCTATGGACATGCTGGACGTGGACAATGAAGGTTTCGACTTCATGGATCGCAAGCTATTGTTGGCCGTCATCGACAAGTTTATGGGGGGGCCAGTCGGGCTCGACAACCTGGCCGCCGCCATCGGTGAGGAGAAGGACACCATAGAAGACGTGCTGGAACCTTATCTGATCCAGCAAGGCTATCTGCAACGTACACCCAGAGGGCGGATCGCAACTCAGAGAGCCTACGTACACTTTGGTCTGGAACGACCGGCAGATCAGTAGACGTTGCGATATGAACCAAAAAGCCGCCCTTGAGGCGGCTTTTTGTTTTGCAGGCAAAAAAAAGCCCACGGCACAGGCGGTGGGCAAAGACAATTCAGGATGGATGTTCACAGACAGTGAGAGCGTCTGCAGACCGGTCGGGAAAAAACAGAGGAGCCGTCGCGAGGCTTCAGAGTCGGTTCATTTGATAGAGTTGAACGAAAGAAAGCTTGTAGTAACGGATGGTCTTGGCAACAAACTTTTTCATCATTAATCCCAACAAACAGGTTCGAAATGTTCATCGAATACGTACCGGGAACCCGGAATGACCGGCCTGTATTCAGAGGTATGCCCTCACTGCGAGGCGCATTGTAGGAGCTCTTTCCGGGTGGGGCAAACAAGAAAATCTATGGGCTTTTGATTAGATAAACTAATGATTTTGGTGGGGGTGTCAATCCGCATAAACATGTGTTTTTACTGGGTTTAAATTGATTTTTGGATGAGCCTGGCCATTTATTGAAATAATCGAGATGCGAAGGCTTTATTTCCGGGGTTGCGTATTTGTTTAACAGAATTGAAACTATTTTGGTTGGTCATAAAATTGATTTAAATCAATTATTTACGACTTATCATTTTTTGTGATGAAGCTCCCATAATTAATGGGGAAAGCCCTATAAGTTACTTTGAAAAAACATGTATTGAGGGTGGTTTTACATTGATTTCAATCAAATAAAGGTGATATAAAACAGCGATCATTATAGGCGGGAATAGAACCCTGGTTATTGTTTATTAGATGTTAAACATTAGCTTTTTTTGTTCCTGTATATTGCCTTGTTGTTAATGTGGTGGCAGTCGAATCCGGTCAGTCCGCGAGGGGTGACCGACCGTTCGGGGACTTCCAATGGAAGCTTTGTCCTTAAAACTTAAAATAGCCGTGCCAATAATCGGTGAGGAAACATCATGATTGCTGAGCATGTGGTAGACCTATCGCGGTTCCAATTTGCTGCGACGGCCCTTTATCACTTCCTGTTTGTACCCTTGACGCTGGGGATGGCCTTCATCCTGGCGATCATGGAGTCTGTCTATGTGATGACCAACAACACAGTGTACCGGGACATGACCAAGTTCTGGGGCAAGTTGTTCGGTATCAACTTTGCCCTCGGGGTTACCACCGGGCTCACCATGGAGTTTCAGTTCGGTACCAACTGGGCTTACTACTCCCACTATGTCGGCGACATCTTCGGGGCCCCGCTGGCCATCGAAGGCTTGATGGCCTTCTTCCTGGAGTCCACCTTCGTCGGTATGTTCTTCTTCGGTTGGGATCGTCTCAGCAAGCGCCAGCACCTGGCGGCTACCTGGCTGATGGCGCTCGGGACCAATCTCTCCGCACTGTGGATCCTGGTCGCCAACGGCTGGATGCAGAACCCGGTGGGTGCCGAGTTCAACTTCGAATCCATGCGCATGGAGATGGTGAGCTTCGCCGACCTGGTGTTCAACCCGGTTGCGCAGGTCAAGTTCGTCCATACCGTGGCGGCAGGCTATACCACGGGCGCCATGTTCGTGCTCGGGATCTCCTCCTATTACCTGCTGAAGAATCGTGATGTGGCGTTCGCTCGTCGCTCCTTCGCCATCGCGGCCGCGTTCGGCATGGCCTCCATCCTCTCCGTGCTGGTGCTGGGTGACGAGTCCGGCTACGAGACCGGGGAAGTGCAGAAGGTGAAACTGGCGGCCATCGAGGCCGAGTGGAACACGGAGCCGGCTCCGGCATCCTTCACCCTGTTCGGGATCCCGAACCAGGAGGAGATGCGCACCGACTACGCCATCAAGATCCCCTATGCCCTCGGCATCATCGCCACCCGTTCCCTCGACGGTCAGGTGACTGGTCTCAAGGATCTCAAGAGCGAGCATGAGCTGCGCGTGCGCAACGGCATGACCGCCTACGACCTGCTGACCAAGCTGCAATCCGGTGACAAGTCCGACGATACCCGCGCCCGCTTCGACGAAGTGAAGCAGGATCTGGGCTATGGTCTCCTGCTCAAGCGTTACACCCCCAACGTGACCGACGCCACCGACGAGCAGATCAAGGCCGCCGTGGATGACTCCATCCCGCAGGTACTGCCGCTGTTCTTCGCCTTCCGCATCATGGTCGCCTGCGGCATCCTGATGCTGGTGCTGATCGGTCTGGCTTTCTATGACAGCACCCGCCACAAGATCGGCGAGCGCAAGTGGCTGCTCAAGGCGCTGCTGTACGGCATTCCGCTGCCCTGGATCGCCATCGAGGCGGGCTGGTTTGTCGCTGAATATGGTCGTCAACCCTGGACCATCGCCGAGATGCTGCCGACTTATGTCTCTGCATCCAACATTCCTGCGTCCGAGATCTGGTTCTCTCTGATCGGGATCTTCCTGTTCTACACCGTACTGCTGATCATCGAGATGTACCTGATGTTCAAGTATGCGCGCCTGGGCCCAAGCAGCCTGAAGACGGGCAAGTACCACTTCGAACAGAGCAAGGCATAAGGAGAGTGACCCATGTTTGATTACGAACTGTTGCGTCTGGTCTGGTGGGTGCTGGTCGGCGTGCTGCTGATCGGGTTTGCCATCACCGACGGTTTCGATATGGGGGTGGGTGCCCTGCTCCCCTTCGTCGGCAAGAAGGATGTGGAGCGTCGCGTGATGCTCAACACCATGGGGCCGCACTGGGAAGGCAACCAGGTCTGGCTGGTGACCGCCGGTGGCGCCCTGTTCGCCGCCTGGCCCATGGTCTATGCGGCGGCCTTCTCCGGCTTCTACATCGCCATGATCCTGACCCTGATGGCGCTGTTCTTCCGTCCGGTCGGCTTCAAGTACCGCTCCCTGCAGGAAGATGCCAAGTGGCGCTCCAACTGGGACTGGGCTCTGTTTGCCGGTAGCGCCATTCCCCCTGTCATCTTCGGGGTGGCGTTCGGCAACCTGCTGCAGGGTGTACCGTTCAGCTTCAACCAGTTCCTGATGATGACCTATCACGGCAACTTCTTCGGTCTGCTCAATCCGTTCGGCCTGCTGGCCGGTCTGGTGAGCCTCTTCATGATCATCACCCAGGGTGCAACCTGGCTGATGATGAAGACCGAAGGTGAAGTGCTGGCGCGCTCTCGCACCGCCGCCATGATCTTCTCCCTGCTCACCCTGGTGCTGTTCGCCCTGGCCGGTGTCTGGGTGAGCGGCATGGATGGTTATGTGATTGTGGGCTCCGTCGCTACCGACGCCGTCACCAACCCCCTTCACAAGGAAGTGGTGGTGCAGGCTGGTGCCTGGATGCAGAACTACAACCTCTATCCCTGGATGATTGCCGCACCCGTGCTGGGTCTGGTGATGTGTCTGCTGACCGCCGTGGCGGCCAAGCTGGACAAGGGGTGGGTGGCGTTCCTGTTCTCCTCCCTGGCCATCGCCGGCATCATCCTGACCGCGGGCTTCTCCATGTTCCCGTTCGTGAT
Organism: Aeromonas sp.; assembly: GCF_050252055.1. Taxonomy (NCBI): domain Bacteria; kingdom Pseudomonadati; phylum Pseudomonadota; class Gammaproteobacteria; order Aeromonadales; family Aeromonadaceae; genus Aeromonas; species Aeromonas sp. The sequence goes on along the minus strand of NZ_JBFWLQ010000010.1, from coordinate 92,929 downwards.
GCCCTCGAGCCTCGAGCCGTCCCAGAGCCTGACCATGTGGGATTCCACCGCCTCCTTCAACACCCTCAAGGTGATGACGGTAGTCGCAGTCGTCTTCGTGCCGACCGTGCTGGCTTACACCATCTGGACCTACATCAAGATGTTCGGCCGGGTGAGTAACAAGCACATCGAAGACAACCAACAATCGCTCTACTAAGAAGGTGCCCTGATATGTGGTATTTCACCTGGATCCTGGGGCTGCTGCTGGCCTGTGCGTTTGGGATTATCAATGCGCTCTGGCTGGAGCACACCGAGAACCTGGATCGTCAGATTGATGAAGACAAGTGACAGGCTCGCCCGGCTGGCCGCTCCTCTGGAGCGCCAGCCATGGCAAGGTCTGATGCTGCTGGCGGCGGCCCTGCTGGCTGTCGCCATCTTGCAGGCGCCCAACCTGGTCGCGGCCAACACCAGTGAGCACGGCCTCTGGCTTGCGCCCTGGCTGATGTGGGCGGTCTGTTGCGGTGTCATGCATGGACTGGGGTTTCACCCGCGCAGCCTGGTGGGCCGCGTGCTGTTCTTCCCCTGGCTCGCCCTGCCCAGCCTGCTCTGCGGGCTCTGGCTGACCAGCAGCTACTACCTGCCATAAATGATGAAGGAGGTCGGCATGAGCCCACCTCCTTCTTCTTTTTTGAGGGGCGTGCCGCCGCCCGGTCAGAGCGACAGAACCTCGCTTGTCACGCCGCTCGCAGCCACTTCTCTTGTCCGCTTTTCTTGTGATGCTGACAGCCCTGAGGTCTTCGGCCTGTCGGCGCCGCAGCACGCCATAAAAAACAGGGGGAGAGGGGATTTCCCTGTCTCCCCCTGCTTCTTTCCTATTCAGCCCTGCGCTATGATAGCCCCCCATCTGACTGTCGAATGGATCACAGATTTTTATGGGGGAAGTCTCTGAGTTTCCGGTGCGTGTCTACTACGAAGACACGGATGCCGGAGGCATCGTCTACAACGCCAATTATCTCAAGTTTATGGAACGGGCCCGCACCGAATTCCTGCGCGCAGGCGGCATCGAACAGGATGTCCTGCTGCAGGCGGGGATCGCGTTTGTGGTGAGTCGCACCGAAATCGACTTCCGCGCGGCTGCCCGCTTCAATGAACTGCTGACCGTAATGACGCAAGTAACTGAGGTGAAACGCGCTTCCATGCGTTTTTCACAGCAGATCCTGGCGGCTGATGGACGGCTGATCACTCAGGCCATGGTACAGATCGCCTGTGTCAGTCATCCTCAAATGAAACCTGTTGCAATACCTGAAAAAATCAAGGGAGTGCTGTTAAGTGCACGCTGAAATTTCGTTTATTGGCCTGTTCTGGCAAGCCAGTCTGTTGGTGAAACTGGTCATGATGACCCTGATGGGCATGTCGGTCGTCTCCTGGGCGCTGATCATCCAGCGCTCCAAGGCCATCAAGGCGGCCAACCTCGCTTCGGAGCAGTTTGAAGACAGATTCTGGTCCGGGGTCGACCTCAATCGTCTCTACCAGGAGTCCTCCTCCCGTCGTGACGACATCGAAGGCATGGAAGACATCTTCTACTCCGGCTTCAAGGAGTATGCCCGCCTGCTCAAGGCCGGTGCCCGCGGTCAGGATGCGGTGATGGACGGTACCTATCGCGCCATGCGCGTCTCCCTGTCCCGAGCAGTGGACGATCTCGAGTCCAACCTGCCGGTATTGGCGACCATCGGCTCCATCAGCCCCTATATCGGTCTGTTCGGTACCGTCTGGGGGATCATGAACGCCTTTATCGCTCTGGGTCAGGTTCAGCAGGCGACCCTGCAGATGGTGGCACCGGGTATCGCGGAGGCGCTGATCGCCACCGCCATGGGTCTGTTTGCCGCCATCCCGGCCGTTATCTTCTACAACCGCTTCACCAACAAGGTCGAACGGCTGGAAAACGCCTACGCCAACTTCATGGACGAGTTCACCACCATTCTGAACCGCCAAATCGCACAGCAGGGTGAGAAGTAATGCAAACCTATCAGCGGCTCAAACGCAAGAAGGTCGCCGAGATCAACGTGGTGCCCTATATCGACGTCATGCTGGTGCTGCTCATCATCTTCATGGCGGTCACGCCCGTGATCACGCAGGGGGTCAAGGTCGACCTGCCCCAGGCGGAGTCCGAGCAGTTGCCGGAAGACTCCAAGCCGCCTTTCATCGTCAGCGTCAATACCGAGGGTGAGTACGTCATCAAGGCCGGCGAGGCGGATGACGAACCCGTACCGAGCGGCACCCCAGAGGCGATGCAGCAGTACATCACCGAGAAGGCCATGGGCTATCTGGCCATCAACCAGAACGCGCCCGTGGTGGTCGCCGGTGACAAGTCCGTGCGCTACGAGGAGGTGATCCTGCTGATGGTGGCCCTCAAGAAAGCCGGTGTGCCTCAGGTTGGTCTGATGACGGATCCGGTGAACTGACGGAGATGGATGTGAAGCGTGGTATTTCCGGTTATCTCGTCGCGTCGCTGCTGCTGCATCTGATCATCGGCATCATCCTGCTGGTCGGTGTCGACTTCAGTAAACCCAAGCGCCCCGAGTCCAAGGGACAGATCGTCAATGCGGTCATGATGGACAGCGAAATGCTGGAGCAGCAAATGCAGCAGGTCCAGCAGCAGAAGCAGGCCCAGCCCAAGGCTGCACAGCAGCAGAAGGACAAGGAAGACGCTGAGCGCGTCAAACGCGAGCTGGCACAGGAGCAGGAGCGTCTGCGTATCGCCGAGACCAAGCGCAAGCAGGCCGAAGAGGCGACCCGCAAGGCCGAAGCCGACAAGCAGAAGAAAGAGGCTGAACAGAAGCAGGCGGAAGAGAAGGCCCAGAAAGCCGAGGAAGCCCGCAAGCTGGAAGAGCAGAAGACCAAGAAGGCCGAAGCCGAACGCAAGGCGGCGGAAGAGGCCAAGGCGCTGGCGCTCAAGAAGAAAAAAGAAGAGCTGGAGAAGAAGCAGGCTGAAGAGAAGGCCAAGGCGGAAGAGGCCAAGGCCAAGAAAGCGGAAGCCGAGAAGAAGGCCAAGGCCGAAGCCGAGAAAAAGGCGAAGGCGGAAGCCGAGAAGAAAGCCAAGGCCGAGGCCGAGAAGAAGGCGAAGGAAGAGGCGGACAAGAAGGCAAAAGCTGACGCAGAGAAGAAGGCGAAGGCCGAGGCTGACAGAAAGGCCAAGATTGAGGCGGAGCGCAAGCGCAAGGCGGCCGAAGAGGCCAAGTTGCAAAAAGAGATGGAAGCCATGATGGAGCAGCAGCTGGCCGCCGAGGCCAATGCGCGCAGTCAGGCAGCATCGGCAGCCGCCAAGGGCGAGGTCGACAAGTATGCCGCCCTCATCAAGGCCACGGTCGAGCGCTACATGATTTTGGATCCCACCATGCGGGGCAAAACATGTACTATCGGTGTCAAGTTGGCCAGTAGCGGCTTCGTCATCTCGGTGGACAACGGTCAGGGTGATCCGGCGGTCTGCCGCTCCGGCAAGGCGGCGGTGCTGAAGGCCAACCAGTTGCCGGTGCCGAAGGATCCGGCGGCATTCGAGATGTTGAAGGAGTTTAACCTCAAGTTAGAACCGAGCATCTAAGCGTGATAGAACGGGGTCAATGACCGTGGTTGGCAGCATCTGCTGATAAAGGGATTTCACCTCTCATTTTTTTGGAACAGAGTATTTAAGCCATGATAAGAAAAGTGTTTTTTGCTTTGGTTGGCTGCCTTCTGCTAGGCCAGAGCGCTCAGGCGGCCTTGGACATCGTCATCACCGGCGGTATCGACAGTGCACGCCCCATCGCCATCGCCCCCTTCAAGTGGGAGGGCAATGGCCAGTTGCCGCAGGATATCGCGGAAGTGGTCTCCAACGACCTGATGCGCAGCGGCAAGTTCAAGCCGCTGGCCCGTGGCCAGATGCCGCAGACGCCGAGCACCAGCGGCGAGATCAACTTCGCACCCTGGGCTTCCCAGGGGGTCGAAGCCGTGGTGGTCGGCTCCATCGCCGCCGTGGGTGATGGCACCTACAAGATCAACTTCGAGCTGGTCGACGTCCTGAAAGGCCAGCTGGCCAAGACCCAGGGCGGTGAAGCGAACGGTTACATCCTGGACAGCCGCATGGCGACCATCCCGGGTGCCCAGATGCGCCAGTTTGCCCACCGCATCTCCGACATCGTCTACGAGCGTCTGACCGGTGAGCGTGGTGCCTTCCTGACTCGTCTGGCCTATGTCTCCGTGCAGCAGGGCACCCAGTTCCCGTATCAGCTGCGGATCTCCGACTACGACGGCTACAACGAGAAGACTCTGCTGCGCTCCCGTGAACCCCTGATGTCCCCGGCCTGGTCGCCGGATGGCAGCAAGCTGGCTTACGTGAGCTTCGAGAACCAGAAGTCCGAGATCTATGTGCAGGACATCTACACCCAGCAGCGCAGTCTGATCACCAGCTTCCGTGGCATCAACGGTGCGCCGGAGTGGTCTCCAGATGGTCGTCGTTTGGCTATTGTTCTGTCCAAAGATGGGCAGCCTGACATCTATGTCGTTGATGTTGCTAGCAAGCAACTCACTCGAGTCACAAATAACCGCACCATCGACACCGAACCCTCCTGGATGCCGGACGGTCAAACTTTGCTGTTCACCTCTGAACGTGGTGGCAAACCCCAGATTTATAGCGTAAATTTGGCGACTGGCATGACTCGCCGGATGACCTGGGAAGGGGATTCCAACCAGGGGGCATCCATCACACCGGACGGCAAGTCCATGGTGATGGTGACCCGGGTTCAGGGACAATATCGCATCGCTCGCCAGGATATGGAAAATGGAGCCATGCTGGTACTGACCCAGAGTGCTCTGGATGAATCGCCAAGTGTGGCTCCCAATGGCAGCATGATCATTTATGCCACCATCTATCAGGGTCGTAAGAGTCTTGCATTGGTGTCGACCGACGGTCGCTTCAAGGCAGTGCTTCCGACCAGTAGCGGTGAAATTCGTGCACCAGCTTGGTCGCCCTTCTTGAATTGATAAAAATCGATTGTTTTTTGTTTTGTTATAAAGGTTTAAGGAAATAGCATGCAACTCAATAAACTGCTCAAGGGTCTGGCCATCGCACTGCCACTGTTCACCCTGGCTGCCTGTAGCTCCTCTTCCGACTCCGACGCCGCTGGCGCCGAGTCCGGCATGACCGACGGCATGGGCGGTGTACAAACCGGCGGCGCCAACGGCATGTTGTCCCCGGAAGAGCAGATGCGTCAGAAGTTCGAAGCGCTGCAACGCGACAACGTGATCTACTTCCCGTACGATGGTTACGACATTCAGGGTCAGTACGCCGACCTGCTGGATGCCCACGCCAGCTACCTGCGTGAACGTCCGAGCGTCAAGGTACTGATCGAAGGCCACGCCGACGAGCGCGGTACGCCGGAATACAACATCGCGCTGGGTGAGCGTCGTGCCAAGGCTGTTGCCAAGTATCTGCAAACCCTGGGTGTGCAGGCCGAGCAGCTCTCCATCGTCAGCTATGGCGAAGAGAAGCCGCTGGATCTGTCCCACACCGAGGAAGCCTTTGCCAAGAACCGCCGTGCGGTCCTGGTTTACTAAGGTTTGAGTCGAACGAAGTTCGTTTATATGCAAGCGGCCATTTCGATGGCCGTTTTATTTGCACTAAACGTCAAGGTTTGATCCGAATGAAATCTGTATCAGCGAGCGACTATGCGCTGGCCGTTTTATTTGCACTAAACGCTAAGGTTTGATCCGAATGAAATCTGTGTACAAGCAAGCTGGTGTTGCGCTGGCCGTGTTGGTTGCTTTGAATGCGCAAGCGGCAGCACCCGTGAGCGATCTGAGCGGGGATTCTGGCAGCAGCGGCGTGGTGCTGAGCGGCAACAATGGTGCCATCGTACCGACCGGCAGCCTGGAAGACCGGGTTGCTCTGCTGGAGCGTACCCTCAACGCCCGTCTGCGTCTGCAGGCCGAACTGCAGCAACAGGTCGACTCCCTGCAAGGGGAGGTCTCCGAGCTGCGTGGTCAGCTGGAACAGCAGACCTACCAGATGGAGCAGTCCCAGGAGCGCCAGCGCCAACTCTACCAAGAGCTTGACAAGGTGGCCAACCGCCAGCCTGCCGCCGCGCCTGCAACACCTGCTGCAGGTGCTGCAACGCCTCCTGCCGCGGCTGCCAACTACTCCACCAACCAGGATGAGAACCAGGCCTACGACGCAGCCGTGAACATGGTGCTCAAGGAGAAGAACTACGACAAGGCCATTCCTGCCTTCGAAGGGTTCATCAAGCAGTTCCCGAACTCCAGCTATGTTCCCAATGCCCACTACTGGCTCGGCCAGCTGATGTTCAACAAGGGCGACAGGGCGGGGGCCGCGAGCCAGTTTTCCACTGTGGCGAACAAATACAGCAAGTCACCCAAGCGGGCCGATGCCCTGCTGAAACTCGGCATGCTCGCCCAGCTTGACGGCAAGAAAGCAGAGGCCAAGGCCTTCTATGAGCAGGTGATCAAGGGTTACCCCAACACCTCGCCGGCCCAGCTGGCCAAACAGAGTCTGGCCAAGCTGTGACATTGCTGCATGTCACTGTTTTCGTAACACTCTTGTAAATACCGCCGTGCTTTGTATGCGCAGTGAACAATCAGATTTAATTTAAGATTTTTCTATTGCGCCAGGATGATAAATCCGTAATATAGGCCGCCGTCAGAGCCGGAGCAGTAATGCAGTCGGCGCTGGTCGTGGTGAGGGTCGTTAGCTCAGTCGGTAGAGCAGTTGACTTTTAATCAATTGGTCGCTGGTTCGAATCCAGCACGACCCACCATTTCTTCACAGCAGGTGAAGACAATATTCCCAGGTCGTTTAGCTCAGCTGGGAGAGCACCTCCCTTACAAGGAGGGGGTCACTGGTTCGAGCCCAGTAACGACCACCATGTTGTAACGCTGGCCGCCACATGCGGTTGGTGAAAAGTTCAGGATGTGGGTCGTTAGCTCAGTCGGTAGAGCAGTTGACTCTTAATCAATTGGTCGTAGGTTCGAACCCTACACGACCCACCACTCTGAACATTGAATCCCAGGTCGTTTAGCTCAGCTGGGA
>NZ_JBFWLQ010000010.1:85316-85862 GCF_050252055.1 Aeromonas sp. | reverse complement strand
GTTCAGGATGTGGGTCGTTAGCTCAGTCGGTAGAGCAGTTGACTCTTAATCAATTGGTCGTAGGTTCGAACCCTACACGACCCACCACTCTGAACATTGAATCCCAGGTCGTTTAGCTCAGCTGGGAGAGCACCTCCCTTACAAGGAGGGGGTCACTGGTTCGAGCCCAGTAACGACCACCATGTTGTAATACTGGCCGCCACATGCGGTTGGTGAAAGGTTCAGGATGTGGGTCGTTAGCTCAGTCGGTAGAGCAGTTGACTCTTAATCAATTGGTCGTAGGTTCGAACCCTACACGACCCACCACTCTGAACATTGAATCCCAGGTCGTTTAGCTCAGCTGGGAGAGCACCTCCCTTACAAGGAGGGGGTCACTGGTTCGAGCCCAGTAACGACCACCATGCTTTAAAAATGATTTAGATGGGTCGTTAGCTCAGTCGGTAGAGCAGTTGACTTTTAATCAATTGGTCGCTGGTTCGAATCCAGCACGACCCACCATCATTTCAGTCTTGTCCCAGGTCGTTTAGCTCAGCTGGGAGAGCACCT
>NZ_JBFWLQ010000010.1:0-85306 GCF_050252055.1 Aeromonas sp. | reverse complement strand
GATGGGTCGTTAGCTCAGTCGGTAGAGCAGTTGACTTTTAATCAATTGGTCGCTGGTTCGAATCCAGCACGACCCACCATCATTTCAGTCTTGTCCCAGGTCGTTTAGCTCAGCTGGGAGAGCACCTCCCTTACAAGGAGGGGGTCACTGGTTCGAGCCCAGTAACGACCACCATGCTTTAAAAAATGATTTCGATGGGTCGTTAGCTCAGTCGGTAGAGCAGTTGACTTTTAATCAATTGGTCGCTGGTTCGAATCCAGCACGACCCACCATCATTTCAGTCTTGTCCCAGGTCGTTTAGCTCAGCTGGGAGAGCACCTCCCTTACAAGGAGGGGGTCACTGGTTCGAGCCCAGTAACGACCACCATGCTTTAAAAAATGATTTCGATGGGTCGTTAGCTCAGTCGGTAGAGCAGTTGACTTTTAATCAATTGGTCGCTGGTTCGAATCCAGCACGACCCACCATCATTTCAGTCATATCCCAGGTCGTTTAGCTCAGCTGGGAGAGCACCTCCCTTACAAGGAGGGGGTCACTGGTTCGAGCCCAGTAACGACCACCATATTGAAAAGCCCGCAGCGATGCGGGCTTTTTCGTTTCCGTCTCCCATCAGGTTCGCAGTCGATCCAGCTCGCTTGCCAGGGTGGTGGCCGCCTGTTCCAGTGCCTCGCTCAGGCGCTGGCTGGCATTGGCCTCTTGTCCCAGGGTGGTAGCGGCGTCGCCGATGCGCATCAGGTTCTGGTTGATGGTGTCGCTCACGGCACTCTGCTGCTCGGCGGCGGTCGCCACCTGGCTGATGTGATCATGGATCTGCTGGATCTGGGTGACCACCTGATTGAGTGCCTCGAAGGCCTGCTCCGTGCCTTCAACCGTGCTCACCGAGCGGGCGATCCCCGTGCTCATCAGCTGCTGGCTGCTGGTGACCTCGGTTTGCAGGCTGCCGATGAGCTGGCCTATCTCGTCGGTGGATGAGCGGGTCTTGTTGGCCAGCGCCCTCACCTCGTCCGCCACGACGGCAAAACCCCTGCCCATGTCGCCGGCCCGCGCCGCCTCGATGGCTGCGTTGAGGGCCAGCAGGTTGGTCTGTTCGGCAATGGCCCGGATCACATCGAGAATGTGGCTGATATTGGTGCTGCGCTGGGCGACCTTGGCGACCGCCTTGTCGGCCTGATGCATGTCCTCGACCAGGGTATGGATCTCGTTGCGGGCCCTGCTCAAGGTCTGCTGGGCCGTGCTGACATGGTGGGTCGCCGCTTCCGACTCCTGCGCCGCCTGTTCCGCATAGCCCGCCACGCTGACTGCCGTGGTGCTCATCTCGTGCATGGCGCTGACCACGCTCTCCAGCTCCATGCTCTGATCATCCAGGTTGCTGCGCATGGCATCGGCCGTCTGCTTCATGCCCCTGGCCTGCTGATGCACCTGTTGCCCAATCTGCTTGCTGCCTTGCACCATGGCCCTCAGCTTGCCGAGGAAGGCATTGAGATGCCTGCCCAGCTCGATGAGCTCCTGGTGGGTGTCGATGCGCATCTGCTGGGTCAGGTCGCCCTCATTGCTGGCGAGGTGGGAGACGTGGCGGCTGATGAGGGAGAGGGGCGCCGTGATGGTCTGGATGAACCAGACAAGCAGCCCCAGGGCCACCAGGGTGATGACAACGATGGCGATCAGCTGCTGCTGCTGGGTCGCCTGCAACAGGCTGCCGAGCTGCTGGCTGATGGTGTTGGCCTGGCTGAGGGCGAGGGCCTTGGGCACCTTGATCATCAGCCACCACTGGTTGTCGGCAGCCTCGATCCGTATGGGCTGCTGCAGGATGAAATCGCTGTCGGTATCGGCGGGGTGTCCATTCGGGGCAACCAGTCCGGCCTCTGTCAGGGGGCGCCCCAGTTTGTCCGAATGGCGGTTGCTGCCGACGATGAAGCCCGTCTTGCTGACCAGGGTGACCTCGGCCTGGTTGTCATAGAGGCTCTTGCCAAGGTGCTCGGCCAGTTGCTGGAAGATGGGCAGGTTCATGTCGACCCCGGTGATCCCGGCAAACTTGCCACCCTTGAGGACGGGCACCGTCAGGCTGGTCATCAGCATCTTCTGACCAGGGCTTATCTCGTAGAGGTAGGGTTCCATCAGGCAGGGGCGACGTGTCTCGCGACCGCAGAGATACCACTCGCTGTTGCGAATGCCGAATTCATTGCGCGAGGTGTCGAACTTGGCGTCACTGGTGGCGGCATCTATGGTCTGCTGCGCGATGTTTCCGTTCTGTTCCCGGGTGAAATAGACCTCGAGACTGCCCTTGCCGGCAACCGAATGGCTGGCGCCCGTCTGCCAGTCGGCGTCCTGTCCGTCGTAACCGTTGGGTTCGAACTGGGCGTAGATGGAGCTGATCCCGTTTGCCTGGCGCAGGCGGCTGCCAAGCAGGAGCTCCACTTGCTGGCGGCTCAGCCGCTGGTCCGGCTGGGCCATGCTTCCTTCAAGCTGCGCCGCCATGCCGAGCGGTATCTGATAGGCCTGCTGCAACTGGTCTTCGATCTGCACGGCATACCGCTCTGCCTGGAATTGCAGGGAACGGGAAACCTCCTGCTCCAGGGCGCCACGGGTCTGCGCCATGATGTCATCGCGCAGGCCGTTCAGCGAGGAGGACTGTATCCATGTCATGGCGACGCCACTGGCGAGAAAAAGTCCCAGCGTGAGCAACAACAACTTGGTCTTGAGCGAACGTTGTTTCATTCGACAACTCCTTTTGGCAAGAATGACAACGATATGGTCGGAGCGGGTCCTGACAGTTGTACTGTACTGGATTTGTTGATGGGTTTGTGCACGGCTTCTGGTTATAATTTTGGCCTTCCCGAGCGTTGATGGAACAGTCGCAATGAGCAATGCACTGAGCAGTATTCCGCCGGTAGTCGAGATGGACTACCCCTTCCCGGCCAAACCACAGCCCCTGACTCCCGAGCAGAAGGCGACCCTGATCGCCGAGATCAAGGTGCTGCTCGAGGCGCGCCAGGCCGTGCTGGTTGCCCATTACTACACGGATCCCGAGATCCAGGCCCTGGCAGAAGCCACCGGTGGCTTCGTGGGTGACTCCCTGGAGATGGCCCGCTTCGGTCGCGACCATGCAGCCCAGACCCTGATCGTGGCCGGTGTGCGCTTCATGGGAGAGACCTCCAAGATCCTGAGCCCCCACAAGCGGGTGCTGATGCCGACGCTGGAGGCCGAGTGCTCTCTTGATCTGGGTTGTCCCATCGACCAGTTCTCCGCCTTCTGCGATGCGCACCCCGATCACATCGTGGTGGTCTATGCCAATACCTCGGCAGCGGTGAAAGCACGGGCCGACTGGGTGGTCACCTCCAGCATTGCGCTGGAGATCGTCGAACATCTGGACAGTCAGGGTCACAAGATCATCTGGGGCCCGGACAGACACCTCGGCGCCTACATCGAGAAGAAGACAGGGGCCGAGATGCTGCGCTGGCAGGGTCACTGCATCGTGCACGACGAGTTCAAGGCCAAGGCGCTGCGCGAGCTCAAGGCCCAGAACCCGGATGCCGCCGTGCTGGTGCACCCGGAGTCCCCGGCCTCCGTCATCGAGCTGGCGGATGCGGTGGGTTCCACCAGCCAGCTCATCAAGGCCGCCAAAGAGCTGCCCCAGCAGAAACTGATCGTGGCGACCGATCGCGGCATCTTCTACAAGATGCAGCAGGCCTGCCCGGAGAAAGAGATGGTGGAGGCGCCCACCGGCGGTGATGGTGCCACCTGTCGCAGCTGCGCCCACTGCCCCTGGATGGCGATGAACGGCCTGGTGGCCATCAAGGAAGCCCTGACCGATGGTGCCGAGCGTCACGAGATCCATGTGGATGAGGCACTGCGTCTCAAAGCGCTTGTCCCGCTCGACCGCATGCTGGATTTCGCCGCCGAGCTCAAGCTCAAGACCCAGGGCAACGCCTGACTGACTCTGATGGCAAGATGCAAAGAGGGCTCCCGCGGGAGCCCTCTTTATTTATCCGTCATCTGTATCGTCAGATGATGACGGTGGAGAAGCTGTGCTCCTCGTCGGGCGGGACGGTGATCCCGTCCTCGGCGGTGATGGCCGCCTCGACACAGAGCATGGTGCGATAACCGTCGTCACTCATGTCGGCCATGGCGCTGGCCCCTTCCTGCCAGGGGGTCCAGACCACCACGCTGTCGTGGTTGCCGTTGACCACCCGGGTGGTGCGCTCACCATCCTGCACGCTGACCATGGCATCGGGCTGGCGGTAGATGCGATCCATGGCTGCGGTGACGGTCAGCGTGCCCTGTTGCAGTTCGTTTCGGCCGGTCAGCTTGTCCAGATAGGGTTCGCCGAGGCCGGTCACGGTCACCGCTTCCGGCGCACTGATCTGCAGGTAGGTGTGCAGGGCGGCATTGTAGGTGAGCGCTGACTTGCCGGTGTTGCGGGTGGTCAGCACCAGGGAAAGCTCCTTGCCGACCAGTACGTCCAGCTCCAGCTCGAAGGCATGGGGCCAGAGTGTCCTGCTGGCATCGTTGTCACGCAGGGAGAGGTGGACGAGTGTGCCATCCCCGTGATCGGAGACCCCATCCAGCGTCCACAGGCAGTTGCGTGCGAAGCCATGAGCCGGCTTGCCGCTGCCAACGCGAGCGGGGGAGGGGCCGAACCAGGGCCAGCAGAGGGGAATGCCGCCGCGAATGGGCTTGCTGCCATCCAGTATCGCCTTGTCGCTGAGCCAGAGGGAGGCCGGCTCACCATGGCGTTGGTAACGCAGCACGTGGGCGCCAAACAGGCTTATCTCGGCCCTGGCGTGCTCATTGTCTATGGTCAGCAGGGGCAGGCCATCCTGGCTCAGGGTGCAGTGGGCAGTCAGCGTACGTGTCGGTGTCATAAAGGCTCCAGTGCTCGGGGACATTCAGAAAGGGTCCGTGATTCAGAATACAAAAAGGCGGCCATTGGCCGCCTTTTTTCAAGCTACGCGATTGCGCATCCCAAATTACTTGGAGATGTGAGCGATCAGGTCCAGAACCTTGCTGGAGTAGCCCATTTCGTTGTCGTACCAGGAGACGACTTTCACGAAGGTCTTGTTCAGCTGGATACCAGCCTTGGCATCGAACACGGAAGTCTGACGCTCACCCAGGAAGTCGGTGGAAACCACTTCGTCTTCGGTGTAGCCCAGCACGCCCTTCATGGCGCCTTCGGAGGCAGCCTTCATGGCCTGGCAGATTTCAGCGTAGGACGCTTCTTTCTTCAGGTTGACGGTCAGGTCAACAACGGACACGTCCGGAGTCGGCACGCGGAAGGCCATGCCGGTCAGCTTGCCGTTCAGTTCCGGGATGACCACGCCAACAGCCTTGGCAGCACCGGTAGAGGACGGGATGATGTTCTGAGCCGCACCGCGGCCACCGCGCCAGTCTTTGGCAGACGGACCATCAACGGTCTTCTGGGTAGCAGTGGTAGCGTGAACGGTGGTCATCAGGCCGGATTCGATACCGAAGGTATCGTTCAGAACCTTGGCAATGGGGGCCAGGCAGTTGGTGGTGCAGGAAGCGTTGGAAACGATGTCCTGGCCAGCGTAGGAATCCTGGTTGACGCCCATGACGAACATCGGGGTGGCGTCTTTGGACGGACCGGTCAGTACGACTTTCTTGGCACCGGCAGCGATGTGCTTGCGAGCGGTTTCGTCGGTCAGGAACAGACCGGTTGCTTCGGCAACAACGTCAACACCGATTTCGCCCCATTTCAGGTTGGCCGGGTCACGTTCAGCGGTAACACGTACGGTTTTGCCGTTGACGATCAGGTTGCCGTCTTTGACTTCAACAGTGCCCTTGAAGCGACCGTGAGTGGAGTCGTACTTCAGCATGTAAGCCATGTAGTCAACGTCGATCAGGTCGTTGATACCAACCACTTCGATGTCAGCACGCTCAGCGGCCAGACGGAAAACGAAACGACCGATACGGCCAAAACCGTTAATACCTACTTTGATAGTCATAATTGGTTACCTAACTGTTCAGTAGTCAAAGAAAATTCCGTTTGTAAATTTACTAGAACTCCCTCGCGAGTCAACCAACAATCAGCGCGAAATTGCGCTATATCATGAAAAACTGTGAAATTTATTTTCGGTTTATGTAACTGGCTACCAACTTTTGTTGAATGCATCATCAGCAAAGTCGGTGGCAGAGAACAACAATAGTGCCTGCCCGGTCACACATCCAGCCGGGGAGATATGTAAAAATGTGCGCGGTTTAGCATGGCCAAAGAGCCACTGTTCAAGTACCAACCATAAAAATTAATCACAAAATAGCGTAGACAGAATCCACAGCGGGAATTCTCAAACTATGACCACCCTGATTGAACAGCTGGCTGCCGCCAAAGGCATTGCCAGTGAGTATGTTGATGCCTGGGGCCAGCCGGCCCTGGTATCGGAAGAGAGCAAGGCCGCCATGCTGGGCGCCATGGGCTACTGCGTCGACGACGAGGCCGCCCTGTCCGAACAGCTTGAGCAGGAGCACCGCCAGCACTGGCTGCGCGCGCTGGATCCCGTGATGGTGGTACGCAGCGGCGACGCCGTTACTCTTGAGGTTCGCCTCCCCATCGAATTCGTCAACGATGCCCTCACCTGGCAGCTCCAGCAGGAGCAGGGTGCAGTGCTGTCCGGTCAACTCACCCCCATCGAGGGTGAGCTGGTCGGGGTGGCCGAGTTCGAGGAGATGGAGTGCCAGGCCTATCGCGTCACTCTGGATGTGCAGCCTGCGCTGGGTTATCACCAGCTCATCCTGCTGGAAGAGGGCAATGACGAGCCGCTGGCCACCATGCGTCTCATCGTCGCCCCCAAGTCCTGCTACAAGCAGGCGCCCATCGCCAATGGTCGCAAGGTGTGGGGCCCGAGCGTCCAGCTCTACTGCCTGCGCAGCCGCCACAACTGGGGCATCGGCGATTTCAGCGATCTCGGCCAGCTGGTTGAGAATGCCGCCGCCTGGGGAGCCCACTTCGTCGGTCTCAACCCCATTCATGCCCTCTATCCGGCCAACCCGGAGAGTGCCAGCCCTTACAGCCCCTCTTCCCGTCGCTGGCTCAACGTCGCCTATATCGATGTGGAAGCGGTGCCCGAATTCCTAGGCAACGATCGCCTGAAAGCGGAAGTGGCGAGCCCGGCCTTCCAGCAGCACCTCACCTCCCTGCGGGTCAAGGACAATGTGGATTACACCGGCGTCATCCAGACCAAGATCGGGATGCTGCGCCAGGTGTTCGACCAGGCCAGCTTCAGCGCCGAGCGTCAGGCTGCGTTCGATGCCTTCGTGGCTGCCGGCGGTGACAGCCTGCAACAGCAGGCAGCGTTTGACGCCCTTCAGGCCCACTTCTATGCCAAGGGCGAGAATGCCTGGGGCTGGCCGGTCTGGCCCGAGGCGCTGCGCGATTACCACAACCCCGAAGTGGCGGCCTGGATGGCCGAGCACCAGCAGGATGTGGCCTTCTATCTCTATCTGCAGTTCCTGGCTGACGAGCAGCTGGCCCGGGCCGATGCCCGCGCCAAGGCCGCCGGCATGGTGATGGGGATCTACCGGGATCTGGCGGTCGGCGTCTCCGAAGGCTCCACCGAGATCTGGGCAAACCGGGATCTCTACTGCCCGAAAGCCTCGGTCGGTGCACCGCCCGACATCCTCGGCCCCCTCGGCCAGAACTGGGGCCTGCCCCCCATGAACCCGAACCAGCTGTTCGAGGCCGCCTACCAGCCCATGGTGGATCTGTTCCGCGCCAACATGCGCTCCTGCGGCGCCCTGCGCATCGACCACGTGATGGCCTTGCTGCGCCTGTGGTGGGTGCCGCCCGGAGAGTCCGCTGCCAAGGGGGCCTACATCTATTATCCGGTGAACGATCTGCTGGGGATCCTGGCCCTCGAGTCTCATCGCAACCAGTGCCTGCTGATCGGCGAGGATCTGGGGACCGTGCCGGAGGGGATCGACGTGACCCTGAAAGAGAACGGCGTCCACTCCTACAAGGTGTTCTTCTTCGAGCGCTCCAAGGACGATGGCGGCTTCATCTCCCCGGCGCACTACGCCGAGCAGGCGATGTCCGCCCTGACCACCCACGACATGCCGACCCTCAAAGGCTTCTGGCACTGCGACGATCTGGCGCTGGGACGCGAACTGGGCCTGTACCCGGATGAAGACGTACTCAAGACCCTGTATGCTGATCGCCACCAGGCCAAGCAGCGGATCCTTGACAGCCTGCATGCTCATGGGGTCATCTCTGGCAATATCAGTCACGACGTGAACTGGGTCGGCATGAACACCGAGCTCAACCACGGTCTGCAACTGCACATGTCCCGCGGCAGCTGTGCCCTGTTCAGCACCCAGCTCGAAGACTGGCTGGAGATGGACAAGCCGGTCAACGTGCCGGGTACCAGCTACGAGTACCCCAACTGGCGTCGCAAGCTCTCCCGGGATCTGGAGGATATCTTCGCCGACGAGGCGCTCAAGAATCTGGCGGGCAAGATGAGCCGGGCCCGTGACGAGGCCAGCCGTTGAGCCTTGAACGCCAACATGTGACTCACTTTCATCCGCTTCGGCTTCGGCCGAAGCGGATGTTCAGCCATCAAAGGAAATGTCGATGCCCGTTGAACGTTTGGTTGCCGCCCGCTGTGCCGATCCCTTCTCCCATCTAGGCCTGCTGGCCAATCCGGATGGGCCAGGCCTGAAACTCACCGCCTGGTTGCCCGATGCACTCGAGGTCCGGGTCAGGGATCTCAAGTCAGGCAAGATAGTTGCCACCCTGACCGCCGCTGACGAAGCGGGCCTCTTTGAAACTGTTTTCACCCGCCGCAAGAATCCCTTCCCCTACCAGCTCATCGCGACCTACGCCGACGCCAGTGCCGACATCATCGACCCCTATCAGTTCCAGGCCGCCGCCTGGGAGGGGCTGGCGGAACTCACCTGGCAACCGGAAAACCTCTACCACACCCTCGGCGCCCAGTTGCGCACCGTGACGCACCTCGGCCAGCAGGTGGAAGGGGTACGCTTTGCCGTCTACGCGCCGAGCGCCACCGCCGTGAGCCTCATCGGCGATTTCAACTTCTGGGATGGCCGCCGTCACCCCATGCAGCGCAGCCAGTGCGGCCACTGGGTGCTGTTCGTGCCGGGGCTCAAGGCCGGGGATCGCTACAAGTTCGAACTGAAAGACCCGGCGGGCAATCGCCTGCCCCACAAGAGCGACCCGGTGGGCTTCTACTGCGAGCAGTACCCCTCGTTCGCCTCCGTGGTCTATGACCACGGCCAGTACCAGTGGCAGGACGCCGACTGGCGCGAGAGTCAGCTCAATGACAAGCGCGAGCAGCCCCTTTCCATCTACGAGCTGCACGTGGGTTCCTGGAAGCGTCACTCCAACGGCGACAGCCTGAGCTGGCGCGAGCTGGCGGTGGAACTGGTGGATTACATCAAGGAGATGGAGTACACCCACATCGAGCTGCTGCCAGTCTCCGAGCATCCCTTCAGCGGCTCCTGGGGCTACCAGCCGGTGGGCATGTTCTCCCCCACCAGCCGCTACGGCACGGCCGACGATTTCAAATACTTTGTGGATCAGTGCCACCAGGCGGGGATCGGCGTGATTCTGGATTGGGTGCCCGCCCACTTCCCGTCCGATGCCCACGGCCTGGCCCGCTTCGACGGCACGCCGCTCTACGAGTACGAAGATCCGCGCCGTGGCTGGCACCCGGACTGGAACTCCTACATCTATGACTTCGGTCGCGACACCGTGCGCCAGTTCCTGGTGGCCAGCGCCCTGTTCTGGCTCGACAAGTTCCACATCGACGGCCTGCGGGTGGATGCGGTCGCCTCCATGCTCTATCTGGATTACTCCCGCAACGCCGGTGAGTGGGTGCCCAACGTCGATGGCGGCAACCACAACTACGAGGCGATCAGCCTCTTGAAGTGGACCAACGAGGAGGTGTACGGCAAGTACCCCCACGCCATGACCATCGCCGAGGAGTCCACCGCCTTTGCCGGGGTTTCCCGTCCCACCTTCCTTGGCGGCCTGGGGTTTGGCTTCAAGTGGAATATGGGCTGGATGCACGACACCCTCAGCTACATGCAAAAAGAGCCCATTCACCGTCGCTACCACCACAACGACATGACCTTCTCCATGGTGTACCACTATGACGAGAACTTCATTCTGTCCCTCTCCCACGACGAGGTGGTCCACGGCAAGCACTCACTGCTCTACAAGATGCCGGGGGACGAGTGGCAGCAGGCCGCCAACCTGCGCGCCTACATGGGCTTCATGTATGCCCACCCCGGCAAGAAGCTCAACTTCATGGGCACCGAGATCGCCCAGAGCAACGAGTGGAATCATGATGCCCAGCTGCCCTGGCACCTGTTGCAGTACCCCAGGCACGGCGGCCAGCAGCGGCTGATCCGGGATCTCAACCACCTCTATCGTCATGAACCTGCCTTGTATCAGGCGGATTATGAACAGGCCGGTTTCCGCTGGCTGGATCACCAGGATGCGGACAACAGCATCTTCGCCTGGCTGCGGGCCGACAAGCTGGGGGCCCATCCGCTGGTGGTGGCCTGCAACTTCACCCCGGTGCCGCGCATCGGTTACCGTCTCGGGGTGCCGGCTGCCGGTCGTTATCGGGTGGTGCTCAACACCGACAGCGAGCATTACTGGGGCAGCAACTATGATGTGGGTCTGGTCTTCGTCGCCGAGGCGACCCCCTGGCAGGGGATGGCACACAGCCTGGTGCTGGACTTGCCGCCGCTCGCGACCTTGTTCATCAAACAGGAGTCCTGATGTTTGAAATGGAAAACGGGGTAGATCACCCGCTTGGCGCCCGTCTGGACGAGACGGGCTGCCACTTCTGTGTCTGGGCTCCCCAATCGGACAAGGTGGAGCTCTGCCTGTTCGACGAAGAGGAGCAGGAGCTGGCGCGTCTCCCCTTGCCCGGTCGGCGCGGCCAGTACTGGTTCGGCCACGTGCGCGGGGTCAAGGCTGGTCAGCGCTATGGCTACCGGGTGCATGGCTCTCCCCAGGAGGGGTTGCTGTTCGACCCGGACAAGCTGCTGATAGACCCCTATGCCCGGGCACTGAGCCGTCCTACCCACTGGGACGATGCCCTTTACGAGGGGGACAGCGCGGCCATGGTGGGCAAGTCGGTGGTGGTGGACGATGCCTTCGACTGGCAGGGGGTCGGCAAGCCCGGCATCCCGCCGGAGCGGGTCGTGCTCTACGAGACCCACGTCAAGGGGTTCACCCGCCAGCACCCCGGCATCCCCAAGGCGTTGCAGGGCACCTATCTGGGCATCAGCCACCCGCTGATGATCGAGCATCTGCAGGGGCTGGGGGTGACCTCGGTCCAGCTGATGCCGGTGGCGGCCTTCATGTCCGAGCCCAGGCTCGAGCAGCTGGGGCTCACCAACTACTGGGGCTACAACCCCATCGCCTTCTTCGCGCCCGAACCGCGCTACGGGGCGAAGGATGCGGTGACCGAGTTCAAGACCATGGTGCGCGAGCTGCACCGGGCTGGGCTCGAGGTGATCCTGGACGTGGTCTACAACCACACCGCCGAGTCGGGCTTCGACGGCCCCATGCTCTCCCTCAAGGGATTTGACAACGCGGGCTACTATGCCTTCGAGTCGGGGGCCCACGGTCCGGATTACCATCGCCACGCCAACGTCACCGGCTGCGGCAACAGCGTCAATCTGGATCACCCCAATACCCTGCGACTGGTGCTCGATGCCCTGCGCTACTGGGTCACCGAGATGCAGGTGGACGGTTTCCGCTTCGATCTGGCGGTCACCCTGGCGCGGGAAGCGGGGGAGTTCGATCCCATGAGCGCCTTCTTCAAGGCCATGATGGCGGATCCCGTGCTGGCGCGGGTCAGGCTCATCGCCGAACCCTGGGACATCGGCCCCTTCGGCTATCGTCTCGGCCAGTTTCCGAGCCAATGGCTGGAGATCAACGATCGTTACCGCGACACGGTGCGCGCCTTCTGGCGCGGGGATGCGGGCAAGATGGGGGATTTTGCCACCCGTCTGGTGGGCTCGCGGGATCTCTTCCCGAAGAACTGGCGCTCCCCCCACACCAGCGTCAACTACCTCTGCTATCACGACGGGTTCACCCTCGAGGATCTGGTCTCCTACAACCAGCGCCACAACCAGGCCAACGGCGAGGACAACCGGGACGGCCACGGCAACAACCTCTCCAGCAACCACGGGGTGGAGGGGCCGACCCTGGACCCGCGCATCAACAACCTGCGCCAGCAGCAGAAGCGCAACCTGATCGCCACCCTGCTGCTGTCACAGGGGACGCCCCACTTCCTCGCCGGGGACGAGATGGGCCGCAGCCAGCTCGGCAACAACAACGCCTACTGTCAGGACAACCAGATAAGCTGGGTGAACTGGCAACTGCGCCCGGAGGACGAGCGGCTGCTCGCCTTCACCCGCCAGATGATGGCGCTGCGGGCGGAGTCAGGGGTCTTCTCCAACCTGCAACTGAGCGACGACGGCTGGAACGGCAAGGCGACCAGCTGTCACCAGGTGAACTGGTATCACCCGGACGGCCATCAGCTCACCGATCAGGACTGGCACGCCCCCATGGGGCAGGCGTTTGCCATGGACATTGGCATGATCGGCTGCATCGGGGAGCGCTGGTACGTGCTGTTCAACGCCAGCGACTATGACATCCAGTTCCGCCTGCCGCCGCCGGGGGAGGGCATGGAGTGGATCCAGACCATCGACACCGCCACCAACGACGGTCTGCCCTTCCTGCCGGACGACATCAAGCGGCAGGTGGCGGTGGGGCGTGCCCACTCCCTCAAGCTGCTGGAGCGGGTCGCCCTGCCGGCGGCGGTGCTGGCGAGTGAAGGGGTGGTGGCAGCGGATGTTGTCGCCGTGTTGCCAACGGGATCACAGTTCCCGCTGGCGGGGTAGAGCCAGGCGCCCTGACTGGGTATGCTGGGCACCGTTATCAGTGGTGAGGAGCCGGAATGAGCAGTAACAACCCTGAACAGTGGCGCGACAAGCTGAGTGCAGAGCAGTTCCACGTCTGCTGGGAGAAAGGGACCGAGCGTCCCTACAGCGGTGCCCTGCTGCACAACCGCAAGAGCGGCGATTACCACTGCGTCTGCTGCAAGCAGGTGCTGTTCCACTCAGGAGCCAAGTTCGACGCGGGCTGCGGCTGGCCCTCGTTCGACCGGGCCATCGAGGGGACGGTGACCTACACCGAGGACAACAGCCACGGCATGAAGCGGGTGGAGATCACCTGCAGTCAGTGCGGCTCCCACCTCGGCCACGTCTTCCCCGACGGGCCGACCGAGACCGGCCAGCGCTACTGCGTCAACAGCCTGAGCCTGGATTTCGAGCCCGACGCCTGATCCCCGACACGACCAGCGGCGCCTCCCTTCGGAGGCGCCGCTTTTTTATCTCCCCCTGTCAGGTGCCGGGCTATGCCAGCGGCAGGTAGATGTCGGTGACCAGCTCATGGGTGGGCACCTCGTGTACAAAGTTGTGGTAGTGGAAGAAGAGCGGAAAATCCCGCAGCTCTTCGCCGCTGGCGGGCAGCCAGTCGCGGTAGAGCGCCCGGGCACAGTCGGCCAGGAGGTCGTGGGAGCCGTGGTGGCGTACCACGGCGCAGCGCCCGGCCGGGATGAGGGCATTCTTCACGCCCCACTCATTGTCCTCGGCGACGGGGGCCTCGACGCTGCCGCAGAGGGTAAAGCGAAACGCCGCACCCTCCGTCGTGGCGGGGTCGTCCGGCGCCAGGCCATAGGTCCGGCTGGTGGCGACCGGGGAGCCGCCCGTGGCCTTGCGCCACTGGATGAAGCGCGCCGCGGTGTCGTTGATGCGCTCGGGCAGGCCCTGATGGGTCAGGGCGGCGACGGCGGTCTGCGGGAACTGGATGATGTCGACTCGCATGGGGTCAATCCTCTTTGTGGGGGGCCGTGGCAGGCAGCGATGCCAGCTGGCCCAGTCCGGGTGCTGCCTGAACTGGCTGGGCGTCAGGCCGAACGTCTGCTTGAAGGCGCGACTGAAAGATTCGCCATGCTGGAAGCCGGCATCGAGGGCGATATCAGTCACCTTGTCCAGAGGAGCGAATGCCAACCGGTAAGAGGCCCGCTTCAGCCGCAGCAGCTGGATGTAACGCCCCAGCGGCACGCCGCAGTAAGCGGCAAATTGCCGATGAAAGTGAAAGGGCGAAAAGTGCGCCACGGCGCTGAGCCGCTCCAGCGACAGGTCGTCGTCGAGATGGCGCTCGATGTGCTCGGTCACCGTTTGAAAGCGTCGGCGGTAGGCCTCTGTCTGGTTGTGATCCATGGTCTCTCCTCTGTGCTGCCCACTATCGGCCAACGGGCCCGAGCTGTCCTGACGGATCTTGCTCTCTTTGCCTCCCCTCGGGGATAAGAGCCATGACCGCCAGCCCGGCGGGCGCTGCCTGACTTGTCGCGGGTTCGTCAGGCCAGCAGCAGGGCTGCCCCCGTCAGCAGGGCGGCGAGGGGCAGAACGGGGAGCCGTGGCACCCGCAGCAGGTAGAAGCCGACGGCGGCCAGCGCCAGATCGGTGGGGGAGAGCACGGCGCTCTGCCACACCGGCTGATAGAGGGCCGCCAGCAGCAGCCCCACCACGGCGGCGTTGATGCCGGCCACGGCCCCCGCCAGACGGGGGCGGGCCAGCCAGTGCTGCCAGCAGGGGCCCAGCGCCCAGAGCAGCAAGAAACCCGGCAGGAAGAGCGCCAGGGTCGCCAGCAGCGCCCCGATGAAGGGAGTGGCGGGCAGCAGCACGGCGCCCAGGTAGGTGGCCAGGGTGAACATGGGGCCGGGTACCAGCTGGGCCAGGCCGTAGCCGGTCAGGAACTGCTGCTCGCTCAGGTGGTGACCCAGGCTCTCCTGCAACAGGGGCAGCACCACGTGACCACCGCCAAACACCAGGCTGCCTGCCCGGTAAAACTCGGCCAGCAACTGGCTGACGGGGCCGCTCGCCACCAGGGGCAGGCCGACGAACAGCAGGGCGAACAGCAGCAGGGTCGGCCAGTGAGGCTGGCGAGCAGGAGTGGATGCGAGGCCCTGACTCCCCGGGTGCGGCTCGCGCAAGGCACAGAGCAGGGCCGCGCCGAGCAGCATGGCGACCTGGGTCAGAAGACCGGGGGCGCACCAGAGGGCGGCGGCGGTGGCCACCATGACCCCCTGTTGCAGCGCCGTCTTGCAGAACTGGCGGCTCATGGTGAGCACGGCATCCGCCACCACGACGAGCGCCAGCAGCTTGAGGCCGTGCAGGGCGGCGTCCAGCCAGAGGCTGCCCGTAAGTTGACCCAGACCGACGGCGGCCGCCAGCAACAGCAGGAAGGAGGGGAGGGTAAAGCCGACGAAGGCAGCCAGGGCGCCGCCGATGCCGGCGCGGTGGCGACCGATGGCAAAGCCGAGCTGGCTGGAGGCCGGACCCGGCAGCAGTTGGCACAGGGCCAGCAACTGGGCGAACTCCCCCTGGTTCAGCCAGCCCAGCCGCTGGACAAAGGTGCGCTGAAAATAGCCGATATGGGCGGCCGGCCCGCCAACACTGATGCATCCCAGCCACAAGAACTGCATGAATACCTGTCCCATCTTCCCCTCCTCGTCATCATCCTGGCCCGGATAATATGACAAAAAAGTGACAGTTTGGTGACGGTACGCCCTCCCGCGCTGCCTGCCATCAACAGGGGCTGGCGGGGTGGCTGGTCGCCTCCGCCAGCAGACGAGAGGTACCGGTATGACGCGCGGCAGCCTGCCGGTGAGGGTCAGGGGGCCGGTTGTGCCTGGGGCAGGTAGCATTGTCCCGCCAGCCAGCAGGCGATGGACTGGCGACTGGCATCGAAGTGAGGCTCGGGCAGATTGTGCGGGTCGCACCAGATCCAGCACTCGCATTTTTCCGGCTCCAGCAGTTGCGGCTCCCCGTCCACCTCTGCCAGCAGGGTGACCGAGATGTAGTGCAGGCCGCTCTCGCGCCAGGTCTCCAGGTTGTTGGTGACGGCGATGACGCGAGGCTGGCGGATGACGAAGCCGGTCTCCTCCGCCACCTCCCGGATGGCTGCCGACTCGAAGGTCTCCCCCAATTCCAGATGACCGCCTGCGATGGACCAGTAGGGGGCATGGCTGCCCTTGCGCTTGCCAAGCAGTACCTGGCCCTGGCCATTGGTGAGAATGACGCCGACACCGACGCGGGGATAGGGGGTAGACATAGGGGAGGCTCCTTGCTGAGACGGCGGGGTGCGCCAGGGAAAACGGGCCCACCTTAGGGGGGATGGGCCCGTTGCGCAAGCCGCCTGTTCAAGGGCGATCGGATGCCGATTTTCCATCGCTTAAATGGATGGGTCTGGCGACATTCTATCTGTTAAATAGATGGGAAATGCCCTCGGATCAGGGCAGTCTGACCAGCATCTTGCCGGTATTGTGGCCCTGGAACAGTCCGATAAAGGCTTGTGGCATGCTGGCCAGCCCCTCGCTGACGGTCTCCTCGGCCTGGAGGGTGCCCGCCTCGAAGGCCGGCATGGCCTCGGCCAGGAACTCCCCGTAGTGCTGCCAGTGATCGGAGACCAGCAACCCCTGCATCAGGATGCGCTTGCGGATCACCTGGGAGAGGTTGCGCGGGCCGCTGGCCTGGCCGTTGCTGTTGTACTGCTCGATGAGGCCGCACAGCACGATGCGCCCGTGCACCACCAGGTGGTTGAGGGCGGCATCCAGCATGGCGCCCCCCACGTTTTCGAAGTAGACGTGGATGCCTTCGGGGGCGAGGCGGGCCAGCTCGGCGTCGAGATCCGGGGTCTCCCGGTAATTGATCACCGCATCGGCTCCCAGGGTCTTGAGGTAGGCGACCTTGTCGGCCGAGCCGGTGGAGCCGATGACCCTGGCTCCCGCCTGCTTGGCGAGCTGGACCGCCATGGTGCCGACCGCCCCGGAGGCCGCCGAGACCAGCAGGGTTTCACCGGCCTTCAGGTGTGCCACCTTGTGCAGGCCCGCCCAGGCGGTCATGCCCGGCATGCCGAGGGCGCCGAGGAAGCGCTGGGGCGGCAGGGTGGTGTCGGGCAGGCGGGTGAGCTGGGCGGCGTTTGCCACGAAGGCATCCCGCCAGCCCAGCATGCTGCTCACCTTGTCCCCCACCTTGAAATCGGGATGGCGCGATGCCTGTACCGTGCCGATGGCGCCGCCGTCGAGGGGACCGTTGAGGGGGAAGGGAGGAACGTAGCTTTTTGCCTCGCTCATGCGGCCGCGCATGTAGGGGTCCACCGACAGCCACTGGTTGGCGACCTGCACCTCTCCCTCCTGCAGGGCGGGCAGGGGCACGTCCCGGAGGGCGAAGTCCTCCAGGGTGGGGAGACCGGTGGGGCGACGCAGCAGTTGGATTTGATGGCTGATGGCATTCATGGGCATTCTCCGGCAGTGGGGCCGCGCGTCGGGCGGCGGCCTGGTATTTTTGTTTGTGTGCAAACTAAAATCAGGGTAGTCCTGAACGCGGGGGCTGGCAACTGTTTTGTGTGCAAACTATTCAGCCCCGAAGTTGATGGGGTATACTGCCCCCCTTGTCGTCAGCGAGGTCCTCCATGAGCGAATTGAAAAAGCAGGTCTGTTTTGCCCTCTACAGCGCCTCCAATGCGGTGATGCGTGCCTATCGGCCGCTGCTGGACAAGCTGGATCTCACCTATACCCAGTACCTGGTGATGCTCTCGCTCTGGGCCCGGGACGAGGTCAGCCTCAAGGAGATAGGGCAGGAGACCGGACTGGATGCGGGCACCCTGACCCCCATCGTCAAGCGGCTGGAGAGCAAGGGGTGGCTGACCCGCACCGTCTCCCACGAGGATGAGCGGCAAAAGTGCATCAGTCTGACCGAGGCGGGACGCCAGTTGCAGCAGGAGGTCAGGGAGTGCTGTCTGGCGGACAGCTTGCGCAATCAGGTGGATCTGGCCGATGCTGAGTTGGCCCAGCTCAAGCAGCTTTGCGATCGCGTGGCGGCGCAGCTGGGGCGCTGATCCCTTTTCCCGTCAGGAGTGACCCGATGAAACCCATGCAATCCCTGCTCCCTCTGTTCGCCATCCTGCTGTGCGCCTGCGCCGATACCTCCTATCCCCGTTCCGAGCTGCAGATCGACGATGCCGATGCCTGGCAGGCCATCTGCAAGGACGGGGTCCGGGTGAGGGCGGTCACCGACGAGGGGATCTGTGCGGATCACCGCGGGGTGGCCATGTGGACAAATAAACCAAGGGCTGCACGGATGGCAGAAGAAGCGGCCAAGTAGTGTGACCTGTACGACATAAAATGACATGACCGGCCACGGGGCCGGTTTTTTTCGCGATCTTGCCAGCACTTTGGCACCTTGTTCATGGTGCACTCATTTTTCTCTTCCCATACTGGCCCTCAAGGTAGCAAACCAACAGGAGAGAGAGATGCAATCATCCATCGTCGGGCTCTCCATTCTGTGGGGGCTGGCCAGCTTTGGTGTTCAGGGGGATTTCATCGAGAGCCGTGATACCGCCTCCCCCTCCTGGCAGGCCGAGTCCAGAGTGGAGATGGAAGGGTACTTGATGGAGTCGTTGGGCGCCGATCGCTGGGTGTTCGACAACGGCAGCGAGAGCCTGGAAATCTCTCTGCCCAAAGGGCAGTGGGTGTCGACCGGTGAGCGGCTGCGGCTGCGCGGCGAACCCCTGCAGGAGCAGAGCGGCTGGTTGCTGCAGGTGCAGGACGTCAGCCAGGTCGAGGCATGACGAGGCGTTCGCCACCTGGCGGCGCGATGGCGCCCGGGGGCTGTGTTGACCGCGAATGCCCTTGATAGCAGAGACAAGAAGAGGAGGCCCGGGCCTCCTCTTGCTTTTGGTGCTCCCCGGATGAGGGGTGGGTTGTCAGCCCAGGTGGTTGAGGGGCAGGGCGGTCTTGTGCTTGATGCGGCGCAGCACGAAGCTCGAACGCACCCCGGTCACGCCGGAGATGTGGGTCAGCTTGTCCAGCAGGAAGTGCTGGTAGTGCTCCATGTCCCGCACCACCACCTTGAGCTGGTAATCCGCATCGTTGCCGGTGATGAGGTCGCACTCCAGCACCTCGGGCAGATCCTTGACGGCGCGATCGAAGTTCTCGAACCGCTCCGGAGTGTGCCTGTCCATGGAGATGTGAATGTAGGCGGTGAGGGTCAGCCCCAGCTGGCGGGCATTGAGCAGGGTGACATGGGTATCGATGAGACCGGCATCCTCCAGCGCCTTGACCCGGCGCGAGCAGGGGGAGGGAGAGAGCCCGACCAGCTCGGCCAGCTCCAGGTTGCTGATGCGGCCATTTTCCTGCATCAGCTCCAGAATATGCCTGTCTATACGATCAAGTTTCAGCATTCTCCGTACCTCTTCGCAATTACTAATCCACTTTTCCTAGATTAAGGGTGAACTATTGCAAAAACAACTGAAAATACCTGCTACTTCACAACCACTCACCGCATCGCGGGGAGTACCATGGTTACATCTTCCGGTGGCAAGACAGGCGCCCGACCAGGCACCTGTGGTGAAGGACCTTACCGGGTCAAGAGCCCCATCAGCCGTTCGACCTTATCGGGAAACAACGGGCTGGAACGAGAGCACCCCCTCCCCGAAGGCAACAAAGCAGGCATCCCGGCGCCTGCTTTGTTGTTTTTGCGTTCCGCCCGCTCAGGGGCGGGGCGGCCGGATGCGATAGAGACAGCGGCTGTCCCCCTCCAGCAGATACTGCTCCCGCTCCACCTCGGCCGGCGCCAGCAACCGGCGAAACAGCGCCAGCTCGCTGCGGCAAAAGCCCCGACAGGCCCTGGCCGCACTGCAGATGGGGCAGTGACTCTCCCACCACAGCCAGCTGCCGTCCTCCTCCTGCGACATGTCCGCCATATACCCCTCCTGGGTGCGCAGCGCCTTGAGCGTCATCAGCCTGTCTGCCAGCGCCGGCTGGGTCAGCCTGGATTCATAGCGTGCCTGCATCTGCTGCTCCCGCCGCGCGATGAGCTGCTCCATGCCCGCGTCGCCAAACACCTGCCGGATGTCGTCGATCAACTGCAGGGTCAGATCGCCATGGGTGTCGGGGAAGCGTTGCCAGGCCTGGTCGGTGAGGTGCCACAGGCGCACCGGGCGACCGCGGCCGCGGGCCTCGTCGCTAAACCCCACCCAGCCCTCGGACTCCAGGGCCATCAGGTGCTGGCGCGCGCCCATGGACGTCATCTGCAACTGGTCGCCGAGTTCGGCGGCGCTCTGGGGGCCGCGGGTTTTCAGCAGATAGAGGATCTTGTCGGTACTGGCGTTCATGGGGGCTCCGGTGGTGGGTATCGGTGCGGTGACCGCCTGGATGAGGTCATTATGGGTAGCGGGGAGATTTAAATCAACAATCTGCTTTACTTAATGGACGACCCCTCACAATATAAATAAACCGATAACTTTATTTAATGAGGCGAAGATGGAAGGGAGCAAGGGACAGGCGACCCTCTGGGTATTGGTGATGACGGTGACGCTGGCGGTGGCGGGGTTCAGCCTGCCTTCCCCCGTCCTGGCGCCGCTGCTGCTGGATCCGGCCCAGGGCATGCTGACGCCACAGGCGTCGGACTGGAGCCGCAAGGTGTGGCTTGGTGTCATCATGGGGCTCTATCCGTTGTTTCAACTGTTGGGGGCCCCCTTGCTTGGCCGTCTCTCCGATCGCCATGGGCGCAAGCCGGTGCTGACCCTCTGTCTGGTGGGGGTGCTGGCGGGGTATGTGCTGATGGCCCTCGGCATCGCCTGGCGTTCCCTGCCGCTCTTGCTGCTGAGCCGGGTGGTGGAGGGCTTCTTCAACGGCGACATCGCCATCGTGCAGGCGATGGCGGCGGACATGAGCACGGCCAGGACCAAGGCACGCAACTTCGCCCGCATCAACATCGGCATGAACCTGGGCTGGGTGGTGGGCCCCATGATCGGAGGCTATGCGGCCGTGGTCTCGGGGGATTACAGCCTGGCGGCCTGGCTGGCGGTGGGGATGACGGTGATCAACCTGCTGCTGGTGCTCTGGCTGCTGCCCAATCGTCCCCCGGTGCCGGCGACCCGGGATGAGGTTCCTCTCTCGACCCGCCAATTGCTGTTACAACCTCGTCTCCTGCCCTACTTTGCCCTGACCCTGGCAAGCTACGGGGCGGTGCAGCTCTACTTCACCTACTTCAATGTCTGGCTGGTGGAGCGGCTGGCATGGGATCCGGTGCAACTGGCCCAGGCCGCCGTGCTGGTGAGCGTGCCCATGATGCTGGGCTCCTGGATCGGTGAGCAGTTGGCACGGCACTGGCGCGGCAGCTCCCTTGGCATCGTCGGCCACCTGGTGATGGCGGCGGGCATGCTGATGTTCATCCTGCCGACCCAGTGGTGGGGGCTCGCGCTCACCTTCATCCCGGCCGGCATCGGCATGAGCCTGGGGGAGCTGGCCACCTCGGTGGCGGTCTCCAACCGCAGCCATGCCAGCCAGCAGGGGCAGGCGATGGGGCTCTACCGCGGTCTGGCGGTGGGCAGCGAGATCCTGGCGGTGGTACTGGGCAGCCTGGTGCTGCTGGCGGGGACCGAGTGGCCCTTCTACCTGGCCGGCCTCTGCGGCGTGATCTGTGCCCTCGGTTTCTACGGATTGCGCAGACGGACGGACAGGCGAAACGCCGTGGCCGGGTGCGCCGAGGCGGGCTGACGAAGGGCGCGGGGATCACAGTTCGGCGACGGGATGGCGGGCCGGACTTGCATCGCGGCGCCGAGTCTGGGACGGTATGGCTCTTTGCTCCGCTGTTCCCGCCCCCCGGCGAGCGCGTCTCCCATCATGGGCCTTGCCATGCCCAGCCCGCATTCCCGGCGGTGAGATGAGTCATGGCACTGGAAACGGGAGGGGATGGCGCCGCACCCGTCTCGACATTCTTGGAGGTGATATGAGTCGTTATCAGGCCATTGCATTGGACATGGACGGCACCCTGCTGAACCGGGATCACAAGATCTCGTCCGCTACCCGGGCGGCCCTGGCCCAGGCCCGGGCCCACGGCATCAAGGTGCTGCTGGTGACGGGTCGCCACTTCATGACGGCCCGTCCCTTCCACCACGAGCTGGCCCTCGACACCCCTATCATCTGCAGCAACGGCGCCTACCTCTATGATCCGGTGCAGGAGAGGATCCTCGCCGGGGATCCCCTGGCCGTGGCGCCCCTCACCGCCCTGCTGGAGGAGGTGCAAGCCCAGCAGATGGGGGCGCTGTTCCACCTGGGGGACGGCATCGGCTACCTGGGCTGCGAGGAGCACGTGGGCCGGATGCGGCGCTGGTCGGCAACCCAGCCGGATCACCTCAAGGTCTCCCTGCTGCCCGCCGAGGATATCGAGTCCTGGTTGCAGTCCCCCATCTGGAAGCTGGAGTTGTTCAACCAGGATCCCGGCCGGTTGCACCGTTTCGTCGGGGAGGTGGTGGAGAGACTGCCCTTCACCCGTGACTGGGCGGCCCCCTATGCGGTGGAGCTGGTGCAGCCAGGTTGCAGCAAGGGCAACCGGCTGGCCCAGTGGGCGGCGAGCGAGGGGATCGCCATGGAGAACCTGGTGGCCTTTGGCGACAACAACAACGACATCAGCATGTTCGAGCAGGTGGGGCTGGCGGTGGCCATGGGCAATGCGGCGCCCCAGATCCAGGCCCATGCAGACCGGGTCACCGCGGATCACAATGAGGATGGCATCGCCCTGGCGTTGCAGCGCTGGGTCCTGCCCGCCTGAGGGGAAAAACAGTCTGCGGCATAAACAGAAAGGGGCCATGTCGGCCCCTTTTTGTCAGCTCCCGAAGGAGAACTGGATCACCCGATCCGGGAAGCGCAGCCGGTTGTAGTCCCGGTATACCCCTTCGTAGTGACGGATGGCGCGCTCGCGCTGGGCACGATAGTAGTCGCGCTGGCGGCTGTCGCTCTCGCCCCGGATCTGCTGATCCAGCTGGTGGATGCTCCGCTCGGTGCGCTCCAGCTCCTGCTGCAATTCGCCGAGGCGCTGCTCCAGCAGATACTCCTTGCGGCCGCGCTCGAACTGGGTGAGGAAGCTGGTGTCGTTGGGGCAGACCCCCAGGTATTCGCTCCCCTCCCGTCCCTTGCTGTAGGCAAGCTCGGGGATGCAATAGAGCTCCAGCCCCTTGGCGTAGCCGCGCTGCCACTCCGCCTCATCCACCTTGAGGCCGTACTCCCCGCAGGTCTTCTGATAGTCGCGGGTTGCGCTCCGGGTCTTGCCCTGCTCCCCGTCCTGATAGCCCTGGTTGTACCAGCTCATGGCACGGCACTCCTCCTCCGAGAGGGAACTGCACCCGGCGAGCAGGAAGGGAAGGGTCAACAACAGGATCTTGGGGGACATGAGGGGGCTCCGACAGCAAAGGGGGTGGGGCATTCTAGAAGAGGAGGCCCGTCCGGGACAAGCACCGGGCGAGGGGGCCGTATCATGATGTTTTTATCAGTATTTTCAAGCCATTGTAGACGGGCTTCTGGCAGCCTTTTCTTGCCGGGGGAGGCAGGGTAAACTGCGCCTACTTTTAACTGGCATGTAACATAAAAACAATGAAAGTCCTGACCGTCGATTATCGCTCCCCCGATGCGGCCGAGCGCTTCACCGAATCCCTGCGCACCACCGGCTTCGGAGTGCTGACTCACCACCCCATCCCGAAGGAGCTGGTGCAGTCCATCTATGACAACTGGTATCGCTTCTTCATGAGCGAACAGAAGCAGGATTTCCTGTTCAATCGCGAGACCCAGGACGGCTATTTCCCGCCCTCGGTGTCCGAGGTGGCCAAGGGTCACAGCCAGAAGGACATCAAGGAGTACTTCCACATCTATCCCTGGGGCCAGATGCCGGCAGAGCTGAAAGAGCAGGCGATGGAGTACTACCGCCTCGCCAACGATCTGGCCGCCGAGCTGCTGGGCTGGGTGGAGCAGCACACCCCGGGGGACATCGCCGCCCACTACAGCTGCCCGCTCTCCTCCATGATCGAAGAGAGTCACAAGACCCTGCTGCGGGTGCTGCACTACCCGCCCTTCGACGGCACCGAGGAGCCGGGTGCCATCCGCGCCGCCGCCCATGAAGACATCAACCTGCTGACCATTCTGCCCGCCTCCAACGAGCCGGGCCTGCAGGTGAAAGGTTCAGACGGGGAGTGGATGGACGTGCCCTGCGATTTCGGCACCCTCATCATCAACATCGGTGACATGCTGCAGGAGGCCTCCCGCGGCTACTACCCCTCTACCACCCACAGGGTCATCAACCCGACCGGGGGCAGTGCCGCCAAGTCCCGCATCTCCTTGCCGCTCTTCCTGCACCCCCGTCCGGATGTGGTGCTCTCGGAGCGTCACACCGCCCACAGCTATCTGATGGAGCGGTTGCGGGAGCTGGGGGTGATCTAATCCCGCCAGACCCGGGCAGACAACAAACCGGAGCATCCCCGCTCCGGTTTTTATTTTGTGGCACGATTGGTGGGTTATCCGAATTTTATTGGTTAATGATGCTAAAAAATGAGTTTTATATCGGATATACGCCGAGTGATTGCGCGCCTGCGGGCGTACTCTGAGCGCCATTTCGGGCCTCGCTGGCAGGCCCTTCCCGTGGAGTTCTTATGAAGCAGTCCCAATGGTCATCCCGGCTCGGTTACATCCTGGCCGCTGCAGGTTCCGCGGTCGGTCTCGGCGCCATCTGGAAGTTCCCCTATGTCACCGCCGCCAACGGTGGCGGCGCCTTCCTGCTGGTCTTTCTGTTGTTCAGCTTCACCCTGGGGGTGGCGGTGCTGATGGGGGAGACCCTGATCGGCAGCCTGACCCGGCGCGGGGTGGTGGGCGCCTTTGGTGAACTGATGGGCAGGCGCTGGCGCTGGGTCGGTGCCATGGGTTTGCTGTGCAGCCTGCTCATCTTCTGTTTCTACAGCGTGGTGGGCGGCTGGACCCTGGGGTACACGGGCATGGCCCTGGCGGGGGAGCTGCAACAGGGGGACGGCGCGGCACTGACCGCCCGTTTCAACGACTACGTCGGTGATCCGCTCTGGCCGGTGCTGACCCACCTGCTGTTTGCCGGCTTGACCTGGTGGTTCGTGCGGGGCGGCGTGCAACAAGGGGTGGAGCGCACCCTGCGCTGGATGATGCCGGCCCTCTTCATCATGATCCTGCTGCTGGTGGCCTTCGGCCTCACCCTGCCGGGCGCCATGGCCGGAGTGCGCCACTTCCTGATGCCCGATTTCAGCAAGCTCGGCATGTCGGGTGTGCTGGACGCCATGGGGCTGGCCTTTTTCTCCCTCTCCATCGGCCTTGGCATCCACACCACTTATGGCGCCTACCTGCCTTCCAGCGAAGGGGTCGGTCGCTCCAGCCTCTGGGTAGTGCTGCTGGCGAGCGTCATCGCCGTGCTGGCGGGCCTGATGATCTTCCCGGTACTGGCGGCGACCGGTATTGACCCGGCCTCGGGCCCGGGCCTCACCTTCATGACCATGCCGGCGGTGTTCCAGCAACTGCCCTTCGGCCAGGGGCTGGCGGTGGTGTTCTTCTCTCTGCTGGTGGTGGCGGCGCTCTCCTCCTCCATCTCCCTGCTGGAGCACTTGCAGTGCTTCCTGTGCGAGAGCCTGGGCTGGTCCCGCCGCGCGGCGTGCAACCTGGTCATTGCCCTGGTGATGGCGGGTGGCATCCCGGTGAGCCTGTCGTTCGGTCCCTGGGCCACCCTGACCCTGTTTGGCAAGAACATCTTCGAGTTGCTGGACTTCATCACCTCCAACCTGATGATGCCCCTGTTCGGGCTAGCCCTGACGCTGCTGCTGGGCTGGCGGCTCGGTCGCCAGGCGCTGCCCGAAGGGCTGGCTCCCCACTGGCGGGCCCTGCTGATGGGCTGCTGGCGCTGGCTGGCTCCCCTGCTCATTGGCGGCATTCTGGTGCGCGGCCTGGTGTAGGGAGGGTTGGTCATCTCCGCCACTCCCCGGCCGGGCTGGCCGGGGAGTGGGGTGGCAGGATTGACTCTTTATAAAAATCTGTTAAATAAAAATAAACAGAGTAACGACCTGTAATTTCGATATTTTGTTTTGGTTAAATCTGTTTTTGGTTCTGTTTTAGACTATTTCCTGTCAACTTCTCTTGCCATGGTTTAGGCTGTGGCTCCTTTTTACCGTGCAGGCGTCGCCCTCCCATGTCACCCCTTATCGCTCTCTGTGGCCGATTTAGCCCCTTCCTGGAGAGGTGACCTTGCAGGTGTCGTTTGTCTGACTGTTCATTGCAAAGGTCGCCCTCAGGCGGCCTTTTTTGTTGCGGCGCACACCGCGTCTAGCCATGGAGTATCGAACTGATGTTGTCTTGCCCGGAGGTTGTATGAGCCAGGTTCAGTGGTCTTCCCGTATTGGTCATGTGCTGGCGGCCGCCGGCTCGGCGATCGGCCTTGGCGCCATCTGGAAGTTTCCCTATGTGACAGCCACCAACGGGGGCGGTGCCTTCCTGCTGGTGTTCCTGCTCTTCAGCTTCACCCTGGGGGTCGCGGTGCTGGTGGGGGAGACCCTGCTCGGCAGCCGCAGCCAGCGCGGCGTGCTCGGCGCCTTCCACAAGCTGGTGGGGCCGAACTGGCGCTGGATGGGTTACATGGGGATCCTGTGTGGCTTCTTCATCTACAGCTTCTACAGCGTGGTGGGGGGCTGGACCGTCGGCTATGCGGCCCTGGCCGTGGGCGGCGAGCTCAACCTGAGTGAGGCGAGCACCCTCACCGCACTCTTTACCGGTTATGTGAGCGATCCCCTCTGGCCGGCCCTCACCCATCTCGTCTTCGCCGGGCTCACCTGGTGGTTCGTGCAGGGAGGGCTGCAACAGGGGGTGGAGCGGGCGCTGCGCTGGATGATGCCGGCTCTGTTCGTGATGATGCTGCTCCTGGTGGTGACCGGGCTCTCCATGCCGGGGGCCATGGCCGGGGTACGCCAGTTCCTGATGCCCGACTTCTCCCACCTGACGGGGCAAGGGGTGCTCGACGCCCTGGGGCTGGCGTTCTTCTCCCTCTCCATTGGTCTCGGGGTACACACCACCTATGGCGCCTACCTGCCGAGCAGTGACGGGGCGCTGCGCTCCGGGGTCTGGGTAGTCACCCTGGCGAGCTGCATCTCGGTGCTGGCGGGGCTGATGATCTTCCCGGTGCTGGCCTCCACCGGCATCGATCCTGCCGCCGGTCCCGGCCTCACCTTCATGACTATGCCGGCGGTGTTCAACCACCTGCCGTTCGGTCAGGGGCTGGCGGTGATCTTCTTCCTGCTGCTGCTGGTGGCGGCGCTCTCCTCCTCCATCTCCATGCTGGAGCACCTGGTGCGCTTCACCACCGAGGAGTGGGGCTGGTCGCGCCGCAATGCCTGCCGGGTGCTGACCCTGCTCATCATGGCCTGCGGCATTCCGGTCAGTCTGTCGTTCGGGCCCTGGGCGGAGTACACCCTGTTTGGCAAGACCCTGTTCGATCTGCTGGATTACCTCACCTCCAACCTGATGATGCCCCTGTTCGGTCTGGTGCTGACCCTGCTGCTTGGCTGGAAGCTGGGGGACAGTATTGTGCCTGCGGATCTCTCGCCGCTGATGCGTGGTGCGCTGCTCTGGTGCTGGCGGCTGGTCGCCCCCCTGCTGATCGCGGGGATCCTGGTGCGAGGCTTGTTGTAACGCACCAGCCAGGGCGGCATGCACCGCCCTGGCTGGCTATAGGCCCTGATGGGGACCGAGGGGCGGCAGTTTGGGGGCCAGGTGGGATCTCACCTGTTGCAGGGTCTCCCGATAGGCGTTCCCATGGTGTTCCAGGAAGGCGGCACTGTGGTTGAGACGCTGCTCCAGCCTGTCCACCAGGCGGGCCACCGCCGGGGCCGCCATGCCGGCGGGCCAGCACTGGGTCAGCAATACCAGCAGTTGCCAGGCATCCCCCGCCTGGGCCGGGAATCGCTCCTGCAGGGTCAGAGCGCTCTGCACGGCGAGCTGGAGCTGACCCGTGGTCATGGCCCGTTGCCGCTCCTCGCGCAGCTGGGTCAGCTGCTGCTCCCGCTGCGCCAGTTGCCGCGCCAGATCGTCGACCACCTGCAAAATGAGCCCCTGCAGCAGCGGGGTCTGTGCCACCGGCCCCTGATACTGGCCGAGCTGGGCCAGATAACGCTGGGCATGGTGGGGAAGCCCGCAGAACTGGCTGACGGCCACCCCGAGCAACTGGTTGAGGTGATTGTCCCGCGCCGCCTCCGGCGGGTGCTTGGCCAGCAGCATCAAGGCGTCATCGAATCGATAATCCAGACCCAGCATCAGGGCGCGCAGCAGCCCCTCCTCGTGGGCACGCAGGGTCACGGCCTGCTGGCCGAGCTCCTCCAGCGCTTGCTGCAGCCCATGAACTCTGGCCTCTCCCGGTGGATGCCAGAGCACCGCCAGGGTCGCATCCAGCAGGCAGCGTTCGACAGAGTGGCGAAACGTCTGTTTGGGGAAGTAGCGCAGGATGAAATCGCTGGCCTGCGCCAGCACCTGACCTTCATCCCTTCGCAGCAAGGCCAGCAAAATGGCCAGCTGGCGCCACTGCGGCTGCCAGGGGCAGCGTTGGAGCAAGCCTGACAAGGTTTCCCAGGCAGGATCCCACTGCGCCTCGTGCAGTTGGCAGGCGAGAACCAGCGCCTGATGGATGACGGGGGGCAGTCGCTCCCGGTTGCGGGCCAGATCCTTGTGGGCGCTCTCCACCCGGTTCAGCCCGAGCAGAGCCTGGTTCAGTCCCTGGCGTGGCCACCAGGCATCGTGCTCCGTGGTGCAGATGGCGTAGTGCTGGGCGGCCTGCACCCGTTCCCCGGCTTGCAGCAGCATGTAGCCCTTTACCCTGTCCATCTGTGCTTCCAGCCCCTTGTGGCTGGCGTGCCGGTAAAGCAGATCCTCGCACTGGGCGCAGGCGCTGCGCCACTCCCTGAGCGCCATGGGGGTGGCCAGGGGGCGGGTCACCGTGGTCAGTGCCAGCAGCGCTTGCAGGCTGTGCGCCAGCTGCTCCGTGGTGAAGGGCACGGCCAGACGCAGGGCGAAATAGAGGTCGGAGGGGGGGAACTGGCCGGTGTCCTCGTCCTGCTCCAGCAGCAGGAGCACGCAGCCGGGCGCGAGCAGGCCCAGGTGGTGTGCTTCATGCAGCAGCCTGACTCCCTCGTGGGCCTGGTGGTGATACTGGCGGCAAAGAATGGCATCGAAGGCGTGCTGGCGCTGCAGGGCGGGCAGGCTTGCAATCTCTTTGCAGTGGAACAGCTCGGTGGGGGGCAGCCCCAGATCACTCAGTCCCTGGGTGAGGGTCGAGCCCATCATGGCATCGTCTTCGATGAGGAGGATCTGCATCTTTGACGCTCCTTCGCCGGTCGGGGGTGGCGAGGTTGGATTCAAAGTTAGCCTCCACTCTCCCGCGAGAGCCAGAGGAGGTCAATACCCCACCTGGGTCAGGGATGGCTCAGTGCCGGCCTTCGGCGGGGCAAAGAAAGCATCACTGAAGGCCGGGCCCCCTGGCCGAGAAGGGGCAGTCCCGCTGCGGGACACGCAGCTCCCCGGCGCCCGCCTCTCCCTGCCAGGCGAGCTCGAGCTGACCCAGGCGCCCGAGGCGGCGCAGCTCGAACTCGTAGCGCAGGCAGGGGTTGTCGGTGGGCAGCTGCGTCATTCCGGCGGGCAGCCGGTAGTCGTAGCGCAGCAGAGGGCCATCTTGCAGCCGGCTCTGCACGGGCACCAGCCCCTCCGCCGTCGGTGCGGGGGCCTTGAGATAGCGGCGCAGCGCCACCGGGGCGTCGATGGCTTTTTGATAGTGAAGGCCGTTCATGGCTGCCAACTCCTCCTCCAGCCGCGTCAGCTCCCCCTCCAGCCCGCTCAGGGCGGCGCCAAGCTGTTGATGGGCCGGGGAGGCGCAGCCTCCCAGCAGCAGGGTCGCGATCAGCAGGGCGGGACGGACGGCAGACATGAAGGTTCCTCGGGTGCCAGGGTCAATGACTATAGCAGGGGATTGGTGGGCGGCGTGCCCCTCAGCAGCCCGGCGAGGCGCTCCAGCCCTTCGGCGACGCGGGCGTCGGTGGCGGGCTGACTCAGGCTGAGGCGTACTCCCTGCGGGGCGGCAAACTGGCCGGCGGCGAAGTGTTCTCCGCTGGCGACCCCCACGTCAAGGGCGTTGGCGGCCTCCGCAAACTCCTGGCTGCGCCAGGGCTCGGGCAGCGGCAGCCAGGCGTGCATGGACCCCGGCTGCCAGCGTGCTCCCGGCAACAGGTGGCGCAGGAGCTCACCCCGGCGCGCCAGGATTTTTCGCTGGTGTTCGATGAGCGGCATGATCTGGCGCTGGCTCACCAGCTTGCAGGCCAGCTCGATGAGCAGCGGACTCACCATCCAGCTCGACAGCCGCATCGCCTGGGCGAAGCCGTTGCGAAGGGCGGGAGGGGACAACACGAAGCCGACCCGCAGGCCGCCGCAGGCTATCTTGGCGAGACTGCCGAGGTAGATGACCCGCTCCGGTGCCAGGTTGACCAGGGGAGGGAGCGCACTTTCGGGCAGCAGGCCGTTGACGTCATCCTCGACGATCAGCAGATCGTGGCGACGGGCGATGGCGACGATGGCGTCGCGTCGCGCCAGGCTCATGGTGGCCGTGGTGGGGTTTTGCAGGGTGGGGGTGAGGTAGAGCAGCTTGGCCCG
Organism: Aeromonas sp.; assembly: GCF_050252055.1. Lineage (NCBI taxonomy): Bacteria > Pseudomonadati > Pseudomonadota > Gammaproteobacteria > Aeromonadales > Aeromonadaceae > Aeromonas > Aeromonas sp. The sequence continues at coordinate 54,724 of NZ_JBFWLQ010000010.1, read as the reverse complement.
GCGGGTACGGCACGCGGCATCCAGCGCCTCTGGCAGCAGTCCCTCCTCATCCATCGCCAGTCCCACCACCTGATTCTTGAGCTGGCGTGCATTGCCCAGCATGCCGGGGTAGCTCAGTCCCTCGCAAAACAGGGTCTCTCCCACGCAGCCGGTGGCCAGCAGGGCCAGCATGATGCCGTGCTGGGCACCATGGCTGAACAGCAGGCGATCTTCGCTCGCCGTGATGCCCTGCTCGGCGAGCCAGTCGACGAACAGCTGGCGCTGTGCGGGGCGTCCGGCCTCCTTGTCATAACCGAGCAGGCCGTTGAGATCCCCCTGCGCCAGCTCGGTGAGCAGGGGCCTGATGATGGCGCCCCTGTCCAGCTGGACCGGGAGGTTCTGCCACAACTCGATGCGCTGGCTGTCTTCATTGCGGATCACCCATTCGTTGGCGGGATCCGCCGCTCCCCTGACCCAGGTGCCGTGCCCGACCCGGGCCGCCAGCAGGCCCCGTCGCTCCGCCTCGGTGTAGGCGCGGGTGACGGTGCCCACGGTGACCCCCAGCTTGTCTGCCAGGGCCCTGTGGGTCGGCAGCCGGGTCTCGGGTGAGAGGATGCCGGTGGAGATGGCCTGCTCGATGGCCTTGACCAGTTTGAGGTAGAGGGGCCCCTCGAAAGGGGTGAGGTCGGGCGTCCAGATTGTCATGGTGACAATAAATCCATTGATCCAATATTGTCCGCAATATAGCGTGATTATCAGCCTGTATACAACCAACAAGCACACATTGTATCGGTACAATGTGGCGAGAAAGGAGTCTCCCCATGACCATCGAATGGTATGCCACCCTGTTTGGCTTCGCCCTGCTCACCTGCGGCACGCCCGGGCCGAACAACCTGATGTTGACGGCGTCCGGCGCCAACTTCGGCGTGCGGCGCACCCTGCCCCATCTCATCGGGGTGGCGGTGGGCCAGCCTGTGTTGCAACTGGTGCTGGCGCTCGGCTTCTATCCGCTGTTCGAGCGCTGGCCCCTGCTCAAGCTGAGCCTGCAGGTGCTGGGCAGCCTTTACCTGCTGTGGCTGGCGTGGCGCATCGCGGTGGCAGGCGCCCCCGGAGATCCCGCCAGCCGTGCCCGGCCCTTGACCCTGCTTGAAGGGCTGGGCTTCCAGTTCCTCAATCCCAAGGCGTGGATGATGGGGATCTCGGCCATCAGTCTGTTCAGCCTGCCGGGGAGCGACTACTGGCCGAGCATGTGGGGCATCATGAGTGTCTTCCCCATGGCGGGGTTCCCGGTCTGCTTCGCCTGGGTGATGTTTGGCCATCAGCTCAGCCGCTGGATCAACTCGGACAAGGGGTGGCGTCGTCTCAACGGCAGCCTGGGTGCCTTGACCGCCCTGTGCGTGGTGATGCTCTGGTATTAACAGCACCTTGATTATTCATGCAAAGAAAATGCATTGCTGACCTTGTCGTCAGGGCGTCGGCTCTGCATATTAGGAGGCTTGCCGTATCTGAACGAGGTTGAGATGGATCTGAACTGGTTGCTCCCCCTGGCGGGCTTTGCCCTTATCACCTGTGGCACGCCGGGCCCCAACAACATGCTGCTCACCAGTGCCGGGGCCGCCCAGGGGTTTCGCCGCTCCGTGCCTCTGCTGGTGGGGGTGGTGGGGGGCATCAACCTGATGATCCTGGCCACGGCCCTGGGGCTTGGGGTGGTGTTCGAGCGTCTGCCCCTGCTGCACGACGGCCTCAAGCTGGTGGGGTCGGCCTACCTGCTCTGGCTGGCCTGGAAGGTGGCCAACGCGAGTGGCCCGGCGGAGGGGAACCGGCCGCTCATCCCGGCCCATCAGGGGGCCATGCTGCAACTGCTGAACCCCAAGGCCTGGATGATGGCGCTCTCCGCCATCAGCGGCTTCACCCTGGCGGGGGAGGCTTACTGGCCGTCCGCAGGCTGGGTGCTCGGCATTTTCTTCGTGACCGGCCTCTATACCGGTGCCTTCTGGGTGCTGTTCGGTGCCCAGGTGCGCCGCCTCATCCGCACCGCCACCGGCTGGCGTCGTTTCAATCTGGGCATGGGGCTCGCTACGGCGGCCTGCGTGCTGATGATCTGGGTTTAGGCCTCGGCCTGAGCCTTTACCGGCTGTCTTGTTGGCCCTTCGGGGCCTTTTTTATTGCCGGGGCGGTGCGATCAAACGCGCCCCCTGAGGGATTGCAGCATTGGTTTGCACCATCGGGTTACATAAGGAGATCCCATGAAATGTATCGGTCTGCTGGGTGGCATGAGCTGGGAGTCCACCGTCAGCTATTACCAGGCCCTCAACCGGGGGGTACGCGAGCGGCTCGGCGGTCTGCACTCGGCGCGGGTGCTGCTGAGCAGCGTGGATTTTGCCGGGATAGAGCGGTTGCAGCACGCCGGTGACTGGCCCGCCACCGCCCGTCTGCTGGCGGCCGAGGCCAGGGCCATTCAGGCCGGTGGCGCCGATTTTCTGCTGATCGGGACCAACACCATGCACAAGGTGGCGCCGGAGATCGAGGCCGCCATCGACATTCCCCTGCTCCACATCGCCGATGCCACGGCCCATCGCCTCCAGGCCGACGGGGTGACCCGGGTGGGTTTGCTCGGCACCCGCTTCACCATGGAGCAGGATTTCTACAAGGGGCGGCTCCAGGAGCGCTTCGGGCTGGAGGTGCTGGTGCCTGATGATGCTGCACGGGAGCGGGTGCACCGCATCATCTATGACGAGCTCTGCCTCGGCGATATTCGCGAGTCGTCTCAGGCCGAGTATCTGGCCATCATCGCCGATCTGGCACAGACCGGTGCCCAGGCGGTGATCCTGGGTTGCACCGAGATCGCCCTGCTGGTGGGGGCGTGCCAGGCCGCCGTGCCTCTCTATGACACCACCGCCATCCACGCCGAAGCCGCGGTGACGCTGGCCCTTGCCTGATGTGGTGCGGGCGGGGTGAGGGGGCGCCCCTCTCGGCGCCCCGCCTGTTTTTTCCTCCTTTCATAACTGTGAGTCAGCCTTCATTTCAGCAGGGCTGAAGCCGTTTTTATTGTCAATCGGCTCACATTTCCTCTTTTTGTCTCTTGAGTCCGGGGCGTCAGGCGCCTAGTTTTCGATCACTGAAACGATTCAGCTTTCACAAAAACAAGAGACACGAGGATAAATCCATGTTGAAGAAACTCTCCATTGCCGTGCTGCTCGCCCTGGGCGCCACCGCGGGTCACGCCGCCGAATTTCTGCTGACCGACTCCCAGCAAGGGCTGGATGTGGGTGACTGGAAGATCACCAGCGAGAAGCTCGGCATCAAGAGCCCGGTTCCCTTCACCATCGAGAAGAAACGCCTGCACGGCGGCCGCCAGGAAGGGGTGGATCTGCTCATCGTCGACAACGGCGTCATGAAGATCACCCTTGTGCCGACCCGCGGCATGGGGATCAAGGAGGTCAAGGCGGCGGATCTGCGCCTCGGCTGGGATTCACCGGTCAAGGAGGTGGTCAACCCCGCCTTCATCGATCTCGAGAGCCGTGGCGGCCTCGGCTGGCTCGACGGCTTCAATGAGATGCTGGTGCGCTGCGGCTACGAGTGGACGGGTCATCCCGGAGTGGATGACGACGGCCGCCTCAAGAGCCTGCATGGCCGGGTGCAGAACATTCCCGCCTCCGTGGTCAGCGTGACCGTGGACGAAGAGCCGCCCTATGCCATCCACGTGCTGGGCCGGGTGGACGAGCGCACCTTCAAGATGAGCGAACTGGTCACCTGGACCCAGCTGAGCGTGGTGCCCGGTCAGGCGGAGTTTGCCCTGCAGGACAAGCTGACCAACCACGCGGACTACGAGAACGAGTACCAGATCATCTATCACGGCAACTTCGGGGCCCCCATTCTGGAGGAGGGAGCCAGGGTGAGCACGCCGGTGAAGCAGATCTCCCCGTTCAATGACTACGCCAAGGCCGGACTCAAGGGCTGGCAAACCTATCTGGGGCCCACCAAGGGCTTCGACGAGATGGTGTTCAACCTGGTGCCCTACAGCGACGCCGACGGCAATACCCTGGCAGTGCTGAACAACCGGGCCGGCAACGCCGGAGTGGCGGTGGGTTACAACACCAGACAGCTGCCGGTGCTGACCCTGTGGAAGAACACCGACACCCGGGCCCAGGGCTATGTGACCGGCATCGAACCCGGTACCAGCTATGCCTACAGCACCAAGTACCAGCGCCCGCTCGGGCTGGTCCCCAAGATCCAGCCGGGGGAGACCAAGACCTTCGATCTGACCTATCGCCTGCTGCAAAATGCCGACGAGGTGAAGCAGGCCCTGGCCCAGGTGGAGAAGATCCAGGGCGGTCGGGCCACCGAGCTGCGCGAGCAACCCCTGGTCAAGCTGCCATAAGGGAGAGACGCCCAGCAAAAAGCCGCTCCATGAGCGGCTTTTCTATTCCCAGCGACATATCCTTATTATCGGATAGCTCCTTTATTTTATAGTTCTAAAGTTAATTGTAATAAATAAATTGGGTACAGTTACTTGCTGGCTACTATATTTCCATAGCTTACTGTGTTACAGGCTTGTAAATGGGGTTGGCGTGTTAAAGTATAATTATATATAAATAATACTCTCGACGGCGGACTGAGATAACTGTGACTAGAACGCACCAGCAGAGCAGGTCAGTGGATTCTTTTGAGCTGGTGTTGTTATGAAAGTCCCTGAGAGGTCTGATTAAACTGTATGTAATGGTGGACGAGTAGATTGATATCAGCAATATTTATATTTAGAACTATACATTGAAAGGCACGATAGATACTTTATGTGACGAAATGAGCTATAAGGAGTTATCTGAAAATACTTAAGGTATGATATTGACGGATTATTACTGAAATCATTAGTAATAAAATCCAGTTTTTTGTAATTCAAGAATAGTTTTTCCTAAGTTAGGAAAATGCTTTACCTGTCAAAATCAAGTATCCATATGGGCCTTTTTTTTGTGCGTTGATAACATATACTTCCCATTTCACAATGAAATGGAAGATATGTTGTATGAAATTGTTCATGTTAGCTTTGTTAGTTCCGATAGGGGTTTCCGCTATTGAACAAGATTACCGAATGACAAAAGATGCTTGGGTTGATGGAAATATAGACAAGGAGACTGCATCATCAACAACGGTAATTGTGAATGTAAATGGTGACATCATCACTCCCGGAAGTAGTGGCGATAATATAACTGGTAGTTTCGTTGAGAATAGAAAAATAATACAACTGAAGCAAGACATAAATCAAAACAAAACTTATTATCTTGGCAAGGTAATATCAGACCGGCAGTATCAAGGTACTTGGTATGATATTAATGGTAATGGTGGTGACTTCCGCATCGAGTGGGGTGATGAAGAAAGACCTGATTGCCGTTTGGCAACAGAAACCGGCTGGTATCACGGTTTATACTGTAATGTAGATATTGATGGTGGGGGCTGGAGATTAGTTGCAGTTAGGTATAATAAAGAGACTCATGTTCCTGTTGAACAATTGACTGAGTTAAATAGCAACCAGTATCTGAATCCAGGTGCATGGGGGCAATTGAAGGATGAATCAACGGAGATACTATTTTTACAACCCGACACAGAGATATGGGGGGTTATGAATATATCACAAGCGAGTAATCCAAAATTATGCTCACCATTGAATGAGAATTTAAGTAAAAAGGTTTTAGTCCATGCTGAAAAAGAAGGGTGCTCACTCGAAAACTTAGACTATACCGTAGTCGGCCATCCTGGTAGTTTGGATTATCAAGGTAACTTCTATCGGTATAAAAAAGGTGTTTGGACTGCTAATTATCCAGACTTATGGATTAGAACAAATTGGCCACAGCAGCAAGATGTCTCATATGGTAGTAGCCAACTAATGGTCTTTGTAAGATAAATAAAGGCCACCTCAGGGTGGCCATTATTTATCTGGTGCATGTCAAGCAATACAATTTCTTAAACATGGCTGTACATGGCTTCTATCTCGCGCTGGTACTTGGCCTCGATGATCTTGCGGCGCAGCTTCATGGTGGGGGTGATCTCCCCGAGCTCCATGGAGAAGGCGCTCGGTAGCAGGGTGAACTTCTTCACCTGCTCGAACTTGGCCAGCTCCTTTTGCAGATCCTGAATGCGGGCCTCGAAGAACTCCATCACTCGGGAGTGGCGCAGCAGCTCGGTCTTGCACTGGTACTGCAGGTTGATGGAGCGGGCGTACTCCTCCAGGGACTCGAAGCAGGGCACGATGAGCGCCGACACGAAGTGGCGGGCATCGGCGACGATGGCAATCTGCTCGATGAAGCGATCCTTGCCGAGGGTCCCCTCGACCAGTTGCGGCGCCACGTACTTGCCGTTGGAGGTCTTCATCAGCTCCTTCAAGCGCTCGGTGAAGTAGATGTTGCCCTCGCCATCCAGCTCGCCCGCATCGCCGGTGCGCAGGAAGCCATCCTCGGTCATCACCTCGGCGGTGGCTTGCGGCTTGTTGTAGTAGCCACGCATCACGGTGGGGGCGCGCACCAGCAGTTCGTTGTTCTCGCCGAGTTTCACCTCGATGCCGTTTAGCGCCGTGCCGATGGAGCCCAGCCTGAACTGGGTGTCTTCATAGCAGCAGACGGTGGCGGTGGTCTCGGTCATGCCGTAGCCGTACTTGAGGTTGAGCCCCATGGCCTGGAAGAAGAGATTCACCTCGTCCGCGAGACGGGCGCCCGCCACCGGCAGGAAGCGGGTGCGACCGCCGAAACGGGCGCGCAGCTTGCGAAACACCAGGTGCTCGGCAAGCCAGAGCTGGCCATAGAGCAGGGGAGAGGCGGACTTGCCCGCCTGACGGGTGGCGACCATCTGCTTGCCCACCCGGGTGGCCCAGCCGAACAGGGCGCGGCGCAGGCGCGGCGCTTGGGCGACCTTGGCCTGGATCATGGCGTAGGCCTTTTCGTAGAGGCGGGGCACGGCGCACATCACGGTGGGCTTCACCTCGCCGATGACATCCATCACCTTCTGCGGGTCGCGAATGTAGACGTTCTCGGCGCCGCAATAGAGCACGTAGTAGCTCCAGGCGCGCTCGAACACATGGCTCAGCGGCAGCATGCAGAGGGAGACATCCTGCTCGCTGAGGTCGAGGCGAGCGTCATGCATCTCGAAGCAGGCGGTCATGTTGGCGAAATCGAGCATGACCCCCTTGGGTTCGCCCGTGGTGCCCGAGGTGTAGATGAGGGTCAGCAGGTCGTCCATGCGGTAGTGGCGCTCGCGCTCACGCAGCACCTGTTCGCTGGGTTGGTGGTTGCCGGAGACGAGGAAGGTCTGGAAGTGGCTGGCCGAGGCGCAGCCGCGCAGATCGACGGTGCCGTCCAGGGCGACGATGTGGCTTATCTCGCCGCTGTCGATGAGGTGCAGCGCCTGATCGAACTGGGGCTGCTCCCCCACGAACAGCATCCTGATGCCGGCATCCTTGACGATGTAGCGCAGCTGATCGAGGGTGCTGGTGGGGTAGATGGGCACGCTGACGCCACGGGCGGCCAGGATGCCGAGGTCGGCCTGGGTCCACTCGGGCATGTTGCGGGCATAGATGCCGACCATCTCGCCGGACTGGTGGCCCGCCCGGATCAGGCCTTGGGCGCAATAATCCATGGCCTGACCCAGGGTTCGCCAGCCGATGGCGCGCCACTGGCCATCCTGCTGGACGCGCAGGGCGGCCTTGTTGCCAAGGCGGGCAATACGCTCACGCATCACTCTAACCAGATGAAACTGCGACATCTCACGCATCCTCAAGTAACAGTTGTGCGCCCGCAGGGGCACCAAAATCGGGGCTGGAGTTTAAACTCTAACATTACAGCTTACAAGTGTGCGCCATTTGTCCTGGATCACAAAGTCGTCAACCAGATGAGAGTGAGGCATGATAGGGGGCAGGGATCGGATTCATTCAGGGAGTTGCACCATGAATATCGGGATCAAGAGCCTGTTCACCGGCGTGTTGCTGCTGTTGGCGGGGGCAGGCGCCCTCTGGTATCTGCTGGGGGGCGCGGGGGAGCAGGAGAATCCTTGGCTGAGCGGCGCCGAGGGCTATGAGCAGGCGCAGCGGCTGGCGCTGAGGGAAGGATACCCCTTGCTCTACGTGATCGAGCGCGCCAAGTGCCGACGCTGCAAGGCGCTGAATACCAGGCTGTGGCGTGCCCCCGAGATGCAATCCGCCCTGGCGGGGCTGGTGAAGGTGCGACTCAACCCGGATGCGGGGGATGGCAGCGAGCACATTCTGCGCCGCTTCCCCCAGGTTGCGACGGCCCCTGGCATCTATGTCCAGCGACCGGGTGAGCCGCTTCGCCCCATCAAGATCGCGGTGGATATCGATCAGATCTGGATGCCCGGCGTCACCTATGGTCGCGGCTTCTTCATGCCCCTCTCGGGAGCCGCCTTCGAGGCCGTGCTGAGGGTGACCCTGAGCCTGGAAGACCCCTCCATCGACAACGCGCCCCTGCCCTGAGGGGGGAAGCGAAGCGGGGAAGTTAGGGTGGTCAGAGGGGGGCGCCCGCTGACGGCGGTCTGCTGCGGGTTGTCAGCCGAAGTCGAACAGACGGGACATCAGCACGGCATCCTCCCTCTCCTGCCCGGTGCCATAGTAGTCGGCGCGGCGGCAATACTCGGCAAACCCCTCGCTCTCGTAGAGGTTGATGGCGGTGCGGTTGCCGGCCCTGACCTCCAGGAACCAGGCCTCGGCCTTGCCGGCCTTGCTGCGGGCCAGGTACTCCCTGAGCAGCGCCCGCCCCAGCCCTTTGCCCTGAAAATCGGGATGCACGCAGAGATTCATCAGGGAGCTGTCTCCCGCCACCAGATCCGAGATGTAGAAACCGGCCGGTCGTCCGTCCACCAGCATCAGGCCGTTGAGATAGCGCGGCCCGAAGCAGGAGAGCAGGTTGGCCTGGCTCCAGGGCTCCTGGTGGGCGGCCTGCTCGATGGGGTAGATGGCTTCGAAGTCCGATTCGAGCAGGGGGCGAAAGTGGGGCAAGAGGTCAGACATGGTCACTCCGGACGGGATTCAGGCTTGCGATGGACACCATGGCCGTGCCATGGTCGTGAGCATCAAGGGGTGTGGCGCTGCCGGCACTGCTGCCAGAGGGCGCGCTTGTGCGCCCCATCGGGCTTGAGCGGGCAGACCAGGGCATCGGGCCAGCGAGGGTCCGGCGCCGTCAGCCAGAGCAGGGGCGAAGTGGCCCCCGCGGGCAGGGAAGGCATCTCGGACAGCAGGGAGACCTCGTCGGTGCCAAGGCCGAGCCAGCGGCAGATGTCCCCGAGCAGGGAGGGCGCGGGCAGCGTCTCGGCCAGCAGCCAGAGCTTGCCGGTCGGCAGAGGGGCAGTCTCCTGCGGGGCCAGCACCTCGTCGGCGGGCGTGTTTGCCGGCTGCGCGGCGCCGTCGGGGCTGGTGCCTCCCGTCAGGAGTCGGCCTCTCTGTTGCCAGAGGGGGATGCCCATGCGGGCCAGGATGCGCTGGCGCAGCGGGTCCAGCAGGGGATCTTGCATGGCGAAGGCTCACTCTTGATCTGCGTTGGGGTAAATAATGATGCGCAGAGTACACTCTCGCGGGATTTGCTGCACCCCGGACGTGCGCTTTTCGCCCTGTGGCGATGGCAAACGAGCGCCTCCCCGGGGGCAGAGATGACAGACAATGAGAGTGGGGCGGGGCCAGAGGCCGGACCCCGTCACCACGGATGACCTATCAGCTTCGGAACTGTGCCTATGCCGCCTTTAGCCCAGAATACTGTTCGTGCCACCCCCATTCATGAGCGCCTGCCACGGCTCCTTTCCGCCCTTGGCGAGGGACTGTATGAGCGCCAGGATGCCCTGCGGCTCGGCCTGCTGGCGGCCCTGAGTGGCGAGAGCGTCTTTCTGCTGGGCCCCCCGGGCATCGCCAAGAGCCTGATCGCGCGGCGCCTCAAGCTGGCGTTTCAGGATGCCCGCCATTTCGAATACCTGATGACCCGTTTCAGTACGCCGGAGGAGGTGTTCGGCCCCCTCTCCATCCAGGCGCTCAAGGAGGATGGCAAGTACCTGCGGTTGACCAGCGGCTACCTGCCGGAGGCCGAGGTGGTCTTCCTCGACGAGATCTGGAAGGCGGGCCCCGCCATCCTCAACACCCTGCTCACCGCCATCAACGAGCGGCAGTTTCGCAACGGCGACAGCCAGCACCCCATTCCCATGCGGCTGCTGGTCACCGCCTCGAACGAGCTGCCTGCCCCGGACAGCGGGCTGGAGGCGCTCTACGACCGCATGCTGGTGCGGGTCTGGATGGACAGGGTGCAGGAGAAATCCAACTTCCAGGCCATGCTGGCGAGCGATGGCCAGTCCCATCAGAACCTGACCCCCTCGGTGCAGATTCGGGGGGAAGAGTACGACGCCTGGCAGGATGCCATCGAGCAGGTGCGCCTGCCGGACGCCTGTTTCGAACTCATCTACCAGCTGCGCCAGCAGCTCGACAGTCAGCTCGGGCACGGCTGCTATGTCTCGGATCGGCGCTGGAAGAAGGCGGTGCGGCTCATCAAGGCGAGCGCCTTCTTCAATGGCCGCGACGAGGTGGCTCCCCTGGATCTGCTGCTGTTCAAGGATTGCCTCTGGCACGACGAGGCTTCCCGCACCGCGCTGCTGGAGATGATCGGCGAGTTTTCCCGCCTCTACGGCTACCAGCAACTGGCGCTGACCCGGGAGCTGCTCTCCCTGCGCGAGCAGTTCAAGCAGTTGCAGGAGGCGGTCGCCCTGCGCATCGGCTGCAAGGCGGTCAAGCGCAAGCAGTGGTTCGGCCGCCGCGCCCGCGGCACCGAACTGCCGCTGGCCAACGCCAGGGCGTTCGGCAAGCTGGTGCACTTCCAGCTGCTCACTCCGGCGCCCTTGGATGGCAGCGATCCCGAGCGCCTCACCGGCACCCTCACCTTCGATCGCACCCTGCTTTCTCACTGGCACCCCACCGGGGAGGCGCTGGTGGGCTGGCCCCTCGGCAACCCCAAGGAGGGGCACTACGAGCTGGTGCTGGACGAGCAGTTGCGGCTGCACGTGCTGGATATCCAGCGCCAGCCCGTGCCCCTGATGCTGGTGGAGCGCACCCCCATCCCCGAGGTGGTGATGGCCCCCTGGCTGTCGGCCCTGGACGACCTGACGGGCCAGGTGAACCGGGTGCTGCAAAACCTCAAGGGCCAGCGCAACCTGTTCGACCGTCACCAGCCCCATCTGTTCGTGGGGGACAACTGGTTGCGTCAGGTGGAGGACAGCTTCTTCGTGCTGAGCCGGGACCTGGAGCGGCTGGGGGCCGAGCTGCAGCAGTGGCGGGATCGTCTGCCTCTTCTCGATGCACAGGGGTGACGTCGCGTCTGACGTGGGGTTGGTGAAATAAACAGGATGAAAAACATGTTTCGTCAGCATGATATTCCATCACATCTCAACGCCCGGGGTGGTCCATGTTAGAGATCGGCATGATGGACCTGGGGCTGCTCATGGGGGAGGGGGAACTGGCGGGGGAGATGGCGCTGCTGCTTGCCTCCACTCCCAAGATCTCCGAGTTCCTCAAGCGCTCGCCCCTGCAGGGCAAGCTGCTCAGAAAGCGCATCCAGACCTGGAGCGAACAGCTTGGGGAGGAGATGCGTCACAAGCCGGTGCCGGTGGCTCTCGAGCGGGAATACCTGCTCTATCAGGCCCATCGGCAACTGCCCCTGCCGGAGCTGGTGGGGCGCCTGCCCGCCCTGCTGGAAGCCCTTGAGCAGCACAGCCCTTTTGCGGGGGATGCCCGCAGCCTGGTGCGCCAGATAGTGGCCCAGCCCACCGAGGGGTTGCGCCAGCTCTTCATCGAGAAGTGGCGTGCCAGCCTGGTGGGCAGCCTGTTGCAGTTGCAGCAGCAGATAGCGGAGGCGGAACGGGAGAAGCAGCGCCAGGAGATAGAGGATCAACTGCTGGCCAACCGGACCCTGGCCGATGCCCTGGATCCGCACCAGATCTCCGCCGGTGGGCTCTGGGATCTGGCCCAGGGGAGCTGGCACAAGCGCAGCCTGGCGCTGGTGAAGCAGTACGCCCGCATGTTGCAGCAGGAGCCTCTGCTCGCGGAGATCGCCGCCCTGCTTGGGCGCAGCGAGCGGGAGCGGCGCAGCGAGGACAGGACGCTGCCGCCGGTGCCTGTGCACGAGCTGGAAGAGGTGCAAAGTGACGATGTGCCCGACGATCTGGTGGGGGTGCATCCGGCCAGCGATCTGATGCGCCTCCTGCCGAGCGAGGCGGTGATGCTGGCGCTGCCGGAGCTGGAGCTGGAGTTCTATCGCCGTTATCTGGAGCGGCGCCTGCTGAGCTACCAGTCGCGGGGCACCCTGCCGCGCCAGCGTCTGATGCTGCGCTCCCCCGAGCAGGGAGGGCAGGAGGTGCAGCCGCGTGGCCCCTTCATCGTCTGCGTCGATACGTCAGGTTCCATGGGGGGCTATCCGGAGGAGTGTGCCAAGGCGCTGTTTCTCGCCCTGCTCAAAGGGGCGATGGAGGAGAAGCGGGGCTGCTATCTGATGCTCTTCTCCACCGAGGTGGCGACCCTGGAGATCACCGCCGACACCGGGCTTGAGAAGGCGGAGCGCTTTCTCTCCATGAGTTTTCACGGGGGGACCGATCTGGTGCCCTGCCTGGAGCAGGCCCTGACCCAGCTCGAACAACCCGCCTTTGCCAAGGCCGACGTGCTGGTGATCTCCGACTTCATCGCCCAGAACCTGCCCCACCCCCTGCTCGAGCGGATGAACCGGCGACGGGCGCAGCAGACACGCTTCCATGCGGTCGCCATGTCCCGTCACGCCAAGGCGGCTATTTTGCGGGTGTTCGACAACAGCTGGCTGCTCGATTGCGGCCTGCGTGGACGCCTGCTGCGGCGCTGGCAGCGCCATTGAGGGTGCTCAGGCTCAGAGAGTGGGCCTGTGGTAGAGGCCCCGTTCGTTGACCTGCTCCTGATCCAGCAGCGGCTGACCGCTTGGCTGGGCAATATAAAAACCCCGCTTGCCGCTGCGCTTGACCCTGTACATGGCCTGATCCGCCCGGGCCAGCGCCGCGCCGAAATCGTCCTGGGGCCGGATGGCCGCAATTCCCATGCTCAGTCCCACCGAGGCGTCCCCGTTGGGCAGCTCGAAGGGGGTGGCGATGGCATCGATGCACTGGCGGGCGAGGTGGCTGGTGCGGGGATCGTCGCACGCCCAGGGCAGCAGCAGCACGAACTCGTCCCCGCCGATGCGCCCCAGCCGTACCTCCTCGCCGCAGCAGTGGCGAAGGCGCAGGGCGAGGGAGACCAGCAGTTCGTCACCTGCCCGGTGGCCCAGGTTGTCGTTCACCAGCTTGAAGTCATCGAGATCGATGAAGCAGATGGCCTGGTACTCCCCGGGAAAGTGGCGGTGCAGTGCGGTGCGGTTGAACAGGCCGGTGAGGGGATCCCGGTGGGCAAGCTGGGCGAGCTGCTGCTCGTACTCCTTCTCGTGGGTGATGTCGATGTGGGTGCCCATCACCCGGACGGGGTTGCCCTGCTCATCCCGCTCCACCACCCGGCCCCGGTCCAGCACCCAGGTGGTCTTGCCATCCTTGCCGATCATGCGGTGCATCGCCTGATAAAACGGGCTCTTGCCCTCCAGATGGTCGAAGAAGGCCTGCAGCACCTGCTCCCTGTCCTCCGGGTGCAGGTGGGCGCGCCAGACGTCGAAGTGGGCCGACAGCTCCTTGGGCTGGTAACCGAGCATGGAGCCCCAGCGCCGGTTGAAGATGATGAGTTTGCCGGTGGGCACATGGTTCTGCCAGATGCACAGGCCGGTGCCGTCCATGGCGGCGTCCAGCTTCTCCCGCGCGTCATCCGCGATGCGTTTGAGACGCTCGTTCTCCAGCAACAACCTGTCGTAAGCCTCCCTCAGCTCCTCGTAGGTCATTCCTCATCCCTTCCCCTGTTCGAAAGCATATATAGTCGATGCACTCTCTCCTTCTGTAAAGAAGGGGATAGGGGAGGCTCTCGTTCGATATGAGGCGTTTTCTCACCCTCTGGCGGCTGTGCGCCCAGAGTCTGTGGGGATATGATGACAGCGGTGAGCGCGGCGTCCGGCCAGTGAAGAGGAGAAAATGTCCGCATGAAGATCCTGATGGGAGGTGGTCTGTTGCTGGGGGTTGCCCTGGCCCAGGCGACGCCACTGGCTGGGTACGAGTTGCAACTGGCGTTGCAGCGACTGGAAGAGTCGACGATGCCGGTGCAGGTGTTTCGCGAGCGCGTCGCCGCCCTGACTGCCGGACAGGCACACTATCCGCCCGAGGTGCAGGGCCGCCTTGCCCGGCTGCAGTGCTGGGCCCAGCCGAGTGAACGGGACGAGGAGTTTCGCCGCGCGGTGGCGTTTGCCGAGCAGGGGCTGGCGCAGGCCCGTGCCCGCAAGGACAGGGTCACCGAGGTGGGGTTGCTCGCCTGCCGCGGGTATCACCGGCAACTGCTCGGCAACATGGCCGGGGCCGGGGAGGATTACGACGCCGCCCTGACCCTGGCTCGCCGGCTCGGGGATGAGCGTCAGCGTGCCGACATCCTGAGCCTGCGGGGGGAGATGTACTCCTACCAGGGGGAGCTGGCGGAGGGGCTGATGGATCTCATCGATGCCCACCAGCGCTACGAGGCGCTCGGGCTGGAGGCCAAGGGGCGCGAGGTGCTCGCCAATATTGCCAATGCCTATCGCAGGATGGGGCTCTATGAGCGGGCCGAGAGCTATTTCAAGGAGCTGGAGCACGACTACCGGCAGCTCGGGGTCGAGGAGTACCTGGTGGACATTCACAGCCAGCAGGGGCTCCTCTACATCGACACCGAAGAGTACGACAAGGCGCTGCCCCTGATGGCCGAAGCGGAGCGTTACTATCTGGGGTCAAAGCAGGAAGGAGTCCTGGCCTGGAGCCGGATCGAGCTGGCCACCATCCTGCAGAAACAGGGCAAGCCGGACCAGGCCATGATCAAGCTCGATCAGGCGGCAGCCTCCCTTCATCAGGCGGAGGGGGCGGACAGCGTCACCCTGGGCCACTGGCACCTCGTCATGGCCGAGGTCCTCGAGGCCCTGAACCAACCCGGCGAGGCGCTGCGGCACCTGGACGAGGCCGAGCCCATCTTTACCCGGGAGCAGAACCTGCGCTTCCTCGCCCGGGTGCATGAGACACGGGCCCGGGTGCTGGAGCGTCAGGGGCATATCCAGTCGGCCCTCACCAGCCTCAAGACCTATGTCGAGACCCGCCAGGCCCTCGAGCTCAGATTGCGGGAACAGCGCTCCTTGCAGATGCGTTTCGAGTTCGATCTCGCCCGCAAGGAGCTGGAAAACCAGACCCTCAGGTCCCAGCAGCAGTTGCAGGCGGAGAAACTCAAGCAGTTGCAGGAGCGGCGCTACTGGCAATACCTGGTGGTGGCCCTGCTGCTGGTGGTGATGGGTACCCTGGTGGTGCATCAGCGCGGGCGCACCCGCAAGATGCAGCGCCTCGCCATGACGGACGAACTGACCGGCATCCACAACCGGCGCCAGATCCAGGCCAAGGGGCGCAAATGGTTCACCCAGGCCCGGGAGGAGGGCAAACCCCTGTGCGTGCTGCTGCTGGATGTGGATCACTTCAAGAAGGTGAACGACCAGCTGGGCCACCACGTGGGTGACAGGGTGCTCACCGCCGTGGCCCAGTGCATCGAGGAGCAGTTGCGCAGCCTCGACAGGGTGGGGCGCAACGGCGGCGAGGAGTTTCTGGTGCTGCTGCCGGATACCCTCCTGGGCGAGGCCGTCGAGGTGGCGGAGCGGATCCGCCTCGCCGTCGCCCGTCTCGAGATTGAGGGGGTGCCTGCGGATCACCCCATCCGCATCAGCATCGGCTGTGCCCAGTACAAACCCGAGGATGACAACCTGGGCGAGCTGGTACGCCGGGCCGACGAGGCCATGTACGAGGCCAAGCTGGCGGGGCGCAACCGGGTGATGACGGCCCGGTGAGGCCGACCCCGGGCCCCCGTGATAGCGGGCTGGGTATTTTTCACTCGCGCGGGTATAATGCCGCGCAATTTTGCTTTGATCCGGGGCCAGACCCATGTAATGCAACGCGCTTCTCCTGTCTCCACCGGCGGTCACTGACCCGCCCGCGTGGTGTCGTTGTCTGCATGGGCGCCCTGCTTCCAAGGTGCTGTCCCGCATTTTTCCCACGGTGGCTCCAGGCCGCCGCTCAATAGAAGAACGTCGAATTATGTCAGCTGAATTTCTGAGTGAAGTCTCCAAGAGACGCACTTTTGCGATCATCTCGCACCCGGATGCGGGTAAAACCACCATCACCGAAAAGGTCCTGCTGTTCGGACAGGCCATTCAGCGGGCCGGTACCGTCAAGGGCCGTGGCTCGGGCCAGCACGCCAAATCCGACTGGATGGAGATGGAGAAGCAGCGCGGTATCTCCATCACCACTTCCGTGATGCAGTTCCCCTACGCCGACTGCCTGGTCAACCTGCTCGACACCCCGGGTCACGAGGACTTCTCCGAAGATACCTACCGTACTCTCACGGCGGTCGACTGCTGCCTGATGGTCATCGACGCCGCCAAGGGTGTTGAAGACCGGACCCGCAAGCTGATGGAAGTGACCCGTCTGCGCGACACCCCCATCCTCACCTTCATGAACAAGCTGGACCGCGAAGTGCGCGATCCGATGGAGGTCATGGACGAGGTGGAGCGCGAGCTCAACATCATGTGCGCCCCCATCACCTGGCCCATCGGCTGTGGCAAATCCTTCAAGGGTGTCTACCACCTCTACAAGGACGAGACCTACCTGTATCAGAGCGGTCAGGGCCACACCATCCAGGAGAAGCGGGTGGTCAAGGGGTTGAACAACCCCGAGCTGGATGCCGCCATCGGCGAAGATCTGGCTGCCCAGCTGCGTGGCGAGCTGGAGCTGGTGCAGGGCGCCTCTCCCGAGTTCGATCACGACGCCTTCATCGCCGGCGAGATGACCCCGGTCTTCTTCGGGACCGCCCTCGGCAACTTCGGTGTCGACCACATGCTGGACGGCCTGACCGATTGGGCGCCAGCCCCCATGCCGCGCAAGGCCGAGAGCCGCGAAGTGGTAGCCACCGAGGAGAAGTTCTCCGGCTTCGTGTTCAAGATCCAGGCGAACATGGACCCGAAACACCGCGACCGTATCGCCTTCATGCGCATCGTGTCAGGCACCTACTCCAAGGGCATGAAGATGCGCCACGTGCGCATCGGCAAGGACGTGAACATCTCCGACGCCGTCACCTTCATGGCCGGTGACCGTGAACAGGCGGTCGAGGCCTGTGCTGGCGACATCATCGGTCTGCACAACCACGGCACCATCCAGATCGGCGACACCTTCACCCAGGGTGAAGATCTCAAGTTCACCGGCATCCCGAACTTCGCACCTGAACTGTTCCGCCGCATCCGCCTGCGTGACCCCCTCAAGCAGAAGCAACTGCTCAAGGGGCTGGTGCAGCTCTCCGAAGAGGGGGCGGTGCAGGTGTTCCGTCCGCTCATCAGCAACGATCTCATCGTCGGTGCGGTCGGTGTGCTGCAGTTCGACGTGGTGGTTTCTCGTCTGAAGAGCGAGTACAACGTCGAGGCCATCTACGAGGCGGTCAACGTCGCCACCGCCCGCTGGGTGGAAGGGACCGACGTCAAGAAGTTCGAAGAGTTCAAGCGCAAGAACGAGGTTAACCTGGCCCTCGATGGCGGTGACAACCTCACCTACATCGCGCCGACCATGGTCAACCTGCGCCTGGCCCAGGAGCGTCACCCGGACGTTCACTTCCGCCAGACCCGCGAACACTGATCACCCCGCCCGCGCACAGCGGGTGGCTGATGACCAGAGAGACCCCGCTTCGGCGGGGTTTTTTGTTATGGGGCGTTTCATTGGAAGGGGCGTAGATCCCCATCCGGGGCTTGATGGTTGAATAAAAATACAGGATAAGTGATTTGAATTTCACCCATGGAGAGAGACATGTCCGTCACCCAGCCCGTAGAGGCGCAGTTTGCCGCCTACAATGCCCACGACCTCGACGCCTTCGTGACCTGCTTTGCCCCGGATTTCAAAGGCTATCGCATGCCGACCGAGACGCCGAGCACAGTCGGCAAGGGGGCGCTGCGAGCCTTCTATGCGGAGCACAGATTCAACAATCCGCTGCTCAAGGCCGAGCTGCTGTCACGCACCGTCTTGGGCAACAAGGTGTTTGATCACGAGCTGATCCACGGCCTCTCCCCCGAGCCCATCGAGAGCGTGGCGGTGTTTGAGGTGAAGGAGGGTCTTATCCAGACCGCCTGGTTCTATTTCCCCTCCTGAGCGCCACGACACGGGCCTGCCGGCGACAAAGCTGGTATAAGAGAAAGTTCCCTGCGGGCATCCCCTGGTCTGCCCGCGTCTGGACAATAACAAGGAGTACACCATGCTTGGACGCATCACCCACCTCTTCCCGCTTTGGGCCCTGCTGTTTTCCCTGCTGGCCTACTGGCAGCCCGAGCCCTTCGTCGGCCTCAAGGGCCAGATAGTGCCGCTGCTGACCATCATCATGCTGGCCATGGGGCTGACCCTCAAACCCCAGAACTTCCTCGACGTGGTGCGCAACAAGAAGGCCATCGGCCTCGGGCTGGTATTGCAGTTCAGCGTGATGCCGCTGGCCGCTCTGCTGGTCAGCCTGTTGCTGGGCTTTGATGCCGAGTTGACCGTGGGCATGGTGCTGGTGGGCAGCGTCGCCGGTGGCACCTCTTCCAACGTGATGTGCTATCTGGCCAAGGGCGATGTCGCTCTCTCCATCACCATGACAGCTCTCTCCACCCTGCTCGGGGTGCTCGTCACCCCCCTGCTGGTGCAGCTGCTGGCTGGCAAGAGCGTCGACGTGCCGGTGCTGGACATGCTGCTGAGCCTGGTGAAGATAGTGCTGATCCCCGTGGTGTTCGGGGTGGTTGCCAATGTCTTCCTCCACTCCCTGACGGCACGTATCGAGCCCGTGCTGCCGCTCGTCTCCATGGCCGCCATCGTCATGATCATCGCCATCGTGGTCGCCCTCAACGCAGGGCAGTTCGCCAGCATCGGCCCCATCGTGGCGCTGGCGGTGATCCTGCACAACGGCATCGGCATTGCGGCGGGCTACTGGGTCAGTCGCTGGCTGGGCTTTGAGGAGCGGATCTGCCGCACCGTGGCCTTCGAAGTGGGGTTGCAGAATTCTGGCCTAGCCACGGCGCTGGCCATGAAGTTCTTCACTCCCGCCTCGGCCATGGCTGGTACCCTCTTCTCGGTCTGGCACAACCTGTCCGGCTCGCTGCTGGCCGGGGTCTGGGCCAAGCGGCCGCTTTCCCGGCCTGCTGGGACCCTGGAGCAGAGCGCTGGCTGATCAGGGGGCGACAGATGAAACAACTAGGGGCCATGGGCCCCTAGTTGTTGTTTGAGCTAGTCGAGCGCCAGCACCATGCAGATCTCGCAGGCGTCGTGGCCCGTGCAGCCAAGGGGCCCCGGCAGGTGTTCGAAGCCCAGGGATTCATAGAGGGCGGTGGCTTCCCGCAGCACGGCGGTGGTCTCCAGATAGCAGCGCTGGTAACCCAGGGCGCGAGCCTCGGCCAGCGCCTGCAACACCAGCCGCCGTCCCAGGCCCAGCCCTCGCAGGGCGGGCAGGAAGTACATCTTCTGCAGCTCGCACACATCCGCTGCCCCCGCCAGCGGCGCTATGCCGCCCCCGCCAAGAATGGTGCCGTCCGGTCCCTCAATCACCCAGTAGCGGCTGCGCTCCCCCTGATAGGTCTCGTGGAGAAAATCGAGGTTGGGATCCGCCACCCCGTACCCCTTGTCGGCGGTGAGGCCGTATTCGGCGGAGACGGCGCGCACCACGGCGGCGATCCGGGGATTGTCGGCCGGGGTGATGGGGCGGATGACGAAGCCCTGCTGGCGGCGGGCGCGGGAGAGGGCGCTGCGATAGAGCCGCATGCCCTCCCAGATCTGCTCGCACTCGGCGGGGGAGAGCTGGGCCAGGGCCCCCGCCATGGTCTCGTCCATCTGCCGGTGCAGCTCCTCAAGCTGTGCCTTGCCCGGCTCGGTGAGGCTCGCCTCCTTGCTGCGCCCGTCCGAGGGGTGGGGTTGCCAGGCGATAAGCTCCCGTTCGGCGAGGCGGGCCAGGGGGCGGCTGGCGTTGGACTTGTCGATGCGAAGGCGCTCGGCAAGCTGCTGGTTGGTGGCGGGACCGTTCTCCAGCTCAATGAGCAGGTGGGCCTCCAGGGGGCTCAGGGCCAGCGAGCCGCACTGCTGGGAGAGCATGCCGAGTTCGCGTACCAGTTCCCTCGACAGGGCGCGCAGGGGGCGGGGATCCATGGGGTTGTCTCCTAGTGATGGCATTTGGTTGTTGTACGCAACCAATAGCATCATTTGGTTGTTGGTGACAACCATTTGCGTGAAAAAGGGTGAAAGGCAGGCAGAAAAAAGGGCCCGGGAGAGGGCCCAAACATTGGAAACCCGCGCGGGGGCGCGGATCCCATCCTTGGTCAGGCAAGGCGCCGGCGAGGGTTAGACCAGCTCCGCCAGCATGGTGTCGGCATAGGGGGTCAGCGCCTCTCCCTGCTTCACCTTGGCGAGGTAGTCCGGGTTGGCGATGAGGGGGCGACCGATGGCGACGAGGTCGAAGCGGTCCGCCTCGATGGCTTCGAGCGCGGTCTCGGCGCTGTAGTTGCCGACCCCCACCAGGTGGCCGTCGTAGCGGGCACGCAGGTAGTCGGAGGCGCGGCCGTCCAGGTAGTCGAAGGTGAGGCTGTCATCGAAGATACCCAGGTGCAGATAGGCCAGAGTGCGCTGGCTCAGCTCGGCCAGCAGGTGGTCGAACACGGCGCGATCCCGGGCATCCCCTTCCAGGTGCACATAGGCGCCGGGGGAGAGACGAAGGCCGGTGCGATCCCCGCCGATGCGGGCGGCGATGGCATCCACCACCTCGAGGGCGAAGCGGCTCATGTTCTCGGGGCTGCCGCCGTAGTTGTCGGTGCGCAGGTTGCTGGCGTGGTGCAGGAACTGATCGATGAGGTAGCCGTTGGCACCGTGGATCTCCACCCCGTCAAAGCCCGATTCGATGGCGTTGGCGGCGGCCTGGGCGTAATCCTCGACCAGCTGGGCGATTTCGCGCTCGGTCAGGGCGCGGGGCACCTGATAGACCAGCTCGCGCATGCGCGGCACCGTGCCCTCATGGGCGACGGCGGAGGGGGCCAGCACTTCGGCGTGGTGGAAGAAGGGGTGGGAGAGACGACCCACGTGCCACAGCTGGGCGAAGATCTTGCCGCCGTTGGCATGCACGGCGCTGGTCACTTTCTTCCAGCCGGCGATCTGTTCGGCGCTGTAGAGCCCCGGGGTATTGGGGTAGCCCTGCCCGTCCGGACGGATGATGGTGGCTTCGGAGATGATGAGGCCGATGTCGGCGCGGCGGCCGTAGTAGGCGGCCATCTGTTCGGTGGGCACCAGACCCGGGCCCGCCATGCAGCGGGTGAGGGGGGCCATCATGAAACGGTTCGCGAGGGTGAGGGTGTCGTTGAGGCGATAGGGCTGAAACAGGGTATTCATGATCGTCTGTCCTGAGGGAGTGATTCTTGAACGGGCATTCAAGACGTTTTTTGGTTTGTGTGCAAGTATTTTTTGAGCAAGCATTCAACATGGATTGACGGGGGAGGCTGGGGTAAACTTGCCGCCCTGTTTTTTCCGTCCCGCGGGACCTTGCCACCGGAGACCCCATGCGCAGCGCCGAATACAATCGGGATGCCGTCTTGCGAAACGCCATGGAAGCCTTTCGCGCCAAAGGCTATGCCAAGACCACCATGCAGGAGCTGGTGGCCGCAACCGGCCTGCACCCGGGCAGCCTCTATGCCGCCTTTGGCAACAAGCGCGGCCTGCTGCTGGCGGCGGTCGATCACTATGTGGCAGAGAAGGGGGCCCTGCGCCGCCGCTGCCTGGCACAGCCCAGCCCGCTGGCGGGGCTGCACGCCTTCCTCGAGCAGGTGGTGGACGATGCCCTGCAGGGCTCCTGCCTGCTGACCCGCACCCTGATGGAGCTGGCGGAGCAGGACGAGGAGCTGCACCTTCGCTTCAAGGCCATCTACGGCGAGCTGGAACAGGATCTGGCCGGGCAGCTGGCCCTGGCAAAGGCGCAGGGGGAGCTGGCAAAAGAGGGGGACATCCCCACCCTGACCGCCTTCTTGCAGGTCCATATCCAGGGACTGGTCACCTTCGCCCAGTGTCACCCCGACCGCCCTCTGCTGGCCGGTGTCGTCGCCCGGATGATGAGCGCCCTGCGGGCGTGATGGCGAGGATGGAAACAACAAAGGCTCCCGCGGGAGCCTTTGTTGTTGTTGGGAATGCCCCTCGCAGCAGGGGTTTTGCCCCCTTCTCCCCTTGCGGGAGCCATGGTTGTTTCTGGGGGAGGTCGCACGCCGCTTGGTTGTTTGTTCCCTTCTCCCCTTGCGGGAGTCATGGTTGTTTCTGGGGATGCCACACGCCACCGGGTTGTTTGCTCCCTTCTCCCCTTGCGGGAGAAGGGTTGGGGATGAGGGGGGAGGGCTCTGCTCAGCGCAATGAGAGCCAAATATGGGCCAGTACGACATCCATCCGACTCAATACATCGTTATTCCACACCCGGATCACCCGAAAGCCCTGCTGATTGAGGTAGGCCGTTCTTGCGCCATCATGTTGCCACCCGGCCGGTTCGTTGTGCTGTGACCCGTCTACCTCGATGATCAACCTCTGCTCAAGAGAGATGAAATCGACAATGTAGGGCCCGATGGGCATCGTAGGGCCCGATGGGCATCTGGCGACGGAATTTCACCCCGGCCAGACGGCGGTCGCGCAATTGCAGCCACAGCTTCTGTTCGGCAAGGGTGGCTTCTCGCCTCATGCGCTTGGCAAACGGATGGGTTCTCATGGTGCCTATCCAGAGCTGTTTGACCCTATTAGATATAGCCATTCCCCGGTCTGGTGACTGAGTGGGTTGCTTCCCCTCACCCTGGCCCTCTCCCAGAGGGAGAGGGGACAGATCGAGTGACAGTTGTCATCTTGTTGGTCATCTCGGGGCCATTGTGGTGTGACATTGAACTGATGAATCGACAGGTCGATGTGCTGGTGGGATGTATTCCGCCCTAGCAGACAGGTTGTTTGCGATGCTGCCAGTGGCGCAGATCCGCTCCCTTCTCCCCTTGCGGGAGAAGGGTTGGGGATGAGGGGGGAGTCACACGCCGTCGGGTTATTCAGGAGTCACCAGCTCTTTCATCAGATGCTTGAGCCACACCTGGGCCGGCTGCTGCGCATGCTGCTTTGGTATGCCAGACGCTGCGGGTTTACGCGGGGCTGACCAGATCCTTCATCAATGCCTTCAACCAGATCAAGGCCGGTTGCTGGGCGTGGACCGGGTGCCAGACGCAGTTGAGGTGATAGTCCGGCACGTCGTCGGGCAGGGGCAGGCTTTTCAGCGGCCAGTGGCTGGCGAGCAGCTCGGCCACCATGCTGGGCAGTACCAAGAGGTGGTCGCTCTGGCTCACGATGGCGGCGGCGGACATATAGCTCTGGCTGTTGACCGAGATGGTGCGGCTATGGCCCAGGCTCAGCAAATAGCGGTCGAGGCTCGCCTCCGAGGTGCCGAGCGGCGAGTGGAACACATGGGGCATCTCGATTAGCTGGTCGAGGGTGATGCGCTCCTCCTCCAGCTCCAGGGTGGCGCGCACCAGCCCGGCCAGGGGTTCGGTGAGCCAGGTCTCCTTGCCCAGATACCCCGGCACCTGCATGTACTCGTCAAACCCCAGCACGAGATCTATCTCGCCGCTCGCCAGCTCGGCTTCGGGCAGGGTATCGCGCAGGATGCGGATTTCGATGGTGACGCCGGGGGCCAGCTTCCTGAGGCGCTGGATAAGGGGCGGGATCAGCACGCACTCCACGTAATCCGTGGTGCAGAGCACGAAGCGGCGCTTCGACTGACGCGGCGCGAACTCGTCCTCCTCCCAGAGTTGCTGCTCCAGCAGCCGCAGCGCCTGCTGCACCCCCAGATGCAGGCGCTGGGCCCGGGGAGTCGGCAACATCCCCTGGGGCGTGCGCACCAGCAGCGGGTCGCCGAGAAAGGCCCGCAACCGGCCGAGGGAGTGGCTCATGGCGGGCTGGCTGATAAAGAGCGATTCGGCGGCGCGGGTCACGCTCCCTTGCGTCATGAGGGCGTCAAAGGCGAGCAGCAGATTGAGGTCGAGTTGGTGCAGTTTCATGGGGGGATTATTCGCCGTGTTTATGGGACAATTAATCCTATTCATTTGATGGATGGGCGCGCAACTTCTTACACTGCGACCCACTCTTATTTTTTTCAGGGTTCCCAGGCAAATCGGGGGCCTCAATCCATGCAAGGAGCCTTGCGATGAGCATCAAGACCATGAACACCACGCCGGCCGCCGACGGCTTCACCATGCCCGCCGAGTGGGCACACCAGCAGGCCGTCTGGATGATCTGGCCGTTCCGCCCGGACAACTGGCGGGAAGCCGGTCGCTTCGCGCAGGCCACCTTCGCCAAGGTGGCCGATGCCATCGGGCAGGCCACCCCGGTCTTTATGGGGGTGCCGGCCCAGTTTATGGAGCAGGCCCGCGCCATCATGCCTGCCCACGTCACCCTGGTCGAGATGGCCAGCGATGACTGCTGGGCCCGCGACAGCGGCCCCACAGTGGTCACCAACGCCGCCGGCGAGTGCCGCGGGGTGGATTGGGGCTTCAACGCCTGGGGCGGCCACAAGGGGGGTCTCTACTACCCGTGGAACCAGGATGAAGAGGTCGCTGCCCGGATGCTGGAACAGCACGGCATGGATCGTTACGACGCGCCGCTCATTCTGGAAGGGGGCTCCATCCACGTCGACGGCGAAGGCACCTGCCTGACCACCGCCGAGTGCCTGCTCAACGAAAACCGCAACCCGCACCTGACCAAAGCGCAGATCGAAGCTCACCTGCGCGACTATCTGGGCGTCACCAGCTTTATCTGGCTGGACGAAGGCGTCTACATGGATGAAACAGACGGCCACATCGACAACATGTGCTGCTTCGTGCGTCCGGGTGAAGTGGCCCTGCACTGGACCGACGACGAGAACGATCCCCAGTACGCCCGCTCCCTGGCCGCCCTCCAGGTGCTGGAAGCGGCGGTCGATGCCAAGGGTCGCAAGCTGAAAGTGTGGAAGCTGCCCCAGCCGGGCCCGCTCTTCTGCACTGAAGAGGAGTCTGCCGGTGTCGAGAGCGGCAGCGGTGTGCCGCGCGAGGCAGAAGGCCGTCTGGCCGGTTCCTACGTGAACTTCCTCATCACCAACGATCGCATCGTCTATCCGCTGCTGGATGCCGCCACCGACGGCGAAGCCCAGCGCATTCTGGAAGAGATCTTCCCGGAGCATATGGTCGTCGGCGTACCGGCCCGGGAGATCCTGCTGGGGGGTGGCAATATCCACTGCATCACTCAGCAGATCCCCTCCGGCAAATAAGAACCGGATGACGATCCTGCTGCGAGACCGTGATCAAGGCTCATGCGCTGCTCGCTTATGTGAAACCGAGGGCTCACGTATGTTTATACGCTCCGGTTCCTGCGCTGCTCTTCACCTTGCTGACGGCCTCTCGCGACGGGTCGTAAACCGGTTCTAGTTAGTATTCAAAACCCCACGCCGTGGGGTTTTATCTCTTGATAATGTGATGGTCGCAGGCGCCGATGCGGCGATCATCATGACAAACAGTCACCCTTTTACAGGAGATCCCCATGATCGAAGTGACCGAGGTTTCCATTGCCGAGCTGCGTGCTGCGCTCGAATCAGGCCGCACCACCGCGGTCGAACTGGTCGAGGCCTATCAGGCCCGGATCGCCGCCTATGACGGCCCCGAGACACCAACCCGCCTCAATGCCGTCGTGGTGCCCAACCCCGATGCCCTGAAAGAGGCGCAAGCGTCCGATGCCCGCCGCGCCCGTGGGGAAACCCTGGGGCCGCTCGACGGCATCCCCTACACCGCCAAAGACAGCTATCTGGTCAAGGGGCTGACCGCCGCCTCCGGTAGCCCGGCCTTCAAGGATCTGGTGGCCCAGCGCGATGCCTTTACCGTTGAGCGCCTGCGCGCCGCCGGTGCCATCTGCCTTGGCAAGACCAATATGCCGCCGATGGCCAATGGCGGCATGCAGCGCGGCGTCTATGGCCGCGCCGAGAGCCCCTACAACGCCGACTACCTGACTGCGCCCTTTGCCTCCGGCTCCTCCAACGGCGCCGGTACTGCCACCGCCGCCAGCTTTTCCGCCTTCGGTCTGGCGGAAGAGACCTGGTCGAGCGGCCGGGGTCCTGCCTCCAACAACGGCCTGTGTGCCTACACCCCGTCCCGTGGCGTGATTTCGGTGCGCGGCAACTGGCCCCTGACCCCGACCATGGACGTCGTCGTGCCCTATGCCCGCACCATGGCCGATCTGCTGGAAGTGCTGGATGTGGTGGTCGCCGACGATGCCGACACTCGCGGCGATCTCTGGCGCCTGCAGCCCTGGGTCAAGATCCCCAAGGCTTCCGAGGTGCGTCCGGCTTCCTATCTGGAACTGGCTGCCAAGGCCGATGCCCTCAAGGGCAAGCGCCTCGGCGTGCCGCGCATGTTTATCAACAAGGATGAGCTGGCCGGCACCAGCGAGCACCCCGGCATCGGCGGCCCGACCGGTCAGCGCATCCATACCCGCGAGACCGTGATCGCCCTCTGGGAAGAGGCGCGCAAGGCGCTGGAAGCCGCTGGCGCAGAAGTCATCGAAGTGGACTTCCCGCTGGTCTCCAACTGCGAAGGGGACCGACCCGGCGCGCCGACCGTGTTCAATCGCGGCATCGTGAGCCCGGAGTTTCTCAACGACGAGCTGTGGGAGCTCTCCGGCTGGGCGTTCGACGACTTCCTGCGTGCCAACGGCGATCCCAAGCTCAACAAGCTGGCCGATGTCGATGGGCCGAAGATCTTCCCCCACGATCCGGGCACCTTGCCGAACCGCGAAGGGGATCTGGCGGCGGGCATGGACGAGTACGTCAAGATGGCCAAGCGCGGTCTCAAGCGTTTCGACGAGATTGCCTCTGTGCCGGACGGCCTGCGTGGTCTGGAGCAGACCCGCAAGCTGGACTTGGAGGACTGGATGGACGGGCTCAAGCTCGACGCCGTGCTGTTCCCGACCGTCGCCGATGTGGGCCCGGCTGACGCGGACGTGAATCCGGCCTCCGCCGACATCGCCTGGAGCAACGGCATCTGGGTCGCCAACGGCAACCTCGCCATTCGCCACCTCGGCGTGCCGACCGTCACCGTCCCCATGGGGGTGATGGCCGATATCGGCATGCCGGTGGGCCTGACCTTCGCCGGCCGCGCCTATGACGACAACAACCTGCTGCGCTTTGCCTCGGCCTTCGAGTCCACCGGCAGCAAGCGCCAGGTGCCGCCACGAACGCCGCCGTTGGGGTAAATATCCCGAATTGGTCTGGTGATAATAAAAAAAGAACCCACTCGCAATGCGGGTGGGTTTTTCTCTGCGGGTAGACTCTCATGTGAGTGTACTTATCACGAAGAAGCACATTGCCTACCTTTTTCTGGATGTAGTGCGATACATAGCGTATTTTGATCGTGTTCTTTCAACCACATACTGCAAACGGTATATCGTTAGTGAAATTCTGCTGAGTAGGGGAAGTTGCCATTTAATTACTTAGAAAACATATTGTAGAAAGTGGTTAGTGTAGTCTTCATTAGTGTTTAATAATGGACTTCGCATAGCCTTTTAACTTTGTTACAAAGTGCATCTAAATCTTGAAAAATAAATTCCTCATCAATCCCTAACGCACTTATGGTATTTAGCATCAATAGTCTGTGTTCATCATTCTTTATGTTGACTCTAATTTTATAGAATTCATCTTGTGGGCCAAAATATTGGTCTATGCTATTTGATGAACTACCATGAACTGTAAAGCAGCCTTTTTGAGTACTAACTCGCCTAATACTTTGAGTTGTATTTATTGCAACTGGCATTCTAGGTATATTAGTGAGGTTATTCTTGAGGTTGGGGCCTAGATAACCATCCAGATCTATTAATCCTTGAGATGGAGTGTTTATTACACGATTATTGATTACAGCAGGACAGTAAAGGGCGGCTAATCCTAAAGACTTCAAATTTAACTGATAAGGGTTCATAACCCAAACAGCGCGATCTCCATTTCTTCTTGGTTCTGAAGATAGTGCAAAGTAAAGCGCCACTAGTGCTGATTCTGACCAATCAAGTAGTCGGGTGGGTAAGCCATGATGTTGCATCAGAGCAAAAATTTCCCATGAGTTCAAACTTCCTGAATTTAAATATGATTTGTAAGAAATTAAAAAAGCATGTTCTAGACTGGACTCTTGATGTTGGATATTTCTCCAAACTAACCCTGGTAATGGCTTGTGAGTCTCGCTAGATACCCCTCTAAACCATAAAGATTTATTATTTTTAAGTGACTCGATATAATCTACGTATTCTGATACATTTGTTATTTCCTTTACTTTCATTTTTCTTCCTGTGACTTCGTTATTATTACGAATAGTAAATGGTATTCGGTACTTTTCGAAAAATATGCTGCATGCATTCCATATTTAAATATGTAATGTAATTTACATCTCCAATCCTGCTTCTGCAAGGGATGAAGGGGTTGAGTAGATGTTTCCAAAACCATTCGATCTTAACTTCACATAGGGCTACTGAAGCGTATTCGGACGATCGCGATAAGGAATCGCCGAGCGGTTGCTGATATCCAGGGTTTCCTGCCTGTCTTGCCATGACTCGGTGCGCGGCGCTATGCGGACGATTACGCTGCGCTAATCGACCCTACATGATGGGGCATATTGTTACCTCCCCTCATCCCCGACCCTTCTCCCGCGAGGGTAGAAGGGAGCAAATATGCGCCTCTGATTTGGTCTGGCAACCGGGCTTCGAATTGGCACGGACCATCCCCTCTCCTTCGGGAGAGGGCCAGGGTGAGGGGCCGCTATCTGTGCTGTAGGTTCGAATAGCGAAGCGTATTCGGACGATCGCGTACAGGTAGTGGCCGAGAAGCCACTGACATCCAAAGCATGCTGCCGGTTTTGCCATGATTTGCTGCGTGGCGGTATGCGGACTAATTTTTCATTTCCTTATGTTAGTTATGGTACAACTCTACAAAATAGTGGGGGCTAGAAATATAATGGAGCGTTTTTTCTAAAGTTTTTAATTATTGTTTCCATGTCGATGTCATTACAATTAACCATACATGTAGTATCTTTTTTCTTTTGAAGAAAATCTGGTAAAGGTTCGAATCCTGATATCTTGTAGTAGTCAGGGTTAATATCGGAATAAAGAATAAATACTCTTGTTTTAAATTGGTTGCGATACTCTTTTTTTACTGCGTCTAATAGTATTCTGGCAAAGCCATTTCGCCTTTTATCAGAAACTGTAGATAGAGACCCTATACCTATGGTTGAAATGTCATAAATGGAAGGTAGTGAATAACATATAATAGAACTTAAAATGCAATTGCGTTCTTCAAGAATATACCAGGTTCCTTTTTTATATTTTTCAGAATTATTACAGGAAAACAAATACTTGTTGAGTTCTAAACCATCTCCCCAAGCATCATAACCCATTGTATAGATACTGTTCATATCATCTAACGTAGCGGTTCTGATTACTAGGTCATTAAATCTAAGAAGTGGTAAATTTTCTGCGGGTGTTAAAAAAGACATAAACCACCTTTGATAAATGGGTATTGATAACTAGTTGTAAAAATACAGGTAGAGATGTGGATTAGTGTTCACAACATTATTGCAGTGGCTCGTTTGGGTCAACTTTTTGTTTTTTTAAAATTAAAGTGCTGCGTTGTTATGATTTTTTGTGATCTTGTATTATCTAGAGAGGGTGGGGCGGTATTTTGTTCCGATGAGCGGCTTTGTCGGGATATTGATTTCCACTTTTTCAGTCCGAATAAAGATACGGTGAGAAAGATGCCTGCAGATTGCTCTTCATACAAACATGGAGAGAAGAGCCTATTTTCACCATCTTCACCCTGGCTTCACACGGCCTCATTTTTCCCTCACAAATCCCTTCTATCTTCTGCCCACTGATAAATGGGTCTGCTTGCCACAGAGTGGCGAGGGCCAAAAAGAGGGGAGCAAGAGGATGACATCGTGGATCAAATACGGGTTGGCCGGGGCCTTGATACTGGTGGCGAGTTTCTGGGGCGGCAGCGTGCGGGCGGCGCAGATGCCCCTTGGCACGGATGGCGCCCTGCCGGGGCAGACAGTCGCCAAGGCGGTACTCCCGACGGGGGCCCATTTCCAGCCCCTGGAGGCTCTGCCATCGGTTGTTGCCGGGCGTGGCACCTGAGGGAGTTGATACCGGCCTTTTTAACCAGACCGGGCCGGTGATGTCACGGCACAGTGCGCATCAACACAGGCCGGATTGGCTAGTGCGCGACATAGTGAGCCTCATGCCAGGCCGGGTGGCCTACCGCGCCCGATATTGCGCATCCAGCCAGGCGATGGCCTCTTGGGGGTCGTTGAATGCCCGGATATGGTCCGGGTGGGTGAGGGAGAGGCAGGAGAGGGCGATGTGATGGAGCACCTTGGCCGAATAGAGGGAGGCGATGGCCACCAGATTCTTCTGGGTCAGCCACTGATAGGTCTCCTGCAGATGGGGCAGGGCGGATAGCACTACCCCCTGATGCTGACGATGGTCCACCAGGGCGCAGAAACGCTTACCGTCCAGGCTGTTCACCACGGACTTTATCTGTGCAATCCACGCCAGCATACCCTCTTCATTGAAAGGGCCGATCAGCTCGCAGGTGACCAGGTGTTCCTGCACATTGAAGATGAACTCACCGTGCTTTTTATCAAAGGACATACAACATTCTTATCCATGACCAGGGGCCGCAAGATGATGCTTATTCATTCCGTATGCATCAATACCCGAATGAGGGTTTTGGTCATGAAATCGTATTGCTGCGTTGACGCCGATGAGGGAAGGGGTCTGCCTCTGGTACCGAAGCGAACCATGGGGAGCTCCACATCGGGCACAAGACCCCGTGAGGATAGCCGGCTCATGGCGAAAATGACCCGGGCAAGGCCGGTGGAGCAGTGCCGGGCCTGTGTCTGCTCGGCGAAGGCGACACCCCGGCATAGGTGGGTGTGTCACCGGGGTTCTTGATGGGGCGCTTCGCCGGTTCAGCCGGCCAGCGGCAGGTAGACATGCTGGTAGGCCAGGGCGATGGCGCTGTAGAGCAGCAGGGCGGCCATCAGCAGGTTGAAGTACCTGAACCAGCGAGGATGTTGAAGATGACGTCCGATGAGGCTGCCCGCCATCGAGTAGCTGCCGGGGGCACCGGCGGCCAGCAGGCCGAGCAGCAGGGACCAGGGCAGCAGGCTCCAGCCGTGGATCTGGGCCGCCGGGAACTGAATGCTGGTGATGGGCAGGGTGGCGATCATCGCCTTGGGGTTGAGCAGCTGGATGACGAAGCCGCTGCGCACCCCCAGAGGGCGGGCAGGCGCCTCGTTGGCACCGAGCTCGCCGCTGTCGCTGGCGATCTTGATGGCGAGGTAGGCGATATAGAGGCACCCCACCAGGCTGACATAGATCAGGGTATCTTCCCGCACCAGGCGGGTGCCCGCCCAGCCAAAGAGCAGCAGGAGCACGAACATCGCGATGCCAACCCCGAGGAAGAAGCCAAGGGAGGCACGGGTGCGGCCGCCCAGGCCTGCGTTGAGGCCGATGAGGTTGACGGGGCCTGGGGTATACATGATGCCGATGGCATAGGCGAGAAGCTCAATCATGGGGTGTTCCTTGGGCTCAGCGGATCAGGCTGGCGCTGTATTGGGTGGGGGTCATGCCATAGATGCGCTTGAAGCGACGGTTGAGGTGACTGAGATCGGTGAAACCGTAGCGGTACACCAGATCCTGCGCCGACTCTCCGGCGGCCAGGGCGCGCCGGGCGGCATTGATGCGGCAGTTGATCACGTATTGATGGGGGGTGATGCCAAGCTGCTGGCGAAACAGCCGCAGGAAGTGGTACTTGGAGATGTTGGCCGCCGCGCTGATGTCGGCCAGGGAGATATCCTGCTGGAAGTGGGCGTGGATAAAGTCCCTGGCCTGCAACAGGAGGCGATCGATGCGGCTCACCCGGCCATTGGGCTCAAAACGTCCCGCCTGCTGCATCACCCGGGTGGCGAGGCGATAGAGGGCAAACTCCTGCTCTATGCTGTCGGCCTGGCCGCGCACCGCCTGGGCCAGCTCGAGGATGCAGGCGCTCAGCGCCTCATCGCGCACCAGGGGCTGCAACAACCGGTAGGTCCCCATTGCCCGCTCGCCCGCGGCATCGGCAAACAGCGGAGTGAGTTCGTGGGGCGGAATGTAGAGCATGGTGTAGTCGAGGCTGGCGTTGTCCCCGGCATGGCCGTCGTGAACATCCCCGGGATTGAACTGGATGACGCTGCCTGCCGGGCTGGAGTGGGCTCCGCCGTGGCAGAAGAAGTTCTGCCGCCCGGCCAGAGTGACCCCGAAGGAGTACTCCTCGTGGGCGTGACGGTCGTAGCGAAATTCCGTCATGTTGACACGCAGCGCAGTCAGGCTCGCCAGGTGCTGACTGTGTGCGAATATGAACTGGTTGTCCTGCGCCATCTTTCCCTCCTGTACCAGACTGCCCCCCTAATCTAGCCCCAAGGGTGTGCCTCTCGCTTGGACAATCTTGCTGTTTGCCGGCCCGCCTGCGCCCCGCACCGAGAAAAACGGCGCAGCCGATGGCTGGCTGCGCCGGTTGGCCCGTCAGCGAAAGCGAAACAGCTCCCGGTGCAGCGGGGTGGCCAGATGGGCATCCAGGGTGTGGGCCATGGGCTCGGGGCCGCAGAACCACACCGGGGTGTGCTGGCGCTCGCCCAGGGCGGCGAGATCCAGTCGGCCGCGCTCGGACTCCAGATGCAGCCGGTAGTCGACCCCGGCCCGGCGGCACAGATCGGCCAGCCGACCGTGATAGGGGGCGGCCTCGGCGCTGGGAGCGCATTGCAGCAAGGTGGTGCCGGGGCGTTGTTCACCACGGCGTACCAGGGCCTCCAGCCAGGCGACGAAGGGGGTGATGCCGATACCGGCGCCCACCCAGAGCGCGGGGGCCGGATCCGGCAGGGCGAAGGCGCCATAGGGGCCGGTCACGATCACAGCATTCCCCACCTTGAGGTGGCGGTGCAGCCAGCGGGTGTGATCCCCGAGGGCGCGCACCGCCAGGGTCAGGGTGCGGCAGTCTGCCGAGACATCGACCAGGGTGTAGGGGTGGGGCTCGCCGCGCCCGGCAAAGTCGAAGAAGGCGAACTGCCCCGGGCGATAGCCGTGCAGGGGGGCGGTGAGGCCAACCCGGATCTCCAGGGTGCGCTCGTCCAGAGGGGTGAGGGCGCTGACCGTTCCCTGGCGGCGTGCGTCCCGCCCCACCCGGCCAAGCAGGGAGTAGAGCGCCCCCAGAGCACCCAGCCCGCCACCGATGAGCAGGGTCAGGCCGACCGGGGTCAGGGCGCCGATGCGCGGCAGCAGGCAGAGCCCGTGCAGCCAGCCCATCAGATAGATGACCGGGGCCAGCCGGTGAACCACCTTGAAGCGCTCGTAGCGCACCACCGCCAGCAGGCTTACCACCACCAGGGCCAGCAGCAGATAGAAACTCCATTCCCCCAGGGTATTGCCGAGGCTGTGCCAGAGGGCATCGTTGCCAGCACCAGCACCAGCACCAGCACCAGCACCAGCTCCGCGGCGCGCCGGCCGGGTCAGCCAGTCGGCGGCGACAGCCCACTTGGGGGCTTCCACCAGCAGCCAGTGGGCCACCAAGGTGCCGGTGGCCCAGAGGGCGCTGCTGCGGTGCAGGTGCAACATGCGATCCAGCCCGCCTGCCCAGGCTTCGAGCCTGGGCAGGCGCAGGGCGAGCAGCAAAGAGAGGGTCATGGCGCCAAGGCCAATCAGACCGGTCAGGATCAGCAGCTCGTGGCGCCAGGGCCAGAGACCGGCGGGCCACTGGGTGAGGCCAGCGAGCCAGATGAGGGTGAGGGTCAGGGGCAGGGTCCAGCCGAGAGATGCGGGTTTCATGAGGTCCTCCTTGTGTCATGCCCCCATTGCACTCCCGCTTTGTGGCGAAAGTGTGCCTCGCTACTACCTCTTTTGTAGCAAGCTGTGGCAAAGGGTCGCCGGGTCAGGGCAAGCGGACTGAGCAGGGGGGCGCGGAGCAGAACAGGGGGGCAGGAAAGCGGTTGGCGTCACCCCACAGGCCTGGGTCTGGAGAGTGGTGATGCTGGGGCAGGCGCATGGCTGTCCCAGCAAACAGTCGTGTCAGGATTTTCGTCCCTTGCCGCCCTTGTTGCCCGCGAGGGCCTGCTTTCTGGCCTTCTGCTTCTGGGCGCCCTTGCTGGCGCGGCGCGGCTCGGGGTCGAAGCGGGTGAGATCCGGCTCAAAGCCCGGGAACCACTGCTGGGGCAGGCGGGTATCGAGCACGGCTTCGACTTTTTCCAGCAGGGGGGCGTCTTCCGGGCTGAACAAGGTGATGGCGAGCCCCTTGTTGCCGGCGCGGCCGGTGCGCCCTATGCGGTGGACGTAATCCTCGGGCTGATGG
The DNA here is from genome assembly GCF_050252055.1 of Aeromonas sp. Classification (NCBI taxonomy): domain Bacteria; kingdom Pseudomonadati; phylum Pseudomonadota; class Gammaproteobacteria; order Aeromonadales; family Aeromonadaceae; genus Aeromonas; species Aeromonas sp. The sequence continues at coordinate 20,139 of NZ_JBFWLQ010000010.1, read as the reverse complement.
GGGAACTCCAGATTGATCACATGGTTGAGATCGCTGATATCGAGGCCGCGAGCCGCCACGTCGGTGGCCACCAGCGCCTGCAAGGTGCCGGCGCGAAACGCCAGCAGCACGTTTTCCCGTGCGCTCTGTGACAGATCCCCGTGGAAGGCCAGCGCATTGATGCCCCCCTTGCCAAGCTGCTGGGCCAGCTTGTCGGCCCCCTGGCGAGTGCGGCTGAAGATCAGCGCCGGCGCCCAGCCTTTCACGGTCAGCATGTGTTGGACCAGCGCCACCTTGCGATCACTGTCCACCGCATAGACCCGCTGCTCCACCTCGGCCGCCGTGGTGTTGCGCGGTGCCACTTCCACCAGCGCCGGGTCGCGCAGCAGTACCTTGCAGAGGGCAAACAGGTTGTCATCGCAGGTGGCCGAGAACAGCAGGGTCTGGCGATCCGCCGGGATTTGCTTCAACAGCGCCTGGATCTCGTCCATAAAGCCCATGTCGAGCATCCTGTCCGCCTCGTCAAACACCAGATGGCGCAGTTCGGCCAGCGTGAGCGCCCCCTGGCGCAGGTGATCGAGCAGGCGGCCCGGGGTGGCTATGAGGATATCCACCCCGGCGTTCAGCGCCTCCACCTGTGCGGCGATGCTCACCCCGCCGTAGACCAGCGTGCTGGTGAGAGTGGTGCCCCTGGCGTAGCGAGTGACGCTCTCGGCAACCTGCACCGCCAGCTCACGGGTCGGCACCAGCACCAGGGCGCGGATGGGGCGAGGGGCATCGCTCGTCGGGTGTTGCAGCAACTGCTCCAGCAGCGGCAGCACGAAGGCGGCGGTCTTGCCGGTGCCGGTCTGGGCGCCCGCCATCAGATCCCGCCCCGCGAGGATCAGGGGGATGGCGCTGGCCTGCACCGGGGTGGGGGCGGCGTAGCCAAGCTCGGTCAGGGTTTGCTGCAAGCGGGGGGAGAGGGCCAGTTCGGCGAAGGAGGCAATGGACATAGGGCACCAGTATGGGGTTATCCCGCCCCGTGGCCGGGACGGAAACAATCAGCGTGGGCGGGATGGTAACAGATAGCAGGGGAGCGGCAGAAGCCGGGCCGCTCAGGGGGCCGAATTGTCACCCGGATCGCGGACAAGGCGGATGGTCTGCCCCTGGTAATAGGCGATATTGCGCTTGCCGTGCTGCTTGACGTGATAGAGCAGGTCGTCGGCCAGTTGCACCGCCTCGGCCACCGTCAGGTAATCGCGAATGCGGGTTACTCCGGCGGAGAAGGTGATGGGGGCGGGCAGCTCGGGGATGCGCAATGGCCGCTCCAGCAGGCGGGCGGCGGAGTGATGCATCATTTTGTCATCGTCCATCCCCTTGAACAGCACGATGAACTCTTCCCCGCCCCAGCGAATGGCGACATCGCCCTTGCGGATATTGGTCTTGAGGTGATTGGCGAAGGCGACGAGCGCCAGGTCACCCACCCCGTGACCATGGGTGTCGTTGACGGACTTGAAGTTGTCGATGTCGAGGATCATCAGGTAGTCGTGCTCCCGCAGCAGCGCCTGATTGAGGATGTCACGGCGTGGCAGCCGGGTCAGATGGTCGGTCTGGGCCAGGATGCGCAGACGGGTAACCAGGCTGCGCCCCGTCAGCATGATCAGCAGCAGGATGATGAGATAGAGCTTGAAGGCCGCCCCGTAGAGCACGGACCGGATGAAATCGCCGTAACTGTATGACCACTTGAGGTAGAGATCATTGCCTGCCTGGGTGCGCATCAGCGGCGTGCTCAGGCAGAGGTGGAACGGGCGGCAGGGCTCGACCTCTTCGAAGGAGAGGACGGTCCGGGTCGGATTGAGGCTCTCGAAGGGGTGCAGCACATCCTTGAACGCCCGGTCGACGGCGATGTCGATGCCCTTGAGTCCATAGCGGTAGTCCTTGATGGCGGGCTCGTAATAGACGAAGGGGAAGTAGAGGGTGATGGTATTCAGTCCGGTGAAGGTGTCGGTGTAGATCTCGGATACCCAGGCTTCATCCGTGCTGCAGGGGACATGGGTGGAGGCGAAGGAGGCGCAACCGAAAAAGTGGGTCCAGGGCTCGATGTCATTGAGGTCGGTGTTGACCGGGAGCAGTTGGCTCGGCAGCATCCCCTTGTTGGCGACCATGCCAAGCAGGCGGCGATCGTCATAGAAGGCGTAGAGGTTGAGGACCTCGGGGTTGGAGATGACGTACAGGTAGGCGAGGAGCATCTGGTTGGCCGGGGGCAACACGGGAATGACCGCCAGGCGCTTCAGGGTGGGGAGATCATAGCCATAGGCATAGGCCGCCGCATCCCCGTTCTCGCTGAAGATGGGCATCTTGATGCTGCTGTTGTCGATGAAGTCAGCCAGTTTCTCTGGCGCCAGGATGCGGGCCCGCTGATAGAACACCTCGAACAGGTTGGCTTGCTTGGCGGTAATGAGCGCCATGTCGTGCCTGATGACGAAGTAGGTGTAGTTGGCTACCAGCCCGAGCCCTGTCAGAGCCAGACATAGCCAGCCAAACCGGTAGAGCCATTGACGGGGGATGATACGCAACAGTGATCCAGCCATGCAGTGAACTCGTCCATGGTGACAGAGGCCATTCTTGTAACTGATTTTGCCGGGCATCACCAGATGAAGTTGGTGGGTCGTCACCCGGCATGCGCAAGAATGAGCCAACAATATCAAAAAGATAGACGATGAGGCGTCATGCGATGTTAGGCAGGGAAAAGGGGTGGCGACTGAAACAAGAGGGCATGGCGCCCTCTTGTGTGGACTGTGACGGGCGCCTTAGCGAGCCTGGTATTTCGGCGAGCGGGGGCCATGGAGGATGCCGTTGGGCATGTCGGCACTGAGCAGCCTGACGCTGGTGATACCGGCGATTTCATGACCCTTGTCGGTAAGGGTGTTGGCAATCTGATTGACCACCGCCACCACCAGCATGCCGATGAGGCCGCCCCCCGAATTGCCCTGCTGCTCGGCACTGCTGGCGCTGGCACTGCCTTCCCAAAGCAGCTTGCCGGTGCGCAGATCCACTAGGCGGGCACTGGCGGTGACCACTGTCTCGCTGGAGATGACCAGATAGCTGGTACCGTACTCTTTGATGTCGAGGTAGAGGGCGGTATCGGCACCGTAGATCTCGTGGAGCTTCTTGATGGGCAGCGCCTGGATGTCGGCGGGCTCGGTCACGCCGTTCTGCCGGAACGTCTCGTTGGTGACCGCCACCGGCAGCACGTAATAACCGGACTCGGCGAGCGGATAGGTGATCTGGGATTGCAGGCTGGCGCCCGCCTTGATGTCCGGCGAGTGATTCACCGGTGGCAGCACCAGAATGGAGGTCGGTCTGCTCTCCTTGAAGTTGCTGTAGTCGTAACCGGGGCCCTGTGCACAGCCGCCCAGGAGGAGGGCGCCCAGCGTGAGGGCAAGGAGGGTGCGCAGGGTCATTGGGTCTCTCCCTTCTTGTTGGACATCAGGAAGTTCATGAAGGGGGCCGATTCGGGGAAGAGGCGCTTCTCGGTTTCGAACTGCTCGCGAGTCTGGGCATCCTTGCCGAGCTGGGCGTACAGCATGCCGAGGTGAGCGTGAAAGCCCGGTGGCACAGCCTGCCCCTTGGCGCTCGCTTCTTGCTGGTTTTTCTCCAGCGCATCGATCTGCGCTTCGACCCCGGTGTCGTCACCCTGCATGTGCAGGTAAACCACCCCCTGATATTGATCCCAGTTGTAAAGCGTCTGCGGCCCCTGGGCGCAGGCGCTCAGCAGCAGGCCGCTGACCAGCAGCAGGGAAGGACGGAACCGCGTCATCTCGTCTCTCCTCATTGAGCCGGGCGCCAGGCACCGGTCTCGATGCCGTTCACCAGATTGTTGACGGCCTCGCGGATGGCGAGATCCAGCACCTTGCCGTTCAGGGTGGAGTCGTAGCTGGCGGTGCCGCCGAAGCCGACGATCTCGCGGTTGGAGAGTTCGTACTCCCCGGCACCCTGGGAAGAGAAGACCACTTCCGAGGTGGTGACGTTGACGATGTTCAGGTTGACCTTGGCATAGGCGATCTGTGACTTGCCGCGACCCAGGATGCCAAATAGCTGATGATCACCGACTTCCTTGCGACCAAATTCGGTGACGTCGCCGGTGACCACGTAGTCGGCGCCCTTGAGTTGCTGAGCCTGTTGCTTGATCCCGGCTTCGGCCTGGATCTCCGCCATGTTGTCGCGATCCAGCACGCTGAAGCGGCCGGTCTGCTGCAGGTGGGTGATCAGCACGGTTTTCGCCTGGTTGCCCAGCCGGTCCACGCCGTCGGAGAAGATGCCACGCATGTAGCTGGAACGGTTGTCGAACTTGCCGACGGCGATGGGGCTGCGTGCGCCCTGATAGTGGCTCTGATAGGAGGCAACCTTGGGCACCTCCAGGGTGCGCGACGACTCGCTCGCACAGGCTGTCAGCAAGCCCGCCATCAGGATGACACTGGATGAAACAACAAACTTCTTCATGTAAGGCCCCGTTATCAAAGGAAAAAACAGCGGCGGACTCTAACATGGTTCGTTGCGAAGAAAGTGCCCCGTATGGGGGGCATACCCGCTCAATCCCTGTGCGTTTGACAGGGGAGAGCGGAGGGCTGGGTCTGTTGCAGGGGCTGGAACACCTCCTCCAGGGCTGCCACCAGGGCGCGCATGCGGCCCGTCTTTTGCACATCCGGGTGCAGCACCATCCAGATGTCGATGGGATCGTGCTGGTCAGGCAGCAGGCGCACCAGGGCGGGATCCTCCTCGGCGAGGAAGGTGGAGAGCAGGGCGATGCCGAGCCCCTGCCGGGCGGCGGCCATCAGCACCAGCTGGGCATTGCTCTGCAGGACCACGTTGGGTTCGTGGAGCGGTTCGCCGCACAGACTCAGCCAGTGACGGGCCACCAGCTCTCTGGGAAAGAGCAGCAGGTCGTGCTCTTGCAGTGCCTGACCCGAGCGGGGCGTGCCCCGCCTGGCCAGGTAGTCGGGAGAGGCGTAGAGCCCCATCTTGATGGTGGCGAGCCGTTTGACCACGAGATCTCCCTGCTCGGGGCGCACGCTGCGAATGGCGAGATCCGCCTCCTGATTGGGGATGTCGCTCACGCTGACGGCGGTCAGCAACTTGAGGCGGATGCCGGGGTGGCGCTGGCGCAGCAGGGTGAACGCGGGCAGCACGAAGCCCTGGGCCAGGGTATCCGTGGTGGCGATGCAAAGCTCCCCTTCCTGCTCCCCCAGGCTCGCGGTGCGCATCATGGCCAGGGCCGCCTGCGCCATGGCCTCGGCCTGGGGCAGCAGCGCTTCCCCCAGGGGGCTGGGGCGATAGTGTCTGGGGGTGCGGATAAACAGCTTGGCCCCCAGCTGCTGCTCGAGCAGGGTGATCCGTCGCCCGACGGTGGCCTGATCCACCCCGAGCTCGAGTCCGGCCTGCCGCAGGCTGCCCCGCCGTGCCAGGGCCAGGAAGAAGCGGGCATCGTCCCAGTTGATCATGCTTGCTCCTCACTCAAGCAGAACGCCCGATTGGCGCCGCAATATTAGATGCCAGCGGGGATGGCAGCACAAGGGGATAGACCGGGTCCGGTGCCCCGGCCAAGGGCGCGCGCCACCCCGACGTGATGCAGGATTGAGTCGGCGTGATGCAGAACTGCCGCAGTCCGGGGTGGGCGGGATCGCTATGATGTCGCTCCCGATTGCGGTTTCATTTGTCTGCCACTGGAGTGTCCATGTCTGTCTCAAGCGTCCCGGCTTGCGAGCCAGGTCAGGTTGTCCATCCTCGTCTGCGCTGGTTTCTCTCCCTCGCCCTGATGTCGGCCCTGCTCAACAGCAGCGTGCCTACCCCGCTCTATCCCCATTACCAGGCTGCGCTGGCTCTGAGCGATCTCGGCCTCAGCCTCATCTATGGCGGCTATGCGGGGGGCGTGCTCATCGCCTTGTTCGGGGTGGGCAACCTGGCGGGACGCGTGGCGGATCTGCGCACCCTGATCCTGCCTGCCCTGGTGGCGGTCGGGGGCGGGGCCCTGCTCTTCTCCCTGGCCGACAGCTTCTGGGCCCTTTTGCTGGCGCGGCTGCTGGCCGGGATTGGCACGGGCAGCCTGACCGGCGCCGCCAATGTGGCGCTGCTGCGTTTTGGCCCCAGGGATGGGGGCAAGCGGGCGGCGCTGAGCGCCACATTGTCTTTCACCGCCGGGCTGGCCCTTGGCCCCGTGTTCAGCGGGCTGGCGCTGCAGCAGGATCTCTACCCGACCACGCTGCCGTTTCTGCTGATCCTGGGGATGGCGGCCTGCGCCATCGTGGGGCTGGTGTTGAGCTGGCCCAAAGGGGTGAGGGCGACGGAGGCCGCCCCGAGCGGGCAGGGTGGCGGATCCCTGGGAGAGGGGCTCAGGGCTACGGGGGCCGGGTTCTTCCTTTGCGCCCTGGCGCTCTTCACCGCCTGGGCGGTGGCGGCCAGCTTGCTGGCCATGGGTCCCAAGGTGGTGAGCGAGATGCTGGGCATGACGGATCTGGGGCTGTTCGGCTATCTCGTCGCGGCCTATCTGGTCTTCTCCGGGCTTTGCCAGCTCTGGGCCCGTCGCCTCGATGCCCGCCATACCCTGCAAAGCGGCGTGCTGGCCCTAGCGCTGTGCGTGCTGCTCTTTGCCGGGGCCGTTCACGGCCTGCCCAGCTGGCTGGCGGGACTCGGGCTGCTGGTGGCGGGCTATGCCCAGGGGGCCGTGTTCGTGGGCAGTGCAACCCTGATCAATCGCATCGCGCCCCCGGCCAGCCACGCGCGGCTGCTCTCCCTCTTCTATGTGATCGCCTATGTGGCGAACTGGGTACCCGTGTTGCTGGGCTGGGTGAGCGACGGGGCCGGTCTTGGCGTCGCGCTGGATCTGCTCTTCGTCGGCAGCACCCTGACAAGCCTGGGGTTGGCCTGGGCGGTGTCACGGCGGCGCTTCGAACCCGCTGTGTGACAGGGCATCACCCATCGACCAGGACGACGCTCCCGGCATCCAGGTGGTGCATCCACTCCCGCAGGATCAGCAGGGCGGCGGCGATGCGCCTCTCCCTCGGCAACTGGGCCGATGCCAGGGGATCCCCCTCCACCATGGCGGCAAGCTGGCCGAACAACCGCTCAATGTTTTCCCGGCTCTGCACCCGGTTGCCTAGCACCTCGGTCAGGGGCTCCGGGCTTTGCAGGTGCAGCACGGGGTGGGGCGGGATCCGTGCCGCGAGGGGCATCAGCACATCCTCCACCACCATGATGGCTTGCTCAAGCTCCAGGGGCGTCGGCGGATCCCGGCGAAAGGGTCCCGGGGTCAGGGCATCGAGCCCCAGTGTCAATGCAAATGTCTGGCTGGAGCCATCGGCCGCGGTGAGCGCGACCTGGCTTCGGGTATTGCCCAGGCTCAGCAAAATGGTTTCGTGATGCTCTCTGGTCATCTGGTGTGCTCCTGGCGTTGGATGCCCCATGGATACACCCGCACGGGGCGGATTGGCGAGTCATTTCGCCCCCCATTCGGGCATCAGGGGTTGCAAAGATTGCCATGAGTGGCAATCTGGACGTCCAAACGTCTTTAAAGGAGCCCTGACATGGATATTCGTATCGTCCCCCGCGCCCTCGTGCTCGCCCTTTCTCTGGTGGGGGCGAGTGCCCTTGCCAACGAGGCCCTGGTGTTCCAGACCGACTTCGGTCTCAAGGATGGCGCCGTCTCGGCCATGAAGGGGGTCGCCTTCGGGGTGGACCGCACCCTGCCGCTCCATGACCTGACCCACGAGATCCCGGCCTACAACATCTGGGAAGCCTCCTACCGCCTCTATCAGACCCTGCAATACTGGCCCGCGGGCACCGTCTTCGTCAGCGTGGTGGACCCCGGTGTCGGCACCGAACGAAAGTCGGTGGTACTCAAGACCAGGAGCGGCCACTACATCGTCAGCCCGGACAACGGCACCCTGACCCTGGTGGCGGAGCACTTCGGCATCAAGGCGGTGCGCCAGATAGACGAGAAAACCAACCGCCTCAAGGGCTCCGAGAAGTCCTACACCTTCCACGGCCGCGACGTCTACGCCTACACCGGCGCGCGCCTCGCCTCCGGTGCCATCAGCTTCGAGCAGGTGGGGCCTCTGCTGCCCGCCGAGGTGGTGACCATCCCCTATCAGCCCGCGGTGGCCGAGCAAGACGGTACCCTGAAGGGCACCATTCCGATCCTGGACGTGCAGTACGGCAACGTCTGGACCAATATCGACGACAGCCTGCTGACCAAGGCGGGTATCCACAAGGGGGACAACGCCTGCATCAGGATCAGCGAAGGGGATGCGCTGAAATACGAGGGCAAGGCCCCCTACGTCAGCAGCTTTGGCGATGTGCCGGAGGGCCAGCCCCTGGTCTACCTCAACAGCCTGTTGCAGGTGTCGGTGGCGCTGAACATGGACAGCTTCGCCGCCAAACATCAGGTGCAATCCGGCGCCAACTGGCATATCAGTCTGAAGAAGTGCAACTAGACGTTGCCAGCGGGTGCTACCCGGTACAAACGGGCATAGCAGTCTGAAGAAGTGCAACTAGACGCTGCCATCGGGCGCTATCCGGTACAAACGGGCATAGCAGTCTGAAGACGTGCGGCTAGATAGAGGGGAGAGCTTCTGTCGGCGATGTGTCTCTTGGGGCGGTGGGACTGGTGTCCACCGCCCCTTGTCGTTGGCGATGGCGTCTTGCCGGGCCAGCCGGTTATCTCATCATTTGTCATCCTCGTTTAATAAAGCGCTGCCATGCTGTGGCCGGACGCCGTGATGACGCAATGATTGCGCCGAGATAACAAGGAAAAGCCGATGAGCCGTTTTGACGAGAAAGACAGTGCCAACCACCCCCGCGAGCAGGAGCCGGCATTCAACCGCCTCATCGAGGCGGGTCTCAGCCGCCGTGGCTTCCTCAAAGGGGTGGGCGCCGCCAGCATGGTGGCCTTCTTTGCCGCGAGCCCCGTGGCCCAGGCCGTGGCTGCCGCCACCCGGCCGCTGCTTGGCTTCCAGGCCGTGCCCGCCTCGGTGGCCGACACCATAGTGGTGCCGCCCGGCTACAAGGCCGAGGTGCTGATCGCCTGGGGAGATGCCCTCTTCCCCGATGCCCCCGCCTTTGCCCAGGGCAATGATGCCAAGGCCCAGGCCCGCCAGTTTGGCGACAACAACGACGGCATGAGCTTCTTCTCCCTGGGGCCGGATCGCGCCCTGCTCGCCGTCAACAACGAATACACCAACTACGAATACCTGTTTGAAGATGGTGGCAAGACCCTAAGTGCAGAGGCTGTCGCCAAGGCTCAGGCGGCCCACGGGGTTTCCCTGGTGGAGCTGGTGCGCATCGATGGCAAGTGGCAGGCCAACCCCAGGGGGGCCCTCAACCGCCGCATCACCGCCACGACCCCCATGACATTGAGCGGCCCGGCGGCGGGCCATGCCCTGCTCAAGACCCAGGCCGATCCCGAGGGGCGCACCGCCCTTGGCACCTTCAACAACTGCGCCAATGGCCAGACCCCCTGGGGCACCTACCTCACCTGCGAGGAGAACTTCAACGGCTACTTCGGCAGCGAGGGCAAGCCGGAGCTGGACCAGCGCGCCGCCCGCTACGGCTTGGCCGCCGAGGATGCGGGCTTTGGCTGGCACAGATTCGACGAGCGCTTCGATCTCGCGAAGCATCCCCAGGAGCCGCACCGCTTCGGCTGGGTGGTGGAAATCGATCCCCGCGATCCCGCCTCCACCCCGAAGAAGCGTACCGCCCTTGGCCGCTTCAAGCATGAGAATGCGGCCTTCACCGTCAACCAGGATGGCCGCGCCGTGGTCTACCTCGGCGACGACGAGCGGGGGGAACACATCTACCGCTTTGTCTCGAAGAACAAGGTGGCGCCGGGCAACGATCCTGCGAACCGGGATCTGCTGGACGAGGGCACCCTCTATGTGGCTCGCTTCGAGGCGAGGGAGGGGGAGCTCAAGGGCACTGGCCAGTGGCTGCCCCTGGTACACGGCCAGCACGGCCTGACCCGGGAGAACGGCTTCGCCGATCAGGGGGAGGTGCTCATCTTCGCCCGGGAGGCGGCGACCCGGCTCGGCGCCACCACCATGGACAGGCCCGAGTGGGTGGCCGTGCATCCCCACAGGGCCGAGGTCTACTGCACCCTGACCAACAACAAGAACCGCGGCCTCAAGGAGAACCAACCTCTCGATGGCGCCAACCCCAGGGCCGAGAACCCCTATGGCCAGATTATTCGCTGGCGCCCGATGGGGGACGATCACGGGAGCGACAGCTTCGAGTGGGATCTCTTCCTGCTGGCGGGCAACCCCGGCGTGCATAAGGAAGGGCTGATGGCGGGCAGTGCCAACATCCATCCGGACAACATGTTCAACAGCCCGGACGGCATCGGCTTCGACGAGGCGGGGCGGCTCTGGATCCAGACCGACGGCGACTACTCCAACGAGAAGCAGTTTGCCGGCATGGGCAACAACCAGATGCTGTGCGCCGATCCCGCGAGCGGCGAGGTGCGCCGCTTCCTGACCGGCCCCGTGGCCTGCGAAATAACGGGCCTCACCTTCACGCCAGACTGGCGCACCCTGTTCGTCGGGGTGCAGCACCCGGGTGAGGAGGGGGCGCCCTCCCATTTCCCGGACGGCGGCACCGCCATTCCCCGCTCCGCTGTGTTGCGGATCACCCGGGACGATGGCGGCATCATCGGCGCCTGATGGCCCGGGGTAACCGACTGGCCCGTGATGACAAAAGCCGCCTTCGGGCGGCTTTTTTTGTGGGTGTGGCGGGCGGGAGACAAAAAAAGACCGGGTACGGGACCCGGTCAAAGAACCCGCGCATTCAGGGAAGAAGTGCGGGCGTTCAGGCTTGGTGGCGGGGCCGGGCATCGGCCCCTGATCCGGTGTCGGGGTGAGTGGCGTCACCCCGGCGTCAATGCGGGCTATTCGCGCTCCAGTGCGTGGATGGGATCCAGCCTGGCGGCCCGGCGGGCCGGGGCGAAGCCGAATATTACCCCGATCAGGCTGGCGCAAAGGCAGGCCACCCCCATGGCGGCAAGGGAGTAGCTCATCCGGACGCCGCTGCTGACGTAGTCGAACAGTTGGCCCAGCACCAGGGAGAGGGCGATGCCGAGCACGCCCCCCAGCAGGCAGATCAGCACGGCTTCAATGAGGAACTGCTGCTGGATATCCCGGGTCCGGGCGCCGACCGCCATCCGCACCCCTATCTCCCGGGTGCGCTCGGTGACCGAGACCAGCATGATGTTCATCACCCCTATGCCCCCGACGATCAGGGAAATGAGAGCGATGAGGGCGATCAGCGTGGTCAGGGTGGCGCTGGTCTGGCTGATGGTCTGGCGGATACTGTCGGTGTTGAGCAGGAAGAAGTCCTGGCTGCCGTGGCGCAGGGTGAGCAGGCGGCTGATGCCATCCTGGGCGGCGTCCAGGCTCACCTCGTCCCGTACCCGCACGCTGATGCTGCGCAGATGGCTCTGCCCCAGCAGGCGGCTCATGGCGGTGGTATGAGGGATCCAGACGTTGAGGGTCTCGTCGCTGCCAAAGCCGCTCTGGTTCTTGATGGCGACCCCGATCACCCGGCAGGGCAGATCCCCCAGCAGGATCACCTGGCCCAGGGGAGACTGGGTCGGGGCGAACAGCTTGTCCCGGGCGTGCTCGTCGATCACCACCTCCTGGGCCAGGCTCTCCTCGCTCTGGCGATCAAAGCCCATGCCCTGGGCCAGGCGATAGCCCCTGACCTGGAAGAACTGGGCGCCGACGCCGTTGATGGTGCCGGAGACGGCGGTGCTGCCAAGGCGCAGGGTGGCGCTGGTGCTGAGGCTGGGGGTGACGCTGTGCACGTAGTCCAGCCGGGCGATGGCCTCGGCGTCCCCGATCCGCAACGTCTGTATGGTAGCGGAGCGCATGTCCCCGAAGCCGCGGCCGGGGAACACCTCCAGGGTGCTGGTGCCCATGGCGTTGATGTTCTCCAGCACCCGCTCCCGGGAGCCCTGGCCGAGGGCCACCACGGTCACCACCGAGGCGATACCTATGATGATGCCGAGCATGGTGAGAAAGGTGCGCAGACGCTGGGCAACCATGGCCTTGAGGGCCATCTGCAGGGCATTCCCGAGCCCCGCCATCCGCGGGGTCTTCCCCCTGGCGGACGTCTTGGTGGCGGCCTGGGTCGCCTGGGGAAGGGTCTGTGGCTCGCGCGTGCGGCGATCGGCGATCACCCGGCCATCTTTCAGTTCGATGATCCGCTCGGCGTGGCGGGCGATGTCCATGTCGTGGGTGACGATCACCAGGGTGTGGCCCTGGCGATGCAGAGCTTGAAGGCTCGCCATCACCTCGGCGCCGCTCTGGCTGTCGAGGGCCCCGGTCGGCTCGTCGGCCAGGATCACCTCGCCGCCGTTGATGAGGGCCCGGGCGATGCTGACCCGCTGCTGCTGGCCGCCGGAGAGCTGGCTTGGCTTGTGTTCGAGCCGGCTGGCGAGGCCGAAGCGGGTCAGCAGGGCCTCGGCCCGCTGGCGTCGCTCGGCCGGATCCAGACCTGCGTAGAGGGCGGGCACCTCCACATTGGTGCGGGCATCGAGATCCGCCAGCAGGTGATAACGCTGGAAAATGAAGCCGAAGTGCTCCCGGCGCAGGGCGGCGAGCTCGTCCCGGCTGAGGGTGGCAGTATCGCGCCCGGCCACCAGATAGGCCCCCTCGCTCGGCTGATCCAGGCAGCCCAGCAGGTTCATCAGGGTGGATTTGCCGGAGCCCGAAGCGCCGACGATGGCCACCATCTCTCCACGGGCGATCGCCAGATCGATGCCATCGAGCACGGTGACGGTGCGTTCACCCTCTTTGAAGTGGCGGCGGATGCCCCGCAGTTGCAACAAGGCGCCCATGGTCACATCCCCATGGGGGGCGGCATCCCCCCGGCGGCGTTGCTCTGGCCTGCGCTCACTTCGCTGACGATGACCCGCTCACCGGCGCTCAGGCCCGACAGGATCTGGGCATCCACCTTGTTGTTCAGGCCGACCTTGACCCGGCGCAGGCTGATCCGGCCTCCGTCGTCGATCACCCTGACCTGATCCCCCTGCAGGGCGATGGCCGGGATCACCAGCGCATCTTTGAGCCGGGCGACCACCAGATAGACCTGGGCCGTCATGCTGATCCTGAGCTGACCATCCTGGTTGGGCACCTCGAACAGGCCGTGATAATAGATGGCGCTGCTGTCGCTGCTGCTGGTGGTGTCGTCGTCATTGATGGTGTCGGGGGCGGGCTCGATGGCCCGCAGGGATCCCTCGAAGCGGCGCTGGCTGTTGCCAAGAATGGTGAAATAGACCGGCATGCCGACCCGGACGTTGATGACGTCGGCCTCGGAGATCCTGGCCTCCACCGTCATGGTGTCGAGCTGGGCAATCTTGAGCAGGGTAGGGGTGCTCTGGCTGGCGTTGAGGGTCTGCCCCTCCTCCACCGGCATGGCCACCACGGTACCGGAGAGGGGGGCCAGGATCCGGGTATACCCCAGGTTGACCCGGGCTGTGTCCACCGCGATCTCGGCCTGCACCCGCTGGGCGTTGAGGGCCCGGATATCGGCCAGGGTCTCGTCCAGGGTCGCCTTGGCGCTGTCATGGTCGGCCGTGCTGCCAAGACCTCTTGCGACGATCTGCCGCTGGCGCTGGTATGCGAGGCGGGCATTGCGAAGGGTGGCCTCTTTGGAATCCAGCTGGGCCTGGAGGTTGTCGCGCTGGGCCAGGGCATCCTTGAGGGCGTTCTGCTGGGGCAGATCGTCTATCTCGACCAGCAGCTCCCCCTGTTTGACCTCCTGCCCCAGAGTCACGTGCAGTTTCTTGATCTGGCCCGACACCTGGGCGCCCACGCTCACCTGCTTGCGCGCCTTCAGGGTGCCGTCCGCCATGATGAGCTGCTCCAGATCCCGGGTCTCGGCACTGGCGGTGATGTAGTCGCTGGCGGGTGCCTTGGCTTGGGGGCGCCAGGCCAGCAACAGGGCGAGGGCACACAGGGGCAGCAGCCAGAAGAGACGAGGGGAGAACGTGGGCATGACAACCTGTATCCTGAATGACGATCACGGCGGCACTCTACCCCAGAGCCGGGTTAAGGCTCTTTGCGCCAAGCGTAAGGGTTTCGTAAAAATGGCTGCCAAGTGCGTGGCAAGCGGCGAAAATGGCCGCCGACAAGGGAGACCGCATATGAAGATCCTGCTGGTGGATGACGATGCCGAACTGGGCGCCATGTTGAGTGAATACCTGGGGGGAGAAGGGTTTGATACCACCCAGGTGCTGACCGGAGGGGAAGGTGTGCACCATGCCCTCTCCGGCCGTTACAGCGCCCTGCTGCTGGATGTGATGCTGCCCGACTTGAGCGGCACCGAGGTGCTGCGCCAGGTGCGCCAGCGCAGCCGCCTGCCGATCATCATGCTGACCGCCAAGGGGGACAACGTGGATCGAGTGGTGGGACTGGAGATGGGGGCCGATGACTATGTGCCCAAACCCTGCTACCCCAGGGAGCTGGTGGCCCGGCTGCGGGCCGTTCTGCGGCGGGTCAACGAGGGGGGGAGCGCAACCCCCTCGCCGGATGCCCTCATCCTGGGGGATCTGACGGTCACCCCGGCCAACCGGGTCTGCCTCTGGCAGGGGGAGCCGCTGGAGCTGACCGCCACCGAGTTCAACATGCTGGTGTTGCTGGTGCGAGCACCGGAGCAGGTGGTCACCAAGGACACCCTCTCCCTGCAAGGGGTAGGGCGCCCGCGGGAGGCCTATGATCGCAGCGTCGATGTGCACATCTGCAACCTGAGGCAGAAACTGCAGCAAAAAGCGGGGGAGGCCGTCACCATAGAGACGGTGCGCAGCATAGGGTACAAGATACGGTGATCCTCAAGGGACGTTTGTTCTGGAAGATTCTGCTGGGGTTCTGGCTGGCCATCGTGCTGGTCAGCCAACTGCTCTGGCTCGGTTTTCGTGCCGAGCGTGACCCCCCGGAAGAGCACCTGGCCCAGCAGTTGGCGAACCAGCATCTGGAGATGGCGGCAGCCGTGCTGGCAAAGGGGGGAATCGAGGCTGCGACGGCATTGAGCCAGGCCATGTCGCCGCCGTTGCTGCAGATAACACTCCTCGATGTCTCCGATGCGCCTCCCCGGCCAGCGCCCCGGGCATCCAGGTTGACAGCCTCCGGGGAACCTGGCCCGGGCAGCGTGCTGACACGCACCGTGATTGCCAGCGACGGGCAGACCTATCTGCTGCAGACCAGAGTGGACCCGCGCGTCCTCCCCGGCGGGCCGGCTCCCGGCCCCCTCTCCTGGCTCAACATTCCCCCGCCCATGCTCTGGATTGGCGGCCTGGGGGGACTCTTGTTCAGCATTCTGTTCGCCTGGCACCTGACCCGGCCCATGAACGCCCTGCGGCGCAGCTTCGATCGGGTAGCCAGGGGGGATTTGGGGGTCAGACTCTGGCCCGCTCTGCGCTGGCGCCGGGACGAGCTGACGGAGGTGGCGAAGGAGTTCGATCTCATGGTGGAGCGGTTGCAGCAACTGGTCGAGGGGCGCGAGCAACTGCTTCACGACGTCTCCCACGAGCTGCGATCCCCCCTGGCCCGCATCCAGATGGCCATCGGCCTGGCGGAGCAGCGCCCAGAGAAGGCGAGCGACGCCCTGGCGCGGATCCGGCTCGAGACGGAGCGGATGGACAGGATGATAGGGGAGCTGCTGACCCTCTCCCGTGCCGAGCAGGGCCACGGGCTTGAGCAGAGCCACTACGACCTGCTGGCGCTGGTGGAGACGGTTGTCCAGGATGCCAGGTTCGAAGCCCAGCAATCCGGAGTCGAGATAGGGCTCGAGGCGGCGCTGGGGGAGGGTTGTCTCCTGCTGGGGCATGCCGAGCTGGTGCGCCGCGCCGTGGATAACGTGGTGCGCAACGCCCTGCGTTTCTCGCAGTCGGGCCAGATGGTGAATGTTCGCGTGCTGCGCCTGGGCCAGGAGGTGCAGCTCTCCATCGCCGATCGGGGGCCCGGGGTGGAGGAGGGGAAGCTGGCGGGGATCTTCGACCCCTTCGTGCGCATCGGCTCACCCCGCATGGGCAAGGGCTACGGGCTCGGGCTCGCCATCGCCCGCAAGGCGGTGATTCTACAGGGCGGTACCATCCAGGCGCGCAATCGCGCACAGGGGGGGCTGAGAGTGACCATGACGCTGCCCCTGCATGACCCGTCCTGAGGTACGCGGCTCAGACCCGAGTGGGGTAAAACCCCGGTAATGAAAGAGGGGGCCAAGGCCCCCTGCTCGTATCTGTTTCACCGTGCGATTCAGCGCAGCGCCGCGGGCGGCGGCACCTCGGTGTAGCGCCCGTCTATTTCTCGCAGGTAGTAGTGACCCTCCCTGACGTAATAGCGGCGGCCATCCAGATCCAGGGGGATGAGCCCTGTCTCTGCCACCACCAGGACCTGAGGAGGTGGGGAGACCACCACATAGTGGTTCTCCTGCCGACGGTAGAAGATGCCGTCGAGCACATAGTAGGTGAGCCCGGCCAGCAGCAGGGTTTCCACCCCTCCCGGCAGCCTGTCGACGCGGTGGCCGAAGCCGGGGCCAGCCCCATGACCGTACTGCGGGGCAGGGCTCTCCCATCCGCCCGGTCTGCCCATGTTCCCCGGACCCGCCATGGCGGGCAGGGCGATGGCCATGGCAAGCAGCCAGAGTGAAGGGCGGTGCAGACTCATCTCACTGCCCCTTGAGCGGCGCACCGGCGGGCTGGGGTTTGAGTGGCTGGGGCGGCAGTTCGCGCACGCTGACCGTGACCTCGTAGCGGGTATCCGGCTTGGCGGCATCAATGTTTTTGGACAGCGCCTGGATCAGGGCCTGGGGATCCGCACCCTGCTTGCTGGCGTGATAGAGCACGGAGGGGGGCGGTGTCATGGGGCCTCCCTGGCGGGCGCCCATCGGGGGCGGCATCTCGCCGGCATGAAGGAGCGTGGTGCCCAGCAGAAAGGCAAGGGCGACAGGATAGCGTGACATGATGATGACTCCATTGATGGGAACGCCCCCATCAAACGCGACGCGTGCGCCCGGCTCAACCACCTTTACACCCTCTTTTCGCCCTCTTTACAGTTGTGACAACGGGCGCCGTGGCGCCCGTTGTGTGTCGTGAACCGCTCACCGGATCAAAACTCGTTGGAGAGCGCCTTGTAACCCCTGACCAGGTCGATGTTGGTGTGAGCCACATCCTCGGAGAACTCGGTGGCGTCCACGGTGACGCGCGGGATCTGCGCCAGATCGCTCTGCTGGTTGATGCGGGTGGTGGAGGGGACATAGAAGCCGGGGGGAATATCGCAGCCATCGACCACGGAGTTGTGGCGCACCACTGACCCTTCGCCGATGTGGCAGTTGAACAGCACACTGTTGAAGCCGATGAAGACCCGGTTACCCACTTCGCAGGGGCCGTGGACGATGCTGCGGTGGGCGATGGAGCTGAACTCGCCGATGGTGACGGCAGCGCCGGATTTGGAGTGGATGACGACGCCATCCTGAATGTTGGAGTTGGCGCCGATGACGATGGGTTCCATGTCACCACTCTCGTCCACTTCGTCTGCGCGGATCACGGCATAGGGGCCGACAAACACGTTCTCCTTGATGATCACCTTGCCACAGATAATGGCGGTCTTGTCGATATAGGCGGATTCGTCGATAACGGGCAGGTGACCTGAGGGATTCTTGCGGATCATGTTACGTCCTGTTGCTGATGAAATCGGGGAAACGTGGCGCGTCATGAAGGCCCGCCGGAGAGCCAGCTTACGCCTCTGATCCGGCAGGGGAAACCTTTTACTGGTCTGACCCACAGTGAGTAAGGCCATTTTGAGCGATTGTTCTTTGACTCCCTGTTATGGGAGCATGAGGGCGCAAAATGGGGCGCCACCGGGTGCAAAGAGATGAGGGGGAACGAGAGATGAAGCAGGTCATGGTATGGCTGGTGGGGTCGCTGTTGTGGATCTCCGCCGCCCAGGGCAAAGGCTATGCGGGGGAGTTTGACTATTACGCCATGGTACTCTCCTGGTCGCCCGAGCATTGCGCCATCAAGCCAGGGGATCGGGAGCAGTGCGCCCGCAAGCTGGGGTTCGTGCTGCATGGGCTCTGGCCCCAGTATCAGCGCGGCTACCCCGCCAGCTGTACCCGCGAGCGGTTGGATGCGGACATGGAGCAGCAGTTTGCCGGGCTCTACCCCAGCCGCTTCCTCTATCGCCATGAATGGGAGAAGCACGGCACCTGTTCCGGGCTGAGCCAGGAGGCATTTCACCAATTGGCCAGCGATCTGCGCCAGAAGGTGAAGATCCCGGCCGCCTATCAATCGCCGGAAGAGCCGCTGCGCAAAAACAGCTTCCAGCTCAAGGCCGATCTGGCGAGCGCCAACGAGTGGCTGGCCCCCGATAACATCACGGTGGCCTGCGCTGATGGGGGCCGCTTCCTGCGGGAGATCTACATCTGCATCAACAAGCAGGGGACGGATGCCGTTCCCTGCTCCGACGAGATGCAGAAGCGGGAGCGCCGCTCCTGTGGCCAGCCGGACTTCCTGCTGCGCAGCGTGCGTTGACACCTCACGTTCGGGCCCTTCGCGGGCCCGATGTGCAATGAACCTCAAGGAGCCTGATGGATGAAAGCCAAGGCAGGATATCTGGCCGGGAACTGGACAGGCGATATCGCCAGACGACGTGTCAGCACGTCAGGTGCGCTCTGCCGACTCAACCCGCCTCTGGCGCACAATCAGACTGACCATCAGAAACAGGAAACCGTCATATGACGCTCTTTGCCGAACTGGGGATGCGCTATCCCGTCATTCAGGCCCCCATGGCGGGCGTGCAGAACAGCGCCCTGGCGATGGCGGCGACCAGTGCGGGGGCACTGGGCTCCCTGCCTGCCGCCATGCTGAGTGGTGCCGAGCTGCGCCAGGAGCTGAGCTGCCTCGCCGCCAGCGGGCCGGGCCCATACAACATCAACTTCTTTTGCCATCGGCAGCACGAGCCGGAACCGGCTGCGGAGCAGCGCTGGCGCCAGGTACTGTTACCCTATTACACCGAGTTCGGGGTGGATGCCGCTGCGCAGTCGCGTGCTCCCGCTCGGGCCCCCTTCAATGACGAGCATGCGGCCCTGCTTGCAGAGTTCAGACCTGCCGTGGTCAGCTTCCACTTCGGCTTGCCCGAGCCTGAATTGCTTGCCCAGGTAAAAGCCACAGGCGCAAAAGTGTTTGCCAGCGCCACCACGGTGGCAGAAGCGCAGTGGCTTGCTGACCACGGAGCCGATGCCGTCATCGCCCAGGGGCTGGAGGCGGGTGGCCATCGCGGTCACTTCCTGAGTGAGGATCTCAGCTTGCAGCAGGGCACCTTTACCCTTCTGCCACAGGTAGTGGCGGCAGTAGCGATCCCGGTTATCGCTGCAGGAGGCATAGTCGATGGAAAGGGCATCAGAGCCGCCCTTGCTCTGGGAGCGAGCGCCGTGCAGGTGGGAACGGCGTTCCTCTGTTGCCACGAGGCGACGACCTCGCCCCTGCACCGTGCGGCGCTGCAGGGGAGGCATGGCCAACACACCGCACTGACCAATCTGTTCAGCGGCCGTCCGGCGCGGGGGATAGTCAACCGCTTGATGCGGGAACTCGGCCCCCTTTCGGTGCTGCAGCCAGACTTCCCGTATGCCAGCGGCGCATTGGCTCCGTTGCGTGCCGCAGCCGAAAAGGCGGGTGACAGCGGTTTCTCGCCACTCTGGGCCGGGCAGAATATATCGGGTTGCCGCTCCATGGCGGCAGCCGAGCTGATCGCTGCCTGGGTTGCTGAGGCAGGACTGGTCTGAGCGTCACTTTGCGATTCTCTTCCTTTATATATGGATTGATATGGTCAGCAACCCTTCGAACAGGAGACGGGCAGAGAGGAACGGGAGGTAATAGGGGGCAGAATGAGCCCTTTCCGGGTTTGCCCTGTGGGTAAGTCTGTATAAAAACTGTGTTTTGATATGAATAACTAAGAATCGGCATTTTTTTGCAATTTTATTGCGATGAGAGCTTGCCAATGTGATTTATGTCTCTATAATGCGCCTCCATCGACAGGGCAAGCGGCAACGCAAACAAGCCTGTCGGTGCCTCGAAAAAGCCTCGTCAAATAAGGCTTGACTCGAGAAGGCGGTTGAGTAGAATGCCACTCCCGCAGCAGC
>NZ_JBFWLQ010000009.1:0-205320 GCF_050252055.1 Aeromonas sp. | reverse complement strand
TCAATTTAAGTTTGGTTGCCTGTTAAGGCGGCTCAATGAATTGCTGAATTAACTGCTGCAACTTTCGTTGCTTTGGTCACTTCATCAGACATTGAAAATCAAAAATTGTTTTTGATGCTCGATGCTGCGAGTGCCCACACAGATTGCTTGATTCAAATTGTTAAAGAGCGACACAGCTTTTGGCTGCTGCGGGAGTGGCATTCTACTCAACCGCCTTCTCGAGTCAAGCCTTATTTTCAAAGGCTTTTCGAGGCTACCGACTCAGGCTATGCGTTACCGCTTGCCCTGTCGATGGAGGCGCATTATAGGGAGCGAATTCGTTCTGGCAAGGGGATAATTGCAAAAAGATGGCTTCCATCGTTCAATTGCTCACAAAGCCACCAAAAAGCATCTTAATCCAGCGAAATCAGCCTGCGGCAGGTGCTGCAACGGCAAAATCATGCAGGTTGTCGTAGATGGTATCAGCCAGTTCAATCCCCGCATCAGTAATCGGCTTACCCGTTCTGACCATTATCTTGTGACCGACCTTGGCATTGATGGCCGCCTTCAAGTCTGAAGGTTTGTCACCCACCATATAAGAGCGGCTCATATCGATACAGAGCTCCCGCTGGGCAAGCAACAACATACCCGGTTCGGGTTTGCGGCAGTCGCAGGGGGCACCGTGGTTCGGGTGATGGGGGCAGAAGTAGATACCATCGAGATCCACATCGCGATCGGCCAATGACCAATCCATCCACTCGGTCAGGTTCATGAAGTCATCTTCAGTGAAGTAACCACGGGCAATGCCGGATTGGTTGGTCACCACGACCAGCAAATAGCCTTTTTTCTTCAGCAATTGCATGGCCTCAATTGCCCCGGGCAGAAAATGGAAGTCATCAACCTGGCTGACATAACCCGTGTCTTTGTTGATGACACCATCGCGATCCAGAAAAATGGCGGGTTTACTCACAGCAACTACCTCTATAGATGATTTCGCAAAAGTATCTCACAAGCCATTTAAAGCCCCAAAAGTAAAAGGGGTGGCCGAAGCCACCCCTTTTATGTGTGCATATAAAGTATCGATTAAGCGATAACTTTAGCTACAACACCAGCACCTACGGTACGGCCACCTTCACGGATGGCGAAACGCAGGCCGTCGTCCATCGCGATCGGGGCAATCAGGGTAACAACCATCTTGATGTTGTCGCCCGGCATTACCATCTCTACGCCTTCCGGCAGTTCGATGGTACCGGTCACGTCGGTAGTACGGAAGTAGAACTGCGGACGGTAGCCCTTGAAGAACGGGGTGTGACGACCACCTTCTTCTTTGGACAGCACGTACACTTCGGATTCGAACTTGGTGTGCGGCTTGATGGTACCCGGCTTGGCCAGTACTTGACCACGCTCTACGTCTTCACGCTTCACGCCACGCAGCAGTGCGCCAACGTTCTCACCTGCACGACCTTCGTCCAGCAGTTTGCGGAACATTTCAACGCCGGTACAGGTGGTCTTGGTGGTATCTTTGATACCAACGATTTCCACTTCTTCACCAACCTTGACGATACCGCGCTCTACACGACCGGTTACTACGGTACCACGGCCTGCGATGGAGAAGACGTCTTCGATAGGCATCAGGAACGGCTGGTCAATCGCACGCTCCGGCTCCGGAATGTAGGTGTCCAGGTGGCCAGCCAGTTCCAGGATCTTCTCTTCCCACTGAGCTTCGCCTTCCAGCGCTTTCAGTGCGGAACCACGGACTACCGGCAGGTCATCACCCGGGAAGTCGTACTCGGACAGCAGTTCGCGAACTTCCATCTCGACCAGTTCCAGCAGCTCTTCGTCATCTACCATGTCACACTTGTTCATGAACACGATGATGTACGGAACGCCTACCTGACGACCCAGCAGGATGTGCTCACGAGTCTGCGGCATCGGGCCGTCAGTCGCTGCTACTACCAGGATCGCGCCGTCCATCTGGGCAGCACCGGTGATCATGTTTTTAACGTAGTCGGCGTGACCCGGGCAGTCTACGTGGGCGTAGTGGCGGGTAGCGGTGTCGTATTCTACGTGGGAGGTGTTGATGGTGATACCACGCTCACGCTCTTCCGGCGCCTTGTCGATCTGGTCGAAGGCGAAAGCTTTACCACCGAAGTGCTTGGCCAGCACGTTGGTGATGGCGGCGGTCAGGGTGGTTTTACCGTGGTCAACGTGGCCGATGGTGCCGACGTTTACGTGCGGTTTATTACGCTCAAATTTTTCTTTAGACACGACGTAGTCCTTCTAGGTTAAACCCGCCTACCGTCGTAGGCGGGGAATCTTAAATTACTTGGATTTGCGCTCTTCGATCACGGCCTGGGCGACGTTGGTCGGGGCATCGTGATACTTGGCGAATTCCATGGCGTAGGAAGCACGACCCTGGGTAGCAGAACGCAGGGAGGTGGCGTAACCGAACATTTCGGCCAGCGGCACCAGCGCACGTACGATCTTGCCGGACGGGCCATCTTCCATGCCTTCGATCAGGCCGCGACGACGGTTCAGGTCACCGATCACGTCGCCCATGTAGTCTTCCGGAGTCTCGACTTCGACCTTCATGATCGGTTCGAGCAGTACCGGGTTGGCCTTCATGAAGCCAGCCTTGAACGCCAGAGAAGCAGCGATCTTGAACGCCAGTTCGGAAGAGTCGACATCGTGGTAGGAACCGAAGTGCAGACGCACTCCCAGATCCATTACCGGATAGCCTGCCAGCGGGCCGGACTTCAGCTGCTCGCGGATACCCTTGTCAACACCCGGGATGAATTCGCCCGGAATCACGCCACCCTTGATGTCGTTGACGAATTCGTAGGCTTTGCCTTCTTCCAGCGGGTACATGTCGATAACGACGTGACCGTACTGACCACGACCACCGGACTGCTTGGCATGCTTGCCTTCGATGTCCTTGACGGTGTTGCGGATGGTTTCACGGTAGGCAACCTGCGGCTTACCTACGTTGGCTTCTACCTTGAACTCGCGACGCATACGGTCAACGATGATGTCCAGGTGCAGCTCACCCATACCGGCGATGATGGTTTGGCCAGATTCTTCGTCGGTCCATACGCGGAAGGACGGGTCTTCCTGAGCCAGACGGCCCAGAGCCAGGCCCATCTTCTCTTGGTCAGCCTTGGATTTCGGCTCAACGGCGATGGAGATTACCGGTTCCGGGAATTCCATACGCTCCAGGATGATCGGTGCGCTTTCGTCACACAGGGTGTCACCGGTGGTGACGTCCTTCAGGCCGATGGCAGCAGCGATGTCGCCTGCGCGAACTTCTTTGATCTCTTCACGCTTGTTGGCGTGCATCTGAACGATACGGCCGAAACGCTCGCGCTTCTCTTTAACGGAGTTCAGCACGGAGTCACCGGAGTTGACCACACCGGAGTAAACACGGAAGAAGGTCAGGTTGCCCACGAACGGGTCGGTAGCAATCTTGAATGCCAGAGCAGAGAACGGCTCGTCATCGGAAGCGTGACGCTCGTCCTTGGTCTCGCCATCCAGCTTCAGACCGTCGATAGCAGCAACGTCGGTCGGAGCCGGCAGGTACTCGACCACGGCATCCAGCATGGCCTGTACGCCCTTGTTCTTGAACGCGGAGCCACAGGTAACCAGGATGATTTCGTTGTTCAGAACACGCTGACGCAGAGCTTTCTTGATCTCTTCTTCAGTCAGTTCTTCACCACCCAGGTATTTTTCCATCAGGTCTTCAGACGCTTCAGCAGCGGCTTCAACCAGGTTCATGCGCATTTCTTGCGCCTGTTCCAGCAGCTCAGCCGGGACGTCTTCGTAGTCGAAGGATACGCCCTGGTCAGCTTCGCTCCAGTTGATGGCTTTCATCTTGACCAGGTCGATAACGCCCTTGAAGTTCTCTTCGGAACCGATGTTCAGTTGCAGAGGAACCGGGTTACCTTTCAGACGGGTCTTGATGTGCTCAACGCAGCGCAGGAAGTTGGCACCGGTACGGTCCATCTTGTTGACGAACGCAATACGGGGAACCTTGTACTTGTTAGCCTGACGCCATACGGTTTCAGACTGGGGCTGTACGCCACCTACGGCACAGTACACCATCACGGCGCCATCCAGAACACGCATGGAACGCTCTACTTCGATAGTAAAGTCAACGTGGCCCGGGGTATCGATGATGTTGATACGGTGCGGTTGGAACTGTTTACCCATACCGGACCAGAAAGCGGTGGTCGCGGCGGAGGTGATGGTGATACCACGCTCTTGTTCCTGTTCCATCCAGTCCATGGTGGCGGCGCCATCGTGAACTTCACCGATCTTGTGACTTACACCGGTGTAAAACAGAACGCGCTCGGTAGTAGTAGTCTTACCGGCGTCGATGTGAGCGGAGATACCGATATTACGATAACGCTCAATGGGGGTTGTACGAGCCATTGTCATCCTCTTACTAGGGCGCTTGTCCCCAGATAATTAAAGGTGCGCAGAGTCAGAAGACCCTGCGCAAGCGGATTACCAGCGGAAGTGAGCGAAGGCCTTGTTCGCTTCAGCCATACGGTGAACGTCTTCACGTTTCTTGACAGACGAACCCTTATTGTCAGCGGCATCCAGCAGCTCGCCAGCCAAACGCTGAGCCATTGATTTTTCACCACGTTTACGAGCGGCATCAACCAACCAGCGCATTGCCAGAGCATTGCGACGTACCGGACGAACTTCTACCGGCACCTGATAGGTTGCACCACCGACGCGACGAGATTTAACCTCGACCGCCGGACGAATGTTGTCCAGAGCGACTTCGAACAGGGCCAGGTGCTCTTTGCCAGATTTGGTGGCAATGATGTCCAGGGCGCCATATACGATGGCTTCTGCAACAGATTTCTTACCGTCAACCATTACTACGTTGACAAATTTAGCCAGCAGCTCTGATCCGAACTTGGGATCCGGCAGGATTTTACGCTGACCAACAACACGACGTCTTGGCATTTCAAATTCTCCGTAACTTCAGGGGTTACCCAAAACTAGAAAGTTATCTAACTAGAAACGAATTAACGTTTGGCCTTACTTAACGGAGAACCATTAAGCTTTCGGACGCTTCACGCCGTACTTGGAGCGAGCCTGCTTACGGTCTTTAACACCGGCACAGTCCAACGCACCACGAACGGTGTGATAACGAACACCTGGCAAGTCTTTTACACGACCGCCGCGGATCAGAACAACAGAGTGCTCTTGCAGGTTGTGACCTTCACCACCGATGTAGGAGGTGACTTCGAAGCCGTTGGTCAGACGTACACGGCATACTTTACGCAGTGCAGAGTTAGGCTTCTTCGGGGTGGTGGTGTATACACGGGTGCATACGCCACGCTTCTGAGGGCACGCTTCCAGCGCCGGCACGTTGCTTTTCACAACGAGCTTGATGCGTGGCTTGCGAACCAACTGGTTAATAGTTGCCATCAAAAGGCTCCTGATAATGACTTCATAAACGTGTGAAAAATCCTCCCCGCAGATACGGGGACGCGAAATTTTATGCCCTGTTGTCTGGGGAGTCAAGATTTATACAATTTGCACACCGAAATGGCAAATGACAGTCGAATGACATTATGCTAAGCAACTGAGATAAAAAGGAAAACCAAGCCTAACCGCCCCAGGTCTGCGGTGATCCGTGCTCGGCGATCAACCTGATCAAACCCGGCATATCGAGTTCCATCCCGATCCCGGATGACAAGCCTCTCGCTTGTAGGTCTTCCTTCATGACGTACAGGGGGACGTCTGCCAAGCGCTCGCACCACCCGGGGGCAGCAGCCGCCATCACGGCATCCTGCATCAACACCACCAGATCCCCTTCCATGCGGTAACGCAACGCCAACTCGAGATCCTGGCTCATGAAGGGAGAGTTCAATATCAGCTGTATCACGGGCACCTCAGAAGCAGATGTGGGTGGTGAAACCCGCCCAGCTACGGCGAATTTCCGCAGGAGAGAGCGGAATCACTGGGATTAGCAGATCCGCCGCCGTCAGTCCTCGCTCAGCCAGTGACACCGCACAGACATAGATCTCTTCGATGTCATACAGTTCCAGCATCTTGAAGGTCGGGGCGTAGTGACGCTGCAATATGGCGTGTGGTGATTGCTCCCTCACCAGTTGCATCACGCCATCCCCCACCAGAAAGAGTGCCAGGGACTCCGTCAATGCAGAGGTGGCCAGCAGAGCATCCAGCCCCTCCCGACCACTCGCCGAACCATGGGGACCACGCCGTGAGATAAACGCTATTCTGGTCATTTTGTCCCCCTAGAACTGAACGAAGCGATCAGCGGTCAGTGCGGCTTCCGCCAACTGACCGAGCCCGCTCAGGCAGAATGGCGCTTCCAGATTGAAATGCTCCCGTCCCATTCCCTTGGCCTCCTGCTCATCCAGCACGCCACGGCGCATGGCCGCAGCCACACACACATCGATGCGGATACCCTGCTGGATGGCCAACTCGCGCCACAATGCCACCAGGTCGGTCTCATCGCTGGCTGGCGCATGGAGGCCATTGGCATTGCACACCCCCTCCTGATAGAAGAAGAGGTGGGACAAGCGGTGTCCCTGCTCGACCAGACTCAGGGCAAAACGATAGGCCGTACTGGCCGTCTGGGTGCCATAGGCGGGCCCGGTGACCAGCAGAGCAAAATTCAGACTCATGATCGCACTCCTGCACAGCGGTGCATCCATTCTACCTCATAGACGCAAAAGCCCCTCCTGGGAGGGGCTTTTGCAATGACACAGGCTCAGACGTAAGCGATGGCTTCGACTTCGACCAGCACATCCTTGGGCAGACGAGCGACCTCCACGCAGGAACGTGCCGGAGCGGATTCGCCAAAGTAGCGGGCATACACCTGGTTGAAGGCCACGAAGTTGTTCATGTCACTCAGGAAGCAGGTGGTCTTCAGTACCTTGCTGGTATCGGCCCCTGCGGCTTTCAAGACTGCGACCAGATTCTTCATCACCTGCTCTGCCTGAGCCTCGATGCCACCGGCAACGATGTCCATGGTGGCCGGATCGAGCGGGATCTGCCCGGAGGTAAAGACCAGCTCACCCAGCTTGGTAGCCTGGACATAAGGGCCAATTGCGGCAGGCGCCTTGTCGGTTGCAATCACTTCTTTAGCCATTGTTATCTATCCCCTATCTATGGCGCTTACTCGCTCTCTTCTTCACCCTGCTTGCGCTGTCGGATGTAGAGATACACGGTATGTTTGGAAATATTCAGCTTGTCGGCGACCAGGTTGATCGAGTCCTTGATATCAAATATGCCCTTCTCGAACAACTGGGTCACGATAAAACGGTTCTTGGCATTGTTGGCCACGGAGGGATCACGATTGATCTCGTCGATGGTGTTGTCCACCGTCTGGGCAACCAGCTCTTCGACGCTGTTGGCGAAGGTCTCCGGTGATTGCCGCTCCACCTGCTGTGGCGTCGGGAAGAATTCGGCCACGAACTCGTGGAAAGGTGCATTGATGTGCAGGTTGATGCAGATAAGGCCGATCACCTGCTTGTTTCGGTTACGGATGGCGATGGTGCTCGACTTCATCAAGGCACCGGTCCGACTGCGGGCAAAATAACTCTGGGTGTGATCCTGACCCGTGCTCTCGATATCCTTGAGCATCCGCAGGGCGAGATCGGTGATCGGCGCCCCCAGAGTTCGACCCGTATTGAAACCATTCGCGATTTGGATCACGGACTCATGCAGATTTTCCAGGGAGTGGAGCACCACCTCGCAGTGCTTGCCGAACAGATCGGCCAGGCCTTCGATAAGGCCCTCATATGAACGCAACAGCTCCCTGTCTTCGTCTGTAAAAGCGCGACCGCTCAGTTGCTCTTCGGGAAGCAGTACTTCCTCGATACCGACAGCCATGTTCTACCCCTGTAATACCCATTCAACTTTCCCGAGTTTTCAGTTGCGACGGGGCAATGTCAACTTTTTTTGATTTTTTGCTCTATAACCTTGCACTGGATCATCCCCCTGCCCCAGCCCAGTGCACGCTGGGCGCCGGATGGGAAATAAAAAAAGGGCCCCTAGAAGGGGCCCTTTTCGATCACTGCAGCGGAAGATTACTCTTCGTCAAAACTGCCGGCTGCGTTGAGCAGATCCGCCAGGTTTTGCTGAGCTTCATCGGCAGTCACCTGCGGCACACCGACAGCACGGGCTGCGGCGGCACGCTGGTTGATGCGGCTGTGGTGGTAGGCAAAGCCGGTACCAGCCGGGATCAGACGACCCACGATCACGTTCTCTTTCAGGCCGCGCAGTTCATCACGCTTGCCACCAACGGCTGCTTCGGTCAGCACCCGGGTGGTCTCCTGGAAGGAAGCTGCGGAGATGAAGGACTCAGTGCTCAGAGATGCCTTGGTAATACCCATCAGGATATGACGGTAGGTAGCCGGGGTCTTGCCTTCGGCAACCAGTTTACGGTTGGCAATCTTCACACGGGCCACTTCAACCTGCTCACCTTCGATCAGGTCGGTGTCGCCAGCGCTCAGGATCTCGCACTTGCGCAGCATCTGACGCACGATGACTTCGATGTGCTTGTCGTTGATCTTAACGCCTTGCAGACGGTAAACGTCCTGCACTTCGTTGGCGATGTAGTTGGCGACCGGGCTGATACCGCGCAGACGCAGGATGTCATGAGCAGACTCGGGACCGTCCGCCAGCACTTCACCCTTCTCAACTTTTTCACCTTCGAACACGTTGAGGTGACGCCATTTCGGAATCATCTCTTCATAGATCTCGCCACCATCGGTCGGGGTGATGACCAGACGACGTTTGCCCTTGGTCTCTTTCCCGAAGGAGATGGTACCGGAGATCTCGGCCAGGATGGCCGGCTCTTTCGGCTGACGTGCTTCGAACAGATCCGCAACGCGCGGCAGACCACCGGTGATGTCCTTGGTACCGCTGGACTCTTGCGGGATACGCGCAACCGCGTCACCCACGCCCACGTTGGCACCATCTTCCAGGTTCACGATCGCCTTGCCCGGCAGGAAGTACTGGGCGGGAACGTCGGTACCCGGGATCATCACATCCTTGCCATTCAGGTCGACCAGTTTCACGGTCGGACGCATCTCTTTACCGGCGCTAGGACGCTCGTTGACATCCAGCACGACGATGGAAGAGAGACCGGTCAGCTCGTCGGTCTGACGAGTGATGGTCACACCGTCGATCATGTGTTCGAAGTGCAGACGACCCGCCACTTCGGTGATGATCGGGTGGGTGTGCGGGTCCCAGTTCGCGACGGTATCACCGGCGTTCACCGCTTCGCCATCCTTCACTTCCAGCACGGAACCGTAAGGCAGCTTGTGGCTTTCCTTGGTACGGCCCATCTCGTCCATGATGGTCAGCTCGGTAGAACGGGAGGTGATAACCAGCTTGTCAGAGTTGTTCAGAACGAACTTGGCGTTCTGCAACTTGATGCTACCGGTGTTCTTCACCTGGATGCTGCTCTCGGCAGCCGCTCGGGATGCGGCACCACCGATGTGGAAGGTACGCATCGTCAGCTGGGTGCCCGGTTCACCGATGGA
The DNA here is from genome assembly GCF_050252055.1 of Aeromonas sp. Classification (NCBI taxonomy): domain Bacteria; kingdom Pseudomonadati; phylum Pseudomonadota; class Gammaproteobacteria; order Aeromonadales; family Aeromonadaceae; genus Aeromonas; species Aeromonas sp. The sequence goes on along the minus strand of NZ_JBFWLQ010000009.1, from coordinate 195,805 downwards.
CTGAGCGGCGATAACACCGACAGCCTCACCCTTGTTAACCAGGTGACCACGGGCCAGATCACGGCCGTAGCAGTGAGCACAGTTACCGAAGTCGGTCTCACAGGTGATAGCAGAACGTACCTTCACGCGGTCGACGGAGTTGCGCTCCAGCAGGTCACACAGCTGCTCGTCGAGCAGGGTGTTGCGCGCTACCAGCACTTCATCCTCGGTACCCGGCTTGATCACGTCTTCGGCCACCACACGACCCAGCACGCGCTCACGCAGCGGCTCGACCACGTCGCCACCCTCGATCAGCGGAGTCATCCACAGACCGTCGGTAGTGCCGCAATCGTCCTCGGTGATCACCATGTCCTGGGCCACGTCAACCAGACGACGGGTCAGGTAACCGGAGTTCGCTGTCTTCAGCGCGGTATCCGCCAGACCTTTACGAGCACCGTGAGTGGAGATGAAGTACTGCAGTACGTTCAGACCTTCACGGAAGTTCGCCACGATCGGCGTTTCGATGATGGAGCCATCCGGCTTCGCCATCAGGCCACGCATACCGGCCAGCTGACGGATCTGGGCGGCGGAACCCCGCGCACCAGAGTCGGCCATCATGAAGATGCTGTTGAAGGAGGCTTGCTCTTCCTCATCGCCCAGGGAGTTGACGTTACGCTCCTTGGAAAGGTTGTCCATCATGGCCTTGGAGACGCGATCGTTCGCGCTGGCCCAGATATCGATAACCTTGTTGTAGCGTTCGCCCGCGGTCACCAGACCGGACAGGAACTGGTCCTGGATCTCGGCGACTTCGGCTTCTGCAGCAGCGATGATGTCTTTCTTGGCATCCGGGATGACCATGTCATCGATACCAACAGAGGCACCGGACAGGGCCGCGTAGTGGAAACCGGTATACATCAGCTGGTCAGCGAAGATGACGGTATCCTTCAGGCCCTGCTTGCGATAGCAGGTGTTCAGCAGACGGGAGATGAGCTTTTTGCCCAGCGCCTTGTTGGAGACGCACTTGATCCAGTTCTGCGGGTTGGCGTCCAGGTCAGCCTGCTCTGCAGCAGTCAGTACCTTGGGCTCGTCAATCAGCGCGTACTCCATGCCTTTGGGCAGGATCAGGCTCAGGATCGCACGACCAACGGTGGTGTTCTTCATCTCGGTCTTGGCAACCAGCTCACCGGCTTCGTTCTTCACGTACTCGGTGATGCGGCACTTGACGCGAGCATGCAGGTCGGCCAGACCGGCACGGTAGACCTTCTCGGCCTCTTTCGGACCGGACAGCACCATACCTTCGCCTTTGGCGTTGATACGGGCACGGGTCATGTAGTACAGACCCAAGACCACGTCCTGGGAAGGAACGATGATCGGCTCACCGGAGGCAGGCGACAGGATGTTGTTGGTGGACATCATCAGGGCGCGCGCTTCCAGCTGGGCTTCCAGGGTCAGCGGTACGTGGACCGCCATCTGGTCACCGTCGAAGTCCGCGTTATACGCAGCACAAACCAGCGGGTGCAGCTGGATGGCCTTCCCTTCGATCAGGGTCGGTTCAAACGCCTGGATACCCAGACGGTGCAGGGTCGGTGCACGGTTCAGCAGAACCGGGTGTTCGCGGATCACTTCGTCCAGGATGTCCCAAACGACAGCTTCTTCGCGCTCCACCATCTTCTTGGCGGCCTTGATCGTGGTCGCCAGACCGCGGGATTCCAGCTTGCCGTAGATGAAGGGCTTGAACAGCTCAAGTGCCATCTTCTTCGGCAGACCGCACTGATGCAGACGCAGGGTCGGACCTACGGTGATAACGGAACGACCGGAGTAGTCGACACGCTTACCCAGCAGGTTCTGACGGAAACGACCTTGCTTACCCTTGATCATGTCGGCCAGGGATTTCAGCGGGCGCTTGTTGGAACCGGTGATGGCACGACCACGACGGCCGTTGTCCAGCAGGGCATCCACGGACTCTTGCAGCATGCGCTTTTCGTTGCGCACGATGATGTCCGGCGCAGCCAGATCCAGCAGACGCTTCAAGCGGTTGTTACGGTTGATCACGCGACGGTACAGATCGTTCAGATCGGAGGTCGCGAAACGGCCGCCGTCCAGCGGTACCAGCGGACGCAGGTCCGGCGGCAGCACGGGCAGCACTGTCATGATCATCCACTCCGGCTTGTTGCCGGATTGCAGGAAGGCTTCCATCAGCTTCAGACGCTTGGTGGTCTTCTTGCGCTTGGTCTCGGAGTTGGTCTGATCCAGCTCCTCACGCATGGCTTTGACTTCACCTTCCAGATCGATGGCGCGCAGCAGGGCCAGAATGGCCTCGGCACCCATCTTGGCGTCGAATTCGTCGCCCCACTCTTCCAGTGCGTCCAGATAGTTCTCTTCGGAGAGCATCTGGCTGCGCTCGAGGTTGGTCATGCCGGGTTCGATCACTACATAGGATTCGAAATACAGCACGCGCTCGATGTCACGCAGGGTCATGTCCAGCAGCAGACCGATACGGGACGGCAGGGACTTCAGGAACCAGATGTGGGCAGTCGGGCTGGCCAGCTCGATGTGGCCCATGCGCTCACGACGGACCTTGGTCTGGGTCACTTCTACACCGCACTTCTCGCAGATCACACCACGGTGTTTCAGGCGCTTGTACTTGCCGCACAGACACTCGTAGTCCTTCACCGGTCCGAAGATACGGGCGCAGAACAGACCATCACGCTCCGGCTTGAAAGTCCGGTAGTTGATGGTCTCAGGCTTTTTGACCTCACCGAATGACCAGGAGCGGATCATGTCAGGAGAGGCCAGACCGATCTTGATACTGTCAAACTCTTCGGTCTTGGTCTGAGCCTTCAAAAACTTGAGTAAGTCTTTCACGTGTTTCCCCTGTCAGGAGTCTAACCTCGGCGCCCCGGCTGCCGAAACAGCGGGGCGCCCACGTCAATTCTCGAACAATAAGAGCGAGCTCTTACTCTTCGTCCAGCTCGATGTTGATACCCAGAGAGCGGATTTCCTTCAGCAATACGTTGAAGGATTCGGGCATGCCCGGCTCCATACGGTGGTCGCCATCCACGATGTTCTTGTACATCTTGGTACGGCCGTTCACATCGTCAGACTTGACGGTCAGCATTTCCTGCAGGGTATATGCCGCACCGTAAGCCTCCAGGGCCCACACTTCCATCTCACCGAACCGCTGACCACCGAACTGCGCCTTACCACCCAGCGGCTGCTGGGTAACCAGGCTGTAGGAACCGGTAGAACGCGCGTGCATCTTGTCGTCTACCAGGTGGTTCAGCTTCAGCATGTACATGTAACCCACGGTGACCTTGCGCTCGAAGGCGTTACCGGTACGACCGTCGAACAGGGAGATCTGACCGGATTCCGGCAGATCGGCCAGCTTCAGCAAGGCTTTGATTTCGCGCTCTTTGGCACCATCAAAGACAGGTGTAGCCACCGGCAGACCCTTACGCAGGTTACCCACCAGGGTACGCACGTCGTCGTCAGACAGCTCGGCAATGTTCACTTGCTGGGAGTCCTTCTCGCCCAGGTCATAGACCTGTTGCAGGAACTCGCGCATCTCGTGCAGCTCGCGCTGTTCTTTGATCATGCGGTCGATCTTCTCGCCGATGCCCTTGGCCGCGAGGCCCAGGTGCACTTCGAGGATCTGACCGATGTTCATACGAGACGGTACACCCAGCGGGTTCAGTACGATGTCGACCGGACGGCCGTACTCGTCATGGGGCATATCCTCGACCGGACAGATCTTGGAGATAACACCCTTGTTACCGTGACGGCCCGCCATCTTGTCACCCGGCTGGATGCGACGCTTGACGGCCAGATAGACCTTGACGATCTTCAGTACGCCCGGCGCCAGGTCATCGCCCTGGATGATCTTGCGACGCTTGTTCTCGAATTTCTTGTCGAACTCGGCCTTCAGCTCAACGTGCTGTTCAGCGATCTGCTCCAGCTCGATTTGCTTGGCCTCATCTTCGATGGCCAGCTCAAACCACTTGGAACGATCGAGCTTGTTCAGACGATCTTCGCTGTAACCGGCGGCCAGCAGCAGGTTGCGGGAACGGCCGAAAATGCCGTCTTCCAGGATCTTGAACTCTTCGGTCAAGTCCTTCTTCGCTTCCTTCAACTGCATCTCTTCGATTTCTTTGGCGCGCTTGTCTTTTTCCACGCCATCGCGGGTAAAGACCTGCACGTCAACCACGGTACCGTACACACCGTTCGGTACACGCAGGGAGGAGTCCTTCACGTCGGACGCCTTCTCACCGAAGATGGCGCGCAGCAGCTTCTCTTCCGGGGTCAGCTGGGTTTCACCTTTCGGAGTCACCTTGCCGACCAGGATATCGCCGCCCTTCACTTCCGCACCCACGTAGACGATGCCGGACTCGTCCAGCTTGGACAGAGCGGCTTCACCCACGTTCGGGATGTCAGCAGTGATCTCTTCCGGACCCAGCTTGGTGTCACGGGAGATACAGGCCAGTTCCTGGATGTGAATGGTGGTCAGGCGATCTTCCTGAACAACACGCTCGTTCACCAGGATCGAGTCTTCGAAGTTGTAACCGTTCCACGGCATGAACGCGACGCGCAGGTTCTGACCCAACGCCAGTTCACCGAGATCGGTGGACGGGCCGTCAGCCAGTACGTCGCCCGCCATCACCGGCTCACCCAACATCACGCACGGACGCTGGTTGATACAGGTGTTCTGGTTGGAACGGGTGTATTTGGTCAGGCTGTAGATGTCGATGCCGGCTTCGCCAGGCAGCAGCTCATCTTCGTTGACCTTGATAACGATACGGGAGGCATCGACATAGTCGATCATGCCGCCACGCTTGGCCACTACGGTCACACCGGAGTCAACGGCCACTGCGCGTTCCATACCGGTACCTACCAGCGGCTTGTCCGCGCGCAGGGTCGGTACAGCCTGACGCTGCATGTTTGAACCCATCAATGCGCGGTTCGCGTCATCGTGTTCCAGGAACGGGATCAGGGCCGCAGCCACAGAGACGATCTGTTGCGGGCTCACGTCCATGTACTGGATCTGGTCGGCGTTCATAAAGGTGGATTCACCTTTGTGACGGCACGGGATCAATTCATCTTTCAGACGGCCATCTTCGGTGGTCGCGGCGTTGGCCTGTGCGATCACGTACTTGCCTTCTTCAATCGCAGACAGGTAATCCACTTCGTCGGTGATCACACCGTCGATCACCTTGCGGTACGGGGTCTCGAGGAAACCGTACTCGTTGGTGCGGGAATACACGGACAGCGAGTTGATCAGACCGATGTTCGGACCTTCCGGCGTTTCGATGGGGCACAGACGACCGTAGTGGGTCGGGTGTACGTCTCGAACTTCGAAACCGGCACGCTCACGGGTCAGACCGCCCGGGCCCAGCGCGGAGATACGGCGCTTGTGGGTCACTTCGGACAGAGGGTTGTTCTGGTCCATGAACTGGGACAGCTGGCTGGAACCAAAGAACTCTTTGACCGCGGCGGAGATCGGCTTGGCGTTGATCAGATCCTGCGGCATCAGGGTGTCCAGATCGCCCAGAGACAGGCGCTCCTTCACCGCACGCTCGACACGGACCAGACCGACACGGAACTGGTTCTCGGCCATTTCACCGACGGAACGAATACGACGGTTACCAAGGTGGTCGATATCGTCCACTTCGTCGTTACCGTTACGGATGTCGATCAGGCGCTTCATGACCTCGACGATATCGTCCTTGGTCAGCACGCCAACGCCGGTCTCGTCTTCACGACCCAGACGGCGGTTGAACTTCATCCGACCTACGGTAGACAGGTCGTAACGCTCGGAAGAGAAGAACAGGTTCTCGAACAGCTGCTCGGCCGCTTCGCGAGTGGGCGGCTCGCCCGGACGCATCATGCGATAGATCTCGACCAGGGCTTCCAGGCGGCTGGAGCTGGAGTCGATACGCAGGGTCTCGGACATGTAGGCACCGTGATCCAGTTCGTTGGTGAACAGAACCTCGAAGTGCTTGAAGCCGGCTTGGGACAGGTTGGCAACCGCTTCCAGGCTCAGCGCCTGGTTGGCAGTGACAACCATCTCACCAGTCTGCGGGTGCGCGTAGTTCTTGGCTGCAACTTTGCCAACAACATACTCTACCGGCACCTCGATCTGGGTGATGCCGTCTTTTTCCAGCTGACGGATGTGACGGGCAGTGACACGACGACCGGTTTCAACCACCACGGCGCCATTGGCAATGATGTCGAAGGTCGCGGTCTCGCCACGCAGGCGCTCGGGCACCAGATCCATCATCAACTTGCCATCCTTGACCTCGAAACCGATGGTCTCGAAGAAGGTGGCCAGGATTTCTTCGGAACTGAAGTCCAGGGCGCGCAGAATAATGGAGGCCGGCAGTTTGCGACGACGGTCGATACGGACAAACAGGTTGTCTTTCGCATCGAACTCGAAGTCCAGCCAGGAGCCACGGTAGGGGATAACGCGAGCGTTATAAAGCACCTTACCGGATGAATGTGTTTTGCCTTTATCGTGGTCGAAGAAGACGCCCGGGCTGCGGTGCAGCTGGGAGACGATGACCCGCTCGGTACCATTGATGACAAAGGTGCCGTTTTCGGTCATGAGCGGAATTTCGCCCATGTAAACTTCTTGTTCCTTGATGTCTTTGACGGTGCCGGCAGCTGCTTCACGGTCGTACAGAACCATACGAAGCTTGACACGCAGCGGCGCGGAGTAGGTCACTCCACGGATCTGGCATTCTTTTACGTCAAATACCGGCTCACCCAGGCGATAGCTGACATACTGAAGCTCAGCACTACCGGAGTAACTGGTGATCGGGAAAACGCTACGGAAGGCGGCTTCTAGGCCGTACTCACCTTCCGGGTCAGCCTCGATGAACTGCTTGAAGGAGTCCAGCTGAATGGACAACAGATAAGGCGTGTCCAGTACCTGGTCTCGCTTACCGAAGTCCTTACGTATGCGTTTTTTTTCGGTATAAGAGTAAACCATAGGGTTCCTCAGCTCGCTGATAAGTGACCCACTCTGTCCCCACGGGACAGCTCTGTCTCAACACCGTTTTGTGTTGGCCCGGACGATGAGGCGGTCCGGATTGCTGGTGCACCGAGAGTCGTGAACGGTGTGAAATACTCTCAGTCTACAGCGCAAAAAGGCTGGTGAATAAAGATTCACCAGCCTTAGCCTGTTTTATCAGGCTAATCTACATAAATGCAGATTATTTGATCTCAACAGAAGCACCGGCAGCTTCCAGCTCTTTCTTCAGAGCTTCAGCTTCGTCCTTGGACACGGCTTCTTTCAGATTAGTCGGAGCAGCTTCTACCAGGTCCTTGGCTTCTTTCAGGCCCAGACCGGTAGCGCCACGAACGGCCTTGATGACGGCAACTTTGTTGGCGCCAGCAGCAGTCAGAACTACGTCGAACTCGGTCTTCTCTTCTACTGCTTCAGCAGCAGCCGGGCCAGCCATGACGGCAGCAGCGGCAGAAACACCGAACTTCTCTTCCATAGCTTCGATCAGCTCAACAACTTCCATTACGGACATGGAAGCAACGGCTTCGATGATTTGGTCTTTAGTGATAGACATGACAAAAATTCCTGATGTTGAATAAACTCAAACAGCCTAGATAGGCGAGAATCAAGCAGCAGCTTGTTTCTGGTCGCGAACAGCAGCGATAGTACGAACCAGCTTGCCAGCAGAGGCTTCCTTCATGGTAGCCATCAACTTCGCAATTGCTTCTTCGTAAGTCGGCAGCGTGGCCAGACGATCAATTTGTGCTGCGGCGATAAACTCACCGTTAAAAGCGCCAGCCTTGATTTCGAACTTTTGGTTCGCTTTGGCAAACTCTTTGAACAGACGAGCGGCAGCGCCCGGGTGTTCGTTAGAGAAAGCAATCAAGGTAGGACCGGTAAATGCGTCGTTCAGGCACTCGTATTCGGTACCTTCTACCGCGCGACGCAGCAGGGTGTTACGCACAACGCGCATGTACACACCAGCTTCACGAGCGGTCTTACGCAGGACGGTCATCTTGTCTACAGTGACGCCGCGAGAATCGGCTACAACTGCAGAAAGAGCGCCTTTGGCAGCTTCGTTGACTTCAGCAACAATTGCCTTTTTGTCTTCGAGTCCCAATGCCATTGGCTTAACTCCTGGATTGAATCCGGGTCTGTTGACCCAGTACTGACACATCCCCCCTACCTTTACAACAGAGGGGAACGATGCGGTAGCAGGATTCCAGAAGAGAAAGAATCTTTCTCGCTGGGTTTCCGGCACCGTCTACGCAGGAAGAATTAAGGCTTTGCGGCCTCCTGCGGTCTTGGACGGAGGTCGAAACCCCCAACCAATCAAGGCGCAAAATTATAGATTAAATTTTGCGCCTTGTAAAACCCATCAATTAGGCCTGAGCTTCCAGGGAAGCTTGGTCTACGGCAACACCGGCACCCATGGTGGTGGAGATGCTGACTTTCTTGATGAATACACCCTTGGCGGAGGACGGCTTGGCCTTCTTCAAGGCAACCAGCAGCGCTTCCAGGTTTTCTTTCAGCTGAACTTCGTTGAAAGAGACCTTGCCCAGAGTGGTATGAATGATACCGTTCTTGTCGTTACGGTAACGAACCTGACCAGCCTTGGCGTTCTTGACGGCTTCGGCTACGTTCGGAGTGACGGTACCCACTTTCGGGTTCGGCATCAGACCGCGCGGGCCCAGGATTTGACCCAGTTGACCAACAACACGCATGGCATCCGGGGATGCGATGACGACGTCGAAGTTCATCTCGCCTTTTTTGACCAGCTCGGCCAGGTCGTCCATACCAACCAGTTCAGCACCGGCAGCCTTGGCGGCTTCGGCGTTGGCACCCTGGGTGAACACGGCGACACGGATGTCACGACCGGTACCGTGCGGCAGTACAGTTGCACCACGTACGTTCTGATCGGATTTACGAGCATCGATACCCAGGTTAACGGCAACGTCAACGCTTTCAACGAACTTGGCAGTAGCCAGTTCTTTCAGCAGGGCAATGGCTTCGTTGATGGAGTACTCTTTGGTACCGTCAACTTTTTCGCGAATAACGCGCATACGCTTGGACAGTTTAGCCATTGTCTTACTCCTCCACTACCAGGCCCATGGAACGAGCGGAACCGGCGATGCAACGTACTTTTGCATCCAGATCGGCACCAGTCATATCCGGCTCTTTGGTCTTGGCGATTTCTTGCAGCTGAGCCACAGTCACCTTACCAACCTTGTCTTTGTTCGGCTTGGCAGAACCAGACTGGATACCAGCGGCTTTCTTCAGCAGGAAGGAAGCGGGCGGAGTCTTGGTTTCGAAGGTGAAGGAACGGTCGCTGTAAACGGTGATCACGACCGGAGTCGGAGAACCTTTTTCCAGCTTTTCTGTACGGGCGTTGAACGCCTTACAGAATTCCATGATGTTCACGCCGTGCTGACCCAGAGCGGGACCAACGGGAGGGCTGGGGTTAGCACTGCCAGCCTTAACTTGCAGCTTGATATAAGCTGTGACTTTCTTAGCCATTACAAAAATACCTCAAAAATGGGTTCTAGCGCCTCGGAGACATGCTCCTGCAAACGGCTCCCCAACAAATAAAGGGGCAGCGAATTATAGAGATAATCGCTGCCCCTGACAACCGTTAAACGTACAGAGATTAATCAGCCTTTTTCGACCTGACCAAAATCCAGTTCTACCGGCGTTGAGCGGCCGAAGATCAGTACGGAGACCTTCACGCGGCTCTTTTCGTAGTCCACTTCTTCAACGGTACCGTTGAAGTCGGCGAACGGACCATCGGCAACCCGGACCATCTCACCCGGTTCAAACAGGGTTTTCGGACGCGGCTTGTCGTGGGCATCTTGCAGACGATTGAGGATGGCATCCGCTTCCTTATCGGAGATAGGAGCAGGGCGATCGGAGGTACCGCCGATGAAACCCATTACACGTGGTACATTGCGTACCAGGTGCCATGTGGTTTCATCCATCACCATCTGGACCAGGACGTATCCTGGGAAAAATTTGCGCTCACTCTTGCGCTTCTGGCCAGCACGCATCTCGACCACTTCTTCGGTCGGGACCAGCACTTCACCAAACAGCTCTTCCATGCCATGCATCTTGATATGTTCACGCAGGGATTTGGCAACACGGCCTTCGTAGCCGGAAAATGCCTGCACGACATACCATCTCATACGCTGTTCACGTTGTTCAGTCATGGCTTATCCTTACACACCGGTAATCAGGTTGACCAACCAGACCAAGGCGCCGTCCAACACGAACAGCAGCAGCCCCATCACGGCAGTCACCGCCAGCACAATCAGGGTTGTCTGAATGGCTTCCTGACGGGTCGGCCATACGACCTTGCGGACTTCCAGGCGAGACTCACGGGCAAACGCCAGTGTTGCCTTGCCCTTGGTGGTTTGCAGGGCCACTGCACCGGCAGCGGCGATGACAACGACCACACCCAGGGCGCGGACGGCAGCAATAACGTCGCTCAGCAGGTAATTGCCCACTACAGCGGCCGCCAGGATGATGAAAACCAGGCCCCAAAGCAGGGTATCCTTGCTTCCGCCCTGACCCTCAGAACTAACACTCATACAACCCACCTGTATCTGACGTAACCAAAGACACAAAAGCCCCGTACGAGACGAGGTATATGGCAGGGGCGGCAGGACTCGAACCCGCAACCATCGGTTTTGGAGACCGCTGTTCTACCAATTCGAACTACGCCCCTGCATAAGAAAGCCCCTATTATAGGGGCTTTGCTTTATTTATGTAAGCCAAGATTAAGCGATAACTTTGGCTACAACACCAGCACCTACGGTACGGCCACCTTCACGGATGGCGAAACGCAGGCCGTCGTCCATCGCGATCGGCGCAATCAGGGTAACAACCATCTTGATGTTGTCGCCCGGCATTACCATCTCTACGCCTTCCGGCAGTTCGATGGTACCGGTCACGTCGGTAGTACGGAAGTAGAACTGCGGACGGTAGCCCTTGAAGAACGGGGTGTGACGACCACCTTCTTCTTTGGACAGCACGTACACTTCGGATTCGAACTTGGTGTGCGGCTTGATGGTACCCGGCTTGGCCAGTACTTGACCACGCTCTACGTCTTCACGCTTCACGCCACGCAGCAGTGCGCCAACGTTCTCACCTGCACGACCTTCGTCCAGCAGTTTGCGGAACATTTCAACGCCGGTACAGGTGGTCTTGGTGGTATCTTTGATACCAACGATTTCCACTTCTTCACCAACCTTGACGATACCGCGCTCTACACGACCGGTTACTACGGTACCACGGCCTGCGATGGAGAAGACGTCTTCGATAGGCATCAGGAACGGCTGGTCAATCGCACGCTCCGGCTCCGGAATGTAGGTGTCCAGGTGGCCAGCCAGTTCCAGGATCTTCTCTTCCCACTGAGCTTCGCCTTCCAGCGCTTTCAGTGCGGAACCACGGACTACCGGCAGGTCATCACCCGGGAAGTCGTACTCGGACAGCAGTTCGCGAACTTCCATCTCGACCAGTTCCAGCAGCTCTTCGTCATCTACCATGTCGCACTTGTTCATGAACACGATGATGTACGGAACGCCTACCTGACGACCCAGCAGGATGTGCTCACGAGTCTGCGGCATCGGGCCGTCAGTCGCTGCTACTACCAGGATTGCGCCGTCCATCTGGGCAGCACCGGTGATCATGTTTTTAACGTAGTCGGCGTGACCCGGGCAATCTACGTGAGCGTAGTGGCGGGTAGCAGTGTCGTATTCTACGTGGGAGGTGTTGATGGTGATACCACGCTCACGCTCTTCAGGTGCCTTGTCGATCTGGTCGAAGGCGAAAGCTTTACCACCGAAGTGCTTGGCCAGCACGTTGGTGATAGCGGCGGTCAGGGTGGTTTTACCGTGGTCAACGTGGCCGATGGTACCCACGTTAACGTGCGGTTTATTACGCTCAAATTTTTCTTTAGACATGATCGTCCCTCTAAACTAACGCTGAGTACGCGGTGGCAAGCTAACCACAGAACAGTTTATATGATGGATTTGAATCAAGGGGAGTAGAGAGGTTGGTGCTGACAGGCTGGTTCGATTGCCGAACTCACCCTAAGGTGTGGCTCTCAGAATTACCTGAGCCATATCAGCATCTTGGAGCGGGCAGCGGGAATCGAACCCGCATCATCAGCTTGGAAGGCTGAGGTAATAGCCATTATACGATGCCCGCATTTCTCTAACCCAAAGAACTCAAACCGCAGAGAAATATGGTGGAGGGAGAAGGATTCGAACCTTCGAAGGCAGAGCCGTCAGATTTACAGTCTGATCCCTTTGGCCGCTCGGGAACCCCTCCAGTTGCATAAATGCCACAACGGTAATTCTGCTTGCACCCGTTGTTTTTGTCGCTTTTGCTCGGCAAATAGACGACAGACATCCAAGCGTCGCGCATTTTATGGTAAGGATTTTGGGGATGCAACCATTGCACCTTGCAAAATGTGCATTTATGCCGGGATCCAGGCAAAAAAACGCTCCTTCTCCGTCCCGACCGGACGCGTCCCTTGTCGCTCCCGATCCCTTGGTGTATGGTCGCCCTGCCCAAGAAACAGTGATGACACCATGACGACAGAGCATAACCCCTATTTGCAATTCACCCGCGAACAATGGGCGTTATTGCGCGATGCGGTCCCCCTGACCCTGACCGAGCACGATCTGCAGACCCTGCGCGGGATCAACGAGAAGGTGTCATTGCGGGAAGTGGAAGAAATCTACCTGCCCCTCTCCCGTCTCCTCAATCTCTACGTCAAGGCCAAGCAGCGCCGCAGCCGAGTGCTGGAGCAGTTTCTCGGTCAGTCCCGCGGCAAGGGCACCTATATCATCAGCATCGCCGGCAGCGTGGCGGGGGGCAAGAGCACCACGGCCCGTATCCTTCAGGCATTGCTGGAGCGCTGGCCGGAGCACCCCAGGGTGGAGCTGGTCACCACCGACGGCTTCCTGTTTCCCAACAAGGAGCTGGAAGCCCGTGGCCTGATGCGTCGCAAGGGGTTCCCCGAGTCTTATGACATCCGCCATCTGGTGGAGTTTGTCGCCAATATCCGCGCCGGCCACGAGAAGGTCGAGGCCCCCGTCTACTCCCACCTGATCTATGACATCCTGCCCGACGAGAAGAAAGTGGTGGAGCAGCCGGACATCCTGATCCTGGAGGGGCTCAATGTGCTGCAAAGCGGCATGGACTATCCCCAGGACCCCCATCGCGTGTTCGTGTCGGACTTCGTCGACTTCTCCATCTATGTGGATGCCGACGCCGAGCTGCTGCGCACCTGGTACATCGATCGTTTTCTCAAATTCCGCAGCGGCGCCTTCTCGGATCCCGACTCCTATTTCCACCACTACGCCAAGCTGGCCGAGAGCGAGGCGACCGAGATCGCCAACAACATCTGGCAGGATATCAACTACCTGAACCTTCAAGAGAACATCTTGCCGACCCGGGAGCGGGCCAACCTCATCCTCACCAAGGGCAACGAGCACGCCATCGAGCAGATCAAGCTGCGCAAGTGACCACTGTCGCAGTGCATACATGAAAGAGGGGGCCCGCAGGCCCCCTCTTTCATTCAGTCGTCATGAGCGTATGGGTTCAGTCCCCCCGCCGCAGGGAGAGTTCCCCTCCCAGATAGAGCTTGAGCCCCTCTTCCGTCTCCAGACGCAGGGCTCCGCGTTCGTCGATCCCCCGGGCAATCCCGCGGATCACCTGCTCTCCCATCAGCAGCTTCACCGGCTGGCCGGCGAAGTGGTCGAGCCGGTTCCAGCTCTCGACAAAACTCGCCAACCCCGTCTGTTCGAAGGTTTGCATGGCCTGTTGCAGGTGCAGCAGCACGCAGGCGGCCAGCTCGTTGCGATCCACCAGCTCGGGCTGGATATGGCGCAGCTCGGACCAGGCCTGATCGATCTTCTCCCCCTCCCGACTCGGCATCGCCAGATTGAGGCCGACCCCGATCACCAGATGGCAGCTGGCACCCGCACTGCCGCTCATCTCCACCAGGATGCCCGCCAGCTTGCGGCCCTGGTAATAGAGGTCGTTCGGCCACTTGAGCTCCACCCCGGGATAACCGAGGGACTCCAGCGCCTCGACCACCGCCACGCCGACCGCGAGACTCAGTCCCATGGCGGCCGCCATGCCCTGCTCAAGCCGCCAGTACATGCTCAGGATCAGCTGGCAACCGAAGGGAGAAACCCAGGGTTTGCCACGACGTCCCCGCCCGGCGGTCTGGCACTCGGCCAGACAGCTTTCGCCGGAGCTCAGGGTGTTGACCCGCTCCAGCAGGTACTGGTTGGTGGAGTCGATGACTGGGAAGCAGTGCACCGGTGCCATCGGTGCCTCTGCCTGCAGCCGCCCCTCGTCATAGAGGGCCATGGGCACCGCCAGCCGATAGCCCTTGCCGGTCAAGCTGAAGAGATCCAGCCCCAGATCCTTGAGCGCGGCCATGTGCTTGCTCACCGCCGCCCGGCTGATGCCAAGGCGCTCGCCCAGCTGCTCGCCGGAATGAAACTGGCCGTCGCTGAGCAGGGTGATCAGGGTCTGTCTGACGGGGGTCAGGGTCAGGGTCATGCCAGTACCTCGTCGAGCCAGGTTTCACCGCTGCGCCCCATGAAGCGCACCTCGTGTTCCAGCACCACACCGAACTGGTGCTCCACGCTGTCGCGGACATGGGCCGCCAGCGCGATGAGCTCCATGGCGCTGGCGCCCCCCAGATTGACCAGCACCAGCGCCTGCTCCTGATGCACGGCGGCACGACCGATGGCAAACCCCTTGAGACCGCACTGATCGATGAGCCAACCAGCCGCCAGCTTGGCCTGCCCTTCTGCCGCAGGGTAGCAGGGCATCTGCGGGTATTGCTGTTTCAGGGTCTCGGCCAGGGCGGCGGGCACCACAGGGTTTTTGAAGAAACTGCCCGCGTTGCCCAGCACCGCCGGATCCGGCAGCTTGGCCATGCGGGTGGCACAGACGGTGTCGAAAATGGCCTGTGGCGAAGGGGCATCCCCCAGCGCCGCCAGCGGGCCATAGCCGGCGACCGGGCGCCATGCCTTGGGCAGGCGCAGACCGACGGCGATGATGAAGTGGGAGTCCTGATAGTCGTGCTTGAAGATGCTGTCACGGTAACCGAACCGGCAGTCGGCCGCCGCGATGCGCTCAACCTCGCCACTCTGCCAGTTGAACGCCTCCACGTAGGCACAGACGCTGGCCAGCTCGACCCCGTAGGCACCGATGTTCTGTACCGGGGCCGCCCCGACCGTCCCGGGAATGAGTGCCAGGTTCTCCAGCCCGTGCCAGCCCTGTTGCAGGGCGTGGCATACCAGCTCGTGCCAGTTTTCACCTGCCGCCACGTGCAGCAGCCAGTGCTCGGACTCCTCGTGCAGCGTGATCCCTTTCAGGCCGTTGTGGATCACCAGACCGGCAAAGTCATCGCAGAACAGGATGTTGCTTCCTCCTCCCAGCACCAGGCGCGGCAAGGTGGCCAACTCCGGGTTGGTCCGCAGTTGCGCGAGATCATCCGGCCGGGTCACATCGGCCAGCCAGAGGCAGTGTGCATCCAGGCCCAGAGTATTGAGGGTCGACAGGGAGGCGTGGGGGGTGAGTTTCATCTGTGTGTTCCGACAAGGACAAGGGCGCAGTTTACCCCAGATCCCCCGGGACAAAAAACCCGGACACTTTTCGGACTCAGGGCTCTGGAGTAGAGTAACCCCTTCATCCCGCTGAGGAAGCATGTATGAACAATCAATTCGCCGTCATCGGCCTGGGCCTGTTTGGCAGCGCCTTGTGCGAAGAGTTGCAGCGCCAGAATGCCGAGGTACTGGCCATCGACATCGACGAGAGCAAGACCCGCCAGATAGCCACCCTCTGCAACCACGTCATCGTGGCCGATGCCACCGACGAGGCCACAGTCGCCGAACTGGGCCTGGCGAATTTCGACATCGTCTTTGTCGCCATCGGCGACAACCTGGAGACCAGCATCCTGACCACGCTGGTGCTGAAAGAGGCGGGCGTGAAGAAGGTCTGGGTCAAGGCCCGCGACAAGTTCCACGCCAAGATCCTGCAGAAGGTAGGCGCGGACAAGGTGATCAACCCGGAGTGGGACATGGGCCGCCGGGTGGCCCAGAGCATGCTGGACAACCGGCTGTTCGACTACCTGGAGCTGGGTCACGACATGGTGCTGACCGAGTTCGTGATCGGCTTGCAGCAAAACACCCGCACCCTGGCCGACTTGCGCCTGCTGCAGCAAAGCGATTTCCAGCTGTTGGCCATCAAGCGGGGTGAGGTGCTGCACAACGTCCTGACCGGCAAGATGGAGCTGCAACTCGGTGACATCCTGATCCTGGCCGGCAACAAGCACGCCATCGATCACTGGCTCGACACCCTATGATCAACTGGCGCAGCAACTACGCCTTCACCCTGCATCGGGAAGACAACTCCCGCTGGAGCGAGGCCAAGCTCATCCTGGGCAGTTTCCTCATCATCCTGCTGGTTGGCACCCTATTTCTGGTCCAGCCCTCCAGCCACAAGGGTGAGGTCACCGTCATCAACGCCCTGTTCACCGCCACCTCCGCCATCAGCGTGACCGGCCTCGGGGTGGTGGATACCGGCACCGCCTTCACCCTGCAGGGGCAGATCATCCTGTTGATATTGATGGAGATTGGTGGTCTCGGCCAGATGACCATGACACTGCTGCTCATCGCCATGTTCAGCAAGCGGGTCGGGCTGCGCCAGCAGGTGCTGGCCAAGGAGGCACTGGGCCAGGAGGGATCCGTCAACATCGTCCAGCTGGTGAAACGCATCGTCCTGTTCGCCCTGATTGCCCAGCTGATCGGCACCGCCATCATGGCCATTCGCTGGGTGCCCGACATGGGCTGGGGCCACGGCCTCTACGTCAGCTTCTTCCACGCGGTGTCGGCTTTCAACAACGCCGGCTTCTCGCTGTTTGCCAACAACCTCATGGACTACCGGGATGACCCCATCATCAGCCTGACCATACCGGCCCTGCTGATCCTGGGGGGGGTAGGCTTCACCGTCATCGTCGACCTGGTGCGCAACCGCCGCTGGCGCAAGCTGAAACTGCACAGCAAGCTGATGCTGCTGATGACCCCTGCCCTGCTGCTGCTGGGGACCCTGATGTTCTGGCTGCTGGAGCACAACAACCCTGGCACCCTGGGCAACGCCTCCTTCGGGAGCCAGTGGCTGGCAGCCTTCTTCCAGTCGGCCACCGCGCGTACGGCGGGCTTCAACACGGTGGATATCGGCCAGATGGTACCGGCCTCCCTGCTGTTCATGATGATGCTGATGTTCATCGGTGCCGGGGCAACCTCCACCGGGGGCGGTATCAAGGTCACCACCTTTGCCGTCGTTCTGCTGGCGACCCGGGCGTTTCTGACCAAGCGCCCCCATGTCACCGCCTTCGGCCGCACCCTGTCACCCCAGATAGTGACCCGCTCCCTGGCCATCATCATCGTCAGTACCATGGTGCTGATGCTGGCGATGTTCCTGCTGATGCTCACGGAGTCGCAATCATTCGACAAGATCATGTTCGAGACCATCTCGGCCTTTGCCACCGTGGGACTGTCCACCGGCATCACCGCCTCACTGAGCGAGCCGGGCAAGCTGATCCTGGTGCTGGTGATGATCTGTGGCCGTCTGGGGCCCCTCACCCTGGCGATCATGCTGGCCCGCCCGGTGGAGACCCGCATCCGTTATCCGGAAGAGAGCGTCTACACGGGGTAAGCCGCTCCATCCATGCAAAGAGGGGCCACTGGCCCCTCTTCTTATTTTTATGTGATCACGGCGCGCACCAGCCTCAGGCAGCCTTGCCCCTGGTCGTCCCCTTACCAGTGCTCTTTCCAGGGCTCTTCCCCACACGAGCACTCTTGCCCGTGCTCGTGCTCGTGCGGGGGCGTGCGGCGGTGGACCCAGTCCGCTTGCGGCGGGCAAAGCGTTGCTTGCTGTCACCGGGCGCCGCCTTGGGCAGCACGCTGAAGCTGGCGCCGGAATCCTGCCGCGCCCCCTCGATCAGGCCGTTGAGCTGCTCGGTGAGCGGCCCCATGAACTGCTGGTAGCTGCCGTGACGTTCGGCGATCTGACCCAGACTCTGCTCCCACAGTGCCGTCATGTCCGGTGTCGTGGCGGTCGTGGGCAGCGCCTGGACTAGGGCTCGCCCGGTCGGGGTGGCCTTGATACTCTTGCCCTGGCGCACCAGGAAGCGGCGCTTGAACAGCAGATCGATGATCCCGGCCCGGGTCGCCTCGGTGCCCAGACCGTCGGTCTCCCGTAGGGTCTTGCGGATCTCGGGATCCTGCACATAACGGGCGATGCCGGTCATGGCGGCAAGCAGGGTGGCATCGGTAAACGGCTTGGGGGGCTGGGTCATCTTCTCCAGCAGCTCCCCCCGCTCGCACAGCAGTTCCTCCCCCTCTTTCAGGGCAGGCAGGGTTCCCGCCTCCTCCTCGTCATCCTCTTCCACTCCGAGCAGCGCCTTCCAGCCCGCCTTGAGGATGCGGCGCGCCTTGGCCTGGAACAGCCCTCCGGCGATGCGCAGCAACACCTTGCTGTCGTTGTACTCGAACGGCGGGTAGAACTGCAGCAGATACTGGCGGGCAATCAGGCCGTAAAGCTTCGCCTCGTCGGCCCCCAGGCTCCCCTCGTTCCCCCTCTTCTCGGTGGGAATGATGGCGTGGTGGGCATCCACCTTGCTGTCGTTCCACGCCTTGCTGCGGATCCTGCCATCCGCTTCGGCGACCGCCCTGGCCAGCGCAGAGGCCGTGCTGGCGATGGCCTCCCGCACCTGGCCGGCCCGGTTGAAGTGCTCGCTCGGCAGATGGCGGCTGTCGGATCTGGGATAGGTGATGAGCTTGTGCCGCTCGTAGAGGCTCTGGCAGATATCCAGCACCCGCTTGGCATCCATGCCAAAGCGCTTGGCCGCGTCGATCTGCAGGCTGGAGAGGTTGTAGGGGAGCGGCGCCGCCTGCTTGCGCGCCTGCTCCTCCACCGCCTCCACCCGGGCGGGTTGCCCCTGGATCCGCTCCACCACCTTGGCGGCCAGCGCCCGGTTGAGCACCCGTCCCTCCTCATCCTGCCAGGGCAGACAGGCCTCCGATGGCAGCCACCTGGCGGTGAAGCGTTCGTTGCCCTGGGTCAACAGATGGGCCATCACCTCGTAGAACGGCTTGGGAACGAAGGCCTCGATCTCGAGATCCCGGCGCACCACCAGACCGAGCAAGGGGGTCTGTACCCGACCCACCGACAGCAGTTCGCTGCAACCCCCCTTGCGGCCAAGCAGGGTATAGGCCCGGGTCATGTTGATGCCATAGAGCCAGTCGGCACGGCTACGGGCCAGCGCCGACACCGCCAGCGGCACGAACTCCTTGTTGTCCCTGAGCTTGTCGAGGGCGCGGCGCACAGCGGGGGGATTGAGATCGCTGATGAGGCAGCGCTGAACCGGTTTGGTCTTGGGATAGCCGAGAAAGTCGATCACCTCGTCCACCAGCAGTTGCCCTTCCCTGTCCGGGTCACCGGCGTTGACCACGCAGTCCGCCTGCTTGATGAGCCCCTTGATGACGGCCAGCTGGGCCTTGGTCTTGGGTTTGGCCACCAACTGCCACTGGGTCGGGACAATGGGAAGGGATTCCATGCGCCACTGCTTGTAGGCGGCATCGTAGGCATCGGGCTCGGCCTGCTCCAGCAGGTGACCGATGCACCAGGTCACCACGTCTCCCTGCGCCGTCTCGATGAAACCCTCCCCCTTCTTGTGCGGTTTGGGGAGGACATCGGCGATGGCGCGGCCAAGGCTGGGTTTCTCGGCGATAAAGAGTCGCATGATGGATACACCTGAATACTGTATATGTGAACAGTATACAATCCTCCCGCCACAAACCCCAAGCCCCGGGGTGGCGTACTGCCTCCTCGCCCCGGCTTGGGCATCGCCCTCACCACAGCGCATCCCGCTCCCGTTGGATGGGTAAAGTGAGATTTAAATTCAAAAAATCATGACAAAACAAATAACAAAACCAAAAATCAATTATATGTCGGAATTAAAACCATGACCGAGGTCAACCCTTAGAATCCTGGGACTACTACTATATTGGTAATACCCGAATTCGAAGGACACCGTCACCATGCTTGGAAAACTGTTGAGAAAGACCTGGTTCTGGCTTCTGCTGCTCGGGGCCCTGCTGGGGATCGCCGCACTGGGCGTCACCGTCACCGTGCTGCACAAGACCAGCTCCACCGAGTTCTGCGTCTCCTGCCACTCCATGCAGACCCCGCTCGCCGAATATCAGGGCAGCGTCCACTTCCAGAACGTGAAGGGGATCCGCGCCGAGTGCGCCGACTGCCACATCCCCAGTGAACCCGCCGCCTATCTCTGGACCAAGATCCGCGCCGTGAAAGACATCTATCACGAGGCGATCGGCACCCTCGACACCCCGGAGAAATACGAGGCCCACAAGCTGCGCATGGCCCAGACCGTGTGGGGTCAGCTCAAGGCCAATGACTCCGCCACCTGTCGCAGTTGCCACAGCTACGCCGCCATGGACATCCTGGCCCAGCGCCCCAATGCCCGCGCCGAGCACCCGGTCGCCATCAAGGAGGGTCAGACCTGCATCGACTGCCACCGCGGCGTCGCCCACATCATGCCGGACATGAGCGGCCTGGCTGCCGCCGGTGCCAGCGAGCTGGCGCAAGCCGCCGCCCAGACCCCGGCCACCGTCACCACCCGCTATGCCATTGCCACCACCCCGCTCTATCTGGATGCCGGCGCCAAGACTGATGAAGGCACCCTGATGCCCTCCACCCAGGTGGAAGTGCTGGCCAACGACAACGGCCGCGCCCAAGTGCGCATCGACGGCTGGCAGCAGGACGGGGTGAGCGAGGTGTTCTACGCCGCCCCCGGCAAACGGATCCTGAGCGTGCTGGTCGGCGAAGCCGCCAGAAAAGCCCTCGTAACCGGCAAGAGCGAGACCGACAGCGCCACCAACCTCACCTGGCATCAGGTCAGCCTGACCGCTTGGGTCGACCAGAGCCAGCTCATCGGCGACCAGGGCAAGCTGTGGCAATACGCCTCCACCCTGATGTCCAACAACTGCACCGGCTGTCACGGCCTCACCGCGCTGGATCACTTCAACGCCAACCAGTGGATCGGCGTCATCAAGGGGATGGAGTCCCGTACCTCCCTCACCCCGGAGCAGGCGCGCATGCTCACCCAATACGTGCAGAAACACGCCAGCGACATGAGCGCGGCCCATTAAGGCAGGAACAGAGGACTCTCCCATGACTTTTTTCAATGACCAACAGACCAACCTCTCCCGCCGTACTCTGCTCAAGGGGCTGGGGGCCTGTGCCGCCCTGCCCCTGCTGGCTGGTCTCTTCCCGAAAAGCGCCCTGGCCAAGGCCGTCAGCACGGCCCTTGAGCAGTTCCCCACCCTGGTGCCCGCCCAGAAGGGCATCCTGACCGGCGCCCACTGGGGAGCCTTCGAGGCCATCGTCTCCGAGGGCCGCATGGTGCGGGTCCAGCCTGTGGCCGATGACCCAGCGCCGAATGACCTCATCGACATGGCGCCGTTCCAGGTACACGCCAAGAACCGCATCAAGTACCCCATGGTGCGCAAGAGCTGGCTGGAGCACGGCCCGGGTGCCAGACCGGAGCTGCGCGGAGCCGACGAGTGGGTACGGGTGAGCTGGGAGAAGGCCATCGAACTGGTGGCCGGCGAGATCCAGCGCGTTCAGTCTGATTTCGGCCCGCAGGCGATCCACGCCGGTTCCTACGGCTGGAAGAGTGTCGGCATGTTCCACAACAGCCGCACCCTGCTGCACCGCCTGATGAACCTCTCGGGCGGCTTCACCGGTTATGCCGGTGACTACTCAACCGGCGCGGCTCAGGTGATCATGTCCCACGTGATGGGCTCCATCGAGGTGTACGAGCAGCAGACCGCCTGGCCCAACGTGGTGGAGCACGCCGAACTGGTAGTGCTCTGGGGGGTCAACGCCCAGGTCACCCTGAAGAACAGCTGGAACATGCCGGATCACGAAGGTCAAGCGGGCTTCAAGGCGCTGAAAGAGAAAGGCACCCGGGTCATCAGCATCGATCCCGTCTACAACGAGACCGCCAAGCTGGTCGGCGCCGAGTGGATTGCCCCGAACGCCTACACAGACGTGGCCATGATGCTGGGGGTGGCCCACACCCTCTACAGCGAGAAGAAGCACGATCAGGCCTTCCTCGATCGCTACACCGTCGGCTTCGACACCTTCCTCGCCTACCTGCTCGGCAAGGAGGACGGTCAGCCGAAGAGCGCCGAGTGGGCGAGCAGCGTCTGCGGCGTCGATGCCAAGGTAATTCGCCAGCTGGCCCTCGACATGGCCGCCAAGCGCACCATGATCATGGCGGGCTGGGGCATGCAGCGTCAGCACCACGGGGAGCAGCCCAACTGGATGCTGGTCACTCTGGCTGCCATGCTGGGCCAGATCGGCCTGCCGGGTGGCGGCTACGGCTTCAGCTACCACTACTCTTCCGGTGGCAGCCCCACCGCCAAGGGCGGCATTCTGGCGGGTATCTCCGCCGGCAACGCACCGAAGAACAGCCCGGCCCCCATCCCGGTGGCGCGCATCGCCGACTGCCTCGCCAATCCGGGCAAGACCATCGACTTCAACGGCCGCAAGGTGACCTATCCGGACATCAAGCTGGTCTACGTGGCGGGGGGCAACCCCTTCCACCACCATCAGGACACCAACAACCTGCTGCAGGCGTGGCGCAAGCCGCAGACCGTGATCGTCCACGAGCCCTACTGGACGGCGACTGCCAAACACGCCGACATCGTGCTGCCGGTCACCACCAGCTACGAGCGCAACGACCTGGAGATGGGGGGCGACTACTCCCAGCGCTACGTCTTCCCCATGCACCAGTGCGTGCCCCCCCAGTTTGAAGCTCGCAACGACTTCGACATCTTCAGCGCCATCGCCGCCAAGCTGGGCGTGCAGGAGCAGTACACCGAAGGGAAGGACGAGATGCTGTGGCTCAAGCAGATGTACGACGGCATGGCGGCCCAGGCTCGCGGTGCCCGGGTGGCGCTGCCGCCGTTCAACATGTTCTGGGAGGCCAACAACTACATCCGCTTCCCGATCCCGGAGGCCAACCGCCAGTGGATCCGTCACGCCGATTTTCGCGAAAACCCGCTGCTCAACCCGCTCGGTACCCCGTCCGGCAAGATCGAGATCTTCTCCAACACGGTGGCGGGGATGGGTTACGCCGACTGCGCCGGTCATCCCAAGTGGTATGAGCCCAAGGAGTGGGTGAAGAGCGAGATGGCGGCGCGCTATCCGCTGTCGCTCAACACCTCCCACCCGACCCAGCGGCTGCACTCCCAGCTCGACAACACCCCGCTGCGGGACAAGTTCGCCATCGCCGATCGGGAGGCGATCCTGATCCATCCGGACGACGCCAAAGCGCGCGGCATCCAGGATGGCGATCTGGTGCGGGCCTTCAACGAGCGCGGCCAGATCCTGGTGGGGGCCCTGATCTCCGCCGATATCCGGCCCGGGGTAGTGCGGGTGTGTGAAGGGGCCTGGTACGATCCGGCCAAGCCGGGCGAAGCGGGCAGCATCTGCAAGAACGGCAACGTCAACTGCCTCACCTTCGACGAGGGCTCGTCCAGTCTGGCCCAGGGCAACTGCGGCCACATGGCCCAATTGCAGATAGAGAAGTATATCGGGCCAGTGCTCGCCAACACGGCGCACGAGGTACCGGCCAACGGCTGAGTAGAGGACTGAGCAACAAAAACGGCGCCATCAAGGCGCCGTTTTCTTATCGCAGTTTGTGGTGTGGCTCAGAATCACAAGTCACCCTCAACCATATACTCTTCCGCATACTCCACCCGCCTTGCAGCCAGAGTGGGGACAAGGTGGCTCAGAAGTCTCCTTCCACCATGTACTCTTCGGCACACTCCACCCGCCTTGCAGCCAGAGCGCGGACAAGGTAGCTCAGAAGTCTCCTTCCACCATGTACTCTTCGGCACACTCCACCAGCTGGGGCCAGAGATCTTCCGGCACCCAGGCCTCGGGGTCATCCTCGTCACCGTCATACTGGCTCCAGAAGAAGGCACGCAGCCCGCTTGCGAAGTCGTCGCTCAACTCCGCCAGTTCGGAGAGGGGCCCCAGCCAGGCAATGCGGCGCAGGCCGGAGGCGAGATCGTTGATGGCATCCATCAGGGTGCGATCATCCAGGCTCTGCTCCACCAGCAGGGTGAAGCGCTCGCGGGCGCTCTCGGTCTGATCCTCGTCCAGCTCGCCCACGTCGGCCAGCAGGTCGACAAAATCCTCCAGCAGGAACTGGATCAGGGCATCCCTGTCCTCGAACCACTGGATCTGGGCCCCCTTGGTGCCCAGCACCGAGGCATCGAACGAATCATCGAGATGGCACAAAGCCCAAGGATCGTCAGTCATTGCTACCCTTCCTACACCTGAAACAAGAGACGTATCTTATGCCGGGTGCCGCCCCCCTTGCCAGCACTGCGGCACAAAAGGGGCCCCCCGACGGGGCGCCCCGTCACTCGACCCTGGCCACCTTGGGCAGGGAGAGGGAAGCGGCGAGCCCCCCCAGCTCGGCCCGCCCCATGATGAGGCTGCCGCGATAGGCTTCCGCGAGATCCGAGACGATGTTGAGGCCAAGGCCCGAGCCCGGCACCTTCTCGTCGAGGCGCACCCCCCGCAGCACCGCCTTGGCGATCTGATCCTCGCTCATGCCGGGACCGTCGTCCTCGATGCGCAGGGTGATCCAGCCCCCCAGCTCGGCGCTGGAGATGCGCAGCTCGCTGGCGGACCACTTGAAGGCGTTCTCCAGCAGGTTGCCCACCATCTCGTCGAAGTCCTGCTCCTCCACCCCGACCGCCAGATTGACCGGCACCTGCAAGTCCACCGTCTTGCCGGGATAGAGGCGGGAGAAGGCGCGGCAGATGTACTCCACCCGGGCCCGCACCGGGGTCGACACCCCGAGGATCTTGGCGGCGCCGGTCACCCGCGCCTTGCCGAGGTGGTAGTCGATGTGGCGCTGGATCTGGTCAAGCTGCTCGCCGAGGGCGGCCTGATCCTCCGGCGGCAACTGGGTCACCTGGTTGCGCATGATGCTGAGCGGCGTCTTGAGGGCGTGGGCCAGGTTGCCGGTGTGGGAACGGGCTCGTTGCAGCAGCTCGCCATAGTGGTGCAGCAGGCGGTTGATGTCCTCCACCAGCGGCTGGATCTCCAGGGGGTAGCGCAGCCGGAACCCCTCCTGATGACCCTGATGGACGCGGCTCAGCTCGCGACGCAACAGATGCAGCGGGCGCAGGCCGTAGAGGATCTGGAACATGAAGCCGAGCACCAGGCCGGTGGCGGCGAAGCCGAGGCCGAGAAACAGGCTGATGCGGGTCTTCTTCAGGGTCTGGGTCAGGGCGCTGCTGTCCTTGGCCATCACCAGGGTGAAGACCCGATCAGACCCCGGCAGCAGCACGGTACGGGTCATGATGAGCAGGGGCTCCTTGTTGGGCCCCTTGCCGACAAAGAGATCCGGATCGCCGAAGGCCGACTTCAGGCCGTGGGCGCTCAAATGGGCATCCCACAGGGAGCGGGAGCGACTGACCACCGTCTCCCCCAGCTCCAGCTGCCAGTAATAGCCGGAGTAGGGCTGGCGATAACGGGGGTCGGCCATGGGCTCGGTGACCACCGGCATGCCGTCCGGCTGGATCTCGAGGCGGGAGAGCAGATCGTAGAGCTGCAGGCGCAGGCCATCGGCCTCCGCCTCCTGCCAGTAGTTGCGCATCATGGTCTGCAGGCTGAAGCCGGTGGCGAACAGGAAGAGACCGCACCAGACCATGGCGATCACCACCAGCCGACCTCGCAGGGTGCGTACCAGC
The DNA here is from genome assembly GCF_050252055.1 of Aeromonas sp. Lineage (NCBI taxonomy): Bacteria > Pseudomonadati > Pseudomonadota > Gammaproteobacteria > Aeromonadales > Aeromonadaceae > Aeromonas > Aeromonas sp. The sequence continues at coordinate 169,933 of NZ_JBFWLQ010000009.1, read as the reverse complement.
CTCATTCAACCCACCCCGCCATCGGTTGCGAGGATGTCATTCGTTGATCCGGTAGCCGAGGCCGCGCACCGTCTCGATGAGATCGGCGTGGGTCTTCTTGCGAATGCGGCCGATGAACACCTCCACGGTGTTGGAGTCGCGATCGAAATCCTGGGCATAGATGTGGTCGATCAGCTCGCTGCGGGACACCACCTTGCCCCTGTGCTGCATCAGGTAGCCCAGCACCCGGAACTCGTGGGCGGTGAGCTTGATGGGGGTCCCCTCGTACCACACCTGGGAAGCCGCCATGTCGAGACGCACGCCACCGATCTCGAGGATGGAGCTGGCGTTCCCCGCCGCCCGGCGCACCAGCGCCTGCACCCTGGCCACCAGCTCCGCCACCTGGAAGGGCTTGGTGAGGTAGTCGTCCGCCCCGGCGTTGAGCCCTTCAATCTTCTCGTGCAACTGGCCACGGGCGGTCAGCACCAGCACCGGGGTGTCCATCCCCTTGCTGCGCCACTCCTTCAGTACGCTCAGCCCGTCGCGACCGGGCAGGCCGAGATCCAGGATGATGGCGTCATAGGGTTCGGTCTCGCCGAGAAAGCCCGCCTCGTTGCCATCGTGGCAGAGATCGGTGACGAAACCGGACAGACGCAGCTGCTCCGCCAGCTGGCCCGCGAGGATCTTTTCATCTTCAACTATCAGAATGCGCATACATGGGTATCCAAAACAGGGTTGTGCCGGCACCGGCAACGGTTGGGGGGACGAACCGGACGACGGTACGTTCGCGGACTCACGCCGTTACTCCTCTTCCGGGGGCGGGCGCGGAGCGAACAGGCGCTCCAGATGGTGACCCTTGAGCCACACCATCTCCAGGTTGTCAGCCCGGTAGCCCACCTTGATGACGCTGTTCTCCTCGTCGATGAGCCTGAGCTCGTAGAGCCAGACGCCATCCTCCTCACCCAGATCGACGCGCAGCACGCGCACCGGCAGGCGGGAGGCCACCTCCATCAACTCATGAAACGGGCGGACCCGCCCCTCGCTGACCGCCTGTTGCAACAAGGCCTCGTTCGGCTGGGCCGCCTGAACCAGCATCGGCAGCAGCAATCCAAGCAGGGGCAGCGCGCTATTCATGGGTGATTCATCTCTCAAAACCTAACATAATGCCGTTTATAGTGTGCCAGCCATGAATCCGGAATGAATATGATCCCACGCAGTATCCTGCTGATCTTGTGCCTCTTTTCCACCTTTGGCTGGGCGGCGCAGACACGTCTCGACATGGCCGGACTGGTCAAGTTGTTGCTGGCACAAGGGTATCACGACATTCGGGAAGTGGAGCTGGAAGGGGACAAATTCGAGGTCGATACCCTGAATGCCAACGATCAGCGCGTCCAGTTGCAGGTCGATGCCAACACCGGCGAGATCACCAAAAAAGAGGCCGAATAGGCCTCTTTTGCTATGGGTGTGACGGCTGTTGCGCCGCCCCCCTCCCGGCTACTTGCGCTCGCCTGCGCCAGGGGCGCAGCAGCTTCTCTCGCCGTGGCCACAGCAGGGCGCAGGCCAGCACCAGATAGATGAGGGGCTCCTGCCACCCGCTCTTGACCGACCACCAGTAGTGTACCGGCACCAGTAGAGCCACCCCGTAGATCCAGTTGTGCAGCTTCTGCCAGGCAGGCCCCATGCGCCGCAACAGGGCCGGGATCGAGGTGATGCCGAGCGCCAGCAACAGCAGCAGCGCCACCATGCCCACCACTATGTAGCTGCGCTTCACCAGCTCGCCGCCAATCAGCCCCCAGTCGAACTGCAGATCCAGCCCCAGCCAGACCATGAAGTGCAGGGACGCCCAAGCGGCGCACCAGAGCCCGAGGGGGCGGCGCAACTTGATGAGCTGCCCCTGGCGCCAGCGCTTGGCGAGCGGCGACACCAGCAGGGTCAGCAACAGCAGGTGGAGGGCCCCCTTGCCAAGGTAATGGGTCAGCCCCTGGACCGGATCCCCCCCCAGCAGCCCGGCTGGCACGGCATAGCCCAGCCAGAGCAGAAAGCCGAGCGAACCAAGGTGCACCAGCGCCCGCAAGCCGTTGATATGGGCTGTTTTCAGTCTCGGCATCATATTGCAGTTCCCGTCATGTTTTTACCGCTTCTCATCCCCTCTCCCACCAGGGGAGAAGGGGGCAAGAGATCAGTCGGGCAGAGCGTCAGTCTCAATACCATTTACGCAGATCCATCCCCTGATAGAGGGACGCCACCTCGTCGCCGTAGCCATTGAACATCAGGGTCGGCTGGCGCTTGGCCCCGAAAATGCCCCCCTCGCCGATGAAACGCTCGCTCGCCTGGCTCCAGCGCGGGTGATCCACGCTCGGGTTGACGTTGGCGTAGAAGCCATATTCGTTCGGCGCAAGCAGGTTCCAGGTGGTGGGGGGCATCTCCTCCACCAGGCGGATGGAGACGATGCTCTTGATGCTCTTGAAGCCGTACTTCCAGGGCACCACCAGCCGGATGGGAGCCCCGTTCTGGGCGGGCAGGGTCTTGCCATAGAGCCCCATGGCGAGGAAGGAGAGGGGGTGCATGGCCTCGTCGAGGCGCAAGCCCTCCACATAGGGATAATCGATGCCGCCCCCCAGGGCACGGGAGGCCTGCCCCGGTAACTGTTCCGGATCATAGAGCGTCTCGAAGGCCACGAACTTGGCGCGACTGGTGGGCTCGGCACGGCGGATCAGATCCGCCAGCGCAATGCCGCTCCAGGGCAGCACCATGGACCAGGCCTCCACGCAGCGCAGCCGATAGATGCGCTCCTCCAGCGTGCTCTTGTTGATGAGATCCCACACATCCAGGGTGAAGGGTTTGGCCACCTCCCCTTCCACCTTCAGGGTCCAGGGCTCGGGCCTGAGGTAATGGCCGTTGCGGGCCGGGTCCCCCTTGCCGGTCCCCAGCTCGTAGAAATTGTTGTGGGTGGTGGCCTTCTCCTCCGGGGTGAGGATCAATCCCTCTGGCCGGGTCGCGGCACGGATGTCGAGGGGTCTGGTGGGGGCCACGGTGGCCGGCTTGTCCGGTGCGAAGAGATCCAGCAGGCTGGCCTTCACCGGAAACGCCAGGGTGGCGGCACCGACGCCCAGGCCCAGCCCTTTCAGGATGCGGCGACGATCCTGATAGACGGTTTCCGGCGTGACATCCTGTTCGGTGGGGTGATGAGAAGTACGGCGCTTGATCAACATGAAAAAACTCCCGGGACGATGAGGTTGACAACCATAAGACCCGCCCCGGCCGAGTTTTATTTCACACAGAATTACATGAGTTGGTAAAGGGGCAGTGCCTTGGCCATGGTACCGGCCAGGAAGAGCACTACGAACACCAGCAGAGGAACGATCACGTTTGGCACCATCAGACTCACTCCATGAGCAGGACAGGGCCTCTAACTATGGAACAAGGTCTGCGGCGCCTCCAATGAATTTTTTTCGCGAGCGCAAGCGTATTCCAGAGTTGCAAAGAGTGATCGGGATCACACACAATCCGGCCCCCGCTTGCTGCCGCTCTACCGCGGAGTAGGCTGCCTCCTTTTCCGGATTCAACCACTGAGAGTCACGCCATGAGCCCACTGTTCGCCATCGCCATCACGACCGGGATCCTCTCCGCCGTCTGGGGTGGACTGGCCGCCGCACTCGGTCTCATCTCCTGGGTCGGCTTCCTCGGCTGCACCAGCTACTTCGCCTCGAGTGGCGGTTACAAGGCGCTGTTGCAGACCCTGCTGTGCAACACCACCGGCATGCTGTGGGCACTCCTGCTGATCCACGGGGAGACCTGGTGGGGGGCCGGCATGGCGGGTTATCTGATGACAGGGGTGGTGGCCACCCTGATGTGCGTGCAGGCCAGGCAGCAGTGGCTCGCCTACATTCCCGGCACCTTCGCCGGTTGCTGTGCCACCTTCGGCGCCGCAGGCGAGTGGCGGCTCATTCTGCCCTCCCTCATCATCGGCGCCCTGTTTGGCTATCTGATGAAGGCGAGCGGCCTCTGGCTCTCCCAGAAGACTCTCTCTACCAGCGGTGTCAGCGACCCGGCCTGAGGCCGATTCTGTCGGAAACCAGAGGGGCGGCCCGTCATCGACGGCCGCCCCTCTGTCATTTATCCCTTCGACTTGAAGTTGGCCGCCTCGATGCCGTGCCGATTCAGCAGCTTGTAGAAGTCGGTGCGGTTTCGCCCCGCCATGTTGGCCGCCAGGGTCACGTTCCCCTCCGTGGTGCGCAGCAGCCGGATCAGATACTCCTTCTCGAACTCGGCCCGCGCCTCGTTGAACGAGGGAATGCCGCCACCGCCGCCACTCAGGGCCGACTCCACCATGGCCGCGCCTATCACCGGGCTGCAGCAGAGGCTGGCGAGCTGCTCCACCACCCCGCAGAGCTGGCGCACGTTGCCCGGCCAGGCCGCGGCGGCCAGCAGGGCCAGCGCCTCCGGCGAGAAGCCGAGGGCGGCGCAATCGGGGTGACGGTTGCGGTAATCGTCCAGCGCCTGACGGGCCAGCAGGGGGATGTCCTCGCTGCGGGCGCTCAGAGGCGGCAGGGTGATGTTGGCCACGTTGAGGCGGTAGAAGAGATCCTCGCGAAAACGCCCCTCTTCCATGGCGGTCACCAGATCCTGATGGCTGGAGCTGATGACCCGCACCTCGGGGGTACCCTGACCATACTCCGCCAGCACCTGGAGCAACTTGGCCTGGAGTGACTCCGACAGATCCCCTATCTCGTCGAGGAAGAGGGTGCCGCCTTTGGCCTCGGCAAACAGGCCGGACTGGCCATCCTCGCCAAACAGCTGCAAGTCCAGCGCGGGCCAGGGCAGAGCCGCACAGTTGATGGTATGCAGCGGCTTGTCGCGGCGGTGGCTGGCCTGGTGCAGCACCTGGGTCATCACCCCCTTGCCGGCGCCGGAGGGGCCCAGGATCAGCACGGGCACGTCCATGGTGGCGATGCTGCTCGCCTGGATCAGCAACTGCTCCATCTGCGGGTTGCGGGTCTGGATGAGGGACTGCCACTCCTGCTGCTGCTTCGGACGGGTCAGGCTGAGAGCATGTTCTATGGTGACCAGCAGCTCGTCCTTGTCGATGGGCTTGGTGAGGAAGCTGAACACCCCGGAGCGGGTCGCCTGGATGGCGTCGGGAATGGTGCCGTGGGCGGTCATGATGATCACCGGCATGCCGAGCCACTGGGACTGGATCCGCTCGAACAGCGCCAGCCCGTCCATGCCCCCCATGCGCAGATCGCTCAGCACCAGGTCGGCCCGTTGCTGGCGCAGCCTGTCCAGCGCTCCTTCGGCGCTGTCGGCGGTATCTACCTCGTAACCCTGGCTGCGCAGGCGCATGCTCATCAGCTTGAGCAGGCTGGCATCATCGTCCACCAGCAGAATACGGCTCATGCTCTCACCCCCTCTTGGCGAAAAACGCGGTCATTGCGGCGCGGTCCGGAGCTGTCATGGCTGACCTCCCCCATTGAGCTTACGCTGGTTGAGCTGCTCGTCGATGGCGGAGAGCTGCTCTATCTGCTGGCGCAGACGCTTCACCTCCTGACTCTGATCGTCGCGGCGGCTGTCTCGCACCAGCAGCTCCTCCCCGAGGGCGATCCAGCTGCGCAGGAAGGCCTGGGCATCGAGACCGAGCTCCGGCAACAGAGCCTTCAGCTGATCCAGCCCGGCCCGGCGGCTGGCCACCGATTCGGACGGGTGGGTGTTGACCATGGCCAGGCTGACCCGGCTCTCGAGGTCGGTGGCGCCGGCCAGTCGCTGGCGCTCCTGCATCCGCTGCTGGGGATGGCTGGCCAGCAGCCAGTCCGAGTATTGCAGGCGCACCTGCATCTCCTTGTTGGCAAACTCCATCCGCCTGGCGATCGCCTCCTGGGAAGGCTCGGTGAGGCTGGTAGAAGGCAGCAGGGAACAGCCAGCGAGCAGGCCTATCATCAATACGGGAATCACAAATCGTTTCATCTTGAATGTCACTTCAGATCCTGGTGGGGAGCAGGCTCCTGCCCGCTCCTCTCAATATTCGGTGTCAAGGCGCCACCCGCACCTGCGGGGTCGCCGCCACGCCCGTCAGCTCGGGCGCACGTTCAAATCCAGCCGGAAACAGACATCCGCCTGGGCATCCTCGATCAGCCTGAGCTCGCCGCCCAGACTCATGGCAGACTCACGGGCAATGGAGAGGCCCATACCGGAGCCTTTCAGCAATCCCTGGCGCACTATGCTGCCCTGTTCGAAGGGCTCGAAGATGCGCTCCCGCTCGTCTGGCGGGATGACAGGCCCTTCGTTGGCCACCTCCAGCCAGCCGCCGCCCGCCCCCGCCCCGGCGCGGATCCAGATCTGTCCGCCCCTGGCGCCATAGCTGACCGCGTTGGAAAAGAGATTGTCGAGGATGAGTCGCAGGCGGTAGGGCTCTGCCCGCAGGCTGATGGGCTCGGGCGGCAAGTGTACACTGATTTGCTTGGATTCCAGCGCGAGCCGATACTCTTCGGACAAGTCTGACAACAAGGGCGCCAGGGGTACCTCGGACAGGGTGAACACCTCCTGCTGGCTGAGGCGATTGAAGTCGAGCAGCCGCTCGATAAGGGTCTGCAGACGGCGGCTGTTCTCCTCCAGCATCTGGCAGATCTCCTGCTGATCCCCGTTGAGGGGACCCACCAGCTGCTCCGAGAGCAGATCAGCCCCCTCCCGCAGCACGGCAAGGGGGGTTTTCAGCTCGTGGGATACGTGGCGCAGGAACTGGTATTTCTGCTGTTCCAGCTCCTTGAGCTTGTCGTGCAGCCAGCTGATCCGCTCCCCCAGCAGCACCAGTTCGGCCGGACCATCCACCGGGCGCTGATCCGGCTCGACACCGGCGCCCAGACTCAGGATCCGCGACTCAATCTGACGTACCGGGTGGATGATGAGGTAGGTAAAGAGCAACACCAGCAGCAGGCTGAGCCCGACCACGAAGCCGCTGACCCACCAGATCTGCTGTTTCAGCTCCACGATGGCGCCCCGCATGCGGGTCACGTGATCATCCACCTGGCTGCGGGTGACCACTTCCAGTTGCTGGTTCAGTTCGTTGAAGTCGGTGAAACGGGGGCTGGTCGCCTCCTGCCTGGCCTTGCGCAGATCCTGCAGGCCGTCGAGCCAGACCAGCGCCGCCTCGAGATCTCCGTAGACCTCGGCATCCGGAATGGAGTCCTGATGGGTCGCGAGCAGTTCCCGGTAGCGCACCAGCTGCTGTCGATAGCTGGCCAGGATGCGGTCATCACCCAGGACCGCATAGCGGCGCAGGGTGCGCTCCAGATCGATGGCCTGAGTGGAGAGCAGCGTCGCCCGGCGAGTGTCCCGCACCGCACGTTCCATCTCGTCGCTGGTGAGCTGGCCCAGGTGGGAGAGAGCCTGACTGTCGTGCCAGATCATGCCCCCCAGGGGCATCAGCACCAGCACGAAGCCCATCAGTACTACCTGGAGCAGGGAGCGGGGCCGAACCTTGGTCATCTTCTGCGGTCTCGATTCGTCATGGGGGAGCCAGCATATCCGCACTGCCCCAAAAAGCAAAACCGGCCATAAAGCCGGTTTGATTGCTCACCGAGGCCGGATTCACGCCAGGCCGACGGACGCCACACAGATGACAATGATCATGGCAAGGGCCCCTGACGCGGCCAACAGTGCCCATTTCATTTCTACGCTCATGCAAACCTCCTTTCTGCCAATCAGCGTTGGATCACAACAGATAACGACATGTTAATTCATAGTGAATCCCATAACCGTGAGCTGCGTATATATTTCAGACGAGCCCAACCCAAGGAATGGAAAGCATGTTTTACCTCTGTAGCATTGGATCCAATCTCGACCCCGCCCTGCACGTCAGTCAGGTCGTCGCCGAATTGCTGGCCCGCTTTGGTCGCCTTCACCTGAGTTCCGTCATCCAGACCAAGCCCGTGGGCATGCATTCGCGCCACGACTTCCTCAACTGCCTGTTCGTCGTCCAGAGCGACCTCTCCCCCGTCCAGCTCAAGGCCGAGTTTGTCACCATGGAGCTGGCCCATGGCCGGGATCGCAGCAACCCCCTGTGCAAGGTGGCGGACAGGCCACTGGACATCGACATACTGGCCTGCGGCGAACGGGATGACTTCGCCGAGGCCGGGGTGGATGCCTACCTGGGGGATCTGCTGGCGGAGATGTATCAGGGCGGCAGTGTGGACTCCGGCAAGGTGACCCTCGGCCTGCCGGGCAGCAAGGTGTTTGCGAAGCAGCGCATCGGCCAGGCCCCCATCCATCTCTGCCAGCAAGACGAGGCCCTGCTTCCCGGCAACGGCCACCCCGGCCCCCCTTCCCGGCACGCCGCCATCCGGCACCCTTGAGCCGTTCACACACATGAGGCGCCCAAAGGCGCCTCATGTCATGGCGGCCCGCCTTGCCCTAGATGACGGCGAGGGCGCGCCCCCCGTCCACCCGGATGCTGGCCCCGGTCATGTAGTCGTTCTTCATCAGCATCTGTACCGCCTGCCAGATGGGCTCCAGACCCCCCTCCCGCGCCAGCGGCGTCTTCGCCAGCACCTGCTGGCGCCAGTCATCCCCGTGCTCGTCGAGAAACAGGATGGGGCCAGGCTCTATGGTGTTGACCCGCACGGCGGGTGCCAGTTCGCGGGCAAAGCTCATGGCCAGGGAATGGGCTCCCGCCTTGGTGGCCACGTAGGCGGCAAACTGGGGCGCCGGGGCATGGATGTAGATATCGGTGATGTGGATGATGCCCCCGTTGGGCTGGCGGGCAAGGGCAGGGGCCAGCGCCCGGTTGAGCTGGAAGGGAGCCGCCATGTGTACCCGGTAGAACTGATCAAACTGGGCCAGCTGCACCGCAGGATCCGCCGCCTGGGGCTCGAAGGCGGAGGCATTGTGGATGATCAGGGCAAGATCCTCATGGGCCGCCAGCGCCGTCACCACGGCGCCCACCTCCTCTTCCCGGGTGAAGTCCGCCTGTACCAGCTCGACGCCCACGTCTCGCAGACGATCCAGCTCGGGCCGTTCGCTGCGATAGCTGCCCGTCACCTGCCAGCCAGCGGCCACCAGCTGCTCGCACAGATAGAATCCCAGGCGACGGCCACAGCCCGTTACCAATGCACGCATACCCTCTCCTTGTGGTTGTCGCCCTCCCCGATCCATGCAGGATCGCACGGAGAGCCCATTCATCGGCCATGACCTATCGATGTCCGAGGCAAAACCCATTGGCCCCGTGTCACAGCCACCGGGCATAGTGGCCCCATCGACCCCCATGGAGCCACCATCATGCTACAAATTCGCGATCATATGCAGCCATTGACCCACTCACTGCACCCCGGCCTCGGTCTGGCCGAGGCGCTGGACAGACTCCATCGGGCAAACCTGGGGGGCCTGCCGGTACTGGATGACCATCAGCACCTCGTCGGATTTCTCTCCGAGCAGGATTGCATTCCCGCCCTGCTCACGGGCAGCTATCACTGCGACACCCGTACTCTGGTCGAAGATCTGATGAGCCGGACCCCGCTGTTCGTCTCTCCTGATGACAACATCGTGGATCTCGCCCGCCAGATGGCCGGGGCCAGACCCAAGGTCTATCCGGTAATGGAGGGAGGCAAGGTGACGGGCATCATCAGCCGTCGTCAGGTGATGCAGGCCCTCAACACCCAGATGAAACAGTGTCAGGCAACCTGAGGCAGGCAACCTCGCACACGTTTCATGCCGACCACCCTCCCGCCCACAGCCGGCGAGTGGCTGGTCCACCCCGCCCGACTCTGCCACGGGGCGGCCTGTCGAGGCAGCGCCGCCCTCCTCCCACCGGCACCGTTCGTTTGTCCCCTCCCCATTTCAGGGTTTGCCATCCGTGGTCGTCTCTAGTTAGATAGGTGCCGGTCACAGTCCCTGCCGGATGCGACCCCGTCCCGAGTGCTCAGGAGATGTAACGTGCGACGCTTGCTCGTATTCTGCTTGCTGCTGCCCTGCTGGCTGTCAGCCAGGGAGCTGGTCATTGGTGGCATCCTGGAACCCCCTCTCAAGTGGCTGGATGCACAGGGACACCCTCGCGGGCTGGATGTTGATCTCGTCACCGCCATCTTCGGCACGCTCCATACCCCCATCAGGATTGAGCTCATCGATTCGGGGGCCAGGCTCACCCGCAATGCCGAAAGCGGCTTCTATGACCTGCTGCTGACCCACTCCTACAAACCGGAGCGGGAGGCCTATCTGCTCTACCCCAAACAGGCCCATATGCTCCATAGCTGGCACTTCTTCATACGCAAGGAGTCCGCAGGCCGGATCCATTATGACCATCTGACGGATCTCAAACCCTGGCGCATCGGTGTCACCCGGGATTTTTCCTATACCCCCGAGCTCGCGGCGGCCATGACAGACCCGAGCTATCACTTCCAGGAGATCCCCATCAACCAGCTGCAACTGCGCAAACTCATCGCCGGTCGCATCGACGTGGTGCCCATGTCCCTGGTCACCGCCTTCACCCAGATAAGAGAGGAGGGACTGGAAGGCAAGCTCGACTACCTGCCAAAACCCCTCAAGACCAGCCCCTACTTCAATGTCTGGACCCGTTCCCGGGCCGATGCCGACACCCCGGCCCTGATGGCCGCCTATGATGCCGAACTGCTGCACATGAAGCGGGACGGCCGGCTCAAGGCCCTCTACGACAAATACGGCATCCCCTATATCGAACCCTGATCCACCGGTCAGGGTGCCCTATCCCGCAGGGTCAAATTCTGCTGCGCGGACAGGGTCTCGCACGGGAGAGGGATCTCTACGCCCCCCTCAGACCACCCGACTCAAGGCTTTACATCCCGCAGGATCGGGTTTTGCAGCGAAATCAGCGTCTCGGTGGACTGGATCTCGTCGATGGTCTGGATCTTGTGGATCAGTACCGTCTGCAACTCGTCGATGGAGCGGGTCATCACCTTCATGAAGATGCTGTAGTGGCCCGTGGTGTAGTAGGCCTCCACCACCTCGTCCAGCGCCTGCAGTTTGGCCAGGGCCGACGGGTAATCCTTGGCGCTCTTGAGGTTGATCCCGATGAAGCAGCAGACGTCGTAGCCCAGCTTCTTGGGGTTCACCTGCACTCGCGTTCCCTCGATGATGCCCGCCTGCTTCATCTTCTCTACCCGCACGTGGATGGTGCCCGGGCTCACCAGCAGTTGTTTGGCCAGCTCGGCGTAAGGCAGGCGCGCATTCTCCATCAGGGCGGTGAGGATGGCCTGATCGAGATTATCGATCCGATAATTTTCTGACACTTTTTTGCGCTCCTTTTAATGATTCATCATTAATTGATGGCTTATTTTGAAGAAAAAAACACACAAAGCCTATTTCAATTATCGAATATTGAATTTAGTTGGCATTCTGTTGAAGAATCACCGCATTCAACGGATTCACGACAGGTAATTCAGCATGAAACAGCACTACATCCGCAGCCAACAGCAGATCAGCTTCGTCAAAGAGATGTTCTCCCGCCAACTCGCACTGCAACTCGGCCTGATGGAGGTACAAGCCCCCATTCTGAGCCGGGTCGGTGACGGCACCCAGGACAACCTCTCCGGCTGCGAGCATGCAGTGCAGGTCAAGGTGAAAACCCTGCCGGAGCACAGCTATGAGGTGGTCCACTCCCTGGCCAAGTGGAAGCGCCAGACCCTGGGTCGCTTCGGTTTCGGCCCGGGTGAAGGCATCTACACCCACATGAAGGCACTGCGTCCGGACGAGGATCGTCTCAGCCCCATTCACTCCGTCTACGTCGACCAGTGGGACTGGGAGAAGGTAATGCCGGGCGAGCGCCGGGATCTGGCCTATCTGCAGGAGACGGTGCGCGGCATCTGGGCCGCCATCAAGGCCACCGAGCGCGCGGTCTGTGCCGAGCATGAGCTGACCCCCTTCCTGCCGGCGGATATCCAGTTCCTGCACAGTGAAGAGCTGCTGACCCGCTACCCGGACCTCGATGCCAAGGGACGCGAGCGCGCCATCGCCAAAGAGCTGGGAGCGGTCTTCCTCATCGGTATCGGTGGCGCCCTCTCCCACGGCGAACGCCACGACGTCCGTGCCCCGGACTACGACGACTGGAGCAGCGAGAGCGAGCTGGGGCTGGCGGGTCTGAATGGTGACATTCTGGTGTGGAACCCGGTACTGCAGGACAGCTTCGAGATCTCCTCCATGGGGATCCGGGTCGACGCAGAGGCCCTGCGCCGTCAGCTGGCCATCACCGGGGACGAGGATCGCCTGCAGTACGACTGGCACCAGGATCTGCTGGCAGCACGCATGCCGCAAACCATCGGCGGCGGCATCGGCCAATCCCGTCTGGCCATGCTGCTGCTGCAAAAAGAGCACATCGGTCAGGTCCAGGTCGGCGTCTGGCCATCTGAAATGAAGGCTGCCATCCCAGACATGCTGTAACGAATTGATTTGATTGCATCTGTCCTCCTATCGCGGCAACACGGCGCGGGACAGACGCGATAGCGAAGCTGGTCAGCCGGGGTGGAGAGCGTATCCCGACTGACTGTAAGGCGGGCATGGTCGCTGACTGTGCCTGCCGACCCTGGGGCTTGCCCCTGCGATCCGCTCAACCCACGTCAGATCGCATCGAATACATTCCTCCCGGCAATCTTCGGATTGCCGTTTTTTTATGCAGGAAATCGGTACTCGAAACCGGCCCCGATCTGGCGCTGCCGCGGCAGCACCGCCTTCCGTTTGCCGGTGCAATGACAGGCAAACAGCTTCTCTACCGCCTCCTCCTGCAGATAAGTGCCGAGCGCCACCGCCCGCTGCGGGCCGGAAAACTTCAGATGCAGGCCGCCGATGACGGCGTGGATCCGCTCATCGCCACACACCTCCTTGGCCCGCGCGATGATGTTCTCGGCCCCGGCGTGACCACAGCCGATGAAGACTATCAGACCCTGCTCGCTCTTGTAGACCAGCGCCGAATCATCGCTGATAAGGTCTTTCTCCACTCGCCCGCCCCGCACCATGTAACCAAGCAAGGAGGGTTTGGCCTGCTCCCGTCGCAGTATGGATCCCAGGAACACCAGCCGCTCGGACAGCCAGACCGGCTCAGCTGAACAGTGAGGGAGCAGCCCTCTCGTCGCCAGTTGTCGCGGATCCAGGTCGCCCGAGAGGCGGTAGAGGTTGTAGCGTCGGGGCAGCAACGGCAGGAAGTAGCCCCGCTCATTGAACACATCCGGACAAGCGATCAATGGAATGGGATCGGAATAGACGGGCAGGGAGCCGATGCCTCCCACGTGATCGTAATGGCCGTGGGACAGCACCACATGGGTGAGAGAGACGAGATCGATCCCCATCACGGCGGCGTTGTGGCACAGCGCCCGGCCACGGCCGCTGTCGAACAACACCCTGAGGCCATCGCACTCCAGCAGCAGGGCTAGCCCTCTTTCGGGCACACAAGCCGGGCGATGAACCTCGTCATCCACCAGCACAGAAAACTTGATCATCTCACCTCCCTGAAAACAAAAACGCAGGCGCGAGGCCTGCGTTTTCATCGATAACGGCGTTAAGGCTGGCTCATGGTGAGCCCATTGCTGTCGGCTCCCAGCAGCAGCTTCTTGCCGGGGATGACCCGGCCGCTGAGCAGGGCCTGGGCCAGCGGGTTCTCCACCTTCTGCTGGATCGCCCGCTTGAGGGGACGCGCCCCGTAGACGGGATCGAACCCGGCATGAACCAGCTTGGTCAGCAGCTCCTCGCTCACCTCCACCTCGAAGCCCTGGGACTCCAGACGGCTCATCAGGCTCTTGAGCTGGATGCGGGCGATGGACTTGATGTGCTCCTCACCGAGCGGGTGGAACACCACGGTCTCGTCGATCCGGTTGATGAACTCCGGCCGGAAGCTGCGGGTCAGCACCTCCATCAGCATGGCCTTCATCTCGTCATAATCCTTCTCGGAGTGGTGCTCCTGGATGAGATCAGACCCGAGGTTGGAGGTCATGATGACGACCGTGTTGCGGAAGTCCACGGTACGCCCCTGACCGTCGGTCAGGCGGCCATCGTCCAGCACCTGCAACAGGATGTTGAACACGTCCGGGTGGGCCTTCTCCACCTCGTCCAGCAGGATCACCGAGTAGGGGCGACGGCGCACCGCCTCGGTGAGATACCCCCCTTCCTCGTAACCCACGTATCCCGGAGGCGCCCCCACCAGACGGGCCACGCTGTGTTTCTCCATGAACTCGGACATGTCGATCCGCACCATGGCGTCCTGGGTATCGAACAGGAACTCCGCCAGCGCCTTGCACAGCTCGGTCTTGCCCACACCGGTGGGGCCGAGGAAGAGGAAGGAGCCGATGGGGCGGTTCGGGTCGGACAGCCCGGCACGAGAGCGGCGAATGGCGTTGGAGACGGCGTCCACCGCCTCTTCCTGGCCGATCACCCGGCTGTGCAGCTGATCCTCCATCCGCAGCAACTTCTCCCGTTCCCCTTCCAGCATGCGGGCCACCGGAATGCCGGTCCAGCGGGCCAGGACGTCGGCGATCTCCACGTCGGTGACCCGGTTGCGCAGCAGGCTGGTCTCCTGCATCTCGGCCTGGGTGGCGAGATCCAGCTGTTTCTCCAACTCCGGGATGCGGCCGTACTGCAACTCGGACATGCGGCCCAAGTCCCCTGCGCGGCGCGCCACTTCGAGATCCTGACGGGCCTGCTCCAGTGCCGCCTTGATGTGCTGAGTCCCGGCGAGGGCAGCCTTCTCGGCCTTCCACACCTCTTCCAGCTCATTGTATTCCCGCTCTTTTTCCGTCAGTTCCTGATTGAGCAGATCGAGGCGCTTGCGGCTGGCGTCGTCGTCCTCCTTCATCAACGCCTGCTGCTCCAGCTTGAGCTGGATGATGCGCCGTTCGAGCCGGTCCAGGGATTCCGGCTTGGAGTCGATCTGGAGCCGGATGCTGGCCGCCGCCTCGTCGATAAGGTCGATGGCCTTGTCAGGCAGCTGGCGATCCGCGATGTAGCGGTGGGAGAGCTGGGCCGCCGCGACGATGGCGGGATCGGTGATCTGCACATGGTGGTGCAGCTCGTAGCGCTCCTTCAGGCCACGCAGGATGGCGATGGTGTCCTCCACCGAGGGCTCCTCCACCAGTACCTTCTGGAAACGGCGCTCCAGGGCGGCATCCTTCTCCACGTACTGCCTGTACTCATCGAGGGTGGTGGCCCCGACGCAGTGCAATTCGCCGCGGGCCAGGGCGGGCTTGAGCATGTTGCCCGCATCCATGGCACCCTCGCCCTTGCCGGCACCGACCATGGTGTGCAGCTCGTCCACGAAGAGGATGACGCTGCCCTCCTCCTTGGCCAGATCGTTCAGTACCGCCTTGAGGCGTTCCTCGAACTCGCCGCGATACTTGGCACCGGCCACCAGGGCCCCCATGTCGAGCGACAGCACCCGCTTGTTCTTGAGCCCTTCCGGCACTTCGCCATTGATGATGCGCTGGGCCAGCCCCTCGACGATGGCGGTCTTGCCGACGCCGGGGGCACCGATCAGCACCGGGTTGTTCTTGGTGCGGCGTTGCAGCACCTGGATGGTGCGGCGAATTTCGTCATCCCGGCCGATCACCGGGTCGAGCTTGCCGAGTTCGGCCCGCTCGGTGAGATCGATGGTGTACTTCTCCAGCGCCTGGCGATTCTCCTCGGCGTTGGCATCCTCCACCTTCTTGCCGCCACGGACCTTGTCGATGGCTGCCTCGAGTTTTTCCTTGGTCAGCCCCTGGGCACGCAGCAGTTCGCCCAGCGTCCCCTTCTCGTCCAGGGCCGCCAGCACGAACAGCTCGGACGAGATGAACTGATCCTTGCGCTGCTGGGCCAGCTTGTCGCAGACGTTGAGCAGCCGGCCTAGGCCGTTGGAGAGCTGTACGTCCCCTTCCACGCCGCTGACGCGGGGCAGGCGGTCCAGCTCCTCGCCGAGGCGCGAGCGCAGGGTATTGATGTCGAGCCCGGTCAGGGTGAGCAGCGGACGAATGGATCCGCCGTCCTGATTGAGCAAGGCGCTCATCAGATGGACGGGTTCAATGAATTGGTGGTCACGACCCAGTGCAAGAGACTGGGCATCGGAAATGGCAATCTGGAATTTGCTGGTCAGGCGATCGAGGCGCATTGCACTCCCCCTTCAAGACAGACGCCGCATGCGCGGCAACAACATCGCTTTCTGACAAGGAAGATGTGGTCTTGAAGGGCAATTTCAAGGGGTGGCTGTTTATTTTTTCCTCAATAGCAATGACCGAGGGAAAACAACCTCGCAATGGCAGCCTGTACCCTGAGCCTGCTCGGCAGCAAGATCATGGCCGCCGGAGGCCCATCACCAGGGAGTGAAGAGGCGCTTGCGGCCACTCGCGAGCGCCTTTTCGGCTATTTTTCCAGCCACACAAGGGAGGCCATGCGACCCGTCTGCCCGTCGCGGCGATAGGAGTAGAAGCGCTCGCTGTCGCTGAAGGTGCAATGTTCGCCACCATAGATGGCGGTGACGCCGGCGCGGGCGAGGCGCAGTCGGGCCAGCTGGTAGATATCCGCCAGCCATTTCCCTTCGTTGAGGGATGGCACGAATGCAGTCGCCGCTTCCGCCTGCTCCGCCATGAAGGCATCGCGCACCTCGCCACCCACTTCGAACTCGGCGGGACCGATGGCCGGGCCCAGCCAGGCCAGGATCTCGCCAGGCTCGCAGCCCATGGCGGCGATGCTTGCCTCCAATACGCCCCCCTGCAGTCCGCGCCAGCCGGCATGGGCCGCCGCCACTACGGTGCCTGCCCGATCGCAGAACAGCACCGGCAGGCAGTCGGCAGTCATCACGATGCAGGCCTGCCCCGCCTCATGCGCACAGGCGGCATCGGCATCCGGTACGCGCTCATAACGGTCGCTCACCGGATGGACGGCGATGCCATGTACTTGGTTGAGCCAGTTGAGAGTGCCGGGGATCCCCGCCACCTGCTGCAGTCGGGCGCGGTTGGCCTCGACCCTGCCCAGTGCATCGCCTACATGGGCCCCGAGGTTCAGACCAGCAAAGACCCCTTCGCTGATGCCGCCGTCCCGGGTGGTCGAGAGAGCCCTGACATTGCCCGGTGCGGGCCAGTCGGGTGCGATCCAGTTCATCTGTGGCTCCTTTCGTTCATATGAAAACGGGGCCCCTTGGCTGCAACCAGTCAAGGGGCCCCGCATCAGATCATGGAGGGCAGGTTACGGCAGGAATCGTCGCAAGGCCGCCTCCGGGATCAGTTCCAGACAAGATCGTCCGGATTGGCCAGGGTATCCGCCCGCAGCACTTCCATCAGCGCCACCATATCCTGCGGCGTGGGGGAGTGCCACTCCATCACTTCACCCGTGATGGGGTGCGCCAGCTTCAGCATGGTGGCGTGCAGCGCCTGACGGTGGAAACCGCGCAGGGCCTCCGTCAGTTCGGGGGTGGCGTTGCGCAGCAGACGCAGACGACCGCCGTAGGCGGGATCCCCCACCAGCGGATGCTTGATGTGGGCCATGTGGACACGGATCTGGTGGGTACGACCGGTCTCCAGCCGCAACCGCAGACGGGTGTGCCCACGGAACTTCTCGTGCACCCGGTAGTGGGTGACGGACTCGCGCCCGTTGGGCACCACGGCCATGTGGGTACGCTGGGTCGGGTGACGACCGATGGGGGCATCGACGGTGCCGCCGGCGGTCATGTGACCGATGGCAATCGCCTCGTACTCACGGGTGATCTGGCGTGCCTGCAGGGCTTCCACCAGGTGGGTCTGGGCGGGAATGGTCTTGGCCACCACCATCAACCCCGTGGTGTCTTTGTCCAGACGGTGCACGATACCGGCGCGGGGGACCTCGGCGATACCGGGGTAGCGGTGCAGCAGGGCGTTGAGCACGGTGCCGTCCGGCGTACCGGCGCCCGGGTGAACCACCAGGCCGGCCGGCTTGTCGATCACCAGGATGTGTTCATCTTCATAAACGATGTTCAGCTCGATGTTCTGGGCATCCCAGCGGGTGTCGTCTGCCAGTTCCACATTTACATGTACCTGCTGCCCGGCCACCACTTTCTCGCGCGGGGTATTGGCAACCTGACCGTCCAGGGTCACTCTGTCCTGTAAAATCCACTCCTTGATGCGGGTCCGGGAGTAGTCGGGAAACAATTCGGCCAGGGCCTGGTCGAGTCGTTGCCCGAATTGGTGATCCTGAAATTCGCCTGTCAGTTCAATATGCTGGCTCATGTATGGTCTCTTGAGCGGGGGTATCAATTCGAAATAATCCGGGTATTCTAGCTTTTCTTTTAGCCAAGCATAACGGATACTTTGCCAATTTCGTGGAAATGGACCGGATGTTGTTGATGGGAAAGAAGTCTCACCTGCTGATGTCGCTCGCCTTGGTCGCTACTCTGATCACTGGCTGTTCCAGCACCAAACCCAAGGTTCCCGACGAACCGCCGGAAGTTCTGTACCAGAAAGCCCGCATCAAACTGGATACCGGCAACTACCTCAATGCCATCGAACTGCTGGAAGCGCTGGACTCTCGTTACCCGTTCGGCGCCTACTCCAACCAGGTTCAGCTCGATCTCATCTATGCCTACTACAAGCAGGATGATACCGCCCAGGCGATCGCCAACATCGACCGTTTCATCCGCCTGAACCCGGCGCACAAGAACATCGATTACGTCTTTTATATGCGCGGCCTGACCAACATGGCTGCGGATTACAACTTCTTCCAGGATTTCCTCGGCATCAATCGGGATGACAAGGACCCCTCCTACGCCCGTCAGGCCTTCCAGGACTTCAAGACCCTGCTGCAGAACTACCCCAACAGCAGCTATGCAGCCGATGCCCGTGCCCGCATGATCGGCCTGAAGAACCGTCTTGCCCGCTATGACCTGGGGGTAGCCGAGTACTACGTCAAGCGTGACGCCCTGATCGCCGCAGCCAACCGCGCCAAGCTGATCGTCGAGACCTATCCCGACACGATGGAAACCGAGAAGGCACTGGAAATCATGGTCAACGCCTATGACACCCTGAAGATGCCGACCCTGGCCCAGCATGCCCGCGAAGTGCTTGCCAAGAACTACCCGGACAACCGTCTCGGTCGCGGCTGAGTAGCGAACGAACAATGAAAAACCGGAGCCACTGGCTCCGGTTTTTTTATGGCCGACGGCGGCACTCCGGGGTCACTGGTGCTTACCCTGCTGCTTGGCCCGCATGATGTTGATGATCTCGATGTCGGTATCCAGCATCCCCTCCCTGGAGAGGCGACCCAGGTTGGCGATGGTCTGGTCCACATCGTCCGAGACGATCCCCTCGCTCTGGGGCACGCGCAGGTTGTTGATGGCCATCAGCGAGGATTTCACCGCCGCCGAGGTGGAGGTGGAGACCTTCATGGAGCAGGCGCTGCCGGCGCCGTCGCAGATGATGCCGGAAACATCCCCAATCATGTTGTTGATGCAGTGGCTGATCTGCTCGAACTGGCCCCCCAGCAGCCAGGTGATGGCGGCCCCCGATCCCATGGCGGCGGTACTGGCGGCACACAGGGCGGAGAGCTTGTTCTGGTAGGCCTTGATGTAGATGGCCACCAGGTGGCTCATCACCAGGGCACGGGCCAGCTGCTCGTCATCGGCCTTGAGGAAGCGGGCGGCGGCGACCACCGGCATGGTGGCGGCAATGCCCTGGTTGCCGGAACCGGAGTTGGACATGGCGGGCAGCATGGCGCCATCCATCCGCGCATCGGAGGCGGCAGACGACAGGCGCATGGCCAGGGTCATCAGATCGTCGGAAAGCAGCTTGCGTTCCACCTGGTCGGTGAGGATCTTGCCGATACGCAGGCCATAGCCCTGCAGCCCTTCGTCCGCCAGCGCCTGGTTCATGGTGGCCGCCTCGCGGATGAAGTCGATCTCGGCCAGCGGCACCTCCAGGGCGAAGGCCACGATCTCCTTCAGGGTCATGGCGGGCTTGTCGGCCTTGGCTGGCTGGATCTGCACTCCGGGGGCGCTGTCCTGCACCATCAACACCTCGCCATCCTTCTCCATCAGCACGATGCGGGTGTGGTCGGTACAGATCACCACCCGGGCGCTGTGCCCCTCCACTTCGGCCAGCACCTCGGCGTAGAGCACGTCGGGCACATCCTTCACATCCACCTCTATGGTGGGCAGCAGCCCCTTGGCCGCCTCGACCTGATCCGGCGTGAGGCTCTTGAGCACCTCCAGCCCGGCATCCGGGTTGCCACCGGTGATGCCGACGGCGGCGGCCACCGGCAGGCCGATCATGCCGGTACCCGGCACCCCGACCCCCATGCCGTTCTTGAACAGATTGCCGCTGACCCAGACGCGGGTGCGAGTCGGTACCTGCCCCAGCAGCTTGCGGCAGTTGGCCGCCGCCAAGGCGACCGACATGGGCTCGGTGCAGCCGAGGGCCGGCACCACTTCACGCTTGAGCAGGGTAATAAAGTCGGTCCATTGTGCGTTCATTGCGATGTGTCTCATGTTCATGACGCCCGCGTGCGGGCTCGTCATTGTTGTTCGGCCAGTTCCGCCTTGTGATTGCGGATATGCAGGTAAACGGTATGGCGGGAGATGCCGAGCAGCTCGGCCACCAGTTGGGCGGCATCCTTGATCTCGAAGATGCCCATGTCGTAGAGCCGGTGCACGATCGCCTTGTTGCGCACGCTGCTGCCCAGCCCGGGATCCCTGTCCACCTTGGCGATCACCTGCGCCACCAGATCATCCACCGAGCTGGCGAAGGTCTCGGTGCCGTGGGCAGGGGGCACTGCGGGCGGGGCAAAGGTGTCGAGCAGGCTGCCAAGGGGCGTGTCCAGGCTGAAATTCACGCACAGCATACCGATGGGTTTGCCCTCGCGGTTGCTGATGGTGATGGACGAAGACTTCAGCAGGGTGCCCTCCCGGGAGCGGGAGAAATAGCTGCTCCACTGGCTGCCGGCGGCACTGTGCAACTTGTCGAGCGCAAAATCGGTGACCGGCGCTCCCTCCTGGCGGCCGGTGATGTGGCCGTTGGCAATCTTGATGACGGAGGCATGCAGGCTGTCAAAGGCGTGCAGCACCACCTCGCAACCCGGGCCAAACAGGGCGGACAGCGCCGCCACCGCAGGCTCGAAGCTGGCGATCAGATGGCGCTCTTCATCGGTCAGTGTGCTGGCGTCGCGCAAGGGGGCTACCTCGGTCATGGGGTCATCCGGTCAACGTTGGGTAAGGATATTCGAAGCGGACTCAAATAAAATTGAGCAAATCCGCTTTTTGCGCGGGCATTATGCCCGACTGGTGAGACAACACCACAAAATGTGAGCAAAATCACGACTGAAATGACAAAAAGGCCCCATGAGAGGCCTTCAAGGTGGTTTTTTGGTGCTTTTGCTCAACTTTAATTGAGCCAGGGCTCGCCAGTCAGTCCGGACAGGCAGGCACCACCGCCTGTCTGTTCCCTGCCACTGTCACCCACTCTGGTCATAGAAAAAGGGGGCCGAAGCCCCCTTTTTGTCTCATCCGGTCAACGCTTACAGCGCCTTCAGGATGGCCTCGACGCTGGCCTTGGCATCGCCAAACAGCATCTGGGTGTTCTCCTTGAAGAACAGCGGGTTCTGGACACCGGCGTAGCCAGTGTTCATGGAGCGCTTGAAGCCGATGACGTTCTGCGCCTTCCACACTTCCAGCACCGGCATGCCGGCGATGGGGCTGCCCGGATCTTCCATGGCGGCCGGGTTGACGGTGTCGTTGGCACCGATCACCAGCACCACGTCTGTGTCGGCGAAGTCATCGTTGATCTCGTCCATTTCCAGCACGATGTCATAGGGGACTTTCGCTTCCGCCAGCAGCACGTTCATGTGACCAGGCAGACGACCGGCCACCGGGTGGATGCCGAAGCGCACCTTGACGCCGCGATCACGCAGCTTCTGGGTGATCTCGGCCACCGGGTACTGGGCCTGCGCCACCGCCATGCCGTAGCCTGGGGTGATGATGACGGAGCTGGCGTTTTTCAGCATGTCGGCCACGTCTTCGGCGTTGGTCTCGCGGTATTCGCCCAGCTCCTGCTCGGCGGTGGAGGCCACGCCGTCGGAGCCGAAGCCACCGGCGATCACGGAGATGAAGGAGCGGTTCATCGCCTTGCACATGATGTAGGAGAGGATGGCACCGGAGGAACCCACCAGGGCACCGGTGACGATCAGCAGGTCATTGGAAAGCATGAAGCCCGCCGCCGCCGCCGCCCAACCGGAGTAGGAGTTCAGCATGGAGACCACCACCGGCATGTCCGCGCCACCGATGGAGGCGACCAGGTGCCAGCCGAAGGCGAAGGCGATCAGGGTCATCACCAGCAGGGCGAAGGTGGAGCCACCGGCGTTGACGAAGTGGATCATCAGCGCGATGGAGACCACCACGGCCAGCAGGTTCAGCTTGTGGCGGTGCGGCAGCATCAGCGGCTTGGAAGAGATGAGGCCACGCAGCTTGCCGAACGCCACCACGGAACCGGTGAAGGTCACGGCACCGATGAAGACGCCCAGGAACACTTCCACCAGGTGGATGTTCAGCATGGCGCCGGAGAGGTGCTCGACCTGGGCGACGCTTGCCGCCTGCTCGAACGCCGCCCGGGCGGCTGCCAGGGTCGCATCCAGGTTGGAACCGACGGAGACCACCACTTCAGCGGGGGCGGAGGGGTGCAGATCGATGAAGCTGTTGAAGCCCACCAGCACCGCTGCCATGCCCACGAAGCTGTGCAGCACGGCCACCAGCTCGGGCATCTCGGTCATCTCGACCTTGAGGGCCAGACGCACGCCGATGGCGCCACCGATGGCCATGGCCAGGACTATCCAGTGGACGCCACTGGTTTCCGGGTTGAAGACGGTGGCGAGCAGGGCGATGGCCATCCCCGCGATACCGAACAGGTTGCCATGCTTGGCCGTTTCTTGCTTCGACAGTCCCGCGAGACTGAGGATGAAGAGCACGGCGGCAACGATATAGGATGCTGTTACCAGTCCTTGAGACACGTTAAACCCCCTTAATCCTTACGGAACATCTTCAGCATGCGCTGAGTGACGGTGAAGCCACCGAAGATGTTGATACTGGCAATCAGCACGGCGACAAAGGCCAGCACGGTGACCAGGGTCGACCCTTGTCCAATCTGCAACAGCGCACCGACCACGATGATGCCGGAGATGGCATTGGTGACCGACATCAGCGGCGTGTGCAGGGCGTGAGAGACGTTCCACACCACGTAGTAACCGACCACGCAGGCCAGGATGAAGACGGTGAAGTGGGAGAGGAAGGCGGCAGGCGCCACAGCGGCCACCCAACCGAAGGCGGCGATGCCGAGGGCACCGAACACGAACTTCTTGTTGGAGGGCTTGGCCTCTTCCTTCTTGGCGGCCGGTTTGGCGGCAGCCGGTTTCTGCGGGGCGGCAGAGACGGAGATGGCGGGGGGCGGGAAGGTCACTTCACCGGCCTGGACCACCGTCATGTTGCGCTGCACCACGTCTTCGAAGTCGATGGCGACGTTGCCGTCCTTCTCCTTGCACATCAGCTTCATCAGGTTCACCAGGTTGGTGCCGTAGAGCTGGGAGGATTGGGCAGGCAGGCGGCCCGGCAGATCGGTGTAACCGATCACCTTGACGCCGTTGTCGGTGACATGCAGTTCACCCGGTACCGTGTATTCGCAGTTGCCGCCGGCCTGGGCCGCCATGTCCACGATGACGGAGCCCGGCTTCATGCTGTCCACCATTTCCTTGGTGATGAGCTTGGGTGCCGGCTTGCCCGGGATCAGGGCGGTAGTGATGATGATGTCCACTTCCTTGGCCTGCTGGGCGAACAGCTCCATCTCGGCCTTGATGAACTCTTCGCTCATCACCTTGGCGTAACCGTCGCTGGAAGCGCCATCTTCGCCGCCGAAGTCCAGCTTGAGGAATTCCCCACCCATGGACTCGATCTGCTCGGCCACTTCCAGACGGGTATCGAAGGCACGCACGATGGCACCGAGGGAACCGGCGGTCCCGATGGCGGCCAGACCGGCCACACCGGCACCGATGACCAGCACCTTGGCGGGCGGTACTTTACCGGCGGCGGTGATCTGGCCGGTGAAGAAGCGACCGAACTGGTGCGCGGCTTCCACGACGGCGCGATAGCCACCGATGTTGGCCATGGAAGAGAGGGCGTCGAGGGACTGGGCACGGGAGATCCGCGGCACCATGTCCATCGCCATCACATTGATGTTGCGCTCGGAAAGCTTCTTGACCAGCTCGGGGTTCTGGGCGGGCCAGATGAAGCTCACCAGGGTGGCACCATCCTTAATTTGTGCGATTTCGGCCTCGGTCGGCGCGTTGACCTTGAAGACAAGGTCGGCTTGCCAGACGTTCGGTACCACGCTGGCACCGGCAGCCTCGAAGGCGGCATCATCGAAGCTGGCTCGCAGGCCGGCACCGGCCTCGATGGCAACCTCGAAGCCGAGCTTTTTCAGCTGCTCGACAGTGGCCGGGGTCGCTGCGACCCGGGTCTCACCGGCGAGACTCTCTCTCGGTATTCCAATCTGCATGACTATTCCCTGATGGTTAATAAACAATCATCGCCAAGTCTCTCATGTCTGAGGGGACAAGGCATGATCAAAGTGCAGGTCACGGGCCCTTTGTTATGAAAATCAGCAGGCTTCACCTCGACCTCCTGTCACGGTCAGGCCCCCGCTTTTCAGGCGCGAGGGTGATTAGTATCAAATTTTGGAGTTTTATTACAACCACGGCCCCGGGCGGGCGGGTACAGAATTCAGCCCATCCCGGACCGTGATTAAAAAAAACAAACCAAATTAGGGGCTTATACCAGCAAAAAGCGCTAAAAAAAGTGATCCAACCAGTCAAAAAAAATGTTTAACCCGGCCTCTACCTTAGCGTTTTTTGTTCTTACGAAATCTGCCGTTGGCTCATCTGATGAGATGAAAAGGGAAAAAGTAACCATTTTGCAACGATCAGGGGGCCGCGTCCCCGCCTGCTGGCGGGTTCGGGCCCCCTGGTGCAACCGGGCCTGCGGCCCGCTTCAGGCGCGCTCTGCTTACCAGGCCGCCTCATAAATATGCCGGCTCTGGGCCAGGTCGATGTCGCCGTGCTCACCCAGGGCGGTCATGCCGTGCTCTTCGAGCTTGGCCAGCAGGGCGTCGATCCGGGCGTCGGCCACGTAATCCCGCAGCCGGGTCTTGATCCCCATCCGCTCGAAGAAGTCACGGGTGGCGGCGATGGCACCGTCGATACGCGCCTCGTCACTGCCGCTGCGCAGATCCCAGACCCGCTCGGCGTATTGCAGCAGCTTGGCGCGCTTCTGCTCGCGCTTGGCCTGCAGCAGGGCGGGCAGCACCACCGCCAGGGTCTGGGCGTGGTCCAGACCGTGCAGGGCGGTGATCTCGTGGCCCAGCATGTGGGTGGCCCAGTCCTGGGGCACACCGGCTCCGATCAGGCCGTTCAGCGCCAGGGTGGCGCTCCACATGATGTTGGCACGCACGTCGTAGTTTTCCGGCTCCACCAGCGCCTTGGGCCCCTCTTCCGCCAGGGTCAGCAGCAGCCCTTCTGCAAAGCGATCCTGCACCTTGGCATCCACCGGGTAGGTGAGGTACTGCTCCAGGGTGTGGATGAAGGCATCCACTACCCCATTGGCCACCTGACGGGCGGGCAGGGTGTAGGTGAGCACGGGGTCGAGCACGGCGAAGCGCGGCATCACGAAGGGCGAGAAGAAGTGCTGCTTGTCCCCAGTGCTCTTGCGGGTGATGACGGCGCCCATGTTCATCTCGGAACCGGTGGCCGGCAGGGTCAGCACGCTGCCCAGGGGAATGGCGGAGGCCACCTCGCCCCCGACGGTCTCGAGGATGTGCCAGGGGTCCTTGGCCAGGTCGTAGTGGGCCGCCGCCGCGATGAACTTGGTGCCGTCCAGCACGGAGCCGCCACCCACTGCCAGCAGGAAGTCGACCTTCTCGGCGCGGGCCAGTTCGACGGCACCCATCAGGGTCTCGTAGGTGGGGTTGGGCTCGATGCCGCCAAATTCAAACAGGGTCAGGCCGGCCAGCTCGCTGCGGATCTGGTCCAGCAGGCCGCTGCGCACCACGCTGCCACCGCCGTAGGTGACGAGGATGCGGGCGTCGCTGGGGATCTGGCCGCGCAGCTGGGCCACCTGGCCCTTGCCGAACAGCACCTTGGTGGGGGTGTGCAGGATGAAGTTGTTCATGGGATCTCCCGGGGTGGTCGTAGTCGGTAAGGTATGGGTTGCATTTTTCTCTTATAACCCCCTACCATCAAGGGAGCTTTCTGCCGATTTCTTGCCTATTTCTACTGAGCCTGGATAAATGAGTACAAATCAGCCCATCGCGGCGACCCACCAGTCCGCCCTCGCCAGCCGACTCGCCGCCCTGGCACCCCACCCGGGGATCACCGCCGCCCCCGTGCCCGGCGTGCACCTCATCTACACCACGGAGCATCACGACCGCATCCCGGTGCTCTACCGCCCGCGCATGATCATCATCCTGCAGGGGCACAAGGTGGGCTATCTCTCGGACTTCACCTTCCGCTACGACCCCGAGCACTACCTGATGATGACCCTGCCGCTGCCCTGCGAGTGCGAGTGCTTCGCCTCCCCCGAATCCCCTCTGGTGGGGCTCTCGGTGGAGATCGACGTGGCGGCGCTGCAGGCCCTGCTGCTGGAGATGGGGGACGCGGCCCCCGCCCCGGCGGAACCGGGTCGCGGCGTCGTCTCCGTGCCCCTCTCCGAGACCATGCTCTGCGCGGTGGAGCGCCTCATCGACGTGATGGACAAACCGCTCCACGCCCGGGTGCTGGGGCCCCAGATCGTGCGCGAAATCCTGTTCCACGCCCTGCACGAAGGGGGGGCCCCCGCCCTGCTGGCCATGGCCAGCCGTCACAGCCAGGTGAGCCAGATAGCCCGGGTGCTGCGTATCATGGAGCAGCGCTTTACCGAGAACCTGACGGTGGAGGAGCTGGCCCGGGAGGCGAACATGAGCGTCTCGGCCTTCCACCACCACTTCAAGGCGGCCACCGCCACCTCGCCCCTGCAGTACATCAAGACCCTGCGCCTGCACCGGGCGCGGCTGATGATGCTGCACGACGGCCTCAAGGCCGGGGTGGCGGCGGACAGGGTAGGCTACGAGAGCGGCTCCCAGTTCAGCCGCGAATACAAACGCTTCTTTGGCAACACCCCGAGCGAACACGCGGCACGCTTCCGCTCGGGACAACTGCGTATCGTGGAGGGATGACATGCGCACACTGATCCTGCTCGTTCTGACCCTGCTGGCCACCGCCTGCACCGGCATTCCACCGGGGCACCAGGTGGTCAAGCCCTTCCAGCTCGACCGCTACCTGGGCACCTGGTACGAGGTGGCCCGCCTCGATCACGGTTTCGAGCGCGGCCTGAACCGGGTCACCGCCACCTACAGCCTGCGGGATGACGGCGGTGTCAGGGTGATCAACCGGGGGCAGGACGAACAGGGGGAGTGGCGCGAGGCCGAGGGGCGCGCCTACTTCGTGGGCGACAGCGACGAGGGGCGCCTCAAGGTGAGCTTCTTCGGCCCCTTCTACGGCAGCTACAACGTGCTGGCGACGGACTATGAGCTCTCCCTGGTGAGCAGTTACAACCTCCAGTACCTCTGGATCCTCTCCCGCACGCCCCATCCCCCCAAAGAGAAGGTAGAGGCCCTGGTCGAGCGGGCCCGGGGGCTCGGCTTTGCCACCGACCGGCTGATCTGGGTCAGCCAGGATCCGGCGGGGAACGCCCCATGAGGATCATCCAGGCCACCCCCGGGGACATTCCCCGGGTCACCCCCCTGTTCGTGCAATACCGGGCGTTCTACCGGCTGCCTGCCCGGCCCGAGGCTGCCGAAGCCTTCCTGCTGGAGCGCTGCACCGCCGGGGAGTCGGTGCTCTTCGTGGCCCAGAACGAGGAGGGAGAGGTGCTGGGATTTGCCCACCTCTATCCCTTGTTCTGCTCCCTCGCCCTGAAGCCCATCTGGCTGCTGTACGATCTGTTCGTGGCGCCGGCGGCCCGCCAGCAGGGGGTGGCCCAGGCGCTGCTGGCGCGGGCCGATCGCCACGGCCAGGAGACGGGCGCCGCCTTCCTGATGCTGAGCACCGCCACCGACAACCGGCAGGCTCAGGCCCTCTACGAAGGGCACGGCTACCAGCGGGACAACGAGTTCTACAGCTACATCAAGCCCCTCTGAGCCCCTGGCCTGGCCGATTGCCGGGCCAGGACCCGGCATTATTCAACGGGTGCATGACGAAATAATATCCATACACAGGATGAATAAAGGCGACCCCGGGGTCGCCTTTGTCACATCCGGGTCGCAGCCTAGAGCCGGAAGCGCCCGATCTCCTGCTCCAGCCGCTCGGTGAGAGACTTGAGCTGGGCCGCCTGGGCGGCCTCTTCGCCAGCCTGGGCCGCCAGCGCCTGGGAGACGTGGCGGATATTCTCGGTGTTGCGGCTGATCTCGCCGGTCACTGAGGTCTGCTCCTCGGCCGCCGCCGCGATCTGGGTCGCCATGTCGCTGATGGCGCCGATGGCCTCGTTGATCCTGCCCAGGCTGAGATTCGCCGCTTCGGCGTCCTCCACGCTGGTGCCCGCCAGCTGGCGGCTGGTCTCCATGCCGCCCACCGCCTTGCGGGTGGTCTGCTGCAGCGCCTCGATCATCTGCTGGATCTCGGCGGTGGAGTCGTGGGTGCGGCGCGACAGCACCCGCACCTCGTCCGCCACCACGGCAAAGCCGCGTCCCTGCTCCCCGGCCCGGGCCGCCTCGATGGCGGCGTTCAGGGCCAGCAGATTGGTCTGCTCGGCGATGCCGCTGATGGTGGCCAGAATGCCGCTGATCTGCTGGGCGTGGCCATCCAGCTCGTGGATGGTCTGGCTGGCGTCGGAGACCTCCCCCGCCAGCCCCGTGATGCTGCGCTGGCTCTGGCCGACCTGGGACTGGCCAGCCACCGCGAGGCGCACCGCATCGCCGGCGGTGTTGGCGGCAAACTCGGCGTTGCCGGCGATCTCCTGGGTGGCGGAGGCCATCTCGGTCACCGCGGTCGCCACCATGACGATCTCGTCCTGCTGCTGGCGCACCCGCTGGCTGCGGGCCTCGGCCCCCGCCGCCTGGGTGCGGGACTGGGCCGCCAGCTCGACGGTGACGTCCCGCAACCGGCTGACGATGCCGTGCAGTCGCGCCACGAACTGGTTGAAGTTCTGGGCCAGCTGCCCCACCTCATCCTGGCTGCGGGTGGCGATCTGCACCGTGAGATCCCCCTCCCCGTGGGCGATGTCGGCGAGCGCCCTGGAGACCCGTCCCAGATCCGCGAACAGGTAGTTGAACATGGCGATGAGCAGGGCACCGAACACCAGCAGCAGCACCAGGGTCAGCCCCACCAGTTGCCACAGCAGGGAGGCGAGCGGCGCCTCCAGCACCTCCTTGTACATCACCATGGCGAGCAGCCAGTCGGTGCCGGGCACTCCCTGCACCGAGAGCAGCACCTCGCGCCCGTTCAAGTTGGCGCCGTGCAGTTCGCCGTCGCGGCTCCACGCATCCAGCGCCGCCCCGGTGAGACCGGGATCCAGCTCCGCCACCTGCTTGAGCGCCAGCTCCTTGTTCGGGTGGCCGACGATGAGGCCGGTGCGGTCGAGCAGCATGGCGTAGCCCTCTCCCTGCACCTTCATGGCCAGCACCTCGTCGATGAGGGCGTCGAGGGAGAGATCCGCCCCGGCCACCCCGATCACCCGGCCCTGGTGGCTCACCGGCTCGGCCAGGGTCACCACCATCTGCTGCATGGTCACGCTGACATAGGGCGGCGTGACGATGAGCTTGCCCGCCTTGTCGGCGTTCTGGTACCAGGGGCGGGCCCTGGGGTCATAGTTGGCGGTGTTGAGGGCGGGATCGTGGCGGGTCATCTCCCCCTGCGCCGAACCAAAATAGGTGAGGCCGAAACCGCCGGAGGTGCGGGTCTGCAACAGGTGGGGCACCAGGGCCGTGTCGGGGTCGCGCGCAATGACAGCGGCCAGGGCGTCGACCGCGTGCTTGCGATCCTCAAGCCAGTTGCCGATGGCCACCGAGTGGGCGTGGCCGTAGTTGACCGCCTCGCTCTGGATGGCGTCAAGGGTGCGGGATTTGAGGGTGTGGAAGGCGACAATACCGAGCAGGGCTGCCATCAGCAGCACTACCCCCAGGCTGGCCGCGAGCAGCTTGCCGCGCAACGAGAGAGTCATGACAACGAATCCTTGTGGTAGCCGGGGGCCGGGAATACCCCCATCTTGGTAGTTCTATCGGCACAATGATGAACGGTCTTTAGTGAATCCTGATATTTTTTCATCTATCAACAACAGAACGCACTACCAGCAATAGACTGTTCACTATTCCATGCTGACACCCGCAGGCACCACAAGGCCGCCCGAAGGCGGCCTGTCACTTACCCCTGATAGGCACCGGCGGAGTAGGTCAGCTCATAGCTGTGGCTGTAGATCTCGATGATGTTGCCGAAGGGATCTTCCATGTAGACCATGCGGTAGGGCTTCTCGCCCGGATAGTACTCGCGCACCGGCATCCGCTGCTTGCCACCCGCTGCGACGATGCGCGCCGCCAGCCCCTCGACATCCGGATCCTGCACGCTGAAGTGGAACACCCCGGTCTTCCAGAATTCGAAGTTGTTTTCGCGCTGCTCGCTGTTGGGGAACTCGAACAGCTCGATGCCGATCTTGTCGCCGGTGGAGAGATGAGCGATGCGGAAAGAGCCCCAGCCCGGGCCAAATACGTCGTTGCACATCACGCCGATGGCGGAGTCATCCTCGGTGATGGTGGTCGCCGGCATGATGAGATACCAGCCCATCACCTTGGTATAGAACTCGACTGCCTTGTCGAGGTCAGTCACCGTGATGCCGATGTGGGAGAAGTTGCGCGGGTAAGTCATAAGTCACCTTGAAATTGTGTGTGGGAAACAGGTGACATGATAGGAAGAGACGCCATAATGAAAAATAAGGTCAAACTAATGGAATACATAAATTAAATTTATGGTTAATCCACTCTGGCTCCACACCCTGGTGGTGGTGCATGAAACCGGCAGTTTTACCCGTGCCGCCGATCGGCTGGATCTCACTCAGGCCGCCGTCAGTCAGCATATCTCGCGCCTCGAGGCCGAATTCGGCCCCCTGCTGCTACGCAAGCCCCGTCAGCTGGAGCTCACCCCGCGCGGGCTGGTGCTGCTCGACTTCGCCCGCCAGCAGGCGCAGGCCGCCGAACAGCTGCGAGCCCGTCTCTCTGATGACGACCCTCACCGCGGCGCCATCACCCTCACCACCCCCGGCAGCATTGGCCTGCTGCTCTATCCCCTGCTGCTCGATCAGCAACAGGAGCATCCCGGACTCACCATCCAGCACCGCTTTGCCCCCACCCCCGACATAGTGCAGGCGGTACTGGCGGGGCGCAGCGATCTGGGACTGGTGGATCAACCGCCGGAGCACCCCAGCATAGCCGCCGAGCCCTTCGCCCGCGAACCCCTCTGTCTGGTAGTACCCAACGACGGCGAGGAGCCGAGCTGGCAGCACCTCTGTCAGCTCGGCTTTATTGACCACCCGGATGGCCGCAGCATGGCTCAGCGCCTGCTGGGACGACGCTATCCCGGCCAGCGCTTCGGCGAGATCCCGCTGCGCGGCTTTACCAACCAGATCGGCCTGATCCTGGAGCCAGTCGCCCGCGGCCTCGGCTTTACCGTGCTGCCCCGCTTCGCCGTCACCGTCTTTGCCCAACAGGAGCAGATCCGGGTGATCCAGAGCAGCATTGAGGTGATCGACACCCTCTGGCTGATCTACCGCGCCGAGTGGCCGCTCCCCGCACGCCACCAGCGGCTGGTGGAAACCCTCAAGACGCAGGTCGGCGCCATCTGATGGACAAACAACAAGGCCGCCTCAAGGGCGGCCTTTTACTGTCCGGCGGCTGGGTTATTTGACCCGTGCCAGCGCCGTGTTGATCCTCAGGTTGGTCGCCTCCAGCCCCGGCTGCTGGCCGTAAAAGTCGAACGCCAGCTCGACCCCGGGGCGAAACAGCAGGCAGTGGGTGGAGCCGCCGAAGTGGAACATGCCGAGCTGCTCCCCCTTCGCGATCCGCTGCCCCGGCTGCACCGTCACCTCGCAGCTCGACACCTCCGCCATGCCCACCGGCACCACGCACATCAGGCCGATTTTGGGGTTGTCCGCCTCGATGAAGATGAGTGCCCGGGTCGCCACCGCGGTGAGGAAGGGCTGGGACTGGTTCGGGGCGCTGGGGTCGGGCCCCGCCGGGCTGTCGAAACCCTGGTGGCGGTTGGCCAGGTAGTAGCTGCCGTTGACCACCTTGACCGAGCGCACCGTGCCGCTCACCGGGCTGTGCCAGCGGTGATAGCTGAGGGCGCTGAGGAAGGCCTGATAGAGGGTGCCCCCCTCGAACGCGGCGGCGCGCGGGTCGAAGTCCAGCAGGTTGTCCAGGGAATAAGGCTGCCCCTTGAGCCAGAAGGCGTCCTGCCGCCGTACCCCGGTCACCACCTGCAGCGGGGCCGACTCACAGGCGTTGGCGATCACGCTGTCATCGTCCGGGGCCGTCACCGGCCGCACGCCGGGGCAGAAGCGGCGGGTGAAGAAGTCGTCCCAGCTGGCGAAGCCCTCGTATTCCTCTCCCGGCACGGTGTGGAAGATCCCCTCGAAGCGCTCTGGGGTGGGGTTGTCGCCGGCCCCGAGCGCCCCCTGCGCCACCTTGACCATCTCCCGTTTCGCCACGTCACCCAGCCAGGGGACGATCAGGGTCTGGCGATCCAGGGGGCTCACCGACTCGGTCAGCACATAACGGGACGCGGGACTTTGCAGGAAGTCGGCCCAGTAACCGAGGATCTTGCGCAGTTGCTGGTTCACCAGCGCATTGGCGAAGAAGTCGTACCCGGCGGCCGTCGCCATGGGCCAGTTGAGCAGGGCATTGATGGGGAATCCGATCAGCCCGGCGGGCTCCTGGGTCTGCACATCCTGATAGGCTTCCGGGGCCGTGGTCATGATGCCGTTGAGCAGCTGCAGGAACTCATCGAAGCTGCGCACCTGGACCTGACCGAGCGGCGTGCTGTGCTCGTGCTGCCACGCCTCGTCAAACATCCCCTGGGCCTGCTGATGCAGGAGAGGATCCTGCTCCACCAGCGCCTTCAATCCGGCGATCGGGGCCACCAGCGGGCGAGGCTGGCGGGTGACCGCCTGACGCAGCCGCTGCACCCAGCGCGCCACATGGGCCTGATCCCGGGGGACCCAGCCACCGGCATGGGCATGGGGGTGACGCGTATCCACTGCCTTGTTCATCGCTCTCTCCTTGTTGAAGCGCCTTGGGCCCGCCGGATGCGATGCGCCTGAGGGCGCCATCTGGCAGGAAGCAAGGTGTAGCACAGGGGGAAAGCGGCCTCCATTGACAGAAATGGCAGCGGCGAAGCGGGGAAAAAGAGGCTAACGGAGGCGGTGGCAAACGCCGGAAATGCGAAAGGCCAGCTCAATGAGCTGGCCTTTCTGAAAAATGGCAGGGGCGGCAGGACTCGAACCCGCAACCATCGGTTTTGGAGACCGCTGTTCTACCAATTGGAACTACGCCCCTGCAACAAACGAGGCGTAGTATACAAAGCGGAGGTCAAAGGTAAAGGCTTTTTTTCTCACTTTCGATGCGATCGAACAAATGACGAGCAGATCCCCGCAATTCCAACAAGGAGCGGGGGTAAGCTGCTGTATTTGCAGCCCCGACGGGGTAGGAATGGGACACAAATGGGGGTAGGGTGAAACCAGGCTCAGGGAGGCTGCCCATGCTCAATTACCGACTGCTGCAACAGCTTGCGCCCCTCAACTTCCGGGATGAGCGCAAGACGGAGACCCTGGCCGACTATCTGGACAGAGTCTCTCCCCTGGTGCCCTCCATTCCCTCCAATGTGCTCGCCCAGTGGATTTACCGTCATTGGCGCGGTTTTGAATCCAACTGGAGCTTTATCGATCTCGCCAGCCACCAGTTCGAGTGCGAGCACTGGCCCACCGCGCAGATTATCGAGCAGATAGACTCCCGCCACATGGAGGTGATCGATCGCTGGGGCGAGATGCTGCGCAGCAACCGCTACGTGCGCCGCTCCTGGCTCGGCGATGACATGCTGCGCCGGGGCACCTGGTCCGAGCCTGTCATCGTCCTCGCCACCGCCCCGGGCACCTGCTACCCGGACGGTCACCCCCTGCCCCATCCCTACTGCCTGCTGGAGGGGCACCACAGGCTCGGCTACCTGCGCAGCATGGCCGCCGATGGCGCTCCTTTGCAGGCGCAGCACGCACTCTGGATTTGTCGACCCGTTCGCGACACTTAAACGTTTTTCTTGGCAAATCCTGCCTCTGAAATAAATTTTTGACAATTCAAAAACCAGCCCTATAATCGGTGCGGTTTTGAAAAAGGTCGGGACAGGACAATGCCGTTTTTGATGAAAAAAGCAGCCTTGCAGACGGGTGGAGCGCACCAGAGCGGCCCCGTTGTTTCCGGTTCCCGTCCCACAGATCCCCCGTTTTTTTTGAAAAGAGCCCCTGTTTCAGGGGCTTTTTTTTGTGCCGGAAAAACCTTCATTGATGCCAAAGGGAATGCAGACGATGACCAATCCACTCTATAACAAACACGTCATCTCCATCTCGGATCTGACCCGGTCCGACATGGAACTGGTGGTCGCCACCGCACAGCGGTTGAAGGCCGAACCCGACAGCCGCCTGCTGAAAGACAAGCTGGTCGCCAGTTGCTTCTTCGAAGCCTCCACCCGCACCCGTCTCTCCTTCGAGACCGCGGTCCAGCGCCTGGGCGGCAACATCATCGGCTTCGCCGACGGCGGCAACACCAGCGCCAAGAAGGGCGAGACTCTGGCCGACTCCATCAAGATCATCAGCTCCTACACCGATGCGGTGGTGATGCGCCACCCGAAGGAAGGGGCAGCCCGTCTGGCCTCCGAGTTCTCCCGGGTGCCGGTCATCAACGGCGGTGACGGCTCCAACCAGCATCCCACCCAGACCCTGCTCGACCTTTTCTCCATCCACGAGACCCAAGGCAAGCTGGACGGCCTCAACGTCGCCTTCGTCGGTGACCTGAAGTACGGCCGCACCGTCCACTCCCTGGCCCAGGCCCTGAGCCTGTTCAACTGCCGCTTCTTCTTCATCTCCCCGGAGGCGCTGGCCATGCCGGACTACCTCTGCGAGGAGCTGGAAGAGAAGGGCATCCGCTTCAGCGTGCACGAGACCATGGAAGAGGTGATGCCGGAGCTCGACATCCTCTACATGACCCGCGTCCAGAAGGAGCGCTTCGACGAGACCGAGTACAAGCACATGGCCGCCAAGTTCGTGCTGGAGCTGGCGACCCTGGAAGGGGCCAAGCCCACCATGAAGATCCTCCATCCCCTGCCCCGGGTTGACGAGATCGAGGTCGCCGTCGACAAGACCCCCCACGCCTACTACTTCCAGCAGGCGGAGAACGGGGTCTATGCCCGCCAGGCACTGCTGGCACTGGTACTGAACGAAACCGTCTAAGGGAAAGGGGAACATCATGTCCGAGAAGAACCAACTGCAAGTCGAAGCCATCCGTCACGGCTCCGTCATCGACCACGTCCCCGCCGGCCAGGGCATCAAGATCCTCAAGCTGTTCCAGCTGATCGAGACCCAGGAGCGGATCACCGTCGGCTTCAACCTCAAATCCGGCGCCCTCGGCAAGAAGGATCTCATCAAGATCGAGAACACCCGTCTGACCGAGCAGCAGGCCAACCAGCTCGCCCTGTTCGCCCCCAAGGCGACCGTCAACATCATCGAAGACTTCGTGGTGGTGAAGAAGCACCAGCTGGCGCTGCCGGAGTTCATCGAAGGGGTCTTCCACTGCCCCAACTCCAACTGCATCTCCCACAACGAACCGGTGGAGAGCTACTTCCGGGTGCGCGAGGTGAAAGGGGCGGTGCGGATGAAGTGCAAATACTGCGAGAAGTCCTTCACCCAGGACATCGTCAGCGAACGCTACTGATTTCCTGCCGACAAAGGATATCCATGTGGGCCCCATCGGGCCCATTTTTGAACCCTGTCACATCACTTATTCCCCCTTTGGTTATAATTTGCCATCCCGTAATGGATATACCTCGCTCATCCCCTGCTTGAGTGCTCCTCATTAGTGTTTTTCGCTATGAAAAGCCGGAACGACAGACTGGGCGAGACCGCCATCGCTCATCGCCAAAGGAAGTCGCCATGGTCAACACCCTCAGCCGCCCAGCAGAACCAGAGTCCGACCTGGCCCAGCTCGACGCCTGCCGCCAGATCATCGGCCAGCACTGTTACAGCACCCAGGAGGAGATCCGCCGCGAGCTCTCCGCCCGCGGTTTTGCGGACATCAGCCAGTCCACCATCTCCCGCCTGCTGCGCCGTCTCGGGGTCGCCAAGGCCCAGAACGCCAACGGCAAGAAGGTCTACACCCTGGTGGACGAGCAGCTGGAGCCCGCCGGCAGCACCCGCTCCATCCACGACATGGTGCGCGCCGTGGTCCACAACCAGCAGATGGTGCTGGTGCATACCACCCCGGGGGCCGCTACCGTGGTGGCTCGCCTGCTGGATCGCAACGCCAATCCCGAGATCCTGGGGGCCGTGGCCGGCAACGACGTGGTACTGATCGCCCCGCGCCACATCAGCCGAACCCGCCAGGCTCACGCCGCCGTGGTGCGCACCCTGGAAAACGCCCGCTGACCCCTGCTGGATGCCAGAAGGCGACCCCGGGGTCGCCTTTTTGTTGCCCGCGCGGCAAGGAGCCAGGCCACGGGAGAGGCCGGGCGCCCCGCCTTGCCAGCCATCAAAAACGGGAGCCCCAGGCTCCCGTTGTTGTCCCTATGTCTGTCGGCATTCATGCCAGCACGGCGCCCAGGCTCAGGCAGAGCACGATCAGCACGGTCAGCATGCCGAGCAGCGGGGCCACCCACTTCAGCCAGCGCACATAGGGCACCTTGGCAATGGCCAGCCCCCCCATGACCACGGCGGAGGTCGGGGTCACCAGGTTCACCAGGCCGGAGGCGGACTGATAGGCGGTGACCACCAGCTCGCGGCCCACGTTGGCGAAGTCGGCGAGCGGCGCCATGATCGGCATGGTCAGCACCGCCAGACCGGAGGAAGAGGGCACCAGGAAGGAGAGCACCACTTCCAGCACGAACATCACGTTGATGAAGACGATGGTGGAGAGGCCGGTCACTATCCCCTCTGCACTGTGCAAAATGGTGTGGGTGATCATGCCGTTGTCCATCACTACCACGATACCGCGGGCGATACCGATGATGAGGGCCACGCCGAGCAGGTCACGAGCACCGTCGATAAAGTTGGAGGTCAGCTCTTCTTCGCTCATGCGGGAGATGACACCGACGATGATGGCGGCAGCCAGGAAGACGCCGGAGATCTGCGCCATCCACCAGCCCAGCACGGCCACCCCGTAGATCATCACGGCGAAGGCGGCGACGAAGATGCCCAGCACGATCTTGCGGGTGGTGGTGAACTCCAGCATCTGGTCGCTCTTGTTGCCAAGGAAGTGGGCACGGTTCTCTTCCCACTTGTCGGCCACCAGGGACTTGCTGGGATCGCTTCGCACCATCTTGGCGTAACGCATCACATAGGCCACGCAGATCAGCCAGCCGGCCACCAGCATGGCAACCCGCAGCCAGATGCCGTCGGTGAAGGAGATGCCGGCCGCGTTGGCGGCGATCACGGTGGCGAACGGGTTGATGGTGGAGCCCAGGGTACCGATACCGGCCCCCAGCAGCACGGTCGCGGCGGCGACCACGGGGTCGAAGCGGGCCGCCATCATCACCGGCACCAGCAGGGTGTAGAACGGCAGAGACTCTTCCGCCATGCCGTAGATGGTGCCCCCTGCGGCGAACAGCGCCATCAGGATGGGGATCATCCACTCTTCACGGCCACGCAGGCGATCGGTGACGCGCTCGATACCGGCATCGATGGCGCCGGTCTTGGTCACTATGCCAAGGAAGCCACCGATGATCAGGATGAAGAGGGAGACGTCGATGGCGCCAGCCTCGTAGGTGTCGTGGTTGTAGAGACCGTCGATGGGTGCCAGCAGCACGTCGACGATCCCCTGGGGATTGGCATCCACCAGTTTGTAGGTACCGGCCACCGGCACTTCCTTGCCGAGGGCCTCGTTCATGGTCATCTCGTATTTGCCGGCCGGCACTATCCAGCTCAGGGCGGCCACCAGGGCGATCAGCACAAACAGTATCGTGTAGGCTGACGGGAACTTGAATTTGGTCATGGTCCAGCTTCCTTCTGTGGGTGTGGTATCCATGCAGGCTGCGGGTCGTAGGGTTGGAGGTATTATGCCGCTGTCACATGGTTGAAAAGCCGGGGGTCACCCCCCGGCACCACTGACGACGTCAGTCGCCCAGCGTAGCCACCATCACTGCCTTGATGGTGTGCATCCGGTTTTCCGCCTCGTCGAACACGATGCTGTGCTCGGATTCGAACACGTCCTCGGTCACTTCCAGGCCCTTCATGCCATATTTGTCGGCCACTTCCTTGCCCATGGTGGTCTCGTCGTTGTGGAACGCCGGCAGGCAGTGCATGAACTTCACATCCGGGTTCTTGGTCGCGTTGATGACATCCATGTTGACCTGATACGGGGTCATCAGTTTGACCCGTTGATCCCAGGCTTCCTTCGCTTCACCCATGGAGACCCAGACGTCGGTGTAGAGGAAGTCGGCACCCAGCACACCCTCTTTCACGTCTTCGGTCAGGTGGATGCGCGCACCGGTCTCTTCGGCGATGAGGCGGCAGGTGGCAACCAGCTCCTCTTCCGGCCAGAAGGCTTTCGGCGCCACCAGACGGATGTCCATGCCCATCTTGGCGGCACCCACCATCAGGGAGTTGCCCATGTTGTTGCGGGCGTCACCCAGGTAGGCGAACTTGATCTGATCCAGGCGTTTGCCCTTGCCGTGCTCCAGCATGGTCATGAAGTCCGCCAGGATCTGGGTCGGGTGGAATTCGTTGGTCAGGCCGTTCCAGACCGGCACACCGGCGTGGGCCCCCAGCTCTTCCACGATCTCCTGGCCGTAGCCGCGGTATTCGATGCCGTCATACATGCGGCCCAGCACCCGGGCGGTGTCCTTCATGGACTCCTTGTGACCGATTTGGGAACCGCTCGGGCCGAGGTAGGAGACCTGGGCGCCCTGGTCGAAGGCCGCCACTTCAAACGCACAACGGGTGCGGGTGGAGGTCTTCTCGAAAATCAGGGCAATGTTTTTGCCGGTCAGGTGTTTGCGCTCATAGCCACCGTATTTGGCTTTCTTCAGGTCGATGGCCAGATCGATCATGTATTGGATTTCGCGCGGGGTGAAGTCCAGCAGTTTCAGGAAGTTACGGTTACGCAGATTAAAAGCCATGATGAGTTCTCTCTATATTTGTTCAGACCAATTTGGCAGTGTTATTGAC
The DNA here is from genome assembly GCF_050252055.1 of Aeromonas sp. NCBI lineage: Bacteria > Pseudomonadati > Pseudomonadota > Gammaproteobacteria > Aeromonadales > Aeromonadaceae > Aeromonas > Aeromonas sp. The sequence goes on along the minus strand of NZ_JBFWLQ010000009.1, from coordinate 130,542 downwards.
TACGCAGTTGTTCAGACCAGAGCCTTGGCTCAGGCATTGACGGTATGGGTGGCGACGATGTTGGTGCCGGCTTCCCCCTTGAGGATGGCGAGGCCATCTTCCAGGGAGCCGATGCCGACCATGCCGCCGGTCGCCTTGACGAATTCACAGGAGGCTTCGACCTTGGGCCCCATGGAGCCGGCATCGAACTTGACGCCAGCCAGCTCGTCCGGGCTGGTGACCCGCAGCGGACGCTGGGTCGGCTTGCCCCAATCCAGATACACTGCATCGGCGTCGGTCAGGATCAGCAGGGCGTCGGCCTTGATCTGCTTGGCCAGGTAGGCGGCAGACATGTCCTTGTCGATGACGGCCTCGATGCCGGTCAGGCTCTGGCCATCCCAGGTCACCGGGATGCCACCACCACCGGTACAGATGATGAGGTGACCCTGGGCGATCAGGGTTTCGATGGCGTCGCCTTCGACGATGCGCTGGGGCAGCGGGGACGGCACCACGCGGCGGAAGAACTTGCCGTCTGCCTTGACCGACCACTGCTTCTCGGCAGCCAGGGCGCGGGCCTCCACTTCTTCATAAACCGGGCCGATAAACTTGGTCGGGTTGGCAAACGCCGGATCCTGGGGATCAACCTGCACCTGGGTCAGCAGCGCGGTGACGTTGCGGCTCGGCATCAGGTTCTTCAATTCCTGGATCAGCATGTAGCCGATCATGCCCTGGGACTCGGCACCCAGCACATCCAGGGGATAGGGGGAGACCTTGGTGTAGGCGCTGTTCTGCAGGGCCAGCAGGCCGACTTGCGGGCCGTTGCCGTGCACCAGCACCACGTTGTAATCCTCGGCGATGCGGGCGATGGTCTTGGCGGCGGTGGCGATGTTCTTGCGCTGGATGTCGGCTTCCAGAGGTTCACCGCGGCGGAGCAGGGCATTGCCCCCCAGGGCGACGACGACAGTTGGTTTTTTCATGGGTGTTACTCTCGAATTCGGGTGTGTGTGGCGCCAGCCTCTGCCGGCGCCACGCCGTCTTGTCAGATGCCGTCACGTTCCATCGGGCAGCTCATGCAGCGGGCGCCGCCGCGACCACGTCCCAGCTCTTCACCCGGGATGGGCAGCACAGTGATGCCGGCCTTGTCGTACTTCTCGTTGGTGTAGGTGTTGCGCTCGTAACCCACCACCACGCCGGGGCGCACGGTCAGCACGTTGTTGGCGTCGTTCCACTGCTCCCGCTCGGCCTCGAAGCTGTCGCCGCCGGTGGTGATGAGCCTGAGCTGATCCACCCCCAGCGCTTTCTCGATGGCGGTCACGAAGTAACCCTCTTCCTTGATGTTCATCCCGGTGGCACCGCCCGGGGTCAGGCTCCAGCAGTTCACATCCTTGCGGATGACTTCCGGATAGACGGAGAAGGTGTCGACATCCATGTGGGTCATGACGGTGTCGAGGTGCATGCAACTGCGGTGTTTCGGCAGCTCCATGGCGATGACCTGTTTCGCCTGACCGTGCTTGAACAGGCTGCGGGCCAGGTGCTCCACCCCTTGTGGCGTGGTGCGCTCGGACATGCCGATGAGCACGGCGCCACGGCCGATGACCAGGACGTCGCCCCCTTCGATGGTGGAGTTGTCGTAGTCGCGCTCCTCGTCACCGAAGTACTTGATGAACTCCTGACCGGCAAACTGCGGGTGCCAGCGGTAGATGGCCTTCACGTGGTTGGTCTCGCGACGACGGGCGGCCTTGGCCATGGGGTTGATGGAGACACCGCCATAGACCCAGCAGGAGGTGTCGCGGGTGAAGAGGTGGTTGGGCAGCGGTTCGATGATGAAATCGGTCGGGGCATGCATGCCGACCACCATGTTGACGCCGCTGTAGGGCATCTCGGAGTAGGTGAGGCCGCCGGAGAGGATGCGGGCCAGCTCGCGGTGAGGCATGTCCGCCAGGAAGCAGCGCACGTCGTTGGCCAGGGCAGTGCCGAGGCGATAGTCGGAGACCTGGTGTTGCAGCAGCCAGGCTTTGGCTTCCGGCACGTCCAGGGTTTCCGCCAGCAGATTGGTCAGGAGGAAGACTTCGACATTCTGATCGCGCAGTACCTGAGCGAATTTGTCGTGCTCCTGACCGGCACGTTCCACGGACAGGACGTCGTCAAACAGCAGATCCTGGCAGTTGGAAGGGGTCAGACGCTTCAGACTGAGGTTGGGGCGGTGCAACATGACACGGCGCAACTGGCCAACTTCAGAACCCACATAAAATTTGCTCATGATGATATTCCGTCTAGCAGTGGTCCCTGCGAGTGATTGAATAGATTCCTTCTATTCAGGCTCGTGGCTAAGGCGGGATATTCTTTATGTAGGGTACTCGGCTTGTGTTCTATCCTGCCCTTGCCTTTCGACGCAGAGATTAGGTCTGGCAACTCCACCAAACTTGGACATTGATCACATTCGCCCGAGACTGCATAAATTCAGAAGTTAATTTATGATGGAGTTTACATATCTGACATTTCCCTCACCCTCCATCCGGCATAAATACGCAATAAAGCCCCAATATATTCCACAAAGAACGCAATTTCATTCATCCATGATATCCATAAATGGATAGCCGCCAATAAAAAACATCAAATAAATCATTATATTAAAATCAAATCGCTCATTTTTTGAATAAACTTCACCCACCTTTGAATTTATCCTCGCTTGTCATCCCGTTTGCTCCCACATAAATAATCACCTGCTCCTTTATCGCTGAATAATCCATCTCTTGTCCCAGATCATGGCGGCCTGCCCGGGCCAGATGGCGAGCCTCATCGCCAAGTCGTGTGCACTATCTCTTTTATATGGATATGCATTTTGCACGCATCCTGATGGCGCCTTTTTCACCGACCGGAGTGCAACCGGGATTCAAAGTTTTTTCATTAGTTGAATTTTTTCAGTCACCTTGCGCCGATTTCGGGTTCGCCTTAACTCAAAAAGTGATGCTTGTCACATTCGTTCCCGTCACCAAGGAGATAACCATGAAGATCCCGTCGCTGTTTCTGCTCGTCGCCCTGGTCCTGCCCATGACACCGGCCCTGGTGCATGCTCAGGGAGCCCCCGCCATGCCGCTGGTGGTCTGTCACGTTGACCAGGCACCCCAGATGCTGGTACCCGCCTACCTATGCCAATGGTACGGTGGCAGCCAGCACCCCTGACCCTCTCGCCCAAGGGGAGGCGATCTCCTCTTGGGTCACCCCCGCTTTCCCTCCTTTATCTCCTGAATGGGATCCGGACCACGCCACCTGCATCATGCCCGTTGCCCTCCTCCACCCTCATCTGCGATCGACACTGACCGGTCTCCCCGGATTCTGAACCGCAGTTAAACGCCTTGTGAGATATTCGCCATCGACTGCGTAAGTAAAGTGCCAACAAAATTCTCGCCATAGTCGGAAGATGCGCGTGAAAAAACAGCATGAGAGATCATTAAAACCATGATTTTAAAAAAGATAATCTCATTATCCTTTCGCGGGAAACCAGTTTGAATAAAACGTTTTTCAGCATGTCATTGTCGCCCTGCGCGAAATCCTTATAGTTACTCCTGCACGGACGCAATGAAGTCGGTCAGGAAGACTGGCTGCCAGGGTTGGGCAAATGGACTCACCACAGGATGTGGTAAAGGACACCTCCCAGGACGGAGAAAGTGCGACGGGAACGGATGACTCGTCAGGCCATGATGGCTAAAGGACACCCCAAAGGATTGGGAAGGGGAAACCTAAAGGAAGAGGTATAGTCAGGGATTGCAGGGAGCAACTTCGTTCAAGGATATGAGCGATAAGACTATCGGGGGCGACGCAAGTCGCCCCCATCTTTTTTGGGTATTTTTCACGTCTGCCCGCTGATGGGTCACCCCGGCCACGGCATTGCTGGCCAGGGTACCCGGGACTCGCCCAGCCGGCGCTATTCCAGCCGGAAGTGCCCCACTATCTCCCGCAGCCTGTCATAGGTGCGCTGCATGGCGTTCGAGCTGTCCACGGTGCGCTCGCCATTCCCCTTGAGCTGGGTGATCACTTCGGCGATGGCACTCATGTTGCGATTGATCTCCTCGGCAACGGCACTCTGCTCCTCCGCGGCCGTGGCGATATGGCTGATGAGATCGTTGATCTCCACCACTTCTCCCGCCATCAGATCCAGTGACGCATTCACCTTGCTGGTGTTTTCCGCCGCATCCTGGCAGCTCTGTCGGGTGTTGCCCATGGCGGCCACCACGGTCTGGGTGCCCCGTTGCAGCCGGGTCAGCATGGTCTGAATCTCGGCAGTACTCTTCTGGGTGCGTCCCGCCAGAGAGCGCACTTCGTCCGCCACCACCGCAAACCCCCGCCCCTGCTCACCAGCCCGGGCTGCCTCGATGGCAGCGTTGAGGGCCAGCAAGTTGGTCTGCTCTGCGATGCCACCGATGACCCCGAGAATCGAGCCTATCTGCTGCACATCCTGCTGCATGGCTTCGATGGAGTGTGCCGTGGTCTCCACCTCCGTCACCAGCGCAGTGACGCTGGCCATGGCCTGATCCACCACCTGACGCGACTGGTTGGCCAGTTGCTGGCTCTGGCCGGTCAGCTGGGCAGTATTGGCCGCGCTCTCCGATACCGAGACGGCAGTACGGCTCATCTCGTTGATGGCGGTGACCACCTGTTCGGTCTCCCGCACATGCTCGGCCAGCAGGCCCTGGGCTGACCCCGTCTGCCTCGCCAATGCCGATATCCCTTCATTGAGCTGGCCGCTCGCTTGTCTCACCTCCCCCATCATGCCCTGCAACTGCTCGATGAAACGGTTGATGCCCGCCGAGATCTGGCCGAGATCATCCTTGCTGGTCACCGTGAGCCGACGGGTCAGATCCCCATTGCCCTGGGAGAGCTCCTGCACCAGGTCGCGCAAGGAGAGGATGGGTCTATAGGCCAGGTTGAGGGCCACCATGGAGAGGGCCAGTACCAGCGCCGCCACCCCGAGCAGGGCCAGGGTGATCTTGCCGTTGAGCGCCTGGGTCATGGCCCGGATATAGTCGAGATCCACATAACCGGTCAGGGTCCACTCGCTGCCGCGAATATCCAGCTTGTTGGGGCGGCTCTCGCTCTCTCCCTGGGGCTTGCTGCTGTAGAGCACCTGTCCCTGACTGTCGGTGAGGGAGAAGTAACGCCCTTCCCCGCTTACCTTGGTCAGCAGCGTCTTGAACTCACTCATGTCGAGGTAGTAGAGGTAGGCGGAGTCTGCACCGCGCGGCACCAGGATGGAGATGACGGGTTTGCCGTCCAGCTGCTCCAGCGGGCTGACGGTGATCTGGTTGTTGGCGGCGGGGATCAGCTTGCGCAGGGCGTCAACCCTGGCCTTGTCGTCGATGACCCCGTTCGCGTCGAATGCCATGTCGCCAATGAGCTTGACGATGTTGTGAAAGCCGGTCTCCTGCAGCGCCTTCTTGACGCTGGTCACCCCGAGGTTGAGGTTGGCGGCCAGCAGCACCTTCTGGTTGATGTCACCCGCCAGCTTCTCCCTGACCAGGATGATCTGCTCGTTGATGTTCTGGGTGGCCTGGGTGCGGATGTAGCCGCTGATGAAATGGTTGACGCTGAACCAGGCGGTACCGATGGTGACCAGAATGGCGAGCAGCAACAGCACGTTGATTTTGACTTTGAATGCCATGGTATGGGTCCCTCCAAAGAGAAAGGGCCGGGATGACCCGGCCCTCCCTGCCAATGCTTACTTCTTCTTGGCGTACTTCATGGAGTCCAGGGCTACCGCCAGGATGATGATGCCGCCCTTGATGATGAACTGCCAGTAAGGGCTGACACCGATGTAGGTCAAACCATAGTTGATCAGCGTGAAGATAAGTACGCCGGTGATCACACCCGCGACAGTTCCCACACCGCCGGCAAACGAAACCCCCCCACCACGCAGGCCGCGATGGCATCCAGCTCGTACATGAAGCCGAGGTTGTTGGTGGCACTGCCGATCCGCCCCGCTTCCAGCATGCCGCCGAAGGCGTAGAAGACACCGGCCAGGGCATAGATGACCACCAGGTTGACGGCGACGTTGACGCCGGACACCTTGGCCGCTTCCGGGTTGCCGCCGATGGCGAAGATGTTCTTGCCAAAGCGGGTCTTGTTCCACAGCACCCAGACGAAGACGCTGGCGATGGCCGCATAGAAGGTCAGGTACGAGAGCTTGAACCCGCCAATCCGGATGAAGCCCTGCGCAAAGTTGGAGAAGCGAGGATCAAACCCGGCCACCGGAGAAGCCCCCACGGAGTCGAAATAGAGGGAGTTGATACCGTAGACGATGATCATGGTGCCCAGGGTGGTGATGAAGGGCGTCACGTTCAGGTAGGCGACGATCAGGCCGTTGACCAGACCAATCAGGGCCCCCACCACGCACACCAGCAGGATCACCGCCGGAATGGGCACCTCCCCCAGGGTGGGGAAGACCTTGTTGACGTTGGTCAGGGCCTGCAGCATGGTGGCCGCGATCAGCGCCGCCAGGCCGACCTGGCGACCGGCCGACAGGTCAGTACCCTGGGTGATGATGATGCCCGCCACCCCGAGGGCAATGATGACCCGTACCGAGGACTGGGTCAGGATGTTGCTGAGGTTGGTGAGGCTGAGGAAGGAAGGCTCCTTGATCACGATGATCATGAGCAACACCAGCAACACCACATAGATGCCGTTCTCTTTGAGCGCCTGCATCAGATTGAAATTTTTAGCCGACTCCATAATGTCTTCCTGTCTTTATAGGTACAGAGATGCCAGGCGCAGGATCTCGCTCTGGTCAGTTTCTTTGGTGTTGACGATCCCCGCGACCCGGCCATTGCTCATGACCATGATGCGGTCCGTGATGCCGAGCAGTTCCGGCATTTCGGAGGAGATGATGACGATGCCCTTGTCCTTCTTCGCCAGCTCCAGGATGAGCTGGTAGATCTCGAACTTGGCGCCGACGTCGATACCCCGGGTCGGTTCATCCAGCATCAGGATCTCGGGCTGGGTCAGCAGCCAGCGACCGATGATCACCTTCTGCTGGTTGCCACCGGAGAGGGAGCCGATCTGGGTCTGCTGGGTCGGTGTCTTGACCCGCATGGAGTCGATGACCCACTGGGTATCGCTCTTCATCTTGTTGTCGCTGAGCAGCCCCATGGATCCCTTGTAGTTGTCCATGTTGGCGATCAGGGAGTTGAAGGCGATGTCGAGGCGTGAATAGATCCCGGTGGAGCGGCGCTCCTCGGTCACCAGGGCGAAGCCGTTCTGGATCGCCTCGTGGGCGTTGTGGTTCGCCACCTCTTTGCCGTGCAGCTTGATGGTCCCTTCGCTGCGATCGCGGATGCCGAACAGGGTCTCCACGATGTCGGTGCGCTTGGCCCCCACCAGACCGGCGATGCCGAGGATCTCCCCCTTGTGCAGGTTGAAGGTCACGTCCTTGATGGAAGGCTGGTTCTTGGCCGTCAGGTGCTCGACCTCGAGGATCACCTCTTTGGGCTGGTTGGTTTTTTCCGGGAAGCGCTGGGTGAGCTCGCGGCCGACCATCATGCCGATGATCTGATCCATGGTCATGCCCTTGAGGGGCTGGGTCGCCACCCACTGGCCATCCCGCAATATGGTGATCTCGTCACAGAGCTGGAAGATCTCTTCCATCTTGTGGGAGATGTAGACGATGCCGCACCCCTTCTCCTTGAGCTTGTTGATGATCTTGAAGAGGTGGTTGACCTCTTTCTCGGTCAGGGAGGAAGTGGGTTCGTCCATGATGACGATCTTGGCGTCATAGGAGAATGCCTTGGCAATCTCGATCATCTGCATCTGGGAAACCGACAGGGTGCCGACCTTGACCCTGGGGTCGATGTCGATGTCCAGCTCCTCGAAGATATGCTTGGTGTCCTGATACATCTTGCCGTGGTCGACAAACAGTCCCTTGGTGGGATAGCGGCCGAGCCACATGTTGTCCATCACGGTGCGTTGCAGTACCAGGTTCAGCTCCTGGTGCACCATGGAAACGCCATTCTCCAGCGCCTCTTTGGACGAGGTGAAGTTGATCTCCTGTCCCTTGAAGAAGATCTTGCCCTGATCCTTCTCGTAGATGCCGAACAGGCACTTGAGCAGCGTGGACTTCCCTGCGCCATTCTCGCCCATCAACGCATGCACAGAATGAGGACGGACCCGTAAATTGACATTATCGAGTGCCTTGACGCCAGGAAAGCTCTTACTGACGTCAATCATCTCCAACAGCCATTCTGATTGTTGCCGTGTTGTCATATCAGCCATCACATCTGGTTGAAAAGAGGGCAAGGGGATCTCCCTTGCCCTGAGGGGAGGAATTACTCGAATTGGGACAGGTTGTCTTTGTCTACGCCCACGTAGGCAACGCGGACGACCTTGTTGTCGATCTTCCAGTTGGTGCCTTCACCGGCCGGCTTGCCTTCGGCCAGGTTCTTGGTCAGCTCGAAGGTGGCCTTGGCCTGGTTGGCCGCATCGTTCAGCACGGTACCGGCCATGGCACCGCTCTTGACCATGGCCAGGGCTTCCGGCAGGGCGTCAACACCGAACACCGGGATGGCGGTCTTGCCCTGGGCCTTCAGGGACTCCACGGCGCCCATCGCCATGCCGTCGTTGTTGGCGATGACCACTTCGATCTTGTTGGCGTTCGGACCGGAGATCCAGGCGTCCATCTTGTCCTTGGCCATGGCGGTATCCCACATACCGGTATCCATGTGCAGCTGCTCGGTCTTGATGCCGCCATCGTTCAGAGTCTTGACGACGTAGGTGGTGCGGGCTTCTGCATCCGGGTGGCCAGGCTCCCCTTTCAGCAGCACGAACTGGATGACGCCATCCTTGTTCAGATCCCACTCGGGGTGCGCTTTCCAGTGCTTGGCGATCAGCTGGCCCTGGATGATGCCGGACTCCTTGGAGTCTGTGCCCACGTAGTAGGCCTTGTCATAGCTGGCCAGGTCGGCCGCGCTCGGTTCCTTGTTGTAGAAGACCACGGGGATCTCGTCCGCACGGGCTTTCTCAATCACGACAGGGGCCGCCGCCGGGTCAACCAGGTTGATGGCCAGGGCCTTCACGCCCTTGGCCAGCAGTACGTCGATCTGGTCGTTCTGCTTGGACTGGTCGTTCTGGGAGTCGTTCATCAGCAGTTCCACACCCGGGGTGGCCGCCGCTTCTTTCTCGATGGCCTTGCGCACCACGGCCATGAAGTTGTCGTCGTACTTGTAGACGGTGACCCCGATACGGGTATCGGCCTGGGCTTGGGCTCCCGCCATCAGTCCCATCAGCAAGGTGGCAACTGTCGTGAGTTTTTTCATTGTTATGCTCCGATCTCTATCTGTTTTTTGTAGGGAATGCTGTACACCGTTTGAGCTGGCGCCAGCCTAATGTAATCAGTTTGTTGTGAGGCGGTCTGTGATCCTGGCAACAAAATGAAAACGTTTACACTCTGTTACATAGCCGTAATATTGTTAAAAATTAAATAGTTACGTGAGAAACTGCCTTTGGGTCTCGCCATCTCGCGACGGCGGGTCCGGCTAGCTCAGACGGCAGTGCCAGTGATAACGCCCCGGCAACAGCCAGAACTCGGGCCGCACGCTCTGGCTCCAGGAGTCGTCGCCTCCCACCCCCATGTGGAAGCCATCGAGGCACAGGTGCGTGCCCCCCAGAGCCACCAGATCGGTCTGGTGACGGGCTTCGGTCAGCTGCTGCTGACTGTAGCGGCTGACGCTGAAGTGGAAGCGCCCCTCCACCGCCAGATCCCCCAGTTGCAGTGCGCGGGTATCGCAGCGCAGCCCGTTGTCGGTCGGGAAGACATAAGGGGTGTGCAACGCCTCGATGGGCAATTGCCAGCGACCGAGATCAGCGGCGAGCCGGCGATCCGGGTAATTCTCGTGGGGGCCAAGCCCCAGCCAGCTCACCGGGGCACCTTCGGCCGGTTCATCGGCCAGCCAGAGCCGGGCACCGATGCGCGGCAGGGAGGGCATGTCGGCGGCCACCTCCACCTCGATGGCGAGGTGCATGGCGCCCTCCCCGTCCACCCTGTGATGCCAGCGGGTCAGGATCTTCGGCTCGTCAGCCACGAAGTAGCCGTGGTGCGCCGTGATGAGACCCAGCTCCGGACTCGCCTCCAGGCCGAGACAGCGGTGCTGCAGATCATTGAGTCCGGCCTCCTGCCAGCGGGCAATCCAGGCGTTGGGATCGGCGTGATCCGCCTCGCTGGTGCCGATATCGTTGTCGAGCGGCGCCCGATAGAAGTGATCGGCGATGGCGTCGCGCAGCCGCTCGCGGCCCTGCTTCTGCCAGCTGACGATGCGACCACTGGCCTTGTCGAGCTGCCACAGGGAATCTGCGGCGCCAAGCACCCAGTGATCGCGCTGCTCGGTCAGGCTGACCGCCGGGCAGGCCGACGGCAGCGCCAGGGGCGCGGGCAACAGGCATTGCTGGCGAGCCACCTCGTGACCCGCTCCGGCCCAGGCCGTGGCGGTGGGCTGCACGATGGCGAGATCCAGCCAGGCGAGCGCCCCCGGCGCAAAGGCCGGCAGTTGCTCCAGCAGGGTCAGCGTCACGCTCCCCCGGGGGGCCAGCTCGAGCGGGCATTCACCCTGGCTCACCACCACGCCGTCTTCACACAGACGCCACAGCAGGCGTTCGTTGTCCGTCTCGCGGAATAGGTATTCGCTGCGGATCTCCACCGTCAGCGGCTGGCGACCCTGCAGGGTCAGAACGAAGGGCTGCTGGGCACGCCGGGCTTCAAACAAGGAGGGATGGGGGGTGCGATCGGGGAACAGCAGGCCGTTGCAGCAGAACTGGCGATCGTTGGGAGTGTCGCCGAAGTCGCCACCATAGGCCCAGAAATGGCGGCCATCGTCGGTCTGCTTGTCCAGCCCCTGATCGACCCAGTCCCAGACAAACCCACCCTGCAGCCGCGGATGATCGCGAAATGCCTGCCAGTAATGGGCATAGCCCCCCAGGCTGTTGCCCATGGCGTGGGCGTATTCGCACAGGATCAGCGGCCGGGTCTCTTCCGGCAGGCCGATCCACTTGGCCAGCGCCCACTTGGGCACCGCCGGGAAGGGTTGATCCTGGTGGGTACGGGCATACATGGGGCAGATGATGTCGGTGGCCGGGGTGTCGGCCCCGCCCCCTTCGTACTGCACCGGGCGGCTGGGATCCGCCCCCTTCACCCAGCGATACATGGCGTCGTGGGCCGGACCATAACCGGATTCGTTCCCCAGGGACCAGATGATGATGCAGGGGTGGTTGAAGTCCCTGGCCACCATGCGGGTGACCCGCTCCAGGAAGGCGTTGCTCCAGGCGGGATCCCGCGCCAGCCGCCCCATGGGGGTCATGCCGTGGGTCTCCAGGTTCGCCTCGTCCACCACATAGAGGCCGAGCCGGTCGCACAGGCGATAGAGCTCGGGGTGATTGGGATAGTGGGAGCAGCGCACCGCGTTGAAGTTGTGCCGCTTCATCAGCAGCAGATCCTGCTCCATGTCGGCCGGGGTCACCACGTGACCCGTGGCGGGATGGTGTTCATGGCGATTGGCACCACGAATCAGCAGGGGCTGGCCGTTGACCCGCAGCAGGCCGCCACGGATCTCCACCGCCCGAAAGCCCACGTCATGGGCCTCGCTCTCGAGAGCGCTTCCCTGCTCGTCCAGCAGGGTCAGGGTGAGGCGATAGAGGTACGGGGTCTCGGCGCTCCACTTGTGTGGCGCCGTTACCGTCAGCCACAGCTCGGCGCGATCGTCATACACCCCTTTCTCGTCGATGGCCAGGGTGCCGATCCGCTGGCGCAGGGTCGCGACCCGCTCGTCGCCATCATAGAGGTTGGCCTCCACCGACAGACCGGCTCCGTTGGCCGCCTGCAATTCAACCTTGAGGCGGGCATCCCGGTAGCAGGCGTCGAGCTCGGGCGTCACCCGGATATCCATCAGATGACGGGCCGGTTTGTGCAGCAGGCTGACGGAGCGGAAGATGCCGCTCATGCGCCACATGTCCTGATCTTCCAGATAGGAGCCGTCAGACCAGCGCAGCACCAGGACGGCGAGGCGGTTGGTCCCGGCCTGAAGGAAGGGGGTCAGATCGAATTCCGCCGGCAGCCGGCTGTCCTGGGAGTAACCGACCCAGCGGCCGTTGCAGAAGAGGTGAAACGCGCTGTCCACCCCGTCGAAGATGATCCGGGTCTGCCCCTCGGCCAGCCAGTCCGCAGCAACCGTGAACTCGCGGGAGTAGCAACCGGTGGGATTCTCGGCAGGCACCCGGGGCGGGTCGCAGGGAAAGGGGTATTTGATGTTGGTGTAGATGGGCACATCCGTGACGGGCCGCGCCCCCGGATAGGCCGCAGCCAGTTGCCAGTTGCCCGGCACCTTGATGGGGCAGGCATCCGGCAGATCCTCCACCAGCCACAGCTCCGGCACCCGCTCCGGGGCCTCGAACCAGGAGAACTGCCACTCGCCGTCCAGCAACAGGCGGGAAGGTGACAGCCCCCCCATCCTGGCTTCCCCTTCACTGCGCCAACTGGACAAGGGGGTATGGGCTGGCAACCGGTTCACGGCGGTGATCCCCTGGGTCTGCCAATCCTGACGGGCCACTATCTCCCTGAGCATGCTTCACTTCTCCCTGCATTCACGCTGAAAACCACTGCAGTGTAGGAGAGTTTTGCCCGGTGATCGGCGATCCCGCTCACACAGATGTAAACGATTACACTCGTTTTGTTAAGTAAAACGGAGTAAAAATCGGATAAATCCGGGTAAATGACCCCAAGGGGGGAAAAGCGGACCTTAGGAAGGGCAAAAGATGCCCGGGAGTGTGAAACCGGGAGGCAATGGCCGAACCAGCGGAGCAAGCCATGGCAAAGACCCGACATCGCGCCCCCCTCGCCTCATCAGGTGCTGGAGCGCCTCAACCCGGTTCCGGGCACGCAGCCCGGCCTCTCGAAGGAGCGCGCAGAGGCCACGATCGCCCCTGCCCGGCGCAGAGAAAAGCCATGATGGGCGTCTGGCAGGATCTGGCCGGAAGTGAGGCTCGGCAGGCCGGGGGAGAGGGGCTCGTGACAGACGAGCGGGAAGAGCTGCCGAGTTCGGCAGGCAGGGAGCGTGAGGGGACGGTTGTCACTCCTCAGGCAACCCTCTGTGGTCTGCGCTAGCCATGCTCTCAGCTATCCATGGTCTGAGCTATCTATCGTCTGAGCTATGGGGGTGCTTTATATGCTGCAGTACGGGTTCGCCAGGTGCAGCGCTTGCGCCGACGGGGGCGCAAGCGCTGCGATCAGGACCTGACGGGAGCGACCGAATGGCGGTTGATCAGGGTGGGGGTATAGATGCGGCTCTGCACCGATTCGCTCTCCCCTGCGGCGAGTTGCAGCGCCAGCTTGGCCGCCTGGGCCGCCATCAGCTCGATGGGATAGCGCATGGTGGAGAGCTTGGGTCTCAGGTATCTGGCGTAGATGATGTCATCGAAGCCCACCACCGACACCTCTTCCGGCACCTTGAGGCCGTTGTCCGCCAGCACAGAGATGGCCCCTGCCGCCATGGCGTCGTTGTAGGCCACCACCGCTGTGATGGGCAACCCCTTGGCCAGCAGGTTGAGCATGGCGCGCTCGCCCCCCTCTTCATTGGGCATGCCGCTCTCCACCAGCTCGGGATCGGCGAAGACCTCCGCCTCAGCCAGGGCATCCTGATAGCCCTGGTGGCGCAACAGCGCATCCTCGATGGCGTGATCCGAGCTCAGGAAGGCGATATGGCGGTGGCCGAGATCCAGCAGATGACGGGTGGCGGTCGCCGCACCCTGGCGGTTGTTGAGAGCGATGCAGCGTCCCCTCAGACTCGGAATGTCGCGGTTGATCAGCACCATGCCGGGGGCACGCAGGGCGTAGTCGACCAGCTCCTCGTCGCCGAGCGCCTTGCTGTGCACCACCAGTGCCTCGCAGCGTTTGCCGATGAGCAGCTCGATGGCCTCCCGCTCCTGCTGGGCGCGGTGAAAACCATTACCCATCAACAGGTGCAAGCCCTGCTCCACCGCCACTGCCGCAACCCCTTTGACCAGGGCGCCGAAGAAGGGATCCGCCACGTCGCCCACCACCACTCCCATGGTGTCACAGGTCTGGCTGACCAGGGCCCGCGCGTTGGCGTTGGGGGTATAGCCCAGCTCGGCCATGGCCTTCAGCACCACCTCGCGGGAGGCGGCACTGGCCTTGGGTGAGTTGTTCATCACCCGTGAAACCGTTGCCACTGACACATTGGCCAAACGGGCGACATCCTTGATGGTGCTCATGCTGTTTTCACTTATTTCACGCTGCAACTGGCCGCATTATACCGTTCAATGTCACTGATAACAGGGGGAAAAATCAGAACTTGCCACATTGGTCGATGAAAACAAGTGTAATCGTTTACACATATTTGTTAAGCAGCTCACAGTTTGCCCGTCAGCCCCTCGGCTAGACTCCTGCTCAGGCTTTCCTGATGCGAGGAGTTGAGGGTGGAACAACGGATGAAAGTACTGGTCACCGGCGGTTGCGGCTACATCGGCAGCCACACCTGTCTGGCCTTGCAGGCCGCAGGCATGGAGCCCGTGGTGGTGGACAACCTCTGCAACAGCAAGGCGGGCGTCCTGACCCGTGTCGCCGCCATCAGCGGGCGCGAGCCCCGCTTCTACGAAGGGGACATCCGTGACCCGGCCCTGCTGGATCGCATCTTCAGCGAGCAGCACATCGACGCCGTGATCCACTTCGCCGCCCTCAAGGCGGTCGGCGAGTCGACCCGCATCCCGCTGGACTACTACGAGAACAACCTGAGCGGCACCCTGGTATTGCTGCAGGCGATGAAACGGGCCGGGGTACGCAATCTGGTGTTCAGCTCGTCGGCCACCGTCTACGGCGATCCCGCCAGCACCCCGATCCGGGAGGATTTCCCCCGCAGCGCCACCAACCCCTATGGCCGATCCAAGCTGATCATCGAGGAGATCCTCGAGGATCTGCAGCGGGCCGAGCCCCACTGGAGCATGACCCTGCTGCGCTATTTCAACCCCGTCGGCGCCCACGAGTCCGGCACTCTGGGGGAGGATCCCCAGGGCATCCCCAACAATCTGATGCCGTTTTTGACCCAGGTCGCCATCGGCAGGCGCGACTGCCTCTCGGTCTTTGGTAACGATTACCCAACCGTCGACGGCACCGGGGTGCGCGACTACATCCATGTGATGGATCTCGCCGAAGGGCACGTCAAGGCTCTGGAACACTGCGCCGGACGGGGCGGTGTCCACGCCTACAACCTGGGCACGGGCCAGGGCCAGAGCGTGTTGCAGATGGTCGCGGCGTTCGAGGCCGCCTGCGGTCGGCCCCTTCCCTACCGAATCGAGCCACGGCGCCCCGGCGACATCGCCGAGTGCTGGGCCGATCCCGCCAAGGCCGCTCGGGAACTGGACTGGCACGCCAGCCGGGATCTCGCCGCCATGTGCGCCGACAGCTGGCGCTGGCAGTCCGCCAACCCCAATGGTTACGAGGCGTAGGCCCTGGCCTGCGCCTTCGGATGTATTCAACTCACACACTGGAGTGATGATGTTCAACCCCGTTGATCACCCCCACCGCCGCTTCAACCCGCTCACCGGCCAGTACGTGCTGGTCTCCCCTCACAGGGCCAAGCGCCCCTGGCAAGGCCAGGTCGAGAAGGTGAGCCTGGCGCCGAGCCAGGCCCATGATCCCGACTGCTTCCTCTGTGCGGGCAACACCCGGGTGACCGGCGATATCAACCCCGACTATCAGGGCACCTTCGTCTTTACCAACGACTTCGCCGCCCTGATGCAGGACACCCCGGCCGCTGACGCGGCGCCGGATCCCCTGCTGAAGCTGGAAGCCGCCCGGGGCACCAGCCGGGTCATCTGCTTCTCGCCGGATCACGGCAAGACCCTGCCCGAGCTGCCCCTGCCCGCCATCGAAGGGGTGATCACCACCTGGATGGACCAGGTGGCCGAGCTCTCTGACCAGTGGGAATGGGTCCAAGTCTTTGAAAACAAGGGCGCCGTCATGGGCTGCTCCAACCCGCACCCTCACGGCCAGCTCTGGGGCAGCGACTTCCTGCCCAACGAGATTGCCCGGGAAGAGGCGCACCAGCGCGCCTGGCTGGCCGAACACGGCCGTCCCCTGCTGCTGGACTATGTGGAGCGGGAGCTGACGGATCGCTCCCGCATCGTGGTGGAGACCGCCCACTGGCTGGCGGTGGTGCCCTTCTGGGCAGCCTGGCCGTTCGAGACCCTGCTGCTGCCCAAGGCCCATGTCCCCTCCATGCTGGATCTCACCCGGGAACAGCAACAGGACCTGGCCATCGCGCTCAAGGAGCTCACCAGCCGCTACGACAACCTGTTCCAGTGCAGCTTCCCCTACTCCATGGGCTGGCACTTCGCCCCGCCCCGTTCCGACTGCCCCGAGGCGTGGCAACTGCACGCCCACTTCTATCCGCCCCTGCTGCGCTCCGCCACGGTGCGCAAATTCATGGTGGGCTTCGAGATGCTGGCCGAAACCCAGCGCGATCTCACCCCGGAACAGGCGGCGGAACGGCTGCGCGCCCTCAGTCCCATCCACTACAACGACCAGAACCAGTCCAACGAGGAGGCCCTATGACCCCGAGCCAGCGCGTCAGCGCCGTGTTTGCCGAGCAGTTTGAGCAACAACCCGACCTGCTGGTACGGGCTCCAGGCCGCGTCAACCTCATCGGCGAGCACACCGACTACAACGACGGCTTCGTGCTGCCCTGCGCCATCGACTACGAGACCTGCGTCGCCATCGGCCTGCGCGGCGACAACCTGGTCGAAGTGATCGCCGCCGACTACGACAACCAGCGCGACCGGTTCAGTCTCGATCAACCCATCGAGCACCACCCCAGCCAGCGCTGGAGCGACTACATCCGCGGCGTGGTGAAACACCTGCAGGCACGGGGCCACGCCCTGCGCGGCCTCAATCTGGTGGTCTCCGGCAACGTGCCCCAGGGGACGGGTCTCTCCTCCTCCGCTTCCCTGGAGGTGGCCATCGGCCAGGCCTTCAAGGAGGCCCAGGGACTGGCCATCAGCCAGGCGGAAATCGCCCTCAACGGCCAGCAGGCGGAGAACCAGTTCGTCGGCTGCAACTGCGGCATCATGGATCAGATGATCTCCGCGAGCGGCAAGCAGGATCACGCCCTGCTGCTCGATTGCCGTTCCCTGGAGACCCGGCTCATCCCCATGCCCACCGATCTGGCGGTGCTCATCGTCAACTCCAACGTGCGCCGCGGCCTGGTGGACAGCGAATACAACACCCGTCGCCAGCAGTGCGAAACCGCCGCCCGTCACTACGGGGTCAAGGCCCTGCGGGATCTTGACCTGGCCACGCTGGAAGCGGGCAAGGCCGGTCTGGACGAGGCCTGCTATCGCCGTGCCCGCCACGTGGTCGGCGAGAACGCCCGCACTCTGGCGGCGGCCGATGCGCTGGCACAGGGCGATCTGGTGCGCCTCGGCGAGCTGATGGGCCAGTCCCACGCCGCCATGCGCGATGACTTCGAAATCACCGTGCCCCCCATCGACGGCCTGGTGGAGATCATCAAGGCCCGGATCGGCAGCGAAGGCGGTGTGCGCATGACCGGCGGCGGTTTTGGCGGCTGCGTGGTCGCCCTGCTGCGCCCCGAGAAGGTGGCCGAGGTGATCGCCGTGGTGGAGGCGGAATACCCGGCACGCTTCGGCCTCAAGGCGGACTGCTACGTCTGCCGTGCCAGCGCAGGGGCCGGCAGACTGTAACGCACGCCTGACAACGGGTGACGCCCCCTGCCCGGCACTCGCGAGGCCGGCAGGGGGCGACGGGATCACGACGGGGAACCGCAAACCATGATGAGATTCGAGCTGGAAAACGAGGAGGGACTGCGGCTGCGCGGTCTCGCATACGGGGCCACCCTCACCTCCCTCACCCTGCCGGTGGCGGGAGAGCGGCGGGAGGTGCTGCTGGGCTGCGCCGACGAGGCCTACCTCACCCAGCAGGTATGGCTGGGTGCCGTGGCGGGGCGCTTTGCCAACCGCATCGGCGGCGCCCGCCTTGAGCGGGAAGGCCAGTGCTGGACGCTGGACGCCAACCAGGGGGCCAACTGCCTGCACGGCGGGCGCGACGGGTTCCATCGCCGCACCTGGCAGATCAAGGAGCAGGAGGCGGACAGGGTCAAGCTGGCGCTCCTCTCCCGTGCGGGGGATCAGGGCTTTCCCGGCAATCTGAGGGTGAGCCTGGAGTATCGGCTGGAGCAGTGCGATCTGGTGGTCGACTTCTGCGCCAGCACGGACGCCCCCAGTCCGGTCAGCCTCACCAGCCACGCCTACTTCAACCTGGATGGCGGTGGCGACATCCGCCACCACACCATCAGCCTCGACGCCGACCGCTACCTGCCCACGGATGACCAGAGCCTGCCGCTGGCCATCGCCCCGGTGGAAGGCCCCTTCGATCTGCGCGCCCCCCGCCCCATCGGCCAGGCGTGGCTGGACCACCCCCAGCAGCAGTTGGCCAAGGGGTACGATCACGCATTTCTGCTCAACAACAGCGATTTTGAGCCTGCTAATGAGCCGTTTGGTGGGTCCAATCAGCCATGGGCCGCCCGGGTGATCTCGGGGGATGGCAAGCTGGCCATGGCGGTCTACACCAATCAGCCCTCCCTGCAGTTCTACAGCGGCAACTGGCTGACCGGCACACCGGATCGTCAGGGCCGACCCTACCGGGATTACGACGGCTTCTGCCTGGAGGCCCAGCAATTGCCCGACAGCCCGAACCGGCCCGCCCTCGGCGATCCCTGGTTGCTGCCGGGGCAGCGTTATCGCCACCAGACCCGTTATCGCTTTATTCCTGCCCCCTGACAGCCCTGCTCGGGCAGACGAAGGGGCCCGGGCGCGCCGCCACGTCATGGCGGCCCCGATGGCACCGCCGAATCAGCCGGGGTGAGGCCCGCCGCAGGGCCCGTCGCTCCTCATTGCACACCAGCCCAAGGAACCGCACCGTGATGGATGACAACTACCTCGCCGCCCCCGACCGCTACCAGCGCCAGCTCTACCGACCGGCGGGCCGCCACGGCCTGCGCCTGCCCGGCATCGGTCTGGGCCTTTGGCACAACTTCGGTGCCGGGAGCAATCCCGCCACCGCGAAGGCCATGGTGCACCAGGCGTTCGATCTGGGGATCACCCACTTCGATCTCGCCAACAACTACGGGCCGCCGCCGGGATCTGCCGAACTGACCTTCGGCACGCTGCTCAAGAGGAGCCTGGCTCCCTATCGGGACGAGCTCATCATCGCCAGCAAGGCGGGCTACGTGATGTGGGACGGCCCCTACGGCGATGGCGGCAGCGCCAAGTACCTCTTCGCCAGCCTGCACCAGAGCCTGCGCCGTCTGGGCCTCGACTACGTGGACATCTTCTATCACCACAGGCCGGATCCCCGCACCCCGCTCGAGGAGACCTGCCAGGCCCTGGCCCTGATGGTGCGCCAGGGCAAGGCGCTCTACATCGGCCTCTCCAACTACCCGGCCCAGCTCGCGGCCAAGGCTGCCGCCCGGCTGGTGGAGCTCGGCACCCCCTGCCTGGTCAACCAGCTCAAATACTCCCTGTTCCAGCGCGATGTTGAGCCCGACACCCTGCCGGCCTGCCGGGAGCACGGCATGGGGGTGGTCGCCTTCTCGCCCCTGGCCGGGGGGCTGCTGAGCGATCGCTACCTGGCGGGCATTCCCGCGGATTCCCGCGCCGCCAGTGCCAGCCCCTTCCTCACGGCGGACCAGATCACCGAGGAGAAGCTCGCCACCGTCCGCGCCCTGCATGCACTGGCCCTGCAACGGGGTCAGTCCCTGTCGCAACTCGCACTGCAATGGGTGCTGCGCGACCCCGTGGTGAGCTGCGCCCTGATCGGCGCCAGCCATCCCCAACAGATAACGAGCGCCGTCGACGCCCTGGGGCAGCCCCCCCTGGACGATGATCTTCAACAGAAAATCCTGTCCATACTGGCCTGACAGCACAAAGAGATCATAAAACAGAGGTCAACTGGCGTGACTGACCTGTCAGAACGTGACGGGGCCGTCATGGCTTCTGACAGCATGCGGCAAGCCGCGCCCTGCATGGTCCGCCAGCGCCCTTTCCCGGCCGGAACAGGGCGCTGAAATCCCCAATATTCACTGGTTGCCCGCGCGATTTTCCGCCATCATTGGCCGCCCCGACCCGTTCGGGGTTGATTTTATCCAGACCCCATAACCAAGAGATCTGCACCATGACCGAATCCTACGCCCTGTTCGTCGCCTTTGTGCTGGGCATAGTGGAAGGCCTGACCGAGTTCCTCCCCGTCTCCTCCACCGGCCACATGATCATCGTCGGCCACCTCCTCGGGTTTGAAGGACCCAAGGCCGCCACCTTCGAGGTGGTGATCCAGCTCGGCTCCATCCTGGCAGTGGTCGTCATGTTCTGGCGCCGCCTGTTCGGACTCATCGGCATTCACTTCGGTCAGAAACCGACCCCGGGCCACGCGACCCTCTCCCTGGTGCACGTCATCCTCGGCATGCTGCCCGCCGTGGTCGTCGGGCTGGCTATCCACAGCTGGATCAAGGCCAATCTGTTCGGGCCGGAAACCGTGATGTATGCCCTGGTGGCCGGCGGCATCCTGCTCATCATCGCCGAAAAGTTCCGCCCCGCCGTGACCGCGGAGACCCTGGACGACATCAGCTACAAGCAGGCCTTCGGCATCGGCCTGTTCCAGTGCCTGGCACTCTGGCCCGGTTTCTCCCGCTCCGGCGCCACCATCAGCGGCGGCATGCTGATGGGCATCAGCCGCCACGCGGCAGCGGAATTCTCCTTCATCATGGCGGTACCCATGATGATCGCGGCCAGCGGCCTGGATCTCTACAAGAGCCGCGATTTCCTCTCCATGGCGGACTTCCCCATGTTTGCGGTGGGCTTCGTCACCGCCTTCGTGGTGGCCATGGTCGCCATCAAGACCTTCCTGGCGCTGATCCGTCGTCTCGACTTCATCCCCTTCGCCATCTACCGCTTCCTGCTGGCCTTCGTCGTCTACCTGGTCTTCGTGGCCTGATGGGCTTCGCCCCCAAGCAACACAAAAGGGACCCGAGGGTCCCTTTTTTCATGCCGTGATACCGCCTCAGTCGCGCGGCAGCCCGCGATCACCGGGCAGCCGTGAGCCCAACTCAATAGAGGTGCTGGCTGATGCCGTTGAGCAGCCGTGACAGCCCCTTGGTGAACTGGACCGGCGCATCTTGCACCGTGTAGCAGAGGCAGCCGTCCGGGGTGTGGGGGCTGTGGGCGTGGCTGGCGTCGCGCCAGATGAAATCCCCCGCCTGATAGCGGGTGTCGCCATCCTCGATGGTGCCCGCCAACAGCAGGGTCAGCTCATATCCCTTGTGGGTGTGCTCGGGGATCCGCCCCCCCGCCTCGATGTGGAGCAGGTTGGCCCGCGCACCCATCTCGTCCAGCGGCAGGCTGACCTGACGGATGGCCCCGAGATGACGCCACCTGGGGGCATGATGCCGTGCCAATGCCCGCGGCAGCCGGTAACTGTGACCCGCCACCCTGAGCTCTGGCCTCGGGCTCTCGGGAAGGGCGAGCGCCGCCTCCGTCGCCACCGGCTGTTGCAGTATGCCCGCCAGCATGGCATCGAATCCGGCGGGCAGCGCCTCGTCCGGCGCGTCAGGGGCGAGATGCTGGCACGCCAGCGCCTCTTCAAATTCCTTCACCCGGGCGGCGCACTCGGGGCAGAACTCGCAATGGGCGGAGACACCGACGGCCAGCGGCAGAGGCAGCTCGTCGGCAGCGAAGGCGCGCAGCATGGGTTCAGTCGGATGGGTCTTAATCATGGCCTTGCTCCACTTGTTCCTTCAGTTTCTGTAGTGCCAGCCGCAGCCGGGACTTGATGGTGCCAAGGGGCACGCCGAGCCGGTCGGCCAGCTCCTGCTGGGAGAGCTCCTGCAGGTAGATGCCGCGCACCACCTGCTGCTGCGGCTCCGGCAGCGTGGCGACATAGTGGGCCATCTGGCGGGTCAGCACCGCGTCTTCACCGCCGCTCAGGTGCTCCTCTTCGGCCCGGAACTCCAGCAACGGCCAGATCTCCTCGGCGCAGAGCTCCTCCTTGCTGGCGCGGCGGCGGCGCAGCATGTCAAAGCTCTGGTTGCGCATCACTGTGTAGATCCAGGTGGTGGCGGCGCCCTTGTCGGGGTGATAGAGCCGTGCCTTCTGCCAGACCAGCAGCATGGTCTCCTGCACCAGTTCCATGGCGTTGGCTTCGCTGCCGAGGTGGCGCAGCCCGTAGCTGCGGATGCGCGGCGCGAAGTGGTGGAACAGGGTGGCGAAGGCAGCCTTGTCGGCACGCTCGGCCACCCGGACCAGCAAAGATGTGAGGTCGCCGTCTGGGTTGTCCATGGGGGGCGATGTCCTGCGTGGAGCCGATTGTGGTTGGCCAGTATATGCCATTGCGCCATCCCTCGCGTGTGGTGTTCACCCCCAATACGGTGAGCGAGGAAAAAGGATCACCGGGAAGGGGAATTCAATGGCTCGCGACCAGCAGACCGCTCAGCAGGGAGAGGGTGGGCTGGTTGTCCTTGGCCGCCACCAGCCACTGCTTTTGCTCCACCGGGATGGGCAGCACCTCCAGCCAGCGCTGGGCGACCCAGCTCGCATCCTCCCAGTCCGGCTCCGGATAGAGGGCCGCATACTCCGGATAGTCGTTGAACACATCCTGCAACGCCTTGGCCAGTGAGTGCTGATCCGCCTGGAGCCTGCCGCTCTGCCAGGGGGGAAGGGGCTCCACCTCGCCGACCCGCAGACCGTCCTCTTCCTGCCAGAGATCCGTGATGCGCACCCGCTCCACCCCGAGCACCGTGATGCCGAGCAAACCATCGGGCAGCAGATCGAAATCGATGATGCGCACCCGGGTGGCGATGGGGTACATGTTGCGCAGCGCGTCGGGCTGGCGGGGGTCCAGCATGCAGAGCGCGAACTCCCGCTCCCGGGACTCGGCGATCATGCGCTGGTATCTGGGCTCGAAGATGCGCAGCGGCATGATGCCGCCCGGCAGCAGGTGAGCGGAGAGTGGAAACAGTACCAGTGTCATGGGAATCATCCTCCAACGGCGTCCTCAAAGGATACGACCGCCACGGGAAGCGGGATCATTCAGATCGAATCGGTATAAATAACCCTGTCATAATCAGGGGAAAATAGCCTGGACAAGCCGTTTCGTTATGCAGTAGAAATGGATAACCACCACTTACCCAAATCAATATCCTGCAATGTGGTGGAAAACGCAGTGAAATATCCGCCACGCCCACGGGTGCGGGCCGTTCCTATAGTTTTCTCGGCCCGATGCGGGTAAAATTCACGCCCTTATCCAGTCAGTCACTTTTCGACGCGCAACCTCGGTGGTCAGTTATGAAAGAGCATATTCATCATCTACTTGAACAAACGGTAGCCAATCTCAAGTCCGCAGGCGTCCTGCCCGCCGACCTGGAAGCCCGGGTGCAAGTAGACCGATGCAAGGAGAAGGCTCACGGCGACCTGGCCACCAACCTGGCCATGCTGCTGGCCAAACCGGCCCGCAAGAATCCCCGCGAGCTGGCCGCTGCCATCATCGAGCACCTGCCTGCCTCCGATCTGATCGCCAAGGTCGAGATCGCCGGCCCCGGCTTCATCAACTTCTTCTTCGACCCGAGCTGGCTGGCCGGTCAGGTGGAAGCCATGGTGACCTCCGACAACGCCAACGTGAAGCTGCCGGCGCCGCAGACCGTGGTGGTGGACTACTCCGCCCCCAACGTGGCCAAGGAGATGGCGGTGCACCACATCCGCTCCACCGTGCTCGGTGACGTGGCCGCCCGCGCCCTCGAATTCCTGGGCCACAAGGTGGTGCGTGCCAACCACATCGGCGACTGGGGCACCCAGTTCGGCATGCTGATCGCCTATCTGGAGAAGATGGCCAACGAGCACGCCTCCGACATGGAGCTCAAGGACCTGGAAGCCTTCTACACCCAGGCCAAGCGTCACTATGACGAAGACGAAGCCTTCGCCGAGCGCGCCCGCAACTACGTGGTGAAACTGCAAGGTGGCGATGAGTACTGCCGCACCATGTGGAAGAAGCTGGTCGACATGACCATGGAGCAGAACCAGCGCAACTACGACCGTCTGAACATCTCCCTGTCCAACAAGGACATCATGGGCGAGTCCATGTACAACGACATGCTGCCGCAGATCGTTGCCGACCTGAAAGCCAAGGGGCTGGCAGTCGAGAGCGAAGGGGCCACCGTGGTCTTCCTGGACGAGTTCAAGAACAAGGATGGCGAGCCCATGGGCGTCATCATCCAGAAGAGCGACGGCGGTTTCCTCTACACCACCACCGACATCGCCTGCGCCAAATACCGTTACGAGAACCTGGGCGCCGACCGGGTCATGTACTTCATCGACTCCCGTCAGCACCAGCACCTGATGCAGGCCTGGACCATCACCCGCAAGGCGGGCTATGTGCCGGAGTCCGTGCCCCTCGAGCACCACGCCTTCGGCATGATGCTGGGCAAGGACGGCCGTCCCTACAAGACCCGCTCCGGCGGCACCGTCAAGCTGGTTGACCTGCTGAACGAAGCGGAAGAGCGCGCCAGCGCCCTGCTGGAGAGCCGGAACAGCGACCTCTCTGCCGAAGAGAAGGCCCAGGTGGTGCACGCTATCGCCATGGGCGCGGTCAAGTATGCGGATCTCTCCAAGAACCGCACCACCGACTACATCTTCGACTGGGATCTGATGCTCTCCTTTGAAGGCAACACCGCCCCCTACCTGCAATACGCCTACACCCGTATCCAGTCCATCTTCCGCAAGGCCGGCGTCGATGCCGATACCCTGAGCGGCAAGGTGGTCCTGAGCGAAGATGCCGAAGAGACCCTGGCCCAGAAGCTGATCCAGTTCTCCGACGCGGTCAACGGCGTGGCGGACAAGGGGATGCCGCACCTGCTCTGTACCTATCTGTATGAGCTCTCCGGCAACTTCATGACCTTCTACGAAGCCTGCCCGATCAACAAGGACGGCGTGGACGAAGCGACCCGCCAGAGCCGTCTGCTGCTGTGCGCCGCCACCGCCAAGGTGCTCAAGCTGGGCCTGGGCGTGCTGGGCATCCACACCCTGGAGCGCATGTAATAGATGGCGACCCGGGATTACGTCGGCAACAGCCCGAGACGACGGGCGGGTGGCCGTAACATCAAGAAAGCGGCCCCTCGCCGCTTTCCTGTTATCCCGGCACTGCTGGCCGGGGCCCTGGTCGTCGGTTTCGGCGCCTTCCTCTACCTCATCAACGGCAAGGGCGCCGATGCCCCCACCATCGAAGAGCAGGTGAAGGCCAACAAACCCAAGGCACAGGGCAATACCCTGCCCCAGGAGAAGTGGAGCTACATCGAGCGGCTGGAGAACAAGCAGGTGGACATCATAGAGCCGCCGCCCCAGCCGGGCGTGCTGCCGCCCCCGCCCGCCGAGACCATGACCCTGCAACCGGAGGCACTGCCCAAGCCGGTCGCGACCGACATCCCCCAGCCGGGAACCCCCATCGGTCAGGTGAAGCCCTATCAGCCGCAACCGGTGCAACCGGCCAAGCCGGCCACCGGCGCCCCGGTCGCCAGCGCCCGGGAGCAGGTGATCGACCAGAAGGCCGAGCGTGAGCGGATGGAGCGGGAGATCCGCGCCGAACTGGAGCGGGAGCGTGCCGAAGCCGCCAGGGCCAAGGCGGCGACCCAGACTGCACAGACCGCAGCCGCCGACGGCGGTCGCTACATGATGCAGTGTGCCGCCCTGCGCTCCCAGGATTCCGCAGAATCCCTCAAGGCGCGCATCGCCTTCACCGCCGGGCTCTCTTCCAGCCTGCAGGTGGTGAACGGGGCCGGTGGCGCCGTCTACAAGGTGATGGTGGGCCCCTTCAACGGCAAGGCGGCGGCCGATGCGGCCAACCGCAAGCTGCAGGGCTCGGGCATCAGCGGCTGCATCCCCAAGAAGGGGTGATCGCCGCGTCCATGCACAGGGCCGGGTGGCAACACCCGGCCCTGTTTCTTTTGGCGCCATCCCGCGCCCACCCGATCCCTCCCCCGCGATCCGTGCTCGACACAGGCTTGAAAAGCCGTTTTGCCATCCCCATCTTTTCCTCCATGCACAGTCAGGCCGTCATTCGGCTCAAGCGAGGTAAGTAAAGTGACTACCATAGTTTCAGTTCGCCGCAACGGTCAGGTCGTCATCGGTGGCGATGGCCAGGTTTCTCTTGGCAACACCGTCATGAAGGGCAACGCCCGCAAGGTTCATCGCCTCTACAACGGCAAGGTACTGGCTGGTTTCGCCGGCGGCACCGCCGACGCCTTCACCCTGCTCGAGCGCTTCGAAGCCAAACTGCAGGCCCATCAGGGCAACCTGGAGCGCGCCGCCGTGGCGCTGGCCAAGGACTGGCGCACCGATCGCGCCCTGCGCCGCCTCGAGGCGCTGCTGGCCGTCGCCGACGAGCACAAATCCTTCATCATCACCGGCAACGGTGACGTGGTGCAGCCGGAGCACGATCTCATCGCCATCGGCAGCGGCGGCAACTTTGCCCAGTCCGCCGCCATCGCCCTGCTGGAGAACACCGAGCTCGACGCCAAGAGCATTGTCGAGAAGTCCCTCAAGATTGCGGGCGACATCTGTGTGTTCACCAACGGCAACCACACCATCGAAGTGCTGGATTATTCAGCTAAATAAGTCGGCGAAATAGGGCCGCCAAATAAGGCCGCCAGCCAAACCCCATTTTCCAAGGGGTGGGCCCTGCCCGCCCCGGATACAGGAACGCCACCATGTCCGAGATGACCCCGAGAGAAATCGTCCACGAGCTGGACAGACACATCATTGGTCAGGCCGACGCCAAGCGCGCGGTCGCCGTCGCCCTGCGCAACCGCTGGCGCCGGATGCAGCTCTCCGAGGAGATGCGCCACGAGGTGACCCCGAAGAACATCCTGATGATCGGCCCGACCGGCGTCGGCAAGACCGAGATCGCCCGTCGCCTGGCCAAGCTGGCCAACGCCCCCTTCATCAAGGTGGAAGCAACCAAGTTCACCGAAGTGGGCTATGTGGGCAAGGAAGTGGACAGCATCATCCGCGATCTGACCGATGTCGCCATCAAGCTGGTGCGCGAGACCGAGATGGAGAAGATGAAATACCGCGCCGAGGAAGCCGCAGAAGAGCGCATCCTCGACGCCCTGCTGCCCAACCCGCGCAACAGCTGGGGTGAGGAAGAGAAAGCCGACAACTCCAACACCCGCCAGATCTTCCGCAAGAAACTGCGGGAAGGTCAGCTGGATGACAAGGAGATCGAGCTGGATCTGGCCGCCTCCCCCATGGGTGTCGAAATCATGACCCCGCCGGGCATGGAAGAGATGGCCAACCAGTTGCAGGGGCTGTTCCAGAATCTGGGCCAGAACCAGAAGAAGAAGCGCAAGATCAAGGTCAAAGAGGCCATGAAGGCACTGATCGAAGAGGAAGCGGCCCGCCTGGTCAACCCGGAAGAGCTGAAGCAGAAGGCCATCGCCTCCGTCGAAAACAATGGCATCGTCTTCCTCGACGAGATCGACAAGATCTGCAAGCGCGGCGAGAGCTCGGGCCCGGACGTTTCCCGTGAAGGGGTGCAGCGCGACCTGCTGCCGCTGGTCGAGGGCTGCACCGTCAACACCAAGCACGGCATGGTCAAGACCGATCACATCCTGTTTGTCGCCTCCGGCGCCTTCCAGATCGCCAAGCCGTCCGACCTCATCCCCGAGCTGCAGGGCCGCCTGCCGATCCGGGTCGAGCTGACCGCCCTGACCACCGAAGACTTCGAGCGCATCCTGACCGAGCCGAACGCCTCCCTGACCGATCAGTACAAGGCGCTGATGGCCACCGAAGGGGTCAACATCGAGTTCACCCAGGATGGCATCCGCCGTCTGGCCGAAGCGGCCTGGCAGGTCAACGAGCGCACCGAGAACATCGGCGCCCGCCGTCTGCACACCGTGATGGAGCGCCTGATGGAAGACATCTCCTACGACGCCTCCGAGAAATCCGGCGAGACCTTCGTCATCGACACCGACTACGTCAACGCCCACCTCGGCAAGCTGATTGAAGACGAGGATCTGAGCCGCTTCATTCTGTAACAGGTTGATCGATAACGAGGAGCTGAGCGGTTTACTATCCTGCTCAATCCCATAGCAAGACGCCTCCCCTGTGGAGGCGTCTTCGTTTTCAGCGTTCTCCCGACTCGCAGCCGTCCCGGGCCACATCATCCTGCACGGCACGCTCCTCCCTTCCCGCCAGCCAGAGCGCACTCATCAGCAGCAAGGCCGTCAGGGCGAAGGTGACCCGGGTGGCAAACGCCAGCTCGTCCGCCGTCGCGAGGGCGAGATCGGGCCGCCCCGCCAGGGCGGCGAACAGGCCCCCCAGCCCC
Source organism: Aeromonas sp. (assembly GCF_050252055.1). Lineage (NCBI taxonomy): Bacteria > Pseudomonadati > Pseudomonadota > Gammaproteobacteria > Aeromonadales > Aeromonadaceae > Aeromonas > Aeromonas sp. Next base: position 102,140 of record NZ_JBFWLQ010000009.1, on the reverse strand, counting down.
GCCGCCCCCGTCAGCTGGCCCAGGTTGCGCGACAGGGTCAGCAGCCCGGCCACGGCGCCCCGGCTCGCCCCCTCCGCCTCCCCCACCACGGCGCTGTTGTTGGCGGTCTGGAACAGGGCATAACCGGCGGTGAGCAGCAGGATGGGCAGCAGGTAGCCGAGGGGCCCGAGCGCCCTGTCCAGCAGGGCCAGCAAGACGGCGGCCACCACCATGAGCCCCAGGCCGAGGCGCACCACAGGAGTCGCCCCCACTCTGTCAACCAGCCAGCCAGCAGGCATGCCGGACAGCGCCGCCAGCAGCGGGCCCATGGAGATCATCAGCCCCACCGTCCCCATGTCGAGGGCAAAGGCGCCGTGCAGGTAGAAAGGACCGATCAGCAGAGTCGCCACCATGACGCTGGCCACCAGCGCACTGGCGATGATCCCGCCTCTTCGCCTGGACGCCCCCAGCAGCGCCAGGGGCAGCAGGGGGCGACGGGCGCCCGAGTCGGCACGTACGAAGAGCGCCATGGCGACGAGCGCCCCTATCCCCGGCCAGGCCCCGAGCGGGCTGCCCCGGGTCAGTGCCAGCCCGTAGCAGAGCAGCGCCGTCACCAGCAGCAACAGACTGGTGAGCGGGAGGCCTCCCTCGGCAGAGCCCGCCTCATCCCGGGGCAGATCACGCCAGGCACACCCCAGCGCCAGCAACACCAGGGGGAGCAGCAGCAGGAAGGGAGCCTGCCAGCCAAATCCGCCGATCAACAGGCCGCCAAAGGAGGGGCCGAGCGCCGTGCCGCAGGCCGACAGGGTGCCGAGCAATCCCATGCTCCAGCCCCGTCGGGCTGGCGGCACCAGCTCTCCTGCCATGGCCAGCGAGAGCACCAGCATGCAGGCCGCACCCGCTCCTTGCAGGGTGCGAGCGGCAATGAGCCAGCCAATGGAAGGGGCCAGGGCGCACAGCAGGGAAGCCAGCGCAAAGACCCCGGTCCCCCAGAGCAGCACGCGACGCCGCCCCAGACGATCGCCCAGCCGGCCCGCCACCACCGTCAGACTGGTGATCCCAAGCAGGTAGGCCACCAGCACCCATTGCAGGCTGGCGAAGGGCACGCCGAAGTCCCGCCCCAGGGCAGGCAGCACCAGGTTGGCCATGCTGCCCGCCAGCATGGGCAGCAGGGTGGCGAGCCCGAGCCCCGCGAGACCAAGACGGCGCGTCACGGGAGGGGAAACAAGAAGTGGTGTGGACATGGCAGTCTCTCCGGCAAGTGATGATGCACTCAGGCTAGCGGGGGGGATGACAAGGCGGAAGACGCACGGATTGCAACTTATAGTTGCACCAGACGCCATATGAAGAGACGGCAACTCGCGTATCATGAAGGGGTCGGCCCGTCAGGCGCCGCCTGCGAGGAGACGACCATGACCCCGGATTTCAACCTGCTGATCACCCTGGATGCCCTGCTGGAAGAGGGCAGTGTGGCGGGCGCCGCCAGACGGCTAGGCCTGAGTGCTTCCGCCATGAGCCGGGCCCTGGCAAGGCTGCGGGAAACCACGGGGGATCCGCTGCTGGTGCGGGCGGGACGCGGCCTGATCCCCACCCCCCGGGCGCAGATCCTGCGGGATGAGGTCGCCCGCCTGGTTCAGGAGACCCGGGCCGTGCTGCGCCCCCAGCAGGAAGTAGACCCGGCGAGCCTGGAGCGCACCTTCCGCCTGCGATCCAGCGACGGCTTCGTGGAGGCGGTAGGCCCCGCCCTGCTGGCGCGCCTCGCCGTCGAGGCCCCCGGGGTGCGGCTGCACTTTCTGGCCAAACCCGACAAGGAGAGCGGCCCCCTGCGCCGTGGCGAGCTGGACTTCGAGACCGGGGTCATCGGCACCACCACGGCCCCTGAGCTGCGCACCCAGGCCCTGTTCCAGGACCACTTCGTCGCCGTGGTGCACCCGGACCACCCCCTCTGCGACGGCACCCTGACCGTGGCGCGCTATGCCGCCGCGCGCCACGTGCTGGTCTCCCGCCGGGGCCAGCCTCACAGCCCCATCGACGAAATTCTCGCAGGCCAGGGGAGGCGGCGCACCATCACCACCCTGGTTCCCGGGTTTGCAACGGCACTGGCCCTGGTCAGGGAGAGCAATCTGGTGGCGACGGTGCCGCACCTGCACTGCGCCAGCCTGCTCGGCGATCTGGTCACCCTGCCCCTGCCCTTCGCTCTGCCAGGGATCCGGGTCGCCCTGCTCTGGCACCCCAGTCAGGATGCCGATCCGGGCCACCGCTGGCTGCGCGCCCTGATACGGGACACCTGTGCCCGGCCCCCCTATCACACCGGGGCCACCGACACCCCCTGATCCGGGTCAGGCAGCTCCCGGCTCCATCACCAGCCTCTTGTGGCCCGGGCACCCGCACCCGGGACCAGAAGCGCCTTTCACCACCCCATCACACCGACATGCCCGTGGCTTGGGCACAATCGGTGGATCCTTCCCCCTGCCGGACGGGGATCACGGCCCCTCAGAGCGGGGCGGATCACATTGCGGGCAAAAAGATCCTGTCGCCCGCTTCCGCATTTTTTATACAGTCGTATAATTGCGTACAAAATACATACACCAGGAGCACCAGCCAGATGCACCCCACCCGTCAGAAACTGCTCGATACCGGCCTCGCCATCGCCACCGACAAGGGGCTGCGCGGCCTGACGGTGCGCGAGCTGGCGGCGGCGGCCGAGGTGAACCTCGGCTCCTTCGTCTACCACTTCGGCAACCGCGACGCCTTTATCGACGAGCTGGTGGAGCTCTGGTATGCCCCCCTCTATGACGAGCTCAAGGCGGTGGCAGCCAAGGGCTCCTACCCCTCTGCCATCGCCATGTTCGAGGCCACCATGGAGGCGCTGATCGGGCTGGTGGCGCGCCAGCGCGGCTTCATCAACCACCTGTTTGGCGATGCGCTGGCGGGGGAAGGGGCGGCCCAGCGCTTTCTGCTCAGCCTGCCGCGCCGTCACCCCCTGCTGCTGATCGAACAGGTACGGATGGCACAGGCGGAAGGGTCGCTGGTCGCGGGTCACCCGCTCCAGCTGATGATCTTCATCATGGGGTCGGTCGGCCTGCCGCTGGTGATCGCCGGCAGCGGTCGTCAGCTCGGCTGGCTGCCCGAAGAGGCCGCCCCCTTTCTCAGCCAGATAGACAACCCAGAGGCCGCCAGACAACGGCTGGTATGGGCCCTGCGCGGCCTGCGCCCCACCGATATGAAAGAAGGAGAAGCGGCATGAAACAACGCATTGCAATCCTGGCCCTGCTGCTAACCGTTATCGGTGGCTACCTCTGGTGGCAGGGGCGCCCCGCCGACGGATCCATCCTCTACGGCAACGTCGATATTCGCGACGTCAATCTGGCCTTTCGGGTCGGCGGCCGCGTCGATCAGGTGCAGGTCGATGAGGGAGATAGCGTAAAAGCCGGTCAACTGCTGGCCCGCCTCGATCCGGCTCCCCTCACCCACAGCCGCGACAGCGCCCGCGCCAATCTGGCTGCACTCACTGCCGCCAACGCCCTGATCCACAAAGGCTATCGCAGCGAAGAGACCGACCGCGCCCGGGCCGCACTGGCCGCCGCCGAGGCCGCTGCGCTGGAAGCCGACCAGCAGTGGCGCCGCCAGAGCGCATTGGCCGCCACCGGCGCCATCTCCCGCGGTCAGCTCGATACCGCCCGCTCCCAGCGGGATCAGACCCAGGCGCAGGTACGCTCCGCCCGCGAACAGCTCGCCCAGCTCGAAACCGGCTATCGCCCGGAAGAGATTGCCCAGTCCGATGCCCAGCTGGAAGGGGCCAAAGCGGCGCTCGCCAGTGCCGAGCTGGCGCTGGCGGATGCCAGCCTGACCGCCCCCAGCGACGGCATCATCATCAGCCGCGCCATCGAGAACGGCAGCATGGTGCAGAGCGGAGCGACCGCCTTCAACCTCTCCCTGACCGCGCCGGTCTGGGTGCGCGCCTATGTGGAGGAGCCCTGGCTCGGCCACTTCCCGAGCGGCGCCAAGGTGACCCTCACCACCGACTCGCGGCCGGACAAGCCCTATCACGGAGTAGTGGGATTTGTCTCGCCCACCGCCGAGTTCACTCCGAAATCGGTGGAAACGCCGGATCTTCGCACCCACCTCGTCTACCGGCTGCGCATCGTGGTGCAGGATCCCGACCCGGCCCTGCGACAGGGGATGCCGGTCACTGTCAGGCTGGCTCCATGAACAGCGCTATCTCCCTTGAAGGGCTCACCAAACGCTTTGGCGAGCGGGTCGCCCTCAACGCCATCTCGGCCACCATTCCGACCGGTGGCATCACCGGGCTGGTCGGCCCCGACGGCGCGGGCAAGAGCACTTTGCTGCGCCTGCTGGCCGGTCTGCTGATCCCCGACGCGGGCGCCATCCGGGTGCTGGGGCTGGATCCGGTGAGCGAGGGAGATCTGCTGCGTCAGCGCCTCGGCTACATGCCCCAGCAGTTCGGCCTCTACGAGGATCTCAGCGTGCTGGAGAACCTCACCCTCTACGCTGACTTGCGCGGCGTACTGGAGCCCGAACGCACGCCCACCTTCGCGCGGCTGCTCGCCTTCACCGACCTTGCCCGCTTCACCGCAAGGCCGGCAGGCAAGCTCTCTGGCGGGATGAAGCAGAAACTCGGGCTGGCCTGCGCCCTGCTCGGCACCCCGGATGTGCTGCTGCTCGACGAACCGGGGGTCGGGGTCGATCCCATCTCTCGCCGCGCCCTCTGGCAGATGGTGCGGGAGCTGGCCAAGGGGGGAATGACGGTGCTCTGGAGTACCGCCTATCTCGACGAGGCGGAGCTGTGCGACCACGTGCTGCTGATGGCGGATGGCGAGGTGCGCACCAGCGGCACGCCGGCCGATCTGATGGGGGCCATGGCCAGCCGCTGCTGGCTGCTGGAGGCGGGGCAGCTGGATGGCCGCGAGCGACGCGCCCTGCTGCGCCGGGCACTGGCTCACCCGTCGGTGATGGATGGCGCGGTGGCGGGGGAGCGGGTTCGCCTGCTGCTGCACCCGGGCATGACGCCCCCACCGCTGGCGGAGCTGCATCTCGCCAACGGCGCCTTTCAACCGGCCCAGCCCCGGTTGGAGGATGCCTTTATCGACCTGCTCGGCGGCGGCCCCGGCGGGGAGTCGAGTCTGGCAGCCGGGATGCGGGAAGCCGAACTGCCGCAGGGGGTCTCCCCCGAAGCGGTGATCGAGGCGCGCCACCTTACCAAGCGGTTCGGCGATTTCGCCGCCACCGATGATGTCAGCTTTGCGGTGCGGCGCGGCGAGATCTTCGGCCTGCTCGGCCCTAACGGGGCGGGCAAGTCCACCACCTTCAAGATGGAGTGCGGCCTGCTGCGCCCGAGCGAGGGGCAGGCGCTGGTGACCGGCATCGATCTGGCTCACAGCCCCTCGGCGGCACGCCAGCGCCTCGGCTACATGGCGCAGAAGTTCTCCCTCTACAAGCAGCTCACCGTGGCCCAGAACCTCTCCTTCTTCGCCGGTATCTACGGCCTGTTCGGCCGCCACCAGCAGACGCGGATCGACGCCATGGTGACTGCCTTTGCCCTCACCCCCTGGCTCGATCAGAAGGCGGAATCCCTGCCGCTCGGCCTGCGCCAGCGCTTGTCGCTGGCCTGCGCCCTGCTGCACGAGCCGCCGCTGCTGTTTCTCGACGAACCCACCTCCGGGGTCGATCCGGTGACCCGGCGCGAGTTCTGGTCGCACATCAACGCACTGGCCGACCACGGCGTCACCGTGCTGGTCACCACCCACTTTATGGATGAGGCGGAATATTGCGACCGCATCGCCCTCATCTATCGCGGCAAGCTGCTGGCCCTCGGTACTCCGGACGATCTCAAGGGGCTGGCCGCCAAAGAGGCGGCGACCTCTTTGCCAACCGGCTCCTTGCCGACCTGTTCTTTGCCAACAATGGAAGAGGCCTTTATCACCCTGGTCGAGCGGGCCAGCGAGGAGGACGCATGAGCATCAACCGTCGGCGACTGCTGGCCCTCTGCCGCAAGGAGACGCTGCAAATCGTCCGTGACCCGAGCAGCATCCTCATCGCCTTCATCATGCCGGTGGTGCTGCTGGTGGTGATGGGTTACGCCATCAATCTGGATGTGGACCATCTGCGCCTCGGCATCTGGCGCACCGACAGCGGCGCCCCGGAGGTGCGGCTGGAGCAGGCCCTGCGCGGCTCTACCGCGCTGGAGATCCACAGCGGGCCGAGCAAGGAGTCCCTGCTCGCCAGTTTGGCCCGTGGCGAGATCCGCGGCCTGCTGGTGATCGATGACGGCTTCTCCCGCGCGCTGGCCGGTCAGGGCAATGGCACGCCGCAGGCGCTGCTGCTGACCGACGGCTCCGAGCCCAACACCGCCAACTTCGTCACCAACTATGTGCAGGGGATCTGGCAGGGGTGGCTCGCTGGCGAGGGGGTTGCCATGCCGGTGTCGATAGAGAGCCGCGCCTGGTTCAACCCGGCGCTGGTGAGCCGCAACTTTCTGGTGCCTGGCTCCATTGCGGTGGTGATGACCATCATAGGGGCCCTGCTCACCTCGCTGGTGGTGGCGCGGGAGTGGGAGCGCGGCACCATGGAGGCGCTGCTCGCCACCCCGGTCACCAAGGGAGAGCTGCTGCTCTCCAAACTGCTGCCCTACTATGGCCTTGGCATCATTGCCATGCTGCTCTGCCTGCTCTTCTCAGTGACGGTGATGGGCGTGCCCTGGCGCGGCTCCCTGCTGCTGCTCTTTCTGGTCACCAGCGTCTTTCTCGGTAGCGCCCTCGGGCTCGGGCTGTTCCTCTCCACCGTGATGCGTAGCCAGTTCAATGCCGCACAGGCGGCGCTGATCGCTGCGTTTCTGCCCGCGGTGATGCTGTCGGGCTTCGTGTTCGAGATCGCCAGCATGCCGCCTTGGCTTCGGGCCATCACCCACCTCATTCCGGCCCGCTACTTCGCCAGCTCCCTGCAGACCCTCTATCAGGCGGGCAGCGTCTTCTCGATCTTGCTGGTCAACGGTTTCTGTCTGCTGCTGCTGGCCGGTTTCTGGCTGGCCCTGACCGCCCGCAAGACGCGGCGCACTCTGGAGTAACCCATGCTGATCCGACTCTGGTGGCTGATCCGAAAAGAGCTGCAGGCCCTGATGGGCAATACTCAGGGGCGCTTTCTGCTCATCATGCCGGTGCTGCTGCAAACCGCCCTCTTCCCGTTCGCCGCCACTCTGGAGGTGACCGGCAACACGCTGGCCATCTACAACCAGGATGGCGGCGCCCAGAGCCGCGAGCTGCTGGAGCGCCTCACCCATATGCCCGCCTTCACCACCATCATTCCGGTGCAGGGCGAGGCGGGCATGACCGAGGCCATCACCGGGCAGCAGGCGCTGCTCGGGCTGATTATTCCGGGGGATTTTTCGCGCCGATTGGCGCGGGGCGAACCGGCCAAGGTGCAGCTGATTATCGACGGGCGCCGCTCCAACGGCGGTCAGGTGGCGGCGGGCTACATCAGTCAGGTGATCGCTCGCTGGCAAAGTGAGGGCAAGGGGCAACCCGAGCTGGCAGTACGCAACCTCTACAACCCCAACGTCGAGTTCCACTGGCATATCCTGCCGGCGCTGGTGGCCATCATCACCACCACCGGCTGTCTGATTGTCACCGCCCTCTCGGTCGCGCGGGAGCGGGAAGAGGGCACCTTCGATCAGCTGCTGGTCTCGCCCCTCACCGCAGGCTGGATCATGGCGGGCAAGGCGGTGCCCGGCATCATGGTGGCGGTGGGACAAGGGTGCATAGTCGCGCTGGCCGCCCGTTTTGTCTTTCACCTTCCCTTTGCCGGCAGCCTCAGCCTGCTGATGGCAGGCATGGTCTGCTACGGGCTGGCACTGGCCGGGATCGGGCTCTTCATCTCGTCGTTCTGCTCGACCCAGCAGCAGGCCTTTCTCGGGGTCTTCTCCTTCACCGTCCCGGCGGTGATCCTCTCGGGCTACATCTCGCCGGTGGAGAACATGCCCCAGGTGTTCCAGTGGCTGGCGGCCATCGACCCCCTCACCCACTTCATCGTGCTGCTCAAGGGGGTCTTCCTCAAGGGGTTCGACTGGTCGGCCGCCTGGCCCCTGCTCTGGCCGCTGCTCGCCATCGCCGGCGTCACCCTGTCGCTGGCGCTCGCCATGTTCCGCCGCCATATTGCCTGACGCGCCACCTTGTTCAGCTGATGCCGGTCTCGCCCAGTGCGAGACCGGCCTTTTTCCGACATAAGTTTTCACTCCCCGGCAGTTGGTAAACCGGGCTTACCCTCCACCATCCCTCACCCCGAGCTAACGCAGAAATCATTAACTGGTATACCTATTTTTGTATAGTGCTGAATTTTCTCGAATTACCCCTGAGGAGATATATAAATAGACACTTGATTTGCATCAATCGCCCACCCCTGCCGACTGGGTAGCCTAGCCCCAGAATGATGTTTTATTACTCCAAACTTGAGGCAACTATGAGCAAAGTCAGACTGGTCGTTGTGGGCAACGGCATGGTGGGGCACCGCTTTATCGAAGAGCTGATCGAGCGGGCCGATCCGGGCCGCTACGAGATCACCGTCTTCGGTGCAGAACCCCGTCCCGCCTACGATCGCGTCCATCTCTCCTCCTACTTCTCCCATCACACCAGCGAAGATCTCTCCCTCGTCAAACCCGGTTTCTACGACAAGCACGGCATCTGCCTGCTGCTCGGCGAAGCGGTGAAAAAAATCGACAGGGCCAACCGCGAAGTGCACTCCAACAAGGGCACTGTGGTCGAGTACGACAAGCTGGTGCTGGCCACCGGTTCCTACCCCTGGGTGCCGCCCATCCAGGGCAGCCAGCACCATGAGTGCTTCGTCTATCGCACCATCGAGGATCTGAAAGCCATCCGCAGCGCCGCCAAGAGCGGCAAGAGCGGGGTGGTGATCGGGGGCGGCCTGCTTGGCCTCGAAGCCGCCGGTGCCCTCAAGGCGCTGGGTCTCGAGACCCACGTGGTGGAGTTTGCTCCTGTGCTGATGGCCGAGCAGCTCGACGGTCAGGGCGGCCAGCTGCTGCGCCGCAAGATTGAATCCATGGGCGTGCAGGTACACACCAGCAAGAGCACCAGCGAGATCCTGATGCATGGCGGCGAGCAGGCGAAACACCGCCTCGCTTTCGCCGACGGCAGCCAGCTTGAAGTGGACGTGGTGGTCTTCTCCACCGGCATTCGCCCGCAAGATACCCTTGGCCGCTACGGTGATCTCGCCATCGCCGAGCGCGGCGGCATCGTCATCGACGATCACTGCCTCACCTCCGACCCCGACATCTACGCCATCGGCGAGTGCGCAGCCTGGCAGGGTCGCTTCTTCGGGCTGGTGGCGCCGGGCTACAAGATGGCCCAGATCACCGTCGACCACCTGCAGGGCGGTGACAGTCGCTTCGAAGGGGCAGACATGAGCGCCAAGCTCAAGCTGCTCGGCGTCTCCGTCGGCTCCATCGGTGATGCCCACGGCCGCACCCCGGGCAGCCACAGCTATGTGTTTCAGGACGATCAGGCTGGCGTCTACAAGAAGATCGTGGTGAGCGAGGACAACAGCCGATTGCTCGGCGCCGTGCTGGTGGGTGACGTGGAAGATTACGGCAACCTGCTGCAGATGATGCTCAATGCCCTGCCGCTGCCGAGCCACCCGGACACCCTGATCCTGCCTGCCTACGCCGGTGCCAAGCCGACGCTGGGGGTGGATGCCCTGCCGGAGTGCGCGCAGATCTGCTCCTGCTTCGACGTCTCCAAGGGCGACATCGCCCAGGCGGTGGCCGAGGGTCACACCACCCTTGCCGCCATCAAGCAGCACACCAAGGCCGGTACCGGCTGCGGCGGCTGCGTGCCGCTCATCAGTCAGGTACTCAACGCCGAGCTGGTGAAGCAGGGCATCGAGGTCAACAACCACCTCTGCGCCCACTTCCCCCACTCCCGTCAGGAGCTGTTCCATCTGGTCAAGGTGGAAGGGATCAAGAGCTTCGACGAGCTGCTGGCCAAGCATGGCCAAGGCTATGGCTGCGAGGTGTGCAAACCGACTGTCGGCTCCATCCTCGCCTCCTGCTGGAACGAGCATGTGCTGAGCCCGCGCAATATCCCGCTGCAGGACACCAACGACATCTTCCTCGGCAACATGCAAAAAGACGGCAGCTACTCCGTCATCCCGCGCATGGCCGGCGGCGAAGTGACCCCGGAAGGGCTGCTGGCGGTAGCCGAAGTGGCCCGCGACTACAAGCTCTACACCAAGATCACCGGCGCCCAGCGCATCGGCCTGTTCGGGGCCCAGAAGGATGACCTGCCCGCCATCTGGCGCAAGCTGCTGGCGGCCGGATTCGAGACCGGTCAGGCCTACGCCAAGGCGCTGCGCATGGCCAAGACCTGTGTCGGCAGCACCTGGTGCCGCTTCGGCGTGCAGGACAGCGTCGGCCTCGGGGTCTTCCTCGAGAACCGCTACAAGGGCATTCGCACCCCGCACAAGATGAAGTTCGGCGTCTCCGGCTGTACCCGCGAATGTGCGGAAGCCCAGGGCAAGGACATCGGCATCATCGCCACCGATGCTGGCTGGAACCTCTATGTGGGCGGCAACGGCGGCATGAAGCCGCGCCACGCCGACCTGCTGGCGTCTGACCTCGACCGCGAGACCCTGATCAAGCTGATCGACCGCTTCATGATGTTCTACGTCACCAGCGCCGACAAACTGCAGCGCACCTCGGTCTGGCTCGGCAATCTGGAAGGGGGCGTCGACTACCTGCGCGAAGTGATCGTCGACGACAAGCTGGGACTGGCCGAGACGCTGGAACGCGATATCCAGACCCTCATCGACAGCTACGAGTGCGAATGGTCGCGCACCCTCAACGAAGAGGAAGCGCTCAAGCGTTTCAGCCACTTCATCAACAGCGACAAGCGCGATCCGGACGTCCAGTTCGTCGCCGAGCGCGACCAGCACAGACCCGCCACTCCGGCCGAGCGCATCCCCGTCTACCAGATCGAGGTGGAGACCAAATGATGAAATTAGCCTGCCAACTCAACGGCATCCTGATGGGCTGCATGGACGTTTGCGCCCTGCTCGATAGCCAGTCCATCCAACTCGAGGTGGAGATTAAGCGATGAAACTTGCCTGCCAACTCAACGACATCCTGCCGGGAACCGGTGTCTGCGCACTCATTGAAGGTCGTCAGATCGCTCTGTTCCGCCCGAGCGCGGCCGCCGAGGTGTTCGCCATCGACAACCGGGATCCCTTCTTCGCCGCCAACGTGCTGTCGCGGGGCCTGATTTGCGAACACGACGGCGAGCTCTGGGTCGCCAGCCCGCTCAAGAAGCAGCGCTTTCGCCTGAGCGATGGCCACTGTTTCGACAACCCCGTCATGTCGGTGCAGAGCTACCCCGTTGAAGTGCGCGACCAGCAGGTCTGGGTCGCCGTCTAACACCAGACCCCACCCCGGCCCTCCCCTTCACAGGGGAGGGAGCAAAAAGCTCCTCCCCCTGAGCAAGGGGGAGGCTGGGAGGGGGTTAAAAAACAGTCAGGGCTGCCTGCGGGCGGCCCTCTTGAAGGAACCAAAGATGTATACCGAAACCATCAACAAGTGCGCCGCCAACGCGGCCCGCATCAACCGCTTCGAGCGCAGCGACAAGCTCGGCTTCTGGCTCAGCTCCGCCATGGCGGGGGCCTATGTGGGCCTTGGCATCATCCTCATCTTCACCCTCGGCAATCTGGTGGATCCCGCCATCCGGCCGCTGGTGATGGGGGCCACCTTCGGCATCGCCCTGACGCTGGTGATCATCGCCGGCTCCGAGCTGTTTACCGGCCACACCATGTTCCTCACCTTCGGGGTGAAAACGGGCAAGATCACCATGGCCGACCTGCTGCGCATCCTGCCGCAGACCTGGGCGGGCAACCTGATTGGCTCCATCGTGGTAGCGCTCATCTACTCCTACGGCGGCAGCCTGCTGCCGGATGCGGGCAGTCTGGCCCACAAGGTGGCGCTGGCCAAGACCCAGGCACCGGCGCTGACCCTGTTTATGAAAGGGATCCTCTGCAACTGGCTGGTCTGCCTCGCCATCTGGATGGCGCTGCGCACCGAAGGGGCCGCCCGCTTCATCGCCATCTGGTGGTGCCTGCTGGCCTTTATCGCCTCCGGCTACGAGCACTCCATCGCCAACATGACCCTGTTCGCCCTCTCCTGGTTTGGCGCCCACTCCGAGGCCTACACCCTGAGCGGCATCGGCCACAACCTGCTGTGGGTGACCCTGGGCAACACCGTCTCCGGCGCCCTCTTCATGGGCCTCGGCTACTGGTATGCCACCCCCAAGGCCGAGCGCCCGGTCGCGGTGAGCGAAACCACCAGTACCGCCAACCAGACCCGAACCGCCTGATCAGGAGGCCCCATGGACTACTTGCCCATCTTTTGCCGACTCGACAACAAACCCGTGCTGCTAGTCGGCGGCGGCGAGGTAGCGGAGCGCAAGGCGCGCCTGCTGCTGGATGCCGGTACCCACCTCACAGTCGTAGCGCCCGAGCTCGACCCCGAGCTGGCGGAACTGGCGGCCAACGGCAGCATCGAGTGGCTGGCCGGTGAATTTGCATCGGAACAACTGGCGGGCAAGTGGCTGGTGGTGGCCGCCACCGATCGGCGCGAGGTGAATGCGCTGGTCTACCAGAGCGCCAATCAGGCGCGGATCTTTGCCAACGTGGTGGATGACCCGAAACGCTCCAGCTTCATCATGCCGTCGATCATCGACCGCTCGCCGCTGATGGTGGCCATCTCCTCCGGTGGCAAGGCGCCGGTGCTGGCCCGGCTGCTGCGGGAAAAACTCGAAGCCCTGCTGCCCCAGCATCTGGGCGTCGTGGCGGCCTTCGCCGGCAGCTTGCGGGATCGGGTCAAGGCCCGCTTCGCCTCCATGGGCGAACGGCGTCGCTTCTGGGAGCGGCTGCTCGGGGCGGACCGGCTCGGTCAGGCGCTGGCGCGGGGGGATCACGCCTCTGCCCACCAGCTGGCCGACAGCCTGTTTGCCGACGAAAGTCACCCCCGTGGCGAGGTGGTACTGGTGGGAGCCGGCCCCGGCGATCCGGGCCTGCTCACCCTGCACGCCCTGCGCCAGATGCAGCAGGCCGACGTGGTGGTCTATGACCGGCTGGTCTCCGACGAGGTGATGGCGCTGGTGCGCCGCGACGCCAAACGCATCTTCGTCGGCAAGCAGGCGGGCAACCACTGCGTGCCGCAGGAGGGGATCAACCAGCTCTTGCTGGAGGAGGCGAAGAAGGGGCAACGGGTAGTGCGGCTGAAGGGGGGCGACCCCTTTATCTTCGGCCGTGGCGGCGAGGAGCTGGAGACGCTCGTTGGTACTGGGATTGGCTTTCAGGTGGTACCCGGCATCACCGCGGCCAGCGGCTGCGCGGCCTACGCCGGCATTCCGCTGACCCACCGCGACCACGCCCAGAGCGTGCGCTTCGTCACCGCCCACGGCAAGGGGGGTGCCCGGGATCTCGACTGGCCGCTGCTGGCCAAGGACAAACAGACGCTGGTGTTCTACATGGGACTCTCCTCCTGCGCCACCATCCGCGAGCAGCTGCTGGCTCACGGCAAGGGGGGCGACACCCCGGTAGCGCTGATCGAGCGTGGCACCCAGCCAAGCCAGCGGGTCATTCGCGGTACCCTCGATGAGCTGCCCGCGCTGGCTGTGGGGGTCGAGAGCCCGGCCCTCATCATGGTGGGATCTGTTGTGACCCTGGCGGACCAGCTTGCCTGGTTCGGGCAAGGAGGCGCCGCCGACACGGCCCTGGCCTCGGCCTGATCGCTGCATCCATTCCAACGCCACCCTCGGGTGGCGTTTCTTTTTCTGCATTTACTGTCATAACCTCTTGTTTTGAGTCTGGTATCCTATGGGGACTGTCCGCCGGATCACCGAATTCAGGAATTCTGCTTCATGTCCCTCCCCCCCAAGAACAGCGCCAAACAGCGTGAACACGACAGAGCCCGCATCCTCACGCTGCTGCTGGCCGATGACGCCCTCACCGAGAGCCTGCTCGACCCGCAAGGGGAGCAGGACGCAGAGCTTCGGGACCAGACCAGCGAGCTGACCCGGCTGGTCAACAGCCTGCCCGCCGCCGATATCGCCGATGCGCTGGAGTCCCTGCCGCCGGACGAGCGCCATGTGCTGTGGCAGCAGGTGGATGCAGACAAGCACGGCCAGATCCTGGTGGAGGCGTCGGAGACGGTGTGGGACAGTCTCATCAGCGGCATGAGCGACAAGGAGCTGCTGCACGCCCTGAGCACCCTCGACATCGACGACCAGATCTACCTGGGCCAGTACCTGCCCCGCAACCTGATGGGACGGCTGCTCACCTCCATGGCGCCGATGGACAGGGACAAGGTGCGGGAGGTGATCCGCTACGGCAAGCACACGGTCGGCGCCATGATGGACTTCGAGCTCATCACGGTGCGGCCCGACGTGACCCTGGCCACCGTCCAGCGCTATCTGCGCCTGCGCGGCAAGATCCCCGCCAACACCGACAAGCTGTTTGTCACCGATCGGCGCAACCGGCTGCAGGGGGAGCTGCCCCTCACCGCCGTACTGCTGCACAAGCCCGAAACCCTGGTGAGCGACGCGATGGAGAAGGATCCGGTCACCTTCGATCCGGAAGACAACGACGAAGCCGCCGCCCGCACCTTCGAGCGGGACGACCTGGTCTCCGCCGCCGTGGTGGATGCCAGGGGCAAGCTGATGGGACGGCTCACCGTCGCCGAGGTGGTGGACTTGGTCTATGAGGAGAGCGACACCGACCTGCGCCGCATGGGGGGGATCAGCGAGGAAGAAGACGTGTTCGCCCCCGTCTCCAAGGCGGTCAAGACCCGCTGGGCCTGGCTCGCCATCAACCTCTGCACCGCCTTCGTGGCATCGCGGGTGATCGGCCTGTTCGAGCACACCATCTCCCAGCTGGTGGCACTGGCGGCCCTGATGCCCATCGTCGCCGGGATCGGCGGCAACACCGGCAACCAGACCATCACCATGATAGTGCGGGCGCTGGCGCTGCAGCACATCCAGACAGGCAACGTCTCCTTCCTGCTGTGGCGCGAGCTGGGGGTGGCCCTGATCAACGGCCTGGTGTGGGGCGGCATCATGGGCATCGCCACCTTCCTGCTCTATCAGGATGCGGCGCTGGGGGGCGTGATGACGCTCGCCATGATCCTCAACCTGCTGGTGGCGGCCCTGATGGGGGTCATCATCCCCATGACCATGAGCCGGCTGGGGCGCGACCCGGCGGTGGGGGCCAGCGTGATGATCACCGCCATCACCGACACCGGCGGCTTCTTCATCTTCCTGGGGCTGGCGACCCTGTTTCTGCTCTAGGGCCCGAGGCTGACCGTCTGCGGCTCCTGCCATGACGCGGGGCCGCTTTCGCGCAAAAACGGCATTTCCCGCCACTGGGCAAGGAATAGTCGTTGAAATGCCAACCCCACTCCTTATACTGGATCCACCTGTTTCCAGCGGTGGATCTGACACAATGGAATACAACACTTCAGAACTGTGCGACATCTATCAGGACATGGTGGATGTGCTCGAACCCATGCTCTGCTCCTTCGGCGGCCGCGCCTCTTTCGGCGGCGTCATCACCACAGTCAAATGCTTCGAATCGAACGGTCTTATCCGTGAACTGGTCAAGGAGAACGGCGTTGGTCGCGTGCTGTTGATCGACGGTGGCGGCTCCATGCGTCGTGCCCTGATCGACAGCGAGATCGCCACCACGGCGGCGGAAAATGAGTGGGAAGGGATCGTCTGCTACGGTTGCGTCCGTGAGGTCGATATCCTGGAAGATCTCGACATCGGCATTCAGGCCCTGGCGGCCATTCCGGTGGGCGCCGACAGCAAGGATATCGGGGAAACCGATCTGCCTGTCAACTTCGGCGGCGTCACCTTCCTGCCGGATGACCACCTCTATGCCGATACCACAGGGGTGATCCTCTCCCCCGATGCCCTCGACATCGAGTAAATAACGCTGAGTGAAAATGGGAGCCCTGGCTCCCATTTTTTATGCCCGCTGATGGCGGAAAAGACGCAAAAAAAGAGGGCCAGTAAACTACTGGCCCCTTAACTGGAAGCAATGTGAGCAATGTCGTGCCTTCACAAGAAGTCCATCACGTTGGAACAAATGAAGTCTTTCCCGGAAAACAAGTTAACAATAATCATTCTCATTTAACTGTGCAAGCCTTATTTGCGAAGATCGCAAAAAAATTGACCACCCATGGGGGTGGTCAATCTCATCAGGCTTGTCGCGTAGCAGCTTGCAGGCCAGCCAATCCGGCCTCCCCCACCAGCTTGCGGCTGAGATAGCGCAGCAGCACACCGTAAAGCGGCACAAACAACCCCAGACTTATCAGCAACTTGAATACGTAATCCACGGTCGCGATCTCGACCCAGTGCTCGGCCATGAAGGGATCCGTGCTGCGCCAGAAGGCGATGCCGAAGAAGGCGATGGTATCCACCAGATTGCCGAACAGGGTGGAGGCCGCCGGAGCCACCCACCAGGCTTTCAGCAGGCGCAGGCGGTTGAACACCACCACATCCATGAACTGGCCCACCAGATAGGCCATAAAGCTGGCTAACGCGATCCGGGCAACAAAGAGATTGAACTCTGCCAGATTGCCCACCCCCTGGAAGCTCCCTTCGAAGAAGAGCACCGAGAGCACGTAAGACACGGTCAATGCCGGCAGCATCACGGTCTGGATGATCTTGCGTGCCAGGCCGGCGCCGAAGATCCGCACCGTCAGATCGGTGGCCAGGAAAATGAACGGGAAGCTGAAGGCACCCCAGGTGGTGTGGAAGCCAAAGATGGTGATCGGCAGCTGCACCAGGTAGTTGCTGCTGGCAATGATCAGGATGTGGAACAACGAGAGACGCATCAGTGCCGTCTGGTACTGAGCCGGAGTCAGGTTCATATTGTGACCTTTTTGGTTAATGGGGTTAGGGAACCCATATCGCCACCATGGCGATAATCAAGGGGCGAGATTATACGCCCCAAAATTGATAGTTCAATCTTTATGCGGTTATCTCAAGGGATTGACTCGCATCGCACGCAAAGCTCACTCCCGGGACTGCCGAGCCAGCCAGAGCAGCGCCTCCGCGTCGTCCGGCTGCACCGCCGCCAGCCAGCAGCCGCTGTAATGTTCGTACTCGAGCCGAAAGCGGCTGCCTTCAAACTCCAGCAGCCAGCTGTAGCGATCCGCCCCCCACTCCCGCTCGAGTGCCGCCAGCTCCCACTCCTGCAACAGGGCCTCGGCCAGAGTCGGGAAGCTGTCCCAGTCAAGGCCCGGGCAGGTCAGCATCACCACCCCGGCTTCCCTGTCTGTCTGCGTGATACGCCAGTTCATCCGTTGCTCCTCAACTGCTGCACGAGAGCTCGCCCCCGCAATACCAGCCCGGATGCGGGGTGGCGAGATCCTCGTATTCCGGTTGCTCATCATAGGGGTGCAGCAGGGCAACAAACAGCCGCTCGAACGGCGCCATGTCGCCCTGCTCTGCCGCCTCTATTACCTGTTGGGCCAGGGCGTTGCGCAGCACATACTTGGGATTGACCGCATCCATCTGCCCCTTGCGCACGCCATCCTCGCTCCCTTCCCGGGCGAGGCGTGCCCGATAGGCCTCAAGCCACCCCTGCCAGACGGCAGGAACCGGCAACAGGGCCAGCAGGCTGGCGGGCCAGTCACCCTGAGCGGTCAATTCCCCCAGCCGTCGCAGGAAGAGGTGGTAATCCACCTTGTGCGCCGCCAGCAGCCGGAACAACTCGCGGAACAGCGCCGGATCCTCCTCTTCCCACACCGCCAGCCCCAGCTTGGCGCGCATCTGCTCGGAGTAGTGCAACATCAGCTGGTGCTCGTACTGGGCCAGGGCCGACGCGAGCGCGTCGCCATCCACATGGCCGGCCAGCGCCTGTGCCAGCTTCTGCAGGTTCCAGTATCCGACCGCAGGCTGCTGATCCAGCGCATAGCGACCGCCCGGATCCGAGTGGTTGCAGACAAAGTCCGGCACATAGGCGTCGATGAAACCGTAGGGGCCGTAATCCAGGGTCAACCCGAGCAGGGACATGTTGTCGGTGTTCATCACCCCGTGACAGAACCCCGCCGCCTGCCACTTGGCGATGAGCCGCGCGGTGCGGCGAACTACTTCGGCAAACAACTCGGCGCCATCGGCCAGCTCGGGGAAGTGGTAACGCCGCACATAGTCGATGAGGGCGGGGATCTTCTCCCCCTGCCCGCTCCAGGCGAAATACTCGAAATGACCGAAGCGCAGATGGCTCGGCGCGGTGCGCAGCACGGTCGCCCCGCTCTCCACCTGCTCCCGGTAGACAGGCTCGTCACTGCCCAGCAGCACCAGAGCCCGGGTGGTGGGAATGCCGAGGGCATGCAGCGCCTCGGAAGCCAGGTACTCGCGAATGCTGGATCGCAGCACGGCACGGCCGTCGCCAAAGCGGGAGAATGGCGTCTTGCCCGCCCCTTTCAGGTGCAGGTCCCAGCGGCTGCCATCCGGCGCCAGCTGCTCCCCCAGCAGCAGGGCGCGGCCATCCCCGAGGCGCGGGCTGTAACCACCGAACTGGTGGCCCGCATAGACCTGGGCCACCGGCTGCATGCCCGGCAGGGGCTGCCCCTGGCCGCAACAAGCGAGCCACTGCGCCTCGCTCACCTCCCCGAGCCCCAGCTCCCCAAGCAGCGCACGGTTCAGATGCAGCAATCTGGGGCCATGCAGCGGCTGCGGGGCAACAGGCTCGCAAGCCCAGGGGAGTTCGGTGGCAAAAGTGTTGATCAACTTCATGGTGATGGGGGTTGTCCCTGCGTATGCTCGTGTCACTCTTTATACCGCCGTCGGCTCGTCGAGGCTAACAGGCGATCACGATTATTCATTTCAAGGAGAAGACGATGCAAAAGTGGGTCTATACCCTGCCCCTGCTGGCGCTTGCCTGGGGCCATCAGGCCAAGGCGGCCGACATAGACGCAGGCAAGGCCAAATCCGTGGTCTGTGCCGCCTGTCATGGCGCGGATGGCAAGGCGAGCGTCCCGACCTACCCCCACCTCGCGGGCCAGAACCAGGCCTATTTGCTCAAGCAGATGAAAGCGTTCAAGGAGGGTTCCCGTACCGAGCCGCTGATGGTTCCCTTCATGGCGATGCTGACCGAGGCGGACATGGAGAATCTGGCGGCCTATTACGCCAGCCTGAAATAATGCATGGCGCCGACCAACGGGCGCCTTTCCACTGTTTGTTGTGCCAGCCTACCGGCCTGGGCCTGCAGCGGTCGATGACAAGGTCTACCTGGGCCGACCCTACCGGCGGCAGTAGTCGATGATCAGGTCCATAAAGGCCTCACCGAAGCGCTCCAGCTTGCGGTGACCGACACCGTTGACCGCCAGCATTTCCTCCTCGGTCATCGGCATGAGCTGTGCCATCTCAACCAGGGTGGCGTCGTTGAACACCACATAGGGCGGCACCTCTTCATCCTCGGCGATCTGCTTGCGCAGGGCGCGCAGCTCCTTGAACAGCCGCTTGTCATAGTTGGCGTTGTCGAGCAGGCCGTTGCGCTTCTCCTTGCGACTGGAGATGGGCTGCAGGCGGGGGACTGCCAGTTCAAGCTTCATCTCGCCACGCAGCACGGGTCGAGCCGCTTCGGTCAGCTGCAACACCAGATTGCGGGTGATGTTCTGGGTCAGCAACCCCTTGTGGATCAGCTGGCGGATGACGCTCATCCAGTATTCGTGGCTCTGATCCTTGCCGATGCCGTAGGTCGACAGCTTGTCGTGACCGTGATCCTTGATGCGCTGGTTCAGCGATCCGCGCAGCACCTCCACCACATAACCCACCCCGAAATTCTGTCCCACCCGCCAGACGCAGGAGAGCGCTTTCTGGGCGTCTTCGGTGCCGTCATAACTCTGGGGCGGATCGAGGCAAATGTCGCAGTTGCCGCACGGCTTGTCGTTGTACTCGCCGAAGTAGTTGAGCAGCACCTGACGGCGGCAAGTCTGCGCCTCGGCGAAGGCCGCCATCACGTTGAGCTTGTACTGCTCCACCTGCAACTGCTGTGGGTTTTCGATGTTGTCGAGCAGCCGGCGCACCCGACCGATGTCGGCGGGATCGTAGAGCAGCAGCGCCTCGGCCGGGGTGCCGTCGCGCCCGGCACGGCCGGTTTCCTGATAGTAGGATTCGATGTTCTTGGGGATGTCGTAGTGCACCACGAAGCGCACGTTGGGCTTGTCGATGCCCATGCCGAACGCCACCGTCGCCACCACGATCTCGATGTCATCCTTGAGGAAGGCCTCCTGGGTCTGCTGACGCAGCTCCAGCGGCAGACCGGCATGATAGGGTGCCGCCTTGCAGCCGTGACGGGATAGCCGCTCGGCCACCTCCTCCACCCGATTGCGGCTGGAGCAGTAGACGATGCCGCAGTTGCCCTTCTGGCTCTGCACGTAGCGCAGCAGCTGCTCCGCCGCCTTGAACTTTTCCACCAGGCTGTAGCGGATATTGGGCCGATCGAAGCTGGCGGTGTGGATGAAGGGATCGTTCAGTTCCAGCCGGTGCAGCATGTCGCTGCGGGTCGCCTCGTCGGCGGTGGCGGTGAGCGCTACCACCGGCACCTGGGGGAACCACTGCTTGAGCCGTCCCAGCGCCGCGTATTCCGGCCGAAAATCGTGCCCCCACTGGGAGACGCAGTGGGCCTCGTCGATGGCGAACAGGCCGAGGGGCAACTCCGCCAACCGGTCCATGAACTCGTGCTGCAGCAAACGCTCGGGGGAAACATAAACCAGCTTGATCTCGCCCCGGCGCATGGCGGCAAAGTTCTGGATCATCTCTTCCCGGCTCAGTGCCGAGTTGATGTAGACCGCCGCCACGCCGTTGGCGCGCAGGGTGTCGACCTGATCCTTCATCAGCGAGATGAGGGGGGAGACCACCACACCGAGCCCGGGTCGCAGCAGCGCCGGGATCTGGTAGCAAAGCGACTTGCCGCCGCCGGTGGGTTTGAGCACCAGGGCATCGCGCCCCGCCACTATCTGCTCGATGATCTCGAGCTGGCCCGGCCGAAACTGCTGATAGCCAAACACCGCCTGCAACAGGGCAAGGGGATTCTCTGGCTGAGGGTCAGGCAGGGTTTCGGCAATGACGGTCATGGGCTCTCCTTTGGGGTCGCCATTCTAAAGCAGCCGCCGCCCACAATAAACCTGCCATTGCGAGTGTTAAGGAAGTGTTGCAGACTGGCTGGAGTTTTTACTCGGCTGTGCTGACAGGGATCGGACGCAAGGAATGAAACAGATGCTCAAGAAGATGGCGCTCAGTGGCATAGCCAACCTGTTCGCCGAAAAGATGCCCTTCAACAAGCTGATCGGCATGCAAGTCACCCACTACGACTTCGATAAAGTGGAGCTGCGCATCAAGATGGAACAGAAGCTCATCGGCAACCCTTTCCACAACATACTGCACGGCGGCGTCACCGCCAGCCTGCTCGACGTGGCGGGCGGCATGATAGTCGCAGCCTCCTGCATCGACGAGCTGGAGAACTTCTCCCCCAGCTATCTCAAGGAGCGCTTCTCGCGGCTTGGCACCATCGATCTGCGGGTGGACTATCTTCGTCCCGGTCGCGGCAACGAGTTCATCGCCACCGCCCACATCATCCGGGCAGGCAGCAAGGTCGCGGTCGCCCGCATGGAGCTGCACAACGAAGAGGGCACTCACATCGCCTTTGGCACGGGGACCTACCTCGTCGGCTAATGGTTTTTATTGCATAAAAAGTGCGCTTCTAAGCTGATTTTAATCATTAGAATTCTTACCCCCTCCTCCGCTCAGGGTCCATACTGAAAGTCGGGATTCTGTGCAGAGGGAGGATTGCAGACGATGAGCGCGATACTGGCTACCCAACCATCCAGAGCCTTGCTGACACGACTTGAGGCCATGCGCGAAGAAGTGCAGACCCCAGAGTGCCGTCACTGGTTGGAACAGGAGCTGGAGGGGTATTCTCTCTGTTCACCCCTGCCCTGGTATCGCATCATTGCCTGTCGGCAACGCGGTCACTTCCTGAATCTGAAGACGGGAAAATATCTGACTTGCCATATCGGCAGCCAAACGCTAAGCCAACGCGACCTGGCCCAAGTTCAGTTCATCTATGCCCGTGAACCCGCCGCCCACTATTTACTGCGTCACGATTCCCATATCGAGCCCTGGCCGGAATCGCTGCTGGAAGCGTATCGAGAGCAGCTGATCCCTGGTCATCTCTGCCTGCAAGCCTGGCATGAGCCCGTGTCTTCGCTGCGTTCACAACTGATGGAGGGAATAGCACATTTCATTAGTGAGTACCCCAAGCATGCGGCCCTGCAAACCCAACACGGTTTCAAGGCATTGCGGCATCAACACTGGCATATCTGAATGAGCGCCTGGGGCGCAAGGAGGGCACCATCGACAAGACCCATAACGAGATTGTCACAATCTAGAGTGCCGGAGTCAGGATCAGACTCCACCAGTGGGGCCACCGAGCGGTGGCCCTTTTAGTTGGGCAAATGAGGGAAATCGGAGCAGGAGAAGCAATCGACAATGGAAATGTCAGCTTTGCTTCAACAGACCAAATGCGAAAAGGCCGCTCATTGAGCGGCCTTTTCAAATTTGGTCGGTGTGAGAGGATTCGAACCTCCGACCCCTTCGTCCCGAACGAAGTGCGCTACCAAGCTGCGCTACACACCGATGTCTGCGGGGCGAGAATTTACCGAAAGCCCCGACCCGACACAAGCCTTTTTTTGCATTCACTCTAAAAAAATGGCTTTACGCTCAATAATTCAGCAAGTCGCAGGAAAAATCGCCCACAAGGTATCTTTCCGCCTGCCTTCAGCCCTGTCGAGGCAACCTGAACTCGGTCGGCCCCAGCAAACGCCGGCTCCAATCCGCCACCACTCCATGTTCCAGCCAATGAGCCGCATGCTGGCGCCAGTTGGGGGAGAGCGCCGGGTTCTCCAGCAGCAGTTGCAGATCGTCCTCGTTGCGGGCCTGGTTGAACAGGATGTCGGCGGTGCGCTTCACCGTCAGCTCAGGGTAGGGTCTGTCCACCAGTGTCAGCTCCCCCTGCGGATCCACCCTTCCCTCTTCCAGCACCCGCAGCAGCCAGCCACAGCGACCACTCAGCTGCATCGCCTGGGAGAGCTGGCCATAGCCAAAGCGCTGGTTGAGCTTGAAACAGGGGGATCTGGGCTGGCTTATCTGGATCAGCGCCTCCCCAAGTCGATAGACATCGCCGATGCAGGCCTGCGCCTCCGTCAGCCCCGAACCAGAGAGATTCTCGCCAAAGGCGGCAGGCTGCCAGGGTGTGCGTGGTACAGGCAGTCCCAGCGCGGTTTGCCAGGTTTTCCACCAGGCGTAATGCTCCGCAGGGTAATGGTGCAGGGCCCGATCCGGGCCGCCATGATGGCGTCTGTCGCTCTGCTCATCCCCGCGAAGGCCGAGGAAATCGCACCACAGAGGGGCGTCGGCAGGCTGCTTGTGGATGGCACTGATGAGGCCGGGGGCCTGCTCTGGGTTCAGTTCGGCACTCTGGCCGATGAAGAGGGAGATCCGCATTCCATTCTCCTGACGGATGGGGGAATGCGGATCTTATCACGGGGCAGGTCAGGCAACTGCCTGCATCTGGGTGGTCATGGCGATTTCGGCACGGCGGCGTTTCTCCGCCCGGGCCATCAGATACCAGCTACCGAAGGTGAACAGGGATACCGACAGCAGGATCAGGCTCGCGATGGCGTTGATCTCGGGCTTCACGCCGAGGCGCACCGCCGAGAACACTTCCATCGGCAAGGTGGTCGAACCCGGGCCGGAGACGAAGCTCGCCAGCACCAGATCATCCAGCGACAGGGCGAACGACATCATGCCACCCGCCGCCAGCGACGGGGCTATCATCGGGATGGTGATCAGGAAGAACACCTTCCAGGGCTTGGCACCCAGGTCCATGGCCGCCTCCTCGATGGAGAGATCCAGCTCCCGCAGCCGCGCCGACACCACGATCGCCACATAGGCGGTACAGAAGGTGGTATGTGCTATCCAGATGGTCAGCATGCCCCGCTCCGCGGGCCAACCCACCAGCTGGGCCATGGCCACGAACAGCAGCAGCAGGGAGAGACCGGTGATCACCTCGGGCATCACCAGCGGCGCCGTCACCATGCCGCCGAACAGGGTCCGGCCACGGAAGTGAGGGATCCGGGTCAGCACGAAGGCCGCCACCGTCCCTAGCGCCACCGCCGCGATGGCGGTGTAGAAGGCGATCTCCAGGGAGCGGAACACGGACCCGATCAACTGTTTGTTGTCGAGCAGGCCGAAGTACCACTTGAGCGACCAGCCCCCCCACACCGTCACCAGCTTGGAGGCGTTGAAGGAGTAGATGACCATGATGATCATGGGCAGGTAGATGAACAGCAGCCCCAGCCACAGCATCAGCTTGGCAAAACCGAAACGTCTCATGCCTTGCCCTCCAGCTCTTTGGCCTGGTTGCGGTTGAACAGGATGATGGGAATGATCAGCACCGCCAGCATCACCACCGCCAGGGCGGAGGCCACCGGCCAGTCACGGTTGTTGAAGAACTCCTGCCACAACACCTTGCCGATCATCAGGGTCTCAGGGCCGCCCAGCATCTCCGGGATGACGAACTCGCCCACCACCGGGATGAAGACCAGCATGCAACCGGCGATGATGCCGTTCTTGGAGAGTGGCACCGTGATCTGCCAGAACCGGGTCAGGTTGCGGGCACCCAGATCGGAGGCTGCCTCCAGCAGGCTCTGGTCGTGCTTGACCAGGTTGGCGTAGAGCGGCAGCACCATGAACGGCAGGTAGGAGTATACGATGCCGATATAGACCGCCAGGTTGGTATTGAGGATCTGCAGCGGTTCGTCGATCACCCCGATGCCCAGCAGGACGCTGTTGAGCAGGCCGTTGTTGCTGAGGATCCCCATCCAGGCGTAGACCCGGATCAGGATCGCCGTCCAGGTCGGCATCATGATGAGCAGCAGCAGAACGGTCTGGGTCTCCTTGTTGGCCCGCGAAATGGCGTAAGCCATGGGATAACCGATCAACAGGCAGAGCAGGGTGCTGACCAGGGCTATCTTGAGGGACCCCAGATAAGCCGCGATGTAGAGCTCATCCTCCTGCAGCAGCAGGTAGTTGCCCAGGTTGAGCAGTATGGTGAGCTGATTGTCTGCCCAGCTCACCACGTCCGTGTAGGGCGGGATGGCCACGTCCGCTTCGGCGAAGCTGATCTTCACGACGATGATGAAGGGCAGCAGGAAGAAGAGGAACAGCCAGAAGAAGGGGATGCCGATGACCAGCTGCCGCCCTCCCACCTGTTTGAGTCGTCTCAATGCCTTCATGATTGCAGCACCACGCCGCTGTCATCTTCCCAGTAGAGGAACACCTGGTCATCCCAGGTCGGCCGTTTGCCGTGGCGTTCGGCATTGGCGATGAAAGCCTGAACGATTTTGCCCGAGGGCAACTGGATGTGATACACGGAATGGCCGCCCAGATAGGCGATGTCATAAACCTCGCCCTTGGTCCAGTTGAAGTCCGGATGCTCGATCTCTTCCGGCTTTTGCAGGCTCATCAGCAGTTTTTCCGGACGCAGGGCATAGGTGACCTTCTTGTTCTCCGCCCGGGAGCTGATGCCGTGACCCACATAGATGGGCTGCTCCAGATCCGCACAGGCGATGATGGCGTGGTCCTGCTCATCCTCCACCAGCAGGCCGTCAAACAGGTTGACGTTGCCGATGAACTCGCACACCAGCCGACTGGCCGGGGTCTCGTAGATGTCCATCGGGCTGCCGATCTGCTCGATGCAACCGAGGTGCATGATGGCGATCCGCTCGGCCATGGTCATGGCTTCTTCCTGATCGTGGGTCACCATGACGCAGGTCACGCCCACCCGCTCGATGATCTCGACCAGCTCGAGCTGCATGGTGGAGCGCAGCTTCTTGTCCAGCGCCCCCATGGGCTCATCCAGCAGCAGCAGCTTGGGACGCTTGGCCAGGGAACGAGCCAGGGCCACCCGCTGACGCTGACCACCGGAGAGCTGGTGCGGCTTGCGGCGGGCGTACTGGGTCATCTGCACCAGCTTGAGCATCTCTTCCACCCGGGCATCGATCTCCGCCTTGGGCAGGCCATCCTGCTTGAGGCCGAAGGCGATGTTCTGGGCCACCGTCATGTGGGGGAACAGGGCATAGGACTGGAACATCATGTTGATGGGGCGTTCATAGGGCGGCATGTCGGTAATGTCGACGCCGTCGAGGAACAGCCGTCCTTCCGTGGGTCGCTCGAACCCGGCCAGCATCCGCAGCAAGGTGGACTTGCCGGAGCCGGACCCACCCAGCAGGGCGAAGATCTCGCCCTTGTGGATGTTGAGAGACACGTTGTCGACCGCCAGCGTTTCGTCGAACTGCTTGCTTACCCTGTCTATTTTGACCAGCACTTCTTTACGCTGCTGGCTGCCCTCGAGGGCTTTCTTGTAGGCACTGGAGGCTATCGCCATTACCAAACTCCCAAAGGTGATTCCGGCCTGGGCCGATCCATCAATACAATCTGGCGCCCCGGGATGGGCGCCAAGGTTAGGTTCCGGATTTGATCTTGGTCCAACTCCGGGTGATCAGGCGCTGCACCGAGCGGGGATGTGCTTCCTGCACATACAGACGCTCCAGCACCGCCTGGGGGGGATAGACAGACTCGTCCTCGCGCACGGCCTTGTCCATGAACTCTCCCGCCTTGATGTTCGGGTTCGCGTAACCCACATAGTCGCTCACCTTGGCGATGACCTGCGGTTCGAGAATGTAGTTGATCAAGGCGTGAGCCTCTTTCACGTTGGTGGCATCGGCCGGGATCGCCATCATGTCGAACCAGAGATTGCCACCCTCCTTGGGGATGCTGTAGGCAATATTGATCCCCTTGCCCGCCTCCTCGGCCCGGGACGCCGCCTGCAGGATGTCGCCGGAGAAACCCGCCGCCACGCAGATGTTGCCGTTGGCGAGGTCACCGATGTACTTGGAGGAGTGGAAGTAGGCCACATAGGGGCGCACCTTGAGCAGCTGCTCTTCGGCCCGCTTGATATCCGCCGGCTCATGGCTGTTGGGGTTGAGCCCCAGGTAGTTGAGGGCAGCCGGGATCATCTCGTCCGCCGAATCGAGGAAGGCCACGCCGCACTGGGAGAGCTTCTTCATGTTTTCCGGCTCGAAGATGGTCGCCCAGGAGTCAATCTTGTCGACACCCAGCACTTCCTTGATCTTGTCGACGTTGTAGCCGATGCCGTTGGTGCCCCAGAGGTAGGGCACGGCGTACTGATGGCCCGGATCCACCTTCTCGAGCTGCTTGAGCAGCATGGGGTCCAGGTTGCTCAGGTTTGGCAGCAGGGTGAGGTCCAGCTTCTGGAAGGCCCCCGCCTTGATCTGCTTGGCCAGGAAATTGTTGGAGGGCACGACCAGATCGTAGCCGGTGCGTCCGGTCAGCAGCTTGCCTTCCAGCGTCTCGTTGGAGTCAAACACGTCGTAGACGGTCTTGATCCCGGTCTTCTGCTGAAAGTCACTGAGGGTGGTCTCGCCGATATAATCGGACCAGTTGTAAAAATGAACCACAGGGGCTGCCTGGGTCAGATTTGCAAACCCCAGGGTCAGGGCCAGCGTTGCCATCTTGGTCATGTGCACTTATCAGTCCTCATTTGTGTGATTTTGCCAGTCGCGCATCCATACGCGCCGTCCAACCTGTCGGGTGGTCACCACCCTCCCGGCCGAACTGCGGACCGGGAGGGGTACTCGTCACTCTTACTTGCCTGACTTGATCTTGGTCCAGCTGCGGGTCATCAGACGCTGCACCTTGGCCGGCAGATCCGGGAAGGTGTAGATCTTCTTGAGGGTATCCGGCGTCGGGTAGATACCCGGGTCGGTACGGATCGCCTCGTCCACCAGCGGCGTGGCCGCCTTGTTGCCGTTCGGGAACTGCACCACGTTGGTGATGTTCGCGATCACGTCCGGCTTCATCAGGTAATTGATGAAGGTGTGGGCCGCCTCGACGTTCTTGGCATCCGCCGGGATGGCGATCATGTCGAAGAAGCTGCCTGCCCCCTCTTTCGGAATGGTGTATGTCAGGCTGACACCGTTCTTGGCCTCGGCGGCGCGCGCCTTGGACTGCTGCAGGTCACCGGAGTAACCGACCGCCACGCACAGGTTGCCGTTGGCCAGATCCGAAATGTACTTGGAGGAGTGGAAATAGGCGGTATAGGGACGGATGGAGAGGAACAGCTCCTCTGCCTTCTTCAGCTCGTCCGGCTTCTGGCTGTCCGGCTTGAAGCCCAGGTATTGCAGGGCGGCCGGCAGCATTTCGGTCGGCGAGTCGAGGAAGGAGACACCGCACTCCTTCAGCTTGGCCATGTTCTCCGGCTTGAACACCAGATCCCAGGAGTCCACCGGGGCATCGGCCCCCAGCACGGCCTTCACCTTCTCGGCGTTGTAGGCATAGCCGATGGTTCCCCACAGGTAAGGGATGGAGTATTGGTTGCCCGGATCGCTCGGTTCGAGCGCCTTGAGCAGGTCGACGTCCAGGTTCTGCCAGTTGGAGAGTTTGGACTTGTCCAGCTTCTGGAAGACACCTGCCTTGATCTGCTTGGCCAGGAAGGGGTTGGACGGTACGACGATGTCATAGCCCGACTTGCCTGCCAGCAACTTGGCTTCCAGCACTTCGTTGCTGTCGAACACGTCGTAGACCACCTTGATGCCCGTCTCCTTCTGGAAGTTTTCCAGCGTATCCGGCGCGATATAGTCGCTCCAGTTGTAGACGTGCAGCACCTTCTCGTCGGCCATCGCCCCGGTACTCATCATGACCAGCGCCACGGAAGCAGCCATCATTCCCTTTTTAAAAGACATAGTCCTTGTCTCCTAAGCAAATTGTATGCGTAAGCCAACCTGCCCGGTTCCCGCCTATTCCCGCAGCTTTGCAGCCGTCAGGTCCAGACTGAGCCTGGCCAGTTTGACCAATTCATCCACCTGTTCCTCGGTGATCACCAAGGGGGGCGATATGATCATGGTATCGCCGACAGCCCTCATCACCAAGCCATTGTTAAAACAGAACTCCCGACAGGTCATCCCGGCATGGAGCTCGGCCGGGAAGCGACGTTTCGTCTGCTTGTCCTGCACTATTTCCAGCGCGGCGACCAGGCCTTTTCCACGGGTTTCACCCACCAGCGGATGGTCCGCCAGCTCAGCCCAGCGGCGCTGCAAATAGGGGCCGATACTATCATGAACTCGCTTAACTATGCTCTCCCTTTGCATAAGCTGGATGTTGGCAATGGCCACGGCGCAGGCGACCGGATGGCCGGAATAGGTGAAGCCATGGTTGAACTCCCCCCCCTCTTCCACCAGCACCCTGGCAACCCTGTCCCCCACCATCACGGCGCCCATCGGCAGATAGCCGGAGGTAATGCCCTTGGCCAGGCACATGAGGTCGGGTTTGATGCCAAAACCTTCACTGGCAAACCAGTGACCGGTGCGGCCAAAGCCGCAGATCACCTCGTCGGCGATAAGCAGGATGCCGTACTGGTCGCAGATGCGCTGGATCTCGGGCCAGTAGCTCTCGGGGGGAATGATGACCCCCCCCGCACCCTGGATAGGCTCGCCGATGAAGGCGGCCACCTTGTCCACCCCCAGTGCCAGGATCTTCTCTTCCAGCTGGCGGGCACGGGCCAGACCGAACTCGTGGGCGCTCATGCCCTCTCCCTCACCGAAGTGATAGGGCTGGTCGATGTGTACTATGCCCGGAATGGGCAAGCCGCCCTGGGCGTGCATCCCCTTCATGCCGCCCAGACTGGCCCCCGCCACGGTGGAGCCGTGATAGGCATTGTGGCGGCTGATGATCACCTGCTTGTCAGGTTGTCCCTTGCTGGCCCAGTAGTGGCGCACCATGCGCAGCACGGTGTCGTTGCACTCGGAACCCGAGCCGGTGAAGAAGACGTGGTTGAGGTGGGAAGGGGTGATCTCGGCCAGCAGGGTGGCCAGCTCGGCAGCAGGGGGGTGGCTGGTCTGGAAGAAGAGGTTGTAGTAGGGCAGTTGCTGCATCTGGCGAGTGGCGGCATCCACCAGCTCCTGACGGCCGTAGCCCATGTTGACGCACCACAGACCCGCCATCCCGTCCAGAATGCGCTTGCCTTCGGAGTCTTCCAGATAGACGCCTTCGGCCTTGGTGATGATGCGACTGCCCTTCTTGTTCAGGGCCTGAAAATCGGTAAACGGATGCAGATGATGGCTGGCTTCCAGTTGCTGCCACTCACGGGTGGTGTGCTGCATTGCTTGCTCCTCGGTTCCTTCGATTCGGCGAATCTTGTCGCCATTCATGAGGGCACGGGTGGCCTGCCCGGTCACTGCCATTCACGGGGCTGGCACTCTCTTGCCTGCTCGATGCCTTTCCATGGGGCGAACATCGTCGCCAGTTGATTGCAGGTGACGCCCCTCTCCATTGCGGGAGCGGGCCTCACCTATACTCGGTGCCTTCCGGGTCGCGGGCGCCCCAGCCAGACGGGCCTTCGGCCCCTTGCTTGCGATATGACGGGGAGAGGCCTCGCCTCCCCCGGGGACAGATCAGACGTTCAGCAGCAGGAATTCCCGTTCCCAGCGGCTGATCACGCCGAAATAGGTCTCGTACTCCTTGCGTTTGACGGCCACGAAGGCGCGGATGAAGCGCTCCCCCAGCATGTCCTTGATGGGTTCACACTGCTCCAGGTGGCTCAGCGATTCCTCCAGCGAGCGGGGCAGGCTGTAGGGCAGGTCATAGGCACTCGCCTTCATCTCCTGCATGGGTTCCAGCTTCTCCAGCATGCCGAGGTAGCCGCAGGCCAGGGTGGCGGCCAGGGCCAGATACGGGTTGGCATCGGCCCCGGCGAAGCGGTTCTCGACCCGGCGTGCACTCGGTTCGGAGAAGGGGACCCGCAGGCCGCAGGTGCGGTTTTCCACCCCCCACTGCACGTTGCGCGGCGCACTCTCGCCAAAGGTGAGGCGGCGGTAGGAGTTGACGTTCGGCGCCAGCAGGGCGGTCACTGCCGGGGTGTATTTCTGCAGGCCGGCGATGAAATGCATGAACAGATCGGAGTTGCCCCCTTCGCTGGTACCAAACAGGTTGTTGCCATCCATGTCTTCCAGGCTCTGGTGGATATGCATGGCGGAACCCGGTTCGTTGCTCATGGGCTTGGCCATGAAGGTGGCATAGATGCCGTGGCGATGAGCGGCCTCGCGCATGGTGCGCTTGAACAGAAACACCTGGTCGGCGAGATCGATGGCATCCCCGTGCAGGAAGTTGATCTCCATCTGGGCGGCGCCGGATTCGTGGATCAGGGTGTCCACCTCCAGCTCCTGGGCCTCGCAGTAGTCGTACATGTCCTCGAAGATGGGGTCGAATTCGTTCACCGCATCGATGCTGAACGACTGGCGGGCCGTTTCCGGGCGGCCGTTGCGGCCCACCGGCGGCACCAGCGGATAGTCGGGATCTTCGTTGCGGGTCACCAGGTAGAACTCCAGCTCCGGCGCCACCACCGGCTTCCAGCCCTGCTTCTCGTAGAATGACAGAACCCGGCGCAGCACGGAGCGGGGAGCGATGTCGATGAGCTTGCCGTTGACGTCAAAGCAGTCGTGGATCACCTGGGCGGTGGGCTCCAGCGCCCAGGGTACGAAACGAATGGTGTTGGGATCGGGGTAGAGCTGCATGTCCCGCTCCAGCGGGTCTATCATGCTGTCGTCATCCGGGTACTCGCCGGTCACCGTCTGAGTGAAAATGACCTCGGGCAGCCGCATGCCCCCCTCGCGCAGAAACTTGTTGGCTGGAATGATCTTGCCTCGGGCATTGCCGGTGAAATCCGGAAACAGGCACTCCACTTCCGTGATGCGATTGCTCTCCATCCAGCCCTTGATACTGTCCATGTTAAACCCCGACTTTACGGTTGCCATTGTCAAGGGTGTCTAATATAAGGAACACCCTTGTTAAGAAAATGTAATCGACCACACCATAAAAGCCCGTGATAAAGGCCTTTGTCAAGCAGCGGTGTTTAAAAAACTATAAACAACGGCCTGTATAATGACCATCGCGGCACCAAATACTAAACACTTTGTGTCACGATCAGCCCACTGCAAGCTCGATGCCAACGGCGGCGGGATCTCGTTCGATACTCAGTCAGACCCTGTCGGAGAAGGCCCATTTCTTTGCAAGGGCGCACACTCCTTATCCAATTTCCTTTGCATGTCTGCATTTTTTTGGTACAAGGCCCGCCCTGATTTGCACTCTCCTGCATGGATTTGGTGCAAAACGGGATACAAGGGCTTGGTCTGACGACAGACAGCCCCCATCAATGGGTAACATTGGGAAACTGACTGGTAGCAAACCGTATGTGTGATTTCATGACAGAAGACCAACTGACCTTCTACAAAGGCCAGATCGAGCGACAAATCCTTGAGCTCGAAGAACGTCTCAACTCCCAGGCCAGCCAGGCTATCGCCACCGATACCAACGAGATGGCGGATGAAATTGACCGTGCCAGTGTCGAGGAGGCCCGTCGCCTGGAGCTGAACCGCATCGAGCACGACAAGTTGCACCTGCGCAAGCTGAAAGGGGCGTTGAAGCGGATCAATGAAGGGGATTTTGGCTATTGCGAATCCTGTGGCGACGAGATCTCTCTCAAGCGGCTGCAGGCCCGTCCCGAGTCCCGCTTCTGTGTTGAATGCCAGAGCACCAAGGAATTCAACGACACTCACGTGTTCCGTCGCGTCGCCTGATGCGGCGAACAAGCCCGGCCTCGGTACGAGCCGGGCACAGGGCAGGCCATGCCCGAAGATGACGCGGCCGGGTGATCCCCGGCCCCTTTCACAGCAAGAGCGTGACAACTTCTGTTAGACTCCGGGCAAGTCCCGGATCCTACAGGAGATCAAAGCGTGAAATGGCTCATCAGGCTGTGCTTGTGCCTGCCATTGCTGGCACAAGCACAGACGCTCACCGTCAAGGTCCCCAGCCGACCGATCAACGATCTCGACAACGAATACCAGCTCAAGCTGCTGGAACTGGCGCTCAACCACGCCGGGCAGCCCTACAAGCTGGAGCGGGTCGACCTCAATCTCAACCAGTACAGCCTCCAGCAGGCGCTTGCCAAGGGCAAGGTCATCAATGTGTTCTGGATGGGTACCTCCAGCGCGCTGGAATCCTCCCTCACCGCAGTGCCAATCCCGCTGTTTCGTGGCCTGGAAGGGCTGCGCCTCTCCTTCATCCACGCCGATGCCCAGGAGCGGTTCAACCAGATCAACACCCTGGCAGACCTCAAGAAACTGAAAGCCGCACAGGGGGTGGGCTGGGCCGACAACAAGATCCTGGAACTGGCAGGCATTCCCACCTATGCCGGGCGCTACAGCAACCTGTTTCGCCTGATGAATGACGGCGACAAGCTGGACTTCTTCCCCCGTGGTCTGGTGGAAATCTTCGCCGAACGCAGCGAGCTGGCGGCACAATATCCCAACCTGGTGATCGATCAGCACCTGCTGATCCGCTACCCCTTCGCCGAGTTCTTCTTCGTCAGCCCGGAGTCGCCGAAGCTGGCCAAGGCGATCCAGACCGGCCTCGAGCGTGCCTATGCCGACGGCAGCTTCATGGCGTTCTTTCGGGAGAACCCCAAGATCCGCGAGGCCCTGGCCAGCGCGAATCTGGAGCAGAGAGTCACCATCGCCCTGCCCAATCCCGACATGACCCCCTTGCTCAAAAGCATTCCGGCCCAATATTGGGAATATCCACCGTCGCAGGAGTAAACGGACACGATATCCGGCGTTGAGAATATCCACCGCTGCGAGCATAAACGGACACGGTATCCCGGCATTGGGAATATCCGCCGCCGGGAGCGTGATCAGCCGCGGGTCATCCCATCCGGTGGGCGCAGCCCGCCGCAGACGCACAGGAACGCGAGGTCGCCCGGCCTCAATACGCGCACCAGGGAGGTGCCATGAAACGACTGGATGACTGGTTTCGCGACTACGGCCAGAGCCATCAACACCCCGTCAATGTGGCCATCCACAAGGTGGCTGTGCCAGGCATCTACCTCTGCATCCTGGCACTGCTCTGGTGCCTGCCCGCTGGTCCCCTGCCAGCGTCCTTCAACTGGGCGGGGCTGGTGGCCATCCCGGTGCTGGTCTTCTACCTGCGGCTGTCGTTGACGATCTTTACGGGGATGACGGCCCTGACCGCCCTGGGACTGGCCTTCTGCCACGTCTGGCAGGGGCCGCTGCTGTGGCCTGCCCTCATCGGGTTCGTGCTGTTCTGGATAGCCCAGTTCGTCGGTCACCATATCGAGGGGAAACGTCCCTCCTTTCTCACCGACCTGCAATTTCTGCTGGTAGGCCCCGCCTGGGTGCTGGCCAGCCTCTATCGTCGTTTGGGCATCCCTTTCTGAGGGAGGCCAACAGGAGAGACCATGAGACATCTTCAGACCCTTGCTCGCACCCTGCCCCTGCTGCTGGGGGCACTGATGGCCGGCCCGGTGCTGGCCGACAAGGCCGATCCCGTCGGCGAGGTGAGCACCGCCTTCAAGCTGCTCGGACCCAACCACAAGATCCTGGTGGAAGCGTTCGACGACCCGAAAATCACCGGTGTCGCCTGCTATCTGGCCCGCCCCAAGACAGGGGGCGTCAAGGGCGGACTCGGGCTGGCGGAGGATCCCTCCCACGCCTCCCTCTCGTGCCACCAGATCGGCCCCATCACCCTGCCCGCCAAGCTGAAGGCGGGGGAAGAGGTGTTCGACGTCAGCACCTCGCTGGTGTTCAAGGAGCAGAAGGTGGTGCGTTTTTACGACGAGAAGCGCAATGCCCTTGTCTATCTGACTTACAGCACCAAGTTGGTGGATGGTTCGTACAAGAGTGCGGTCAGTGCCGTTCCCATCATGCCCTGGGGTTGAAACAGCACCACTTATCCCGTGATGACGGTCACTATTTGTTGTAATTTAACCACATCATTATCTACGGAGAGCGCACCATGAGAGTCGCCGTTTTCAGTACCAAGAGCTACGACAAGGAACATTTCCACCAGGCCAA
The DNA here is from genome assembly GCF_050252055.1 of Aeromonas sp. Lineage (NCBI taxonomy): Bacteria > Pseudomonadati > Pseudomonadota > Gammaproteobacteria > Aeromonadales > Aeromonadaceae > Aeromonas > Aeromonas sp. The sequence continues at coordinate 67,072 of NZ_JBFWLQ010000009.1, read as the reverse complement.
CGCCCAGTACGGTTTCGATCTGGAGTTCTTCGACGTGCGGCTGGAGGCCAAGACGGCCCGTCTCGCCCACGGCTTCCCCGTGGTCTGCCTGTTCGTCAACGATGATGCCGACCGCGAAGTGCTGGCCGAGCTGGCGCAGTACGGCACCAAGGTCATCGCCCTGCGCTGCGCCGGTTACAACAACGTGGATCTGGCCGCCGCCAAGGAGCTGGGACTCAAGGTGGTGCGGGTGCCGGCCTACTCCCCCGAGGCCGTTGCCGAACATGCGGTGGGCCTGATGATGACCCTCAACCGCCGCATCCATAAGGCGTATCAGCGCACCCGGGACGCCAACTTCTCCCTGGAAGGGCTGGTGGGCTTCAACATGCATGGCCGTACCGCCGGCATCATAGGCACCGGCAAGATCGGCATCGCCACCTTGCGCATCCTCAAGGGGTTCGGCATGCGCCTGCTGGTGAGCGATCCCTATCCGAACCAGGCGGCCATCGATCTGGGCGCCGAGTACGTGGATCTCGATACTCTGTTCCGCCAGTCCGATGTCATCAGCCTGCACTGCCCCCTGTTCAAGGAGAACTATCACCTGCTGAACAAGGAGGCCTTCGCCAAGATGAAGGACGGGGTGATGATCATCAACACCAGCCGGGGCGGCCTGCTCGACTCCAACGCCGCCATCGAGGCTCTCAAGACTGCCCGCATCGGCGCCCTGGGGCTGGACGTCTACGAGGAGGAGGAAGACCTCTTCTTCGAGGACAAGTCCAACGAGGTGATCACCGACGACGTCTTCCGCCGCCTGTCTGCCTGTCACAATGTGCTGTTCACCGGCCACCAGGCCTTCCTGACCCGGGAGGCACTGCACGCCATCGCCGACACCACCCTCAGCAACATCCAGGCCATCGAGAGCCAGGGCCGCTCTGACAACGAAGTGGAGTGATCCCTGAGGCGTTGTCGCCACGCCATTGATCCCGCCGCCGGGTTGTGAGACCCGGCGGCATCGGGTAGGCTACCAGCCCTTTTTTGTACAGGAGTCTGGCCAGCATGTTCATCGGATTTGATTACGGTACCTCCAACTGTGCCGTCGCCGTGATGGAACAGGGCAGCCCCAGGCTGCTGACCCTCTCCGGTTCCCATTACCTTCCCTCCACCCTGCACGCCCCCCACCGGGACGCCATCGCCGGCCTCCTGGCCGAAGGGCTGGCCCCCGTCCAGCAGAGCGAATACCTCAAGCTGCGCGGTCCCGTGGTGACCCGGGCACAGGCGGTGCGCCGCCAGATGCGCGAAGAGGGACTCATCGACGAGCTGAGCTTCGGCAGTGCGGCGCTGGCGCGCTATCTGGAAGAGCCGGACGAGGGCTACTACATCAAGTCCCCCAAATCCTTTCTCGGGGCCTATGGCCTCAAGGCTCCCCAGATCGCCCTGTTCGAGGACATCGTCTGCGCCATGATGCTGCACGTGCGCCGGGAGGCGGAGCAGCAGACGGGCAGCACCATCCGCCAGGCGGTGATCGGCCGACCGGTCAACTTCCAGGGACTGGCGGGGGAAGAGAGCAACCGCCAGGCCATCGCCATTCTGAGGGAGGCGGCACGCCTCGCCGGGTTCGAGCGGGTGGAGTTCCTCTATGAGCCGGTGGCCGCCGGCTTCGAGTTCGAAGCGCGCCTCACCGAGGATGCGGTGGTGCTGGTGGTGGACATCGGGGGCGGGACCACCGACTGCTCCGTGCTGCGCATGGGCCCGAGCCACCGTGACCAGCTGGATCGCAGCGGCGACCTGCTCGGTCACAGCGGCCAGCGCATCGGGGGCAACGACTTCGACATCCGCCTGACCGTGGAGGGCATGATGCCGCTGCTCGGCATGCACGAGACCCTCAAGACCGGCAAGCCACTGCCCCATCCCCTGTTCTGGGACGCCGCCGCCATCAATGACGTCAGTGCCCAGAGCCGTTTCTACAGCCTGGATACCGCCCGTCAGTTGCAGGATCTCCAGCTCGACAGCCAGCCGGGCAGCAAGCTCCCGCGCCTCGCCAGCCTGCGGGCCCACAAGCTGAGCCATCAACTGGTGTGGCGCGCCGAGCAGGGCAAAATCGCCCTCTCCGACCACGAGCACAATCACCAGACCCTGAACGAGCTGGAAAAAGGGCTGGAGGCGGCACTCACCCGCCCCCAGCTGGCCAGTGCTTCCGCACCCTTGCTGGAGAAGATTGGCGAGCTGATGGACGAGGCGATCCAGGCGGCAGGCGTGCAGCCTGACCGGGTCTTCGTCACCGGCGGCAGTGCCCGCTCCCCCCTCATCAAGGCCTTCATCCAGCAGAAACTGCCCAAGGTACCGCTGGAGGGGGGTGATGACTTCGGTTCGGTGGCCTCGGGCCTCGCCCGCTATGCCGAGCGCCTGTTTGCGGACTGAAACGGCCAGGGGAGCCATGGGCAACCGGTAGACAGGTTCGCTCGGGGCGGGTGTTGCCATTTGCCGACACCCCCTCTTCCCCCGGGGCGACAGAAGCGGTCGGGCTCCTCCCCCCTCGCCCTGCCGCCCGGGCCCATGGACGGGTATGCTTGTCATACCCACCACCGGAGCCCCTTCAATGCCCAGATACCTGCTACTGCTGCTCGCCCTGCTTCTGCTCAGCGCCTGCAGCAGTGCTCCCCGCTTTGCCTCGCAAGACCTGCAACACCATCACTGGGTGCTCGATCGGCTGGATGGCCAGGCCATCGCCAGCCGCCGCAGCAATCCCCCCGACATCGAGATCGGTGAGCACTTCACCGTCAACGGCATCGCCGGTTGCAACCGCTACTTCGGCCAGGGTCACCTCAAGGGGAACAAGCTCTGGGTCACCAGCCTCGGCAGCACCGCCATGGCCTGCCCCCCCGAACTCGATCTGATAGAGCAGGCCGTGCTCGCCACCCTGACGGAGGGGGCCACACTGAGCGGTTCCACCCAGACCCTGATCCTCCAGGGAAAACGGCACCGTTTGGAATACAGGCTGCAAGACTGGGTGTACTAGAGCTCACAAAACCGCTCGCCAGCAGGAACAACTGGCCAGGCTGTGGCACAATATGAGGCATTGTTAGCAATGGAGGCTGCCTCAGCCATGTCGATGGATCGCCTGTTTGGCAAGATCAAGCAACTGCCCACAATTCCGAAACTGCTGCACGAGCTGATGCAGAGTTTCAACGACGAGAATGCCCGCATCGACGAGATCGCGGCCAAGATCGCCATGGACCAGGTGATCAGCGTCAAGGTACTGCGGATGGCCAACTCCGCCGCCCTGCGCCGTGGCAATGAAATCACCTCCATCGAACAGGCGGTGATCCGCCTCGGTTTCAACCGCCTGCGCTCCGTGGTGGTCGCCTCCGGCATCATCAGCAGCTTCAAGGCCCCTCCCGGCTTTGACAAGCTCCACTTCTGGACCCAGACCTTCCAGGTCGCCACCATTGCCCGCACCCTGGCACAGCAGACCACCTCGGTGGATCCCGAGACCGCATTCACCTGCGCCCTCATTCACAACATTGGCGAGCTGCTGATCCAGAGCACCCTGCCGGAAGAGGCGGGGCTCATCAATCTGGCCATCGAGAAAGGCAGCAGCCGGGTCGATGCCCAGCGGGAGATGCTGGGTTACGACTATGCCCAGCTCGGCGCAGAGCTGGCGCGGCGCTGGAACCTGTCGCCCGCCTTCGTGGATGCCATCGCCCAGCAGCTCGACCCCCTCTCCCACGATCCGGTCAGCAAGGAGGCCGTGCTCATCCGGCTCGCCGTCTTCGTCTCCTTCGCCTGGCAGGCCGGCGTACCGGCACAGGCCATCATCGCCCGTTTCCCCAGAACCCTGGCTGACCAGCTGGGGCTGGATCCCGCCAGCCTGGCGGATCAGCTGGAGCAGCTCCACGAGCAGGGCAACGCCCTGGCCGATTTGCTGACCCAGTAGATGTACAACGGCCGATCAGCAGGAGCCGGATCCCCGTCTCATTCTGGCGGATTAGCTCGAACAGCTGCACGAACAAAGCAATGCCCTGGCCGATTTGCTGACCCAATAGCGTCACGGCAGACCGCCCAGCCAAGCCGGAAGCACCGTCTCATTCTGGCCGGTCGTCACATACACACGCCCATGGACGGGATAAGATGGCCTGCGCCCATCCCCCACTCCTGAGCCTCTCTGACACAGTAGATACCATGACCCATCCCTTCCTGTTTCACCCCCAGGCGGCACCCTGGTTCAAAGAGAGTGCCGACACCCTGCAGCTCACCCTGTTCAGCGAGCTGGACGCCCCCATCCGCGAGGTGTGGCTGCGCCACGAGCCGGACAACGAGGAGTATCTGGTCGCCATGACGCCGGTCGCCACCCGGGACAGGCTTCAGGTCTGGCAGGTCGAACTGCCGCTGGCCAGGGGGCAGGAGATCCACCTCTACTGCTTCAAGTGCCTCACCGACGAGGAGCAGTGGTGGCTGCACGGGGCGGGCGTCAGCGCCGCCATGCCGCCGCGGGAGCAGCATTTCCGCTTCAACAGCCATCACCAGCCCCCGGCCTGGGTGCAGGATCAGGTGTTCTACCAGATCTTCCCCGACCGCTTCTGCAACGGCGACCCGTCGCTGAGCGTCAAGCATCACGAGTACGAGTACAGGGGCAAGGCGGTCATCAGCAAGGCCTGGGGCGAGCCGGTCAGCCGCCACGAAGAGGGGCACGGCGCCTGTGAATTCTACGGCGGGGATCTGGCGGGCATCGACGCCAAGCTGCACTACCTGCAATCCCTGGGGGTGACGGCGCTCTACCTCAACCCCATCTTCGATTCGCCGAGCAACCACAAGTACGACACCCAGGACTACTTCAAGGTGGATGCGCACCTCGGTACCAATGCCCAGTTTGCCGAGCTGACCCGCAACCTGCACCAGCGCGGCATGAGGATCATCCTGGATGCGGTGGTCAACCACACCTCCACCGAGCACCCCTGGTTCTGCCCACCGCTGGGCGCCCAGAGCAACCCGGACTCCCCCTGGCGCAGCTTCTACACCTTCGATCAGGAAGGGGATTATGTTAGCTGGAAAGGGATCCGCAGCCTGCCCAAGCTGGATTTCTCAAGTGAACAGGTGCAGGACGCCGTTTATCGGGCAGACAACGCCATTCTGCGCTACTGGATGCGCGCCCCCTACCAGATCGATGGCTGGCGCTTCGACGTCATCCACATGCTGGGGGAGCGGGGCACTGCCGAGGGCAATCGCGGCCATGTGCGCGCCATTCGCGGTGCAGTGAAGCAGGAGAATCCGGACGCCTACGTGCTGGGCGAGCACTTCTTCGAGGCGAGCCAGTGGCTTCAGGGGGATCAGGAGGACGGCGCCATGAACTACTACGGCTTCGCCCACCCCATCCGCGCCTTCCTGGCGGGGCAGGACATCGCCTATCACCCCATCAAGATCAGCGCCACCGAGCTGGATCACTGGCTCAAGCTGGCGCGGGCCCATATTCCGTTCAAGAACCAGCTGGCCCAGTTCAACCTGCTGGACAGCCACGACACCGCCCGCTTCCTGCACCTGCTGGGGGAAGACAAGCAGCGGATGCGACTCGCCGCCACCCTGCTCATCACCTACATCGGCGTGCCCTCCATCTACTACGGCGACGAGGTGGGGCTCTCCGGCGGCAACGACCCGGACTGCCGCCGCTGCTTCCCCTGGGATACCACCGACTGGGATCACGTGCTGCACGACCACTATCGCCGCCTGATCCAGCTGCGCCGCCAGCGCCCGGCCCTGCGTCGGGGAGACATCCAGACCCTCTACGCCGGCCCCCACAGCTATGTGTTCGCCCGTACCCTGCAAAGCGATCAGGTGGTGGTCGCCTGCAACCGCCACCCCACGGAGCCGCGCACCATCAGCCTGCCCCTGTGGCAGACCGCCAGCCCCGCCAGCCGCTTCACCGATGCCTTCAACGGCGACAAGTTCGAGGTGGTGCAGGGGGAGGTGCAGCTCACGATCCCGGCCAACTCCGCCAGGGTACTGCTGTCGAGCTAGAGATAGCGGCAATAGAAAACCGGCGCTCGGGGCGCCGGTTTTTTTATGCCTGCATCCCCCGAAGTGGCGGATGCTGCCTCATCGCTGTTTTTCGATCCGATACCTCTACATCGCCATGTGTGATGCGACGAATACATCAAACATCATCTCTTCATCAGTAGTTGATGCTGACATAGGGGACTTCGGTCACATCCCACGCCTGCTTGAGGTAGACGGTGAGCACGAAGAAGAAGTTGGCCAGCAGATTGGCGAAGCGATAGAGGATGGGATCGAAGCGCACGCCGCTCTCTTCCAGGCGTACCAGCAGACGCACCACCTTCTTGCTGCCACAGCGGCACAGGTGCAGGGTGGGAATGGGCTGGGGCCCCTGGGGCAGCACGAAGCCGGTCACCCGGCCGCGACTCGCCTCGTTGTAGTGATCGTACCGTCCCTTCAGCCAGTCCAGATCCTCCTCGAAGATGCCGAGCCGTCCCCGCACCGAGCCGTTGAGGTTGTAGATGAGCCGCTGCAGGGTCGCCAGATCCGCCATCACGGGCCGGGTATCCTCATCCGGCATCAGATGAGAGAGCACGGCACCCACCTGGCAGCAGAGCTCGTCGGTGGCGATCTCGTAGTCGCACTGGAACTGGGTTTCGAAGATGAAGGGGTAGCAGAGCTCGCGCTTGTCTCTTGGCTTCTTGGGGTTCATGGCATCGCCGGGCTGGGGAAAAGGGCAGTGTGCCAGCCCGGGGACGGGCTGGCAAACACCCCGCCCCCGCCAGCATCACGGGGGCGTCGCCAGACTAGCCGGTCGCCATCTGCTGGCCAAGCAGCCGCATGGCCTCCAGCATCCGCTGGTTGAAGCCCATGAAGCCTGCCCCCTGGGTCGCCCCGTCCTGACCCCGCGCCGCCAGCACGGTGGGCGTCAGCGCCTCCTGCTGGGAAGGGGGCAGCAGGGCGTCGGCCTGCTGCTGCAACCGGCTGAGCCTCGGCAGGTAGTCCGCCAGGGGCTTGAGGCTCTCCTGCAGGGAACTGGCCCCCTGGTAGGTCTGACTCAACTTGGCCGATTGCTTGAGCTTGAGGGAGTAGGAGACCAGCTGGCTGTCATCCAGTTGCAGCCCGTTCAGCCCGTCCGCCAGGGTCTTGCCGTCGCCCCCCTTGAAGAACTGCCCGGCCAGCTCGTCCAGCCCCTTGACCAGGGTGCCGATGGCATCCATCTCGGCACTGTCGAGATCCCCCTCCAGGGAGAAGTCGAAGCTCTGGCTCGACTTGAGGCTGAACTGGCTGCCACCCCCGTCGCTCTGGGACTTGAACTGCCAGCTGTCGCTGAAGCGCAGCATCACCTTGTCCCCATCCCGGGTCTCGATCTCGAGGAGGGCCTGCTGGCGGCTGGCCATCCTGGCATCCCCCAGATCCGTGGTCGACACCTTGCCGAAGAACTCCTTCTCGAACTCGTCGAGCCCCTTCTGGATCAGCTTGTAGCTCTGATCCATGCCGGTCTTGATGTCCTCGTTGTCCGCCCAGTCACCGAGCAGCTTCCTGGCGTCACCGAAGCCCTTGTCCACCCCCTTGCGGGCCTGCTCCATCATCTTGGTCAGGTCGTCGTCGGACTTGCCGTCCGCACGGGCCGCGCCTATCCGCCCGGTGACGAACTGCAACACGTTGTCCGCCACCGACTGGAAATCGAACAGGGTCTCCGGGGTGACCTCCTGGGGTTCCTGCACCTTGGGTGCCTTGTAGCCCTGGCCGTTGATCTCCAGCGCAAATTGCAGCGCCTGCTGGATCAGCACCTGGGCCCATTTCGGGGGCTTGTTCAGGGAGACCTCATCCCCCTTGTCCGCCGTTTTCGACTCCGTCTGTTGAGGCGATTTGGGAGCAATGCCCACTCCCTTGGGTTGGGCTGCGCCCATGCCATCAATTTGCATCATTACTCTCCCGCCTATAGTGGTGGATCGGTTATCGGCCCGACTGGCCACTTCTTGACCACAAAAAACTTGGACAATCCGCAACGGCCTTTTAAAATCCCCACCCTTTGGTTGGCTGCGGCCTTCCCCCGGTCTTTCCCCGGCTCAGCCCGGTGCATGCGAGGTATCCATGACTCAATCCCAGCCCTCTTCCGCCGACGCCCAGGGCAGACGGACTCCTGCCGACTACCAGGCCCAGATCGACGAGAAGCGCGATCGCCTCACCCAGCTGTTCGCCCCCTTCAATCCGCCTGCGCTGGAGCTGCACGCCTCTCCCGCCGAGCACTACCGGATGCGCGCCGAGTTCCGCATCTGGCACGAGGGGGATGACCTCTTTCACTGCATGTATGCACCGGCCACCAAGGAGATCATCCGGGTCGACAGCTTCCCCACCGCCAGCCTGCTCATCAACCGGCTGATGCCGGTGCTGCTGGCCGGGCTGCGCCCGCACCCCGTGCTGCGCAAGAAGCTGTTCCAGATAGACTACCTCTCCACCCAGTCCGGCCAGATCTGCGTCAGCCTGCTCTACCACCGCAAGCTGGAGAACGAGTGGCAGCAGGCCGCCGAGGCGCTGCAGGCCGACCTGCGTGCCAAGGGGTTCGAGCTGCAACTGATTGGCCGCGCCCACAAGCAGAAGATCTGTCTCGGGGATGACTTCGTCATCGAACGCCTGACCGTGCAGGGGCGCGAGCTGGTCTACAAACAGGTGGAAAACAGCTTCACCCAGCCCAACGCCGCCATCAATGAACAGATGCTGGGCTGGGCCCTGGACGTGACCAAAGAGAGCGAGGGGGACCTGCTGGAGCTCTACTGCGGCAACGGCAACTTCTCCATCGCTCTGGCGCAGAACTTTCGCAAGGTGCTGGCCACCGAGATCGCCAAGCCGAGCGTGGACTCCGCCCAGTTCAACATCGCCGCCAACGGTGTCGACAACCTGATCATCCTGCGCATGTCGGCAGAGGAGTTCACCATGGCGATGCGCGGTGAGCGGGAGTTCAACCGCCTCAAGGGGGTCGATCTTGGCGCCTACCAGTGCAACACCATCTTCGTCGACCCGCCCCGGGCCGGTCTGGACGACGCCACCGTCAAGCTGGTGCAGGATTACGACAACATCCTCTACATCTCCTGCAACCCCGAGACACTGCAGGCCAACATGGCCGTGCTCGGTGAAACCCACGAGATCGCCCGCTTCGCCCTGTTCGACCAGTTCCCCTGGACCCACCACATGGAAGCCGGGGTGTACCTGAAGCGCAAGGGCGGCTGATCCGGGCGGTTCCCCGGCTGCTCCATGGCAGCCGGAGCCGCTATGGCCACTGAAGGGCACGGATCCTGCCTCATCGCGCCGCCCCGACCCGCCACGGGACAAGTGGGGGCGGCCCGATGCCAACCGATTCATCCTTTCCCCCTTCTCCCCCGGGAGAAGGGGCAAAAACCCCCGCATTGATTAGTTATCCCGGTGCAGAGCGCGGACGCAGCCGTTATGCTGGCGACACGCCCACTCACGCCATGACCGGGGAATCACGCCACCATGCCACGCGTTCTGTTTGTTGAAGACGATCCCGAGATAGGCCAGCTCATCAGCAGCTGGCTCGGTCGCCACGACATCGAGGTGCTGCTGGAGACCCGGGGTGACCGGGCACTCGACAGGGCCCTGGCCGAGCAGCCGGATCTGGTGCTGCTCGACATCATGCTGCCGGGGCAGGATGGCCTCTCCCTGTGCCGGGATCTGCGCCCGCGCTTTGCCGGCCCCATCGTCATGCTCACTTCGCTCGACAGCGACATGAACCAGATCCTGAGCCTGGAGCTGGGGGCCAACGACTACATCCTCAAGACCACGCCCCCCCCGGTGCTGCTGGCCCGGCTACGAGTCCAGTTTCGCCAGCAGGGGCAGAGCCAGCAGGCCGTGGTCCCCGCCGCCCCACCCCAGCGCCTGCAGTTCGGCCGCCTCCAGATAGACGGCCCGGGTCGGGACGTGCGCCTCGATGGGGAGAGCATTCCCCTCTCCACCGCCGATTTCGACCTCCTGTGGGAGCTGGCCTGCCACGCGGGCCAGATCCTGGGGCGGGAGGCGCTGTTTCGCAGCCTGCGGGGGCGCGACTACGACGGCCAGGATCGCAGCATGGACGTGGCCATCTCCCGTCTGCGCCGCCGGCTCGGGGATGACAGCAACAACCCGACCCGCATCAAGACGGTGCGCCAAAAGGGTTATCTACTCGTACCCCAGGCTTGGGAATGAGCTGGTGTCTCACACGCCTGCACACCAGAAGCCAGGGAATGACAGCAACAACTCGATCTGGATCAAGACGGTGCACCAGAAGGGTTACCTGCTGGTGCCCCAGGCCTGGGAATAAGCCCCGCCGAATGACCTTGATGCACTCAGCCTTCTCCCCTTGCGGGAGAAGGGTTAGGGATGAGGGGCAACAAGGCAATGTCCAGACGCAATCCAGGCAAGAGGAGAGCCCCCATGCGACGCCTGTTTATCCAGTTCTATCTGTTGCTGATAGGCTGCTTCACCCTCGCCATTCTGCTCATCGGGCTGGTCTATCAGGTCAGTGCAGAGCGGGCGGGGGACCGTTATCTGGAGCGGATGATGCAAGGCTCCCTCGGCCTGCTCACTGGCGAGCTGGCCCGGCTGCCGCCGGAACACTGGGCCGCCCGCACCGGCGAACAGAGCCGCCAGCTCAATCTGCCGCTGCAGATCGGCGTCCTCGCCAACCAGCCCCTGGCCAGCGAGGATCAGGCCTTCCTCGAGGCGGGAAACATCGTCATCGTCGAGGAGGATGACACCTTCCTGCAGCGCATCCCGAACACCGACAAGGTGCTGATCGTCGGCCCCGTCCCCTACCTCTCCTACCTGCACGAGCTGCACTGGGTGGACGTGGGGCTGCTGCTGCTCATCGGCCTTTCCCTCGGCCTGCCCATCCTGCTCTGGCTGCGCCCCCACTGGCGCGGCCTGCAACAGCTCGAACAGACCGCCCGCCGGGTCGGCGACGGGGATCTCTCCTGTCGCACCGGTTTGCCGCCCGGCAGCAGCCTGGGCCGGGTCGGCCGCACCTTCGACCAGATGGCGGAGCAGTTGCAGGCCATGCTGGCCAGTCGCAAGCAGTTGACCGACGCCATCGCCCACGAGCTGCGCTCCCCCCTGGTGCGGCTGCGCTATCGCCTCGCCATGCTGGCCGAGCCTCCCTCACCCGAGGAGCAGCAGGGACTGGAGCGGGACCTCGGCGCCCTCGATGCCCTCATCGAGGAGATGCTCACCTATGCCAGGCTCGATCGCCCCGAACTGCCGCTGCAATGCAGCGATCTGGAGCTCGGCAGCTGGGCCGGCAGCCGCCTGGCCGACTGGCAGGCCCTGCGACCGGACAAGCGGCTCGACTTCGTGCGCCCGGCCATGGCTCTGCCCTGGCGCGGCGACACCCGATTGCTGGACCGGGCGCTGGAAAACCTCATCGGCAACGCCCTGCGCCATGCCACCAGCCAGGCAAGCCTCTGCATAGCGCGACAGGGGGACGACTATCTGCTGGAGGTCGCCGACGATGGCCCCGGCATCGATCCCGCGCTGGCCCCGCAAATCTTCGAGCCCTTCGTGCGCCTGGATCAGAGCCGGGACAGACGCACCGGCGGCGCCGGGCTGGGGCTGGCCATCGTGCGCAGCATCGCCCACCACCACGGCGGCGAGGTGCAACTGCTGCCCGGCAGCAGCGGTGCCCGTTTCTGCCTGACCCTGCCCGTACATTTGGATACAAACCGTCACCAGTCGCTCACTGAACCGCAGGTCGAACAACCCTAGGATGAAGTCATGGAGAAACGCTCCATGTCATCAAACCGAACGAGGAACTGGAATATGAACAAGCTGATCCCCCTGACTCTGGCCGCTGTCTTCGCCCTGACCTCCGGCTTCACCATGGCTGCCACCCCGACCAAGGCCGCCGCTCCCCACGCCACCCAGACCAAGGTCGTGAAAAAGCATCACAAGGCTGCCCACGCCAAGGCGCCGGCCGTCAAGGTTGCTCCCAAGACCAAGTAAGCTGCCCGCTTCCACCATGAAAAAGGGGCCCCCGACAGGGGGCCCCTTCTGTTTTGCGCGCTTGCCGTGACTCAACCCAGCATGTAATCCGCCGGCAGTTCGATGCGGGCCACCCCGGAGGCAACCGCCGCCAGCGCCACGGCACGGGCAACCCGCGGCAGCAGGCGGGCGTCCATGGGCTTGGGAATGACGTAATCCTTGCCGAAGGCGAGTTCACTCACGCCAGCGGCGGTCAGCACCTCGGCGGGCACCGGCTCCTTGGCCAGAGCACGGATCGCCTCCACTGCCGCAATCTTCATGGCATCGTTGATGCGGCTGGCACGGGCGTCGAGGGCGCCGCGGAAGATGAAGGGGAAGCAGAGCACGTTGTTGATCTGGTTCGGGTAGTCCGAACGGCCGGTTCCCATGATGAGATCCCCGCGCACTCCGTGAGCCAGGGCAGGCTTGATCTCGGGGTCCGGGTTGGAACAGGCGAAGATCACCGGGTTGGGAGCCATCAGGGCCACCGCCTCGGCAGGCAGTACGTCCGGGCCGGAGACGCCGACGAAGACGTCAGCCCCATCGATGACATCCATCAGGGTACGCAGGGGGGTGTCGTTGGCGAAACGCTGCTTGTACTGGTTGAGATCGGTGCGGCCGCTGTGGATCACACCCTGGCGGTCCAGCATGAAGATGTTGTGCGGCGCAGCCCCGCACTTGATCAGCAGATCCATGCAGGCGGTGGCGGCGGCACCGGCGCCCATGCAGACGATGCGGCTGGTGCCAATCTCCTTGCCCTGTACTTCCAGCGCGTTGAGCAGCCCGGCGGCGGTGACGATGGCGGTACCGTGTTGGTCATCGTGGAACACCGGGATGTCGCAGCGGGCGATCAGCGCCTCTTCAATCTCGAAGCACTCGGGGGCCTTGATGTCTTCCAGGTTGATGCCGCCGAAGGTGTCGGCGATGGCGGCCACCGTATCGATGAACTGGGCGCTGGTCTCGTGCTTCACCTCGATGTCGATGGCGTCGATGCCGGCAAAGCGCTTGAACAGCAGGGCCTTGCCCTCCATCACCGGCTTGGAGGCCAGCGGGCCCAGATTGCCCAGCCCCAGGATGGCGGTGCCGTTGGAGATGACGGCCACCAGGTTGCCCTTGCCGGTGTAACGGTAGGCATCGGCCGGATTGGCGGCGATCTCGCGTACCGGTTCGGCAACGCCCGGGCTGTAGGCCAGCGCCAGATCGCGAGCGGTCTCGGCGGGCTTGGTGAGGGCGATGGCGATTTTGCCCGGGACAGGTTGGGCGTGGTAGTCGAGTGCCTGTTGGCGGAGATCGTGCTGCTGATCGGACATGGGGGACCCCGATACGGAAATGAATGAGTGAAGCGTTGGCTCGCCAGCGGGCGAGGGCTGAGGATCATAAAGAAATCCCCCGCCCTTTCACAGCATAAAATATCGCTGGATAGCAATGACAGGCTAATCAGTAGCATGTCATGCCACCCAAAACTACCCAATTAGTTATAGATTCGATTTCAATCCATGACTGGAATGCCGGCTTTTGCCTCTGCCTGCCGGGCGATGGCCTCCGTCATCCCCTGGAAGATGAAGAGGTGAAACGGCAGCATGGCAAGCCAGTAAGCCAGCCCCCAGGCCCCCTGCGGATGCCAGTGGGCCGTCACCCGCAGCCGGGTCAGGCCGGACTCCAGGGGCTGGATGTTGAACTCCAGCCGACCGACGCCGGGGGCCTTCATGTTGAACAGCAGATCCAGCCTGCGTCCTTCATCCACCCCGAGGATCTGCCAGGAGTCCAGCATGTCCCCCTTCACGAAGCGATCCGGGTTGGTGCGTCCCCGGGTCCGGGCCGGGCCGCCGATCAGGTGATCCATCCATTCGCGCACCACCCACAGCTCGTTCATGTAGAAGTAGCGCTGCTCGCCCCCCAGCTGCTGCAACACCTGCCACACCACCTCGGGGGTGGCGAGGCAATCCGCCTCCCCGCTGGCAATGCGGTCGTAGAAGCCATACTCGGGATGACGCCAGCGCAGACCAAGGGGCGTCTCCTCCCCGTGCTGCTCGGCACCGAGCCTCTGCTCCAGCGCCAGGCTCTCCGCCAGCGCCTCATCGAAGCTGAGCAGATGCTGGGGCAGCAGGGCGCGCAAGGGGCCGTCATCCGCCGGGATGTCGTGCTTGAGCCCCCCCACCAGCGCCTTGGCGATGGGCTGGGGAACCGAGGTGGCGAACTGCAGCCACCAGGCGGAGAGCCGGGGGCTCAAAAAAGGTATCGGAATGATGGGGCAGCGTTTGCCGATATGGGTGGCGAATTTCTGGAGCTGCTGCTGGTAGCTGAGCAGCTCGGGGCCGGCCGCATTGAAGATCTGGCCATCCACCCCGTCGGCTTCCACCAGCCCGCCCAGATAGTGCAAGAGGTTGGAGAGGGCGATGGGGGGCGTGCGGGAACGCACCCACTTGGGCGTCACCATCATGGGCAGGTTGTACACCAGATCCCGCATCACCTCGAACGCCGCCGAGCCGGGGCCTATGATGATGCCGGCACGCAGCTCTACCGTGGGCACCCCTGCGCTGCGAAACAGCTCGCCACAGTAGCGCCGGGAGTTGAGGTGGCGACTGTTGCAGGGCTCGGGCTGGATGGCGCCGAGATAGACGATGCGGCGCACCCCGGCGGCACGGGCGGCGGCGGCGAAGTTCTTCACTCCCTGCTGCTCCAGCCGGTGAAAACCGGCCCCCGCCCCCATGGCGTGTACCAGATAGAAGACGGTGTCGACCCCCGCCAGCGCAGGGGGCAGGGTGGCAGGCTTGAGGCTGTCGGCGAGGCGAAACGCCACCCCCTCCGGCAGACGGCAGGGACGACGGGCACCGGCGATGACCCTGTACCCCAGACCCTGCAGATGGGGCACCAGGTAGGATCCTATGTACCCGGCAGCTCCCATCACCAGACATGTGCGCATCGGCTCTTCTCCCTTGGTTGAGCCAACACCATAGGGCAAAGCGGGGAATTACAGAATGGCGGCCAATAAAAAAGGCACCCGATGGGCGCCTTTTTCAGAATTCTTCAGAAGCAAGATTACTTCTTGGAGGTCAAGCCACCGAAACGCTTGTTGAACTTGTCTACGCGGCCGCCGCTAGAAACTTCTTTCTGCTTGCCGGTGTAGAACGGGTGGCACTCGGAGCACACGTCCAGGTTCAGATCTTTACCGATGGTAGAGAAGGTGTTGATGACGTTACCGCAAGAGCACTTGGCGGTGATGGCTACGTAGTCAGGATGGATACCAGCTTTCATGGACAACCTCAATTATCAGGCCGTGTCGCCATCCGATCTCTTGTCGGACACCACACGATTGTTGAACACAGTTTCAAAGGCTGCGAATAATATAGGAAACGCCTGAGATCAGGCAAGTGGCTTCGCAGAAAAAATAGGCAACCCCTGGTGAATTCTTCCCAAACGCTGGATCTGGTTCGTGTGGCTGTGCCGGTGCCGTTACGCCGTCATTTCGACTATCTCTCTCCCCTGCCCTTGCCTGCCCCCGGTTGCCGGGTCGAGATCCCGTTCGGCCCGCAGACCCTGGTTGGTCTGGTGGTGGATCACCCGACCGAGAGCCAGGTCCCCCGCAACAAATTAAAACCCTTGAAGAGGGTGCTCGACAGCTCCCCCGTGCTGGGGCCCGACATTCTGGCGCTGATGGCCTGGAGCGCCGGTTACTACCAGCATCCGCTGGGGGAAGTGCTGCCCCATGCCCTGCCGGTGCTGGTGCGCAAGGGTGAGCCCGCCGCCTATCGGGAGCTGGAGTTCTGGTTTGCTACCGATGCGGGCATGGCCATCGACCTCAACGAGCTCAAACGGGCGGCCAAGCAGCAGCAGGCCCTCGCCTTGCTGCGCAAGGGGCCGCAGACCCCCTCCGCCCTCAAACAGGAGGAGATCCAGAGCGCGGCCCTCACCGCGCTGGAGAAGAAGGGACTGCTGGAGAAGCGCTCGCTGGAGCCGAGCCATGATGGCGATTGGGCCACTCGCTTCGAGCCGGGTGAGGGGCTGCGCCTCAACGGCGAGCAGGCGCTGGCGGTGGCCGCCGTCACCAGCCAGAGCAACAAGTTCGGTGCCTTCCTGCTGGACGGCATCACGGGCTCCGGCAAGACCGAGGTTTACCTCAGCATCCTCGAGCCCCTGCTCAAGGCGGGCAAGCAGGCGCTGGTGATGGTGCCGGAAATCGGCCTCACCCCCCAGACCATCAACCGCTTTCGCCGCCGCTTCAACGTGCCCGTGGTGGCAATGAACTCCGCCATGAACGACAGGGAACGGCTCGATGCCTGGCTCGCCTGCCGCGACGGTGGTGCCGCCATTCTGATCGGCACCCGATCCGCGGTGTTCACGCCGTTCAAGGACCTCGGCATCATTATCATCGACGAGGAGCACGACGGCTCCTTCAAGCAACAGGACGGCTTTCGCTACCACGCGCGGGATCTGGCGGTGATGCGGGCCCATCGCGCCGGCATTCCCATCCTGCTTGGATCTGCCACCCCGTCGCTGGAGACATTGCACAACGCCCGCAGCGGCAAGTATCACCACCTCACGCTCACTCGCCGCGCTGGCAACGCCCAGACCGCTCGCCAGGTGATCCTCGACATCAAGAACGTGCGGCTGCAGGCGGGGCTCTCCCCCCAGCTGGAACAGCTGATGGCCGAGCACCTGGCGGCGGGCAACCAGGTGATGCTGTTTCTCAACCGTCGTGGCTATGCCCCGGCTCTTATCTGCCACCAGTGCGGCTGGAGTGCCGCCTGCGAGCGCTGTGACGCCTGGTACACCTGGCACCAGGCCGGGCGGCGGCTGCACTGCCACCACTGCGACAGCGTGCGCCCGCTGCCCCACCACTGCCCAGAGTGTGGCAGCAACGAGCTGATCGGCTCCGGGGTCGGCACCGAGCAGCTGGAGCAACTGCTTGGCACCGTGTTCCCGCAATATCCGGTGGTGCGCATCGACCGGGACAACACCCGCCGCAAGGGGGAGCTGGAGACGCACCTCGGCGACATCAAGGCGGGCAAGTACAAGATCCTGATCGGCACCCAGATGCTGGCCAAGGGCCACCACTTCCCGGATGTGACGTTAGTTGGGCTGCTGGATGTGGATGGCGCGCTGTTCAGTGCCGATTTTCGCGCCGCCGAGAAGCTGGCCCAGCTCTACACCCAGGTGGCGGGTCGTGCCGGCCGCGCCAGCAAGCCGGGGCTGGTGGTGCTGCAGAGCCACCATCCCGAACACGCTCTGCTGCAGGATCTGACCCAGAACGGCTATGGCCACTTCGCCGACACGGCGCTGAAAGAGCGCCGCCTGCTGGGGCTGCCACCGTTCAGCTATCAGGGGCTGTTTCGGGCCGAGGCCAATGGCCGTGACGAGGTGCAGCTGTTCCTCAGCCGCCTCGCCGATACCCTGCGCAGCGCCCGCTATCCCCAGGTGCAGGTGCTGGGGCCCATCAGCGGCTTCATGGAGCGCAAGGCGGGCAAGTTTCGCATGCAGCTGCTGGTGCAGGGGCCCAGCCGGGCACCGCTGGCCCAGCTGCTCAACTGGGCGGTGAAGGAGCTGGAGGGGTGGCCCGAGACCAAGCGGGTGCGCTGGAGTCTGGATATCGACCCCACGGAGCTGAACTAGCGCGGCTCTGCCAGCACGGCCTCCGCCAACACCCTGGCCTGTTCCAGAGCCAGGGGCTGCTCATAGCTGTGGGCCATCACCACGGCCCCTTCCAGCAGCAGGCATAACCCGGTGGCCTGCACCTCGGTGCATTCGAGGGCCTTCCTGACCCAGTTAAGCAACGCACGCTTGTGGGCCACCACCAGCTTGCGCACCGGGTGGCGAGGATCGGAGAACTCGGCGCTCGCGTTGATGAAGTTGCAGCCGTAGAAGTCGCTGCGGCCAAACCAGTCCGCAAAGCCATCGAGCAGCGCCAGCAACCTGGCCTCCCGCCCCGACACCCCATCCATCCTGGCATCAAGCAGGGCAAAGAACTCCGCATCCCGTGCCATCAGCACCGCTTCGATCAAGGCATCTTTGGTGGGGAAGTGGCGATAGAGGGTGCGTTTGGTACTGCCCGCCTCGGCCCAGATGCGATCGATGCCGGTGGCGTGAAAGCCGTGACGATTGAACAGCCGATAGGCTGTCGTCATCAGCTGTTGCCGTTTTTCGCTCATGGTGAATTTCCTCTTGAAGTACACCGATCTGTCTACCTAATGTCGCAGGCTGGATCAAGTGATCCGGCACAGACAAGGAGACAGGAGATGGAAACAAGACGATGGCGAAGTGCCTGGCTGGCAGGGCTCGGTGCCTGCCTGGCCATAATGTTGCTCGGCTGGCTGGACATGAGCTGGCAGTCAACCCTGTTGATGGCACCGTTCGGGGCAAGCTGTGTGCTGCTCTTCTCACTGCCGGACAGTCCGCTGGCCCGTCCGCAGAACGTGCTGGGAGGCCACCTGTTATCGGCCACCGTGGGATTGGTGGTGCAATTGCTCCCGCTACCGATGGAACTCAAGCTGGCGCTGGGTGTGGGCCTGTCCATTGCACTCATGCAGGGACTGGGGCTGATCCACCCCCCCGCCGGAGCCAATCCACTGTTGATCCTGCTCACCACCCAGTCCTGGCCTTTCCTCTGGCAAACAGTGCTGCCCGGCGCCTTGCTGCTGATCATGGTGAGTCATTGCGCCAAGCGGCTGCAAACGTCACGGCTCACACCCACATAAACAACGAGGGGGCCTTGGCCCCCTCGTTGTTTAATAGCAAGGCACAGATGGCTTATTCGGCGACCTGGGAGACCCCGGTCAGGCGCACCTCGACCCGGCGATCCGGGGCCAGGCAGGCGATCATCTGCGCCTTCGCGCCATCCGGGCAGCTGCCCCCGGTCACGGGCGAAGACTCTCCCCGCCCTTCGGCACGCACCTTGTCGGCAAACAATCCCTTGGCGATGAGATAATCCGCCACCGTGCGGGCACGCTGTTCGGAGAGGGACTGGTTGTAGGCCTCCGAGCCGATGCGGTCGGTATGACCGATCACCGTCGCCACCCCGTCTTTCGGATTGGCCGCCAGGATCTGGGCAAACAGGTTGTCGAGGGCCTGACTGGCGGCCGGCTTCAGGGTCGCCTTGTTGAACTCGAACAGCACATCGGAATCCAGGCTGAACTGCTTCTCTACCAGCACGGGGGCCGGGGCGGGCGCAGGTTCGGGCGCAGGCGTTGGTGCCACCGGCTCGTCGCCGATCTGGCCGAAGCGATAGAGCATGCCGACCGACAGCAGGCCGTTGTCCATCTCGATGCCTGACTCGTCGAGGGAAGTCTTGCCAAGGGGGGTGGTGTACTGGTATTCGAGGCGGGCGGCCCAATCCTTGTCGATGGCGTATTCGACCCCCAGCGCCCCGACAAAGGCGGCACCATGATATTTGTTGCCCTCATGGGATTCGGAGAGGCTGCTGGTGCCATCGCTGGCCCTGACGTTGAGTGAGCTCTCGGTCCAGGCATAGGCACCCCCGAGACGACCGTAGATATCCAGTGCCGAGGTTGCAGGCAGGATAATCTTCATGGTGGCCTGCACCATCTGGGCCTTGGCCTCGCCATCGAGTGCGAAATCAACCCCGTTGCCCGAGTAGTGCTTGTCCACCTGATACTTGCCGAGCCAGTCATAGCCGAGCTCAATCGCCACGTTTCTGTTCACCTGATAACCGGCAAACAGCCCCAGACCGAGATCATCGCTGTTCTCGTTCACCTTGGTCGCATCGAACAGCTCTTCGACCTGGGCGTTGTAATCCACCCCGTAATAATTTGACCAGCCGGCCTTGCCGCCGACATACCAGGTGTTGTCCTGGGCGGCAGCCTGCACCGTCCCTGTTGCCATCAAAGCGCCGATCAGGACGGCGAGCATAGATCTGTTCATGGATGAGCCCCTGCAATGAATTGTTATGACGCGGCTGCGTCTCTCTTCCCTGACGGGGCCCTGAACCCAAGCCCCGCATTCAGATTATCCCATCTGCAACCAGCCTCAAACGACCAGGGACTCAGGAGTGTGATATTGGCGACATTATCAGCCACCGAGCCCCCAATCATGGGGGCCGGCGCGTTGCCCATAAAAAAACGAAGAGCCGGGCTCTTCGTTTTTCATCTGGCAAGGTGATGGCTCCCCGCTCACTGACTGCCCTGGCTCGCCAGGAACAGGCGGTAGGCGGGATCCTCGCTCACCTCTTTCCAGCCGTAGCCAATCTCGTGCAGGTAGTCGTGGAAAGCCGCCACGTCCTCGTCCGGCAGCTCGAAGGCGCAGAGCACCCGTCCGTAGTCGGCGCCGTGGTTGCGGTAGTGGAACAGGCTGATGTTCCAGCGACAGCCCAGGGTCTCGAGGAAGCGCATCAGGGCCCCCGGCTGCTCAGGGAACTTGAAGCTGTAGAGACGCTCACCGAGGGGCCGGGCCGGGCGGCCGCCAATCATGTAGCGCACGTGGTTCTTGGCCAGCTCGCTCTCGGTCATGTTGACCACCGGATAGCCGTTGCCGCCGAGCTGATCGATGATCTGGCCCAGCTCCTCGTCACCGCCGGTGAGGCGCACCGAAACGAACAGCGACGCCTGCTCGGCATCCGCATAGCGGTAGTTGAACTCGGTCACCATGCGGGGTCCGAGCTGGCGACAGAAGTCGAGGAAGGCGCCCTTGCGCTCGGGGATGGTCACCGCCAGCATGCCCTCGCGCTTCTCGCCGATCTCGCAGCGCTCCGACACGTAACGCAGGCTGTGGAAGTTGACGTTGGCGCCGGACAAGATGGCCGCCATCCGACCCCCTTTCACCTGCTCCCGCTCGCTGTAGGCCTTGAGACCGGCCAGCGACAAGGCCCCCGACGGCTCGGCGATGGCGCGGCAGTCATCGAAGATATCTTTCAGCGCGGCGCAGATCTGGTCGTTGGAGACGGTCACCACCTCGTCCAGATACTGGTTGCACAGGCGGAAGGTCTCCTCGCCGATGCGCTTGACCGCCACCCCGTCCGCAAACAGGGAGACCCGCTCCAGATTGACCGGCTCGCCGGCCGCCAGCGCCGCCTTGAGGCAGGCGGACCCCTCCGCCTCCACCCCGATCACCTTCACATCCGGCAGCAGCTGCTTGATGTAGACCGCCACCCCGGCGGCCAGGCCGCCGCCGCCCACCGGCACGAAGACGTGGGTGAGGTGGGTATCCTGCTCCAGCAGCTCCTTGCCGATGGTGCCCTGGCCCGCGATCACCTCGACGTCGTCGAACGGCGGGATCAGGGTGTAGCCCTCCAACTCGGCGAGTCGGCGGCTCTCGCCGTAGGCCTCATCGAAGCTGTTGCCAAACAGCATGACGTTGCCGCCCTGACGGCGCACCGCGTCGATCTTGATGTCCGGCGTGGTCTTGGGCATCACGATGATCGCCTTGATGCCGAGCTTGGCGGCCGACAGGGCGACCCCCTGGGCGTGGTTGCCGGCAGAGGCGGCGATGACGCCGCGTTCTTTCTGCTCCTGGGTCAGGGTGGCGATCTTGTGGTAGGCGCCGCGCAGCTTGAAGGAGTGAACCGGTTGCAAATCCTCCCGCTTCAGGCTGACGTGATTGCCGAGCCGCTCGGAGAGTTTCTTCAGGGTTTGCAAAGGGGTGACCCTCGCCGCCTCGTAGACGGGGGAGAGCAGTACCTTGCGTAGATAATCCGCCGCAGAGACCATGGTTTATACCCCCGTCTCGTGGCGAAGGGCGCGCAATGCGCCCATATCATGACAGTTCATTCTCTCACTCCCCCAGCAGGGTGCGATCGCGCACCGCGCCCTTGTCGGCGCTGGTGGCGAACATGGCGTAGGCGCGCAGGGCAAAGGAGACCTCGCGCTGACGATCGACCGGCTTCCAGCCACGGGCAGAGACGGCGGCGCGACGAGCAGCCAGCACGCTGTCTGCCACCTCCAGCACCATGCTGCGGGCCGGGATGTCGATGTTGATGATGTCGCCATCCTCCACCAGACCGATAGTGCCACCGGAGGCCGCCTCCGGGGAGACATGACCGATGGAGAGACCCGAGGTACCGCCGGAGAAGCGACCGTCGGTGATGAGGGCGCATGCCTTGCCCAATCCCATGGACTTGAGATAGGTGGTGGGATAGAGCATCTCCTGCATGCCGGGGCCCCCTTTCGGGCCCTCGTAGCGGATCACCACCACTTCACCGGCTTTCACCGTGCCGTCCAGAATGCCGCTCACCGCGCTCTCCTGGCTCTCGAATACCCGGGCCGGGCCGCGGAAGGTGAGGTTCTCCTCGTCCACCCCGGCGGTCTTGACGATGGCCCCGTTGAGGGCGAGGTTGCCAGCGAGGACCGCCAGGCCACCTTCCTGGCTGTAGGCGTGATCGAAGGAGCGGATGCACCCCTCGGCGCGGTCCAGATCCAGCTCGGGCCAGCGGCAATCCTGACTGAACGCCTTGGTGGTACGGATGCCGGCAGGGCCTGCACGGTAGAAGTCGTGAACCCCCTTGTCATTGCTGCGGCTGACGTCATATTCGGCCAGCAGCTCCACCAGGGAAGTACCCAGCACGTTGCGGGTATCCCCGTGCACCAGGCCCGCTTTTTCCAGCTGACCCAGGATGGCAACCACGCCGCCGGCGCGGTGCACGTCTTCCATGTGGTACTTCTGGGTGGAAGGCGCCACCTTGCACAGCTGGGGCACCTTGCGGGACATGCGGTCGATGTCGGCCATGGTGAAGTCGACGCCCGCCTCCTGGGCTGCCGCCAGCAGGTGCAGCACGGTATTGGTGGAGCCGCCCATGGCGATGTCGAGCGCCATGGCGTTCTCGAACGCCGCCTTGGTGGCGATGTTGCGCGGCAGTGCCGAGGCATCGTCCTGCTCATACCAGCGCTTGGCCAGAGTGACGATGCGCTGGCCCGCCAGCTTGAACAGCTGCTCGCGATCGGCGTGGGTCGCCAGCAGGGAGCCGTTGCCCGGCTGGGAGAGACCCAGTGCCTCGGTCAGGCAGTTCATGGAGTTGGCGGTGAACATGCCGGAGCAGGAGCCGCAGGTGGGGCAGGCGCTGCGCTCGATCTGGTCGCTCTGGGCGTCGGAGACCTTGGGGTCGGCACCCTGGATCATGGCGTCCACCAGATCCAGCTTGATGATCTGGTCGGAAAGCTTGGTCTTGCCCGCTTCCATGGGGCCGCCGGAGACGAAGATCACCGGGATGTTGATGCGCAGGGCAGCCATCAGCATCCCCGGGGTGATCTTGTCGCAGTTGGAGATGCAGACCATGGCGTCGGCGCAGTGGGCGTTGACCATGTACTCCACGGAATCGGCGATGAGCTCCCGGGACGGCAGGGAATAGAGCATGCCGCCGTGGCCCATGGCGATGCCGTCATCCACGGCGATGGTGTTGAACTCCTTGGCGACGCCGCCGGCGGCCTCGATTTCGCGGGCGACCAGCTGGCCCAGATCCTTGAGGTGGACGTGGCCCGGCACGAACTGGGTGAAAGAGTTGACCACGGCGATGATGGGCTTGCCGAAATCCTGATCGGTCATGCCGGTGGCACGCCAGAGGGCGCGGGCCCCGGCCATGTTACGTCCGTGGGTGGTGGTGGCGGATCTCAACTTCGGCATTGTCTCTACTCCCTGAATGCCCCTGGGGCGCATTGTCTTTCAACATGAATGTGTGATTCGCGGATCGGGAATCGATCCTGGTGAAGGCACCTCGGGGAGCCTTCACCGGAAGCGACTCGGGGAGGCGTGACGCCTCCCCGCTCTCATCAGTCGTTGACCGGCGTCAGCCAGCCCCACTTGTCTTCGGTCTTGCCGTTGAACAGGCCGAAGAAGGCGTTCTGCAACTGCTCGGTCACCGGGCCACGGCAACCGGCGCCCACCTTCATCCGATCCACCGAGCGCACCGGGGTCACCTCGGCCGCCGTGCCGGTCATGAAGATTTCGTCTGCGACGTACAGCGCTTCACGGGGCAGCGCCTGCTCGCGTACCTCGTAACCCAAGTCGCGCGCCAGCGTCATGATGGTGTCGCGGGTGATGCCGGGCAGGATGGCGGCGGTGGCGGGCGGGGTGAACAGCACGCCGTTCTTCACCAGAAACAGGTTCTCCCCCGCCCCTTCGCTCAGATAGCCGTTCACATCCAGCGCCAGCCCCTCGGCGAAGCCGTTGCGCTTGGCCTCGCGGCTGATGAGCTGGGAAGAGAGATAGTTGCCCCCCGCCTTGGCACCGGTCGGGATGGTGTTGGGAGCGAGCCGGTTCCAGGAGGTGACGCACACATCCACTCCGTTTTTCAGCCCCTCTTCACCGAGGTAGGCGCCCCAGGGCAGGGCCGCGACCATGAGGTCGGCCTTGGCATCCAGCGGCGGATGCAGCCCCAGCCCCACGTTGCCGACAAAGGCCAGCGGGCGCAGGTAGCCGCTCTTCAGGCCGTTCTCGCGCACCACGGTGCGGCAGGCTTCATTCACCTCAGACTCGCTGTAGGGGACGTCCATCCAGTAGATCTTGGCGGAGTCGAACAGGCGGCGGGTGTGCTCCTGCAGGCGGAAGATGCAGGTCCCCTTGGGAGTGTCATAGGCGCGCACCCCCTCGAACACCGAGGAGCCGTAGTGCAGGGCATGGCTCATGACATGCACCTGGGCATCCTGCCAGGGGACCAGCTTGCCGTTGAACCAGATGTATTGGGGGTGGGCGGCGGATTGGGAAGGCTGTGACATTGGCTTGGCTCCTTAAGCTCTGATCCGGGGTTGCTGTTCCAGTGCATCGACCCGGGAGACATCCACCAGCTTCACCAGCTGGCTCCACAACTGCTGGATGGGACGTACCGATTCGACAGTAACCGTGATCCGCAGCTGTTGGCAATCCTGCTCCATGTTGAGGGCGCAGAGATTGAAACCGCGGTGACGGACCACCCGCAGCACCCGTTCCATCACTTCGGGTCTGGGTTGGGCATGGATTTCCAGGGTGCTGGTATTGAGCTGGTTCATGGGCGTTGCTCCATCATCTTGTGGTTGGCGACTCCTGGCGGAACCAGGGGCCAGACATTTTCTTCCTCTGAAATAGCCACATGCAGCAGATAGGCACTCTCGCTCGCCAGCAGGCGATCCAGTGCCGGACCTATCTCTTCCTTGCATGTGATGGTCTCGCCGGGAATGCCGAAGGCGGCAGCCAGGGCGACGAAATCGGGGTTGTCGGACAGATTGGTCTCGCTGTAGCGACCGTCGAAGAACAGCTCCTGCCATTGGCGCACCATGCCGAGGCGCTGGTTGTCCAGCAGCACCATCTTCACCTTGAGCCGGGCCCGGCGGATGGTGCCGAGCTCCTGCACGTTCATCATGAAGGAGCCGTCGCCGCTCACCAGCACCACCTCGTCATCGGGGCGCGACATCTTGGCGCCGATGGCGGCGGGCAGGCCGAAGCCCATGGTGCCGAGGCCGGCACTGGAGAGGTGGCTGCGCGGGCTGGTGAAACGCATGTGCTGGGCCACCCACATCTGGTGCTGACCCACGTCGCAGGCCACCACGCTGGTGTCAGGCAGCTGGCTTGAAAGCTCTTTGAGCAGGGACGGGGCGTAGATGGCTTGACCCGGATGGTCGTAGCGGAAGGCGTATTCCCGCGCCATGGTGGCGCAGTGCTCGCGCCAGGGGTCGAGGGTCAGCCTCATCGCCAGGGCGGGCAGCACACGCTTGAGATCCGTGGTGATGCCCACATCGGCGGCGCGACGCTTGCCGAACTCGGCGGCGTCCACATCCAAGTGGATCACCTTCGCCTCGGGGGCAAACTCTTCCAGCTTGCCGGTCACCCGATCATCGAAACGGGCGCCCACCACCACCAGCAGATCGCACTGCTGTACCGCCAGGTTGGCGGCCTTGGTACCGTGCATGCCGAGCATGCCCAGATAAACGGGGCTGTCGGGGTCGAGGGCACCTATCCCCTTGAGGGTGGTGACCGCCGGCATCCCCGTGGTGGCGGCAAAGTCGCGCAGCTGCTGCTCGGCATTGGCCATGCCCACCCCGCCGCCGACGTAGAGTACCGGACGCTCAGCTCCGGCCAGCAGGGTACGGGCGACCGTCAGTTCGGCCGGATTCAGGGGGTCGGGTTCCTCCACGGCAAACAGCGGGCTTTGAGAGGGAACGGCGGCCAGTTGCACATCCTTGGGCAGGTCGATGAGCACGGGGCCCGGACGCCCTTCGGTGGCGATGGCGAAGGCTTCGGCAATGACCCGTCCCAGATCCGCCGGGTCCGTCACCATGAAGGAGTGCTTGGTGCAGGAGAGGGACATGCCGAGCACGTCCACTTCCTGAAAGGCATCGGTACCGACGGCGGCGCAGGGCACCTGGCCGCTGATGGCCACCAGCGGTACAGAGTCGAGCAGTGCCTCCGCGAGGCCGGTGACCAGGTTGGTGGCGCCGGGGCCAGAGGTAGCGATGCAGACCCCCACCTGACCGGAAGCGCGGGCATAACCCACCGCAGCCATGGCGGCACCCTGCTCGTGGCGGCAGAGCTGATGGGCCAGGCCACCGTCATACAGGGCGTCGTAGACCGGCATGATGGCCCCGCCCGGGTAACCAAACACCTGGGTCACACCCTGTTTCTTGAGAGCCTGTACCAAAAACTGCGCGCCGTTCATGTGGAAAATCCTGTCCTTTGGTCGAAAAAAAACCCCCGGGCCGTGAGGCTCGGGGGTCGCTTGTTTCGTTCTGTCCGGTGGTGGGTCTATCCCTTGTTCCGTGCAGCCAAACGAGCCCCGAGCGGTGAGATAATAATCACCACTAGGACCACAATAATGCTGACGAAACGGGAGGCCATGTTCATAGTTACAACCGGAAATCCTGTGAAATGGGAGCGGAGCTTGCCGCGAATGGCTATTAGAACTAGCACGGTGATTTTTATTGGGCAAGCACTTTTTACCTGACAAGACTCTGATTTTAACTGCTCTGAAACCTGACCACTGGAACAAAAAACTAATAAAAAACGGTTAACCAGCATATACATCAAACCAAGGACGGTATTTATGTCATTAGCTGTTGTTTATAGCCGTGCCAGCCTGGGGATAGCGGCGCCACAAGTCACGGTGGAGGTGCACCTCTCCAACGGCCTGCCCGCCTTCAACATGGTGGGGTTGCCGGAAACCTCGGTGAAGGAGTCGCGGGATCGGGTGCGCAGCGCCCTGCTCAACGGCAATTTCGAATTTCCGGCCAAGCACATCACGGTCAACCTGGCCCCTGCGGATCTGCCCAAGGAGGGGGGCCGCTTCGACCTGGCCATCGCCATCGGCATTCTCGCCGCATCCAAGCAGATACCCGCAAAATACCTGCTCGATCACGAATTTTTAGGGGAATTGGCCCTGACGGGCGAGATCCGCCCCGTGCTTGGGGTGCTCCCCTCGGTGCTCGCCTGCCGCGACGCGGGGCGCACCCTGCTGGTCCCACGGGAGAACGGTCCGGAGGCTTCCCTCATACAGGATGCCGAGGTGCGCACCGCCCACCAGCTGCTGGCGGTCACCGCCTGGCTGGCGGGCCAGTACGAACTGCCGCTGCCGGAACCCCAGAGCGCGGAGACCCTGCCCGACGTGCCGGATCTGCAGGACGTGATCGGTCAGTCCCAGGCGAAGCGGGCGCTGGAGATCGCCGCAGCTGGCAGCCACAACCTGTTGTTCATCGGCCCCCCCGGCACCGGCAAGAGCATGTTGGCCAGCCGTCTGCCCGGCATTCTGCCACCGCTGAGCGAACAGGAGGCGCAGCAGACCGCCGCCATTCACTCCATCGGCGGCCTCACCCCCCGCGCCGGCCACTGGCACCACAGGCCGTATCGCACGCCCCATCACAGCGCCTCGGCGGTGGCGCTGGTGGGCGGGGGTACCCATCCCAGGCCTGGCGAAATTTCCCTCGCCCACAACGGGGTACTGTTTCTGGATGAACTGCCGGAGTTCGAGCGCAAGGTGCTCGACTCCCTGCGCGAGCCGCTGGAAACCGGGCACATCACCATCAGTCGCGCCGCCCGCCAGGTGGATTTTCCCGCCCGCTTCCAGCTGGTGGGTGCCATGAATCCCAGCCCCTGCGGCCATTATGGCGACGGCCAGACCCGCTCCAGCCCGGATCAGATCTTGCGCTATCTGGGCAAGCTCTCCGGCCCCTTTCTCGATCGGTTCGATCTGACGGTAGAGGTCCCGCTCTTGCCCAGGGGGAGCCTGACCGGCAAGGCGGAGCGGGGGGAATCGAGCCAGCAGATACGCGAACGGGTGCTGGGGGCGCGAGAGCGCATGCTGAGTCGCAGCGGAAAACTCAACAATCTGCTGGATAGTCGTGAAATCGAAGATGTTTGCAGATTATCGCCACAGGATGCCGAGTTTCTGGAGGGTGCAATCCAGAAGCTGGGGCTCAGCATCCGGGCCTGGCACCGCATCCTGCGGGTATCGCGCACCATCGCCGATCTGGCGGGACACGCCACCATCGAGAGAGCGCATCTGATCGAAGCCCTGGGCTATCGTGCCATGGACAGGCTGTTGTCACGGCTGCGCGGGGGCCAGTGAGCGGGGGAACGGCAGCAGCCACCTCCCGACCCGGAAAGGGCGCCACCATGGTCTAGTCGTGGGCCGGCTGATATTATGGCCACAGATCTGACCACTTGGTTGCCATCCACCGATACGAAGACGGATTCCACCATGCCCAACAAGCTGATAGAGCGACTGCGCGGCAGCCTCTCGACCCTGCTCTATTTCATCAACACCCTGTTCTGGTTTGTCCCCGTCCTGCTGCTTGGCCTCATCAAGCTGCTGCTGCCCTTCAAGGGGGGGCGACGTCTCTGCAACACCCTCCTGGACGGCTGCGCCACCCACTGGATAGGTTTTAACAATCTGATCCAGAAAACCATCATCAACACCCCTTTCGATGTGGTCGGAGTGGACAAAGGGCGCCGGAATGAGTGGTATATGGTGATTGCCAACCACCAATCCTGGGTCGACATACTGGTATTGCAGCGGATTTTTAATCAAAAAATCCCCTTCCTGAAGTTTTTCCTCAAGAAAGAACTGATTTGGGTACCTTTTCTCGGTCTGGCCTGGTGGGCGCTGGATTTCCCATTCATGCGGCGTTATTCCCGAAAATTTCTGGAAAAGCATCCGCATCTGAGGGGAAAAGACATAGAAACCACGCGCAAGGCGTGTGCCCGTT
Source organism: Aeromonas sp. (assembly GCF_050252055.1). Classification (NCBI taxonomy): domain Bacteria; kingdom Pseudomonadati; phylum Pseudomonadota; class Gammaproteobacteria; order Aeromonadales; family Aeromonadaceae; genus Aeromonas; species Aeromonas sp. The sequence goes on along the minus strand of NZ_JBFWLQ010000009.1, from coordinate 37,988 downwards.
TCCGCCATATGCCGGTGAGTGTGATGAACTTCGTGGAAGGGACCCGCTTCACCATCGGCAAGCACGACAAGCAAGGGGCACCCTATCGTCATCTGCTGCACCCGAGAGCAGGGGGCATCGCCTTCACCCTGGCGGCCATGGGGGATCAACTGCACAAGCTGGTGGATGTGACCATCGCCTATCCCGGCGGCGTCCCCAGCTACTGGGACTTCATGTGCGGTCGGGTCAAGGAGATCAAGGTTCGGGTCCGCTTTCTGCCGATCGAACGCAATCTGGTGGGGGATTACTTCAATGACCCCGAGTTCCAACAAGAGTTTCAACAGTGGTTGAACGGGATCTGGCACGAGAAGGACCAGACCCTGGATAAGCTGCTGGCGGACAAGACGCAGTAAGACACTCATGCCAAACCTGCTCCCGGGCCCCCTGGTGCTGTTCATCAGCGCCGGCCTGACCATACTGTTTACCGCCCTGTGTGCCAGCCTGATCCTGCTGGTTTCTCTGGCCAAACTGCTGCTGCCCGTGCCGGCCTTTGGTCGCGCCTGCAGCCGGCTCAACAATCGCTTCATGGGCCTGTGGCTCGGTTGCAACGCCCTGGTGATCCGCCTCACTACCCGCATCGACTGGCAGATTGAGGACAATACCCGGCTGCGCAAGGATGGCTGGTATCTCATCATCAGCAACCACATGAGCTGGACCGATATCGTGGTGCTAGGCCACCTGTTTCGCAATCGGCTGCCGGTGCCCAAGTTCTTCATGAAGCACGAGCTCATTTACATCCCGCTGCTGGGGCTCGCCTGCTGGGGGCTGGACATGCCCTTTATGCGCCGCTATTCGAGAGAGTTTCTGTTAAGAAATCCGCATCTGCGGGACAAGGATATCGAGACCACCCGCAACGCCTGCGAGAAGTTTCGCCACATTCCCACCACCGTCATCAACTTCGTGGAGGGGACCCGCTTCACCGATCAGAAGCGCGAGGCCACCCGCTCCCGCTATCGCCATCTCATGCCCCCCAAGGCGGCAGGACTCGCCTTCACCCTGGCAGCCATGGGCGATCAGTTCGACAGCCTGATCAACGTCACCATCAGCTACCCGGACAACTCCGACACCCCCTTCAAGGATTTCCTGATGGGGAAGATGAAGCGCATCCGGGTGCGGATCGAGGAGCTGCCGGTGGACGAGCAACTGGTGGGGGATTACTTCAACGACAAGCAGTTCAAACGCGGTTTCCAGGAGTGGCTGAACGCACGCTGGAAGGAAAAAGACGACATGCTGGCTCAGTGGCAGGCGGCCGATGCGGCGGCTCAGACCGATCCGCAGGCAGCCAAGGCGAGCGCTGAGGCCAGCTCGGGCAGCTGATCCTCGCTGAACACCGCGATGCCATGGCGGCGCAGCAAAGCCGTGGTCTTGCCCTCTCCCGCCAGTGAAACCCCTTCGAAGCGGCCATTGTAGATGCGACCGCTGCCGCAGGAGGGGCTCCCCTCCTTCAGAAGGGCGAAGCGAATGTCCTGCTGCTGACAGAGGGCCAGCGCAAGGGCGGCGCCCCGATCGAACTCCTCCGTCACATCCAGCCCGCTTTCGGTGACCACCCGCTCCCCCTGGCGCTCGGCAGGGGGGCGTGGCGTCGGAAGGCCACCCGCCACCTCGGGGCAGAAGGCCAGCGCCCGCCCCTCGGCTCCCAGCGCCTGCAGCCAGTCGCTGACAATCCCCTTGCTCTGGCCGTCGTAACGTACTGGCTGCCCCAGCAGACAGGCGCTCACCAGCACCTTGTGCATTCCCGTCTCTCCCATGCTTTGACTTCCTGTGTGAGGTGCCAGTGCACCAGACCCGCTATGGGGTGACAATCCGGCTTTCGCAGACATCGGCTTATGCTTCCGCACCGTGCATCACCTGATCGAACATGACGCAACAGGGGGTCTCCAGCCGATAGAGGATGGCGGGACGTTGCTTGCCGGTGCGCTTGCGCCCTGTGTCCACCAGGATGTCGGCACGGTGGAGCCGCTTGCGAAATGCGGCCGTGTTCATGGGGGTCTGCAGGACGATCTCGAACGCCCGTTGCACCTCGGAGAGGGTGAATTCTGCCCCCAGCAGATGCAGCGGCAGGGTGCTGTAACGGCTCTTGATGCGCAGCCGCTCCAGCCCCATGGCGACCAGCTTGCCGTGATCGAAGGCGAGTTGCAGGCCGGGCAGATCGTCCAGAGGATGCCAGCGACCGCGCACCGCCCCCCCATCGGGATCCGCCAGACAGAGATAGACGAGGGTGGTGGACCAGCCGCGGGGATCCCGCTCCAGGCTGCCGAGGGTACAGACCTGCTCGCTGTAGCAGTGCTCTAGCCCCCACTCTGCCAGCAGGCGATGGCGAGCCGCGTCCAGATCCCGATCCCGGGTCTCGTCGATGCGCAGGGCCGGCAACTGCCAGCAGTGGGCAAAGGGGGGGCGATCCCGGGTCTCGAGAAGCAGCTCGAGCCGCTCCTCGCGCAACCGCAGCACCACCATATCCAGACTCATTCTCGGCATCCTGGTCGACCTGCTCGCCTTCTAATAATGTTTGGTAGATAATATCACAAGAATATTATGTGAAGGAGCCATCCATGGGAATCATCGCCAGCCTGGATATTGATGCGCAGAAGGGATTCACCCCCCTCTGCCCGAACGAGCTGCCCGTCGCTGGCGGGGATACCATAGTAGCGGCGCTCAATGCCCAGGCTGCCCTCGCCACCCTGCGAACCGGCAGCAAGGATGCCCACCCCGCGAACGCCCCCTGGGTGGTGACCGAACCCGGCGCCATGTTGCAACCCCTTGCTCTGGCGAATGCCGATCTCACCTGGCCGGCCCACTGCGTGCCCGGCACACCTGGGTTCGAGCTGCTCGACGGCCTGCCCGCCCCCATCGACTACGACTTCTTCGTCTGGAAGGGGGTCGAGCCGGACCTGCATCCCTATGGCGCCTGCTATCACGACCTGGCGGAGCGGCGCAGCACCGGGCTCATCGAGTTTCTGCAAGCCCGCGGCGTCACTACCGTGCTGGTCGGCGGCCTCGCCACCGACTATTGCGTCAAGACCAGCGTGCTGCAACTGCGTCGCGCCGGTTTCCGGGTCATCGTCCACCTCGACGCCTGCCGCGGCATCGCCCCCGAGACAATCGACCAGGCCCGCACCCGGATGATCGAGGCCGGCGCCGAGCTGGCCCAGACCCTGGCCGACATTCAACGCCTGCTGGATGCATGACATGCCTTCCATTTTCCACTGCCCACCCGACACCGGCGCCCACCCGTCACAGATGCAGCCAGAGTGCGTTGCCCGCGCAGCACTCATCACAGGAGCCTGATATGCCTCCCATCCTCCACAGCCTGCTCGACACCGATGCCTACAAGCTGCACATGCAGCAGGCGGTGTTCCATCGCTATCCGGATGCCGACGTCGTCGCCGAGTTCCACAGCCGCAACGAAGAAGACCTGCTGCCCATGATGGGCCAGATCGAGGAACAACTGCGCCTCGCCGGCTCCCTGCGCCTGACCCGGTCCGAACTCGACTTCCTGGCCGAACGCCCCTTCTTCACGCCCGACTACCTGGACCACCTGCGCCGCAAGCCGCTGGACGCCTCCCTGCTCAAGGTGTTCGAGCAGGATGGCCGCATCAATGTGCGGGTCGAGGGCCCCTGGCAGGACGTGATCCTGTGGGAGATCCCGGTGCTCGCCATCATCAGCGAGATGCGTAACCGCTTCCGTTATCCCCAGTTCGGTGTCAGCCAGGCACTGGAGCGGCTCGATCAGAAGATCGACAAGCTGGAGCGGGAACTGAGCCGGGAGGAGATGAGCGAGTTCAACCTCATCGACTTCGGCACCCGTCGCCGCTTCTCCCTCGCGGTACAAGACGCCGTGGTGGGTCGCCTCAAGGAGCGGCTGCCGGCGTTTCGCGGCACCAGCAACTACCTGCTGGCCCAGAAGTACCGGTTGCCCGCGGTGGGCACCCAGGCCCACGAGTGGTTCCAGGCCCACCAGCAGCTCGGCTTCCCGCTGGAGCTCAGCCAGCGCGCCGCCCTCACCAGCTGGCTGGACGAATTCACCAACCACCTCGGTATCGCGCTCACCGACTGCATCACCATGGATGCTTTCCTGCGTGACTTCGACTTCGAGCTGGCGAGCCGCTACCAGGGGCTGCGCCACGACTCCGGCGATCCCGTGGTATGGGGCGAGAAGGCCATCAGCCACTATCAGCGGCTCGGCATCGACCCTGCCGAGAAGACGTTGGTCTTCTCCGACGGGCTCAACCTCGACAAGGCCGTCGAGCTGCTGCGCCACTTCCGCGGCCGCATCAACACCAGCTTCGGCATCGGCACCAAGCTCACCTGCGATCTGCCCGGCGTCAGCCCGATGAACATCGTGTTCAAGCTGATGGAGTGCAACGGCGGCCCGGTCGCCAAGATATCCGACAGCCCGGGCAAGACCCTCTGCCGGGATGCGGACTTCATTCGCAACCTCAAGCAGGCCTTCCACGTCGGGGTCTGAGTCAGGCCCGCGAGACGCCAAACAAAAAGCCCGCCGGTTTGCACCGGCGGGCTTTTGTATCGACTCAGGAATGATCAGTCCTTCTTGGCCAGCAGGAATTTCACCAGCTGGTTGAACTGCTCCTGGGAAGTGATGGATTCAATCTTCACCATGTATTTGCCGTTGACCAGGAAGGCCGGCACACCGCGCACATTGTAGCTCTCGGTGTTGCGATCGAACTGGGAGACCATGCCGGAGACGGCGAAGCTGTCGACGGCACCGTCGAACTCCTCGGCCGGCACGCCATTGTCCACGAAGACCTGCTTCACGTCGGCGCGGCTCTGGGGGATCTGGCGCTGGGTGTGGATCTTGTCGAAGATGGCCGGGGTCAGCTTGCCTTCCACGTTCAGCAGATTGGCAACGGCGTAGGCACGCTGCATCTCGGGGCCCATTTCACGGCCCAGGAAGGCCACCGGGTTCTTCTTCATCGGCACGCCTTCCGGCAGGCTCTTCTTCAGATCCTCGGCAATCGGCTCGAACTTGGCGCAGTGCGGGCAGAAATAGGAGAAGAACTCCATCACTTCCGGCTGGGCGCTGCCGGTCTGGCTGACCACGTCATAGTTGACACCTTCCTTGAATTGCGGGGCGGCGTGAACCATGGGGATCATCAGCATGGCAGCGAGGAAAAATAGTACTTTTTTCATGACGTTTCCTGTTAAGGGATCACTGTGAGGCACGCCCGGCGAACCGAAGCAGTCCAAGCCTATTGCCTCACCCTCGTGCCGTCAATGGCAAAGGCAGACAGGCGGGACCGCCATCCCGCCTCCCACGGGCACCTTGCCGCTGTGGCAATGGTACGGGCGACACCACCAACGGACGCCCCGTGGCGTGGCGATCTTCCGGGTTCGCGCCCCTACCACTGCGGCATCAGGCTGAGCGGCGGGGCCTTCAATGCCTCGAGCTGATCATGCAGGGTCGCAATCTGCTGGCGCCAGTAGTGTTCGGTGTTGAACCAGGAGAAGTGGCGGGGGAAGGCGGGATCTTCCCAGCGTCTTGCCAGCCAGGCCATGTAGTGGACGATGCGCATGGCACGCAGCGGCTCGATGAGCGCCAGCTCCCGCGGGTCGAACTCCATGAACTCCTCATACCCCGCCAGCAGGGTATCGAGCTGGATCTGCTGCTCATGACGCTCCCCGTTCAGCATCATCCAGAGATCCTGGATGGCGGGGCCGGTGCGGCAATCGTCGAGATCGACAAACAGGGGGCCGTCACGCCACAGGATGTTGCCCGGGTGGCAGTCCCCATGCAGGGAGATGCGTGCCACATCCAGGGTCATGGCGTCGCATACGTGCCGGATCAGCTCGTCCAGCACCCCGAAGAAGGACTTGGCCAGCCCGCTCGGCAACCACTCGCCTGCCGCCAGCAACTGACGCGGCTCGTGCAGCATGCTCTCCACATCCAGCGGAACCCGGTGATGAAAGGCATGGCTGGCACCGACGCTGTGGATGCGACCGAGGTAACGCCCCACCCACTCCAGCTGGTCCAGGTTGTCCACCTCGAACTGACGCCCCCCGACGCTCTGCCAGATGGCAAACGGGTAGCCCTGATGCTCCAGCAGGGTCTCGCCGGCAAAGGCAATGGGAGCGGCGACCGGGATCTCAGCTTCACAGAGGCGAGCGGCAAACGCGTGCTCTTCCAGGATCTGTGCCCGGCTCCAGCGACCGGGGCGGTAGAACTTCACCACGTAGCGACGGCGATCCTCATCCTGGAACTGATAGACGCGGTTCTCGTAACTGTTGAGCTCGATAAGGCCGGAGTCGATGCGCAAGCCGCTGAGATCGATGGCATCCATGATGAGATCGGGATTGAGGTCGGAATAGTTGAAACGCATGTCATCCACCATAGAAAAGGGGCGCTGTTGCGCCCCATTCTATCACCACTGTCTGCCGTTTCCGTGCATGGCGGTGCGCCTTGCCGTCACAACCTGCTGATAAACTTGCTCGGTTGGCGCAAGGTCCCCTTGCTGTCGTCCGGCGCCGCGCCTTCCCGCTTGAGCACGAACTGGACGTCCAGAGTGGGGCGCTTCAGGTTGAAGGGATCCACCGCCAGACTCACCGGCAGGGTATAGATCTCGCCCGCCTTCAGGGTCACCTCGCGGGGTCCGAACCACTGGTACTCCGGCAGCCCTTCCACGTCCAGCCGGTAGGTCTGGGAGTTCAGGGTCTTGTTGAGGATCTTCAGGGTATAGGTGTTCTCGATGAGCCCTTCACTGTTTTCCCGGAACAGCTGGTTGCGATCCCGCAGGATGTCGAGCCCCATGGGCATGATGGACATGGCGTTATAGACGAAGACCCCCAGCATGACGACCATCACCAGGCCATAGCCAATCAGCTTGGGCCGCGCCACCTGGGTTTCACTGTGGGCCAGTTTGTGCTCGGTGGTGTAACTGATGAGCCCCTTCGGATACCCCATCCGCTCCATGGTCTGATCGCAGGCGTCGACACAGGCGCCGCAGTTGATGCACTCGTACTGCAGACCGTCACGGATGTCGATACCGGTCGGGCAGACCTGCACGCAGAGGTCGCAGTCGATGCAGTCCCCCAGCCCCAGAGCCTTGGGATCGGCCTTGCGACCACGGGCGCCGCGGGTCTCGCCACGCTGGCTGTCATAGCCGACGATGTAGGTGTCCTTGTCGAACATGGCGGACTGGAAGCGGGCATAGGGGCACATGTGGATACACATGATGGCGCGCATCCAGCCGGCGTTGCCATAGGTGCAGGCGGCAAAGAACAGCACCCAGAAGATGACCCAGCCTCCCGCCTGCAGGGTGAAGAAATCGGGCACCAGGTGGAAGACATCCTGGAAGTAGGCGACGAAGGTCAGCCCCGTGCCCAGCGACAGCAGGATCCAGGCCAGGTGCTTGGCGCCCTTCCGGGCCAGCTTCTCGCCGCTCCAGGGCGCCGCATCCAGCTTGCGACGCTTGTTGGCGGCCCCTTCCAGCTTCTCCTCGAACCAGATGAACAGGAAGGTCCACACCGTCTGGGGACAGAGGTAGCCGCACCAGACCCGGCCCAGGAAGGTGGTCACAAAGAAGAGGGCGAAGGCCGCGATCATGAAGACCCAGGCCAGCAGGGTGAGATCCTGCGGCCAGATGGTGGCACCGAAGATATGGAACTGCTGGTGCTCCAGATCGAACAACACCGCCTGACGGCCGTCATAACGCAGCCAGGGCAGGAGGACAAAGAGCGCGACGAAGAACCAGCCCATGGCCTTGCGCACCCGCTGCCAGTAGCCGGTCTGGGAGCGGACATAGATGCGGTTGCCGGGGTTGAACCTGTCATCTCCCGCCTTGAAGGTGTTGGGATTGAAAGTCCCGGTGACGTCACCGGTCACATCCTTGATGTCGATCTTGTCCTTGTCGGCCATTGCAACACATCGCTCCACTCATATTGTTATGAAAGCGATTATATCTTAAACAACCTGCTAATTGTGTGGGTTAAATGTATCTATAGTTCGAGTCCCGTCGCAATTTCAGGCAACAAAAAAGGCCCATAGCCAGTTGACTATGCGCCTTTTCACAGATTCTCTTGAAACCTTTCTCTGATGGCGATATGACGCCAGGATTACTTGATGCCGCGGGCCTTGAGCAGGGCTTCCTTGAAGTCGGGCACGTGATCCTTGGCCAGCCCCGGGATCATCGCCTGCTTGTCGGATTCCCGCATCTTGAGGTGGTAGATCAGCATGTCGTCGGTCAGTGCGGACAGCGGACCGTCAAATCCCGCCTCCTCGGCCAGTTTGGCAACAAACTGCACCAGGCTGAGATCCTGCTCCTTGATCCAGGCAGGCTGCAGCAGTTCCAGCAGCTCTTCGATACGATGACATTGCATAGACGACCTCTTTAATCTGTCTTGTGAAACTCAGGCAACCTTACCCATCAAGGCTACTTCGATACGATCCCGGCCATTATGCTTGGCCTGATAGAGCGCCGCATCCGCTTTCTGGATAAGCTCGGCAATGGAGTGATGCTGATCCGGCACCAGGGTCGCCACCCCGAAGCTGCAACTGACCCGCCCCGAGACCCGGGATTTGTGGTGGGGAATGCCGAGGGCTCGCAACGAGGTACGCACCTGCTCGGCGATCTGCATGGCCCCCTGCAAGGTGGTGCAGGGCAGCAGCAGGGCGAACTCCTCTCCGCCGTAACGGGCAGCGAGATCGTCTTCCCGCCGCAGCACTTCGGCCAGCAGGCTCGCCACCTGTTGCAGGCACTGGTCCCCCACCTGATGACCATAGTGATCATTGAACTGCTTGAAGTAGTCCACATCCACCAGCACCAGAGAGAGAGGCGCCCTGGCACGGTGGCAGCGACGCCAGGCGCGCGCCAGGGAGTCGTCGAGATGGGCCCGGTTGGCGATGCCGGTCAGACCGTCGAGGCGGGACGTGAGCTTGAGGTGCTCGGAGACCGCCTTCAGCTCGGCCACCAGATCCGCATTGGAAAAACTGTGGTAGAGAGAGGCCACCTGATCCCGCCGCAGGCGCCGCAGCAGGGTCGGCAGAAAGACGAACAGATACCCCGCCAGCATGCAGGAGACGATACGCTCCTGGGTGTTGCCGCCACTGAGCTCGAACAACATGGCAAACCCGAGGGGCAGCACGGCCCCATAGAGGGTACGACGGCTGCCGAACAGCATGATGGCACTGCCGGTCAGGATCAGGCTGGAGAGCATCATCATGGCGGCACGATAGGTGTCGGGCAGCTTGTCCATGTAGAGCAGCACGCCCAGTGCCCAGACGATGGAGGTGATGGTCACCCCGACAAAGAGCTCGCGCTCGAGCACCGGCAGCGGAAGCTGTGCCAGCCTGGGCTGGCGCCAGCGCAGATGCCACCAGCGCCCCAGCAACAGCAGCAGGACCAGACCGAGCCAGCCCAGCGACTCGCTGGCCGGCAGGTAATCGTGGAACAGCAGGCTCCAGCTGATCGCCAGCAGCCCCAGGCAAGGCAGGCTGAAGGAGGCATGGGTATAGAGCTGGACCATGATGGCCCGCCGCACCTGATATTTCACACTCTGTGTCAACTGGGTACTCCCTGTACAAGAGCCGCACAGTTTAACACTCCCCTTTCCTGCTCAACAATCAATCGATCGCTATTAAGCTGCCACTCAGCGCGTCCTCTCTCGCACAGGCCCCGACAGACCCTTTTCTGCAGGGTCGAATGGCGCAGCCCTCCCTCACCCTTTCTCCAGCTCGTCGAGGATGGGGCACTGGGGATTCGCATCTCCGTGACAGCAGCTCACCACCTCCTCGAGGGCGCTGAGCATGGCTTGCAAACCGGCGATGCGGGAGCGCAGATCGACGATTTTCTCCTGGGCCAGCTTCTTCACCTGGGCACTGGTTCTGTGCTCGTCCCGATAGAGCGCCAGCAGCTCCTGACACTCCTCCAGATTGAAGCCGGTCTCCCGCGCCCGCTTGACGAAGCGCAGCTCCCGCAGGGAGGCATCCGTATAACTGCGATACCCGTTGTCGCTGCGCACCGGCGACGAGATGAGGCCGATGCTCTCGTAGTAGCGGATGGTCTTGGCGGTCAGGCCGGTGGCCTTGGCGACCTTGCTGATGTTCATGAATGACTCCTTTGGGATTCAGATGCACGCAGGCTGCCCGCCCGGGGCTGCCAGCGCTTCAATAACAGGGAATTGCTCAAGACGGTGATGCTGCTCAGGGCCATGGCCGCCCCCGCCAGCTCGGGGCTGAGGTAACCCAGCGCCGCCAGCGGAATACCGATGATGTTGAACACGAAGGCCCAGAACAGATTCTGCTGGATGGTGCGCCAGGTGGCCGCCGAGATGTCGATGGCATCGGCCACCAGCCGCGGGTCGGATCGCATGAGAGTGATGGAGGCGGTCTCCATCGCCACGTCGGAGCCGGAGCCCATGGCGATACCCACATCCGCCGCCGCCAGCGCCGGAGCGTCGTTCACCCCGTCCCCCACCATGGCGACCAGCCCGCTGGTTTGCGCCCGCAGCGCCTCTACTTTCTCCACCTTGCCGGCCGGCAGCACGGAGTCGAACGCCCCGTCCAGCCCCAGCTTGGCGGCAATATGGGCCACCGGCACCGGTCCATCACCGCTCACCAGCCAGCTGGCGATGCCGCGCTGACGCAGGGTGACGATGGCATCCGGACTCTCGGGGCGCAGGGTATCGGCCAGCGCCGCAATGCCAGCTACCACGCCGTCAATGGCCACCCAGACCCGGGTCGCGCCGTCGGCGGGTTGTTCATCGTGTTGTGACGGTTCAATACCGAGCTGGGCCAGCAGAGAGCCATTGCCGATGGCGACCCTATGGCCCGCCACCTGACCGACAATACCGGCACCGACCCGCACCTCGACGGCTTCCGGCTGGGGCAGCATCGCCTCTTTGCCGACCGCCTCGCGCATGGCCAGCGCCAGCGGGTGTTCGCTCGCCTGCTGTAGAGCGGCGGCCAGACGCAGCTGCTCGGCTGTGCCGCTCCAGCTCGCCAGCACGGGCCTGCCCTGAGTGAGCGTACCTGTCTTGTCGAAGATAAGCGCCTTGATGGCGTGGGCCTTCTGCAGGGTATCCACGTCTTTTATCAGAATGCCGTGGCGCGCCGCCACCCCGGTACCGGTGACGATGGCCGCCGGCGTCGCCAGCCCCAGCGCACAGGGACAGGCGATCACCAGCACGGCCACCGCCGCCAGCAGCGCCTGACCGAAGTCGCTGCTGATGGCGTACCACACCAGCAGGGTGAACAGGGCGATGGCCATCACCACCGGCACGAACACGGCAGAGACCTTGTCCACCAGCTGTTGCAACGGGGCCTTGCCCATCTGGGCGTTCTCTACCAGCGCGATGATCTTGCTGAGGCTGGAGTCCTCCCCCACCGTAGTGGCTTCAATTTCCAGCACGCCGGAGCGGTTGATGGCACCGCCCAGCACCTTGTCGCCCTCACCGCGGGGCACCGGCAGGCTCTCACCGGTGAGGATCGACTCGTCCAGCTCGCTCTCGCCGCTCACGATTCTGCCGTCCACCGGCACCCGTTCCCCCACCAGCACCCGCAGCCTGTCGCCGCGCAGCACCTCGTCGATGGCGACGATCTGCCAGCGCTCGCCGCGCCAGACGGTGGCGGTTTCCGGCCGCAGCGCCATCAGTTCGCGAATGGCGGACTGGGTGCTGCGTCTGGCTCGCGCTTCCAGCAGTTTTCCGAGGGAAATCAGGGTAATGATGATGGCACTCGCCTCGAAGTAGAGTTGGCCACTGGCGGCCACCCCCAGATTAAGCAGCAGATAGAGGCTGTAGAAGTAGGCCGCACTGGTACCGGTCGCCACCAGCACATCCATGTTGGCGGAGCGGTTCTTGATGGCGAGCCAGGCGCCGCGATAGAAGCGGGCCCCAATCCAGAACTGCACCGGGGTGGCGAGCACCAGCTCCAGCCAGGCGGGCAGATGCCAGGGGAACAACCCGGCCATGGCCAGCATCCCCGCCAGCAGCGGCAGGGTAAGCAAAGCCGAGACGATGACCCGGGTTTGCGCCTGACGGGCGCTGGCGGCCTCCTGCGCTTCCCGCTCCAGCAACTGCTGGCGGCGGCCGCTGGCCGAGCCCTGCGCCAGTTGGGCGCCAAAGCCGAGGGCCTCGATCTGCTCGCGCAGGGCCGCGGGCGTCTGCACCCCGGGTACCAGCACGATACGAGCCTGCTCGATGGAAAAGTTGACGTCGGCGGAGATGACGCCGGGCAGCGCCGCCAGCATCTTGTTCAGGCGGGCCGAGCAACCGGCACAGGTCATGCCGGTGATTTGAAACAGGATGGTCTCACTGCCGTAGTCGTAACCCTGCGCCTTGATGCTCTCCAGCACCGCCGGCAAACGGTCAGAGCTGGCCAGCTCGATGGCGGCTTGCTCCAGTGCGAAGTTGACGGTGGCCGAAACCCCATCGAGCTTGTTGAGGGCGGTCGTGATGCGGCCGGCGCAATTGGCGCAGCTCATGCCGCTGAGCGGCAACTGCAGATGAATGGGTGATTGAAGATGAGTGGTCATGTTGTTCCTCCCAGGAACCCGTCGGCACCACAAAACGCCGACTGGCAAACCCTAACCTTTACTGTAAGGGTAAGCTCAAGCCACATGATCCACTTTTTGCAGATGAAAAAACGGCGCCCGTTTGCTGCCAGAGAACAAACGGGCGCCGCCTTCAACTATTGCGCGGTATGCGCGGCGACTCAGATACCGTACTGGGCGCGGTAAGCCTTCATGGCGGCCAGTTGCGCCGCCAGCTCCGGCTGTTCGGCCTGCTTCTCTTCCAGATACTGGATCAAGTCGCTCATCTGGATGATGGCGATGATGTGGGCACCGTAGTCACGCTCAACTTCCTGAATGGCGGAGAGCTCGCCCTTACCCTTCTCCTGACGGTCCAGCGCGATCAGCACGCCAGCCAGGGAGGCGCCGTTGGCCTGGATCAGATCCATGGATTCGCGGATGGCGGTGCCGGCAGTGATGACATCGTCCACCAGCATGATGCGCCCCTTGAGCGGGCTGCCCACCAGATTGCCACCCTCGCCGTGATCCTTGGCCTCCTTGCGGTTGAAGCACCAGGGCACGTCCACGTCGTGCTGCTCCACCAGCTGCACCGCGGTGGCGGAGGCGATGGGGATCCCCTTGTAGGCCGGGCCAAACAGCACGTCGAATTCGATGCCGGCATCCATCAGGGCGGCGGCATAGAAGCGGCCGAGACGGGCCAGATCGCGGCCGCTGTTGAACAGACCGGCGTTGAAGAAGTAGGGGCTTTTACGACCGGATTTCAGGGTAAATTCACCGAATTTGAGGACCTGTTTCTCCAGGGCGAACTCGATAAATTGACGCTGGTAGGCTTTCATTCTGGCTCCTTACTTGGCTTGTCGTTTACTTGTGTGGGGTATAAAAAAACGCGGTCAATGCCGCGTTTTTAAAATCATGCAAGTGACTGCTTCTGCAGCGCAATAATGTCGGCAATACCGCCCTTGGCGAGGGCCAGCATGGCCAGCAGCTCTTCATGGGTGAAGGGTTCGGCCTCCGCGGTACCCTGCACCTCGATGATGCGACCATCTTCGGTCATCACCACGTTCATGTCGGTCTCGGCGGCGGAGTCTTCGATGTACTCCAGATCGCAGATGGCTTCCCCTTCATACATACCGACGGAGACGGCCGCGATCATCTGCTTGAGCGGGCTCTGTTTGATCAGCCCCTTCTCCACCATCCAGTTCAGCGCATCCACCAGCGCCACACAGGCACCGGTGATGGCGGCGGTACGGGTACCGCCGTCGGCTTGCAGTACGTCGCAGTCAACTGTGATGGAGTGCTCGCCCAGCGCAGTCAGGTCTACTGCGGCGCGCAGGGAGCGGGCGATCAGCCGGGAGATCTCCAGGGTGCGGCCACTCTGCTTGCCGGAGGCCGCTTCGCGGTTCATCCGGGAGTGGGTGGAGCGCGGCAGCATGCCATACTCGGCGGTCACCCAGCCCTGATTTTTCCCTTTCAGGAAGCGTGGCACGCTGGTGTCGACGCTGGCGGTGCAGAGCACGCGGGTGTTGCCGAATTCCACCAGCACGGACCCTTCAGCATGCTTGGTGAAGTGGCGGGTAATGGTGACCGGACGAAGCTGCGCGGCAGTGCGATCGCTGGGACGTGACATGGGACGGACCTCTGGGCTGGCTGAATTGGCGCAGGAGTATAAGTGATCCCAGCCCAAATATCAGCCGCTAAAACCACGCTGTCGGCTGACGGAGCAGGGCTGGCTGAGTATACTGGCCCCACACTTCATCAAGCCCGGAACAATCAATGATTCACAGCATGACCGCCTACGCCCGCAAGGAACTCAAGGGCGACTGGGGCACAGCCGTTTGGGAAATTCGTTCGGTCAACCAGCGCTATCTGGAGACCTACATTCGCCTGCCGGAACAACTGCGCAGCCTGGAGCCGGTTCTGCGTGAGCGCTTCCGCGCCAAGCTGCAGCGCGGCAAGGTGGAGTGCAACCTGCGTTTCGAGGCCGCGCAAGCCGCTGCCAGCCAGCTCCACATCAATGAAGAGCTGGCCAAGCTCATCATCGACAGCGCCAACTGGGTGATGAAAGAGGCGGGCCAGGGCCAGCTCAACCCGGTCGACGTGCTGCGCTGGCCGGGCGTCATGGCTGCCGCCGAGCAGGACATGGATGCGGTTGCCACCGAGCTGCTCGGCGGATTTGACCTGACCATGGAAGATTTCCTCGCTTCCCGCGCCAGCGAAGGGGCCAACCTCAAGGCCCTGATCGAACAGCGTCTGGCGGGCATTCAGGTAGAAGTGAAGAAGGTGCGCGTGCACCTGCCGCAGATCATCGAGTGGCAGCGCCAGAAGCTCACCGACCGGCTGGCCGAAGCCAAGGTGGAGCTGGATCCGGCCCGCATCGAGCAGGAGATCGTGCTGCTGGCCCAGAAGATCGACGTGGCCGAAGAGCTGGATCGCCTGGAGATGCACATCAGCGAAACCAACAAGATCATGAAGAAGGGTGGCGCCTGTGGCCGTCGTCTCGACTTCATGATGCAGGAGTTCAACCGCGAGTCGAACACGCTGGGCTCCAAGTCGATCAACGCCGAAGTGACCCAGTCCGCCGTCGAGTTGAAGGTCCTCATCGAGCAGATGCGCGAGCAGATCCAGAACATCGAGTGATCTCCCTCATCGATGCACCAGCCCCCGCCACCCGGGGGCTTTCTTATGCTCGTTTCCCGCAGCGCTCAGCCGCCTGACTGATGGCAACCCCGAGCAAAGGGAGCCCGACATGTACCATCACGCAAAGAGGGTCTGCCATGCAGACCCTCTCGCTTTTCCGAACCACTTAGGTTTGTCGCCCGTTCAGGCTAGACCGGTGACTTCAGCCTTCGGCTGCGCAGCAGAAGGGGGAGCTGGTAGAGCACCAGGGCGCCCAGCACCAGGCCGGCGCCTGCCAGCTTGGCGGGGCCCAGCGGCTCGTCATAGAAGAAGGTGCTTAAGATCAGGGTCCAGACCGGTTCCAGCAGCATCAGCAGGGCGGCGTGGGCCGTGGTCATCCGGCTCAGGGCGTGGGTGAGCAGCCAGTAACGCAGAGTGGTGGCGATCAGGACGCTGGCCGCAAACCAGCCCCAGATGCCCTGGCTGATGTCGGCGGGCCACTGCTCAGTCAGCAGGGAGAGCAGGGTGCCGAGCAGCCCGGTCACCGCCAGTTGGATGCAGGTGAGCCAGGTAGGAGGGATGGACTGGGCGAAGTGGCGGTGCACCGCGAGCTGAACCCCCAGGGTGGCGGCCGCCGCCAGAAACCAGAACAGGGAGAGCGACACGCCCCAGTGAGTGCTGCTGGAGAGCAGCAGCAGACCCGCGACGGCCACGGGCAGAGTCAGCCAGTAGTGACGGCCGGGTCTGGCCTTGAAGGCGGCCCAGGCGGCGAGCGGCGCCATCAGGGTGGCCACGCTCATGATGAAGGCGCCGCTGCCGAGGGCATCGCTCTGGCTGATGGCGGTAACCCAGAACAGCAGGCTGGCCCCGAGCAAGGTGCCGCACCCGGCGGCACGCAGCAGTTGTGAGCCACTGGGGGGCGGCTCGCGCAACCAGGCGAGCGGCAACAGCAGCAGGGCGGCCAGCAGGAAGCGGCTGCCGATAAAGGCGGCGGTGGGCAGTTCGCGAATCGCCTCTTTCGAGAAGAGCCAGCCAGCGGCGGCCAGCAGGGTGACCAGTATCATCAACAGCAGGGGAGCGCGGTTCATCGGGGCATCACAGGGTCAGGGGCAAAGGGCAGAGCATAAAGGAAAGAGGCGCGGATTGTCTCCCGGGGTTTGGCAGACATGCTGGCGGGGCGGCCACCACGCCGCCCCGCCTCAGTCGTCACTTTCCAGGCTGGCGAGGCAATGGGAGAGGGTGCGCGCCAGCGCCCCCTGATTGCGCAGCACCACGGCGCGGGCCTGCTCCCCCATCTCGCGGCGGGCAGGGGCATCGCCGAGCAGGGCGCTCACCCGGTGGCCGAGCGCCTCGGCGTCCGCCACCACGGCAGCCCCCCCCTGGACCACCAGCTGGCGGGTGATGTCGCTGAAGTTGAAATAGACGGGGCCGGTCAGGCAGGGTTTGCCCAGCGCCGCCGGTTCCAGCAGGTTGTGACCGCCCACGGGCACCAGGCTGCCACCGACAAAGGCGAGATCCGCCGCCGCCAACATCAGCGGCAGCTCGCCCATGGTGTCACCCAGGTAGATCTTGTCGCTCTCGCCGACCGCACTGCCCGCCGTGCGCCGCACGCAACCGTAGGGGGCGCACAGCTCGGCCACTCGATCGAAACGCTCGGGATGGCGCGGCACCAGGATCAGCAGGGCGGAGGGGTGGGCCTTGAGCACCCGATCGAAGGCGGCCAGCACCTGTTCGTCTTCCCCCTGGTGGGTACTGGCGGCGATCCAGACAGGTCGTGCCTCCCCCAGTTGCTGGCGCAGGGCACGGCCCCTGGCCTGTACCTCGTCGCCAAACTGGATGTCGAACTTGATGGAGCCGGTCACCGCCAGCCGGTTGCGCCCTATCCCCAGCCGATGGAAGCGATCCGCATCGTCCTGATGCTGGCAGAGCAGGTGGGTCAGCGGGCGGCTCAGGGCATCGAAGGCACCCTGGAAGCGACCATAGCGCTGACAGGATCGCTCCGAGAGGCGGGCATTGAGGATGGTCACTGGCAGGTGGCGTGCCTCGCAGGCCGCCAGCCAGTTCGGCCACAGCTCTGTCTCCATCACCCAGAGGGCGCGGGGCTTGACGGTGCTCAGAAACGCCGAGACGGCCCAGGGGTAGTCGAGAGGCGCATAGCGGTGCACCACCAGATCCCCAAGCTTGGCCGCCTGTTCGGCGCCGGTGCGGGTGGTGGTGGTGAGCAGGATGGGCAGCTCGGGGCGCTCGGCCTTGAGGGCGCGGATGAAGGGGGTGATGGCCAGGGTCTCCCCCACGCTCACCGCATGGATCCAGAGTGGAGCCTCCTGTCCGGTCGGCGGCAATCGTCCCAGATGCTCGGCCCAGCGCGCCCCGAAGCCGGGCTTGCCTTTTTTGGGTTTGTAGAGCGCCAGCAGCGCCAGGGGCAACCCCAGGTGGATCAGCAGGTTGTAGAGCAACCGGTAGATCATGCTAGCTATTACCTGGTTCAGCAGCAGAGGATTCCACCGGCTGCCGCACTATGGTCAGATCTGCCGTTTCCCCACGCTCCAGCCGATTTCCCGCCTCGATGACCTGTTCCGGCATCAGCTCGATCAGGCACTTGAGGTGGCCGAACTTGCAGGTGCGCTTGAAGCAGGGGCGGCACTCGATGTCGGTGTGGACGATCTCGACCCTGTCCGCCAGCGGTGGGGTATAGAGGGGCGAGGTGGAGCCGTAGACGCCGATCAGCGGCCGGTTGAGGGCGGCCGCCACGTGCATCAGGCCCGAGTCGTTGGCGATGACCCGACCGGCCAGGGCCATCAGGTCGATCGCCTCGTGCAGGCTGGTCTTGCCCGCCAGCACGTGGCAGTTGGGGCGCGACAGGGGGTTGATCCGATCGCGGATGGTGTTGGCCACGTCCACGTCCTTGCCCGAACCGAAGATCCACACCTGCCATCCCTCGTCGAGGTGCTTTTGCGCCACCACGGCGTAGTGCCCCTCCGGCCAGCGTTTGGCCGGGCCGAACTCGGCCCCCGGACAGAGCACCAGCACAGGGCGGGCACGATTCAGGCCGAGCCGCTCCAGCGCCTTGCCCTGGTTGATGAGATCCACGTGCAGGGAGGGATGGGGAATAGCGGGAATGTCGTCCCGACTCTTCATCTGCCCCTTGGGGTAGGCCAGAGCCACATAGCCTTCCACCATCAGCGGGAAGGCCTGCTTGTTGCTGCGCATATCGTTGAGCAGACCGAAGCGGTGCTCCCCCTTCCAGCCGGTGCGCACCGGGATCCTGGCAAACCAGGGGATGAGGGCCGACTTCATGGAGTTGGGCTGGATGATGGCCTGATCGTACTGCTCCGTGGCCAACTGCTTGCCAAGGCGGCGGCGTGCCCCCAGCTTGAAGTCACCGTGGCCAAGCGGCATGGGGATGGCCTTGTCCACCTCGGGCATGCGCTCCAGCAGCGCAACGCACCAGGCCGGCGCCATCACATGGAGCTCGCTGCCCGGGTGGTTGCTCTTGAGCGCCTTGTAGAGGCTCTGGGACATCACCATGTCGCCGACCCAGGAGGGGCCGATCACCAATATCTTCATCGCGCGTCTTCTCTCGGGACTGGCCCGGCTGTTGATCATTACTGGGCGAGATTATGCCCCAAGAAAGGCCGAAGAAATAACAGAAGATACCCGTCTGCTCCCGCAAAACGCCTACCTGGCAGGATCTGCTCCCCCACGCATCCCTCCTGAGGCTCTCTTCCACCCGGACACGGCGTGCCCTGGGCCACCGACTGCCGGGTAGCAGAGATCCCCCTTCCCCCGCATTCAAAAGCGGGCCCACCGGGCCCTCAGGTCATGCCCCGCGCGGGGTTTTAGGCTAGAATGGGCGCCAATCCGAGCATGACCCGCCCACCGGGCACCAACAAGAGTCCCTTGCCTGTGAAAAAACCGACCCTGGCGGCCGTCCTGATCGTCAAGAACGAAGCCGACAACCTCCGTGCCTGCCTCGCCTCCCTCGAAGGCCTGGCGGATGAAATCGTCATTCTCGACTCCGGCAGTCAGGATGACACCCCGGCCATCGCCGCCGAATTTGGCGCCCGCTTCTTCGTCAACACCACCTGGCCCGGTTTCGGCCGTCAGCGCCGCCTCGCCCAGTCCCATGTCCAGTCGGAGTGGGTGCTGTGGCTGGACGCGGACGAGCGGCTCACCCCCGAACTCAGGGAAGCCATCCAGGGGGTCATGGCCAACCCGGCCAGCGACACCATCTACTCCATCCCGCGCCTCTCCTGGGTGTTCGGCCGCTTCATCCGCCACAGCGGCTGGTACCCGGATCGGGTGCTGCGCCTCTACCCCAAGGCGCTGACCGGCTACAACGAGGCGCTGGTACACGAGAAGGTGGAGGTGCGCGCCAACATGAAGATCGTCAACCTGCAGGGCGACCTCCTCCACTACACCTACCGGGATCTGGAACACTACCTGGTCAAATCCGCCGGCTACGCCCGCGCCTGGGCCGATCAGCGCACCGCCCGCGGCAAGAAGGGATCCCTCGGCCAGGGGCTGGTCCACGCCGTCGGCTGCTTCCTCAAGATGTACCTGCTCAAGGCCGGTTTCCTCGACGGCAAGCAGGGCCTGCTGCTGGCCATCCTCTCCGCCCACTCCACCTTCGTCAAATACGCCGATCTCTGGGTTCGCCAGCAGCCCCAGCAGCCGAAATAGGGCATCGCGCCTCAAACATCGCATTAATCACTCACCCCTTGTTCCAGCGGAACAAGGGGCAAACCCCATTGCCATGGAGCGGGCGCAGCCCTCGCGGGGCCGCTCACGGCGCAAACCTGGGCGCCACGGACGAAAACTGGCCGCTATAAGCCGAATGCATGGATATTGGCAACATGACCCGACTCCGGCTTATACCGCCAGGTTTCCCCTGCCCGGGGCCCGGGCAGGCCCGTCAAGGGGCTGTCGGGAGCCACGCCCGGTAGGCCGGCCTGCCAGCAGGGCGCATCCCCATACAGACAGGGCCACGCGGGCCCTGTCTGTATGTTCTGTGTGCGCTCTCAGCGCTCGGCGCGCCAGAAGGGCGGCGCCCAGCGGGCGATCTCTGCCGCCATGGCCTTGGGATCGAGCTGGCTCATGTCCTCCGGGTGGTCGCTGTCTTCCGGCGGGCTGAAGGGCAGATGGCGCCCCTCGCCGTTGAGCGGCCGCCAGCGCAGCGGCGTCGCCGAACGGTGTGCCGGGAAGAAACCGACGGTCGGCACGTCCATGGCCGCAGCGATGTGCAGGGGCCCCGTGCTGCCCGCCACGAACAGGGCGGCGTTGGCCATCACCTGGCAGAACTTCGGCAGCCCCTCGTCGGAGCGATAGATCCAGCCGTTGCCCCCATGGGCCAGCAGTTCGGCCGCCAACTGCTCCGCCTTCCCCTCCTCCCCCGGGCCTGCCGTCAGCACGCACTGCAACTCGGGACAGGCCTGGTTGAGCTTGATGATGAGGCGCGAATACTGCTCGATGGAGAGGTTGTTGGCCGAGCCACCGCTGCCCGCATGCACCATCAGCCAGGGGCGGCTGGCGTCGAGCCTGAGACGAGCGGCGACCTGCTCGCGCACCTGCAGCAGGCTCTCGGGGTCGAAGTCGAGGTAGGGACCCTGTGGCTCCACCACGGTCTGATGCTGATCGGCGAGGAAGCGGCGCACCAGATCCAGGTTGTATTCGTACTCCGGCTTCTGGGAGCGGGAGCGGCGCTGCACCAGACGCTGGTTGTAGAGCACCTGGGCCAGCTTGGTGGCTGGTGCCAGCCGGTAGGGAATGTGCGCCTTCCACACCAACTTGGCATTGCGGGTGTTGGAGAAGAGGCAGATGGAGGCATCGAAGGCAGCCGCCTTGATGCGCGCCAGCAGGGCGCGTTGCTGCTCCTTGTCGGCCCGGGCACCCGGATCCAGGATGATCTCGTCGATCCATGGGCACAGGCGGGCCAAGGGCGCCGTGTAGGCGGGAACCAGGGCAGTCACATGACACTCCATGGAGCGCTTGAGCATGGCAAAGCTCGGCCACGCCAGCATGAAGTCACCAATCTTGTCATTGCGGACTACCAGAATACGTTTCATAAAAAATCCCTATGCTCCCTGTCACCAGCGAAGGAGGCTTGATGCGCGATGCGGGTATTCTTGCCTGATGCAGGGCGATTCTCAAGCGAAGACGCCACGGGGCCCCGATTTGTGCGACCCCGGCCGCCGATCAGCGCCAGAAATCCGCGCCATCCCGGTCGCGACAAACCGGCAACAGCCCCTATAATGCGACCAGTTTTCCGGTTTCAGGAATCAGCAGCATGACCAACAAGGTAATCTATCCCGGCACCTTCGACCCCATCACCAACGGCCATACCGATCTCATTGGCCGCGCCGCCAGACTGTTCGACGAGGTGGTGGTCGGGGTGGCCAACAGCCCGAGCAAACGGCCGCTGTTCGATCTCGAGGAGCGCGTTCAGCTGGCCCGGCAGGTGACGGCTCACCTGCCCAACGTCAAGGTGGTGGGCTTCTCCGGCCTGCTGGTGGATTTTGCCAGGGAGCAGCAGG
Organism: Aeromonas sp.; assembly: GCF_050252055.1. Taxonomy (NCBI): domain Bacteria; kingdom Pseudomonadati; phylum Pseudomonadota; class Gammaproteobacteria; order Aeromonadales; family Aeromonadaceae; genus Aeromonas; species Aeromonas sp. The sequence continues at coordinate 16,318 of NZ_JBFWLQ010000009.1, read as the reverse complement.
CCAACGTGCTGATCCGCGGCCTGCGCGCCGTCTCCGACTTCGAATACGAGTTCCAGCTCGCCAACATGAACCGTCGCCTGATGCCTACCCTGGAGAGCGTCTTCCTTACCCCGGCGGAGGAGAACTCCTTCATCTCCTCCACCCTGGTGAAGGAGGTGGCGCTGCACGGAGGTGACATCCACCAGTTCGTCGACCCCCTGGTGGCTCAGGCCATTGCCGCCAGACAGCAGCGCTAATCCCCTCCCCTGATGGGCAGAAACGAACAAGGGCTACCCGCGGGTAGCCCTTGTTGCATCAACGCACTGCACGCCTAGCTGCGGGCAAACTGCTGGCGGATCGCCAGCTCCAGCTGATCGAGCCACTCGTAACGGCGCCGGTACATGGCCCGCTTCTTGGAGGCGATCTCCTCCAGCGGCTTGCGCACCACGGGTTGCAGCCGCACGAAGTTGGCGTCCTGCTCGAGGGCGCCAAACTCCTGCCACAGCTCGTCGTAGTCCGCCTGCAGGCAGGCTTTCTTCTTCTTGCTGTACCGTCTTGCCTGGAAGATGTGGGCCTTCATGCGCACCGCACAGACCCGGTGGGCCCCCATGGCCCCGGCCAGCGCCATCACCAGCATCACCACCAGCGACTTGGGTCTCAGACCCTGACCCGCCCGGGTCAATGCCCGCACCTGCTCCTGGGGCTGCTCGACACAGGGCTCTGGCCCCTGCACCGACCCGATCACCAGGGCCAGCTCCTGTTCGTTGCCCGCCAGGGAGAAGGCACAGCTGTAGAGTCGCTCCCCCCGCGCGTTGACGATGGAGAGCGCCAGCTCCGCCTCCCGGCGGAAGGTGCCGTCGTGACGCAGCACGATGTGCCAGCCGCCATCGGGATAATGGCCCAGCACTATCCCCTCCCCCAGATAGAGCGGGTCGATGAGCTCGGGGTACAGGCCCAGCAGCAGGCGGTAGTGATCCTCCACCATCTTGACCCGCTGGTTCACCGTCGAGCAGGCGAAGCGATAGGGGCGCATCGGCTTGTCGAGCAGCTCGGGGTGGCGGGCGGGAAGCGCCCGCAGGGGGGCGCTCTGGAACAGCTCGAATACCCGGTTCAACTGCGCACGGTAGAGCAGACTGCGCAGCAAAAACTTGCCACGATTGAAGGTCTTGCGGGCGCTGTCTTCGGGATAGAGGAAGCGGGCCATATCGTGGGCACAATAGTGCCCCTGCCGGGATAAATGTTCCCAGTCTATTGATTTAGCTGTCATTTTATTACCTCGCAGCCTGAACTGGCGAGATAGTAGTCATGGGCTGACGCCGCTTCAACAGACCGGAAATACTCTCTTACAACTTGGCCGATCCCGGCTCAAAAATCCCACTTTCAGCGTTGGCAGTGGGAGCAGAACACCGTGGTTCGCTGGCCCATCTTCACCTCGGTGAGCAGGGTGTGGCAGTGGAAACAGGGCTGCCCCCCGCGGCCGTAGACCTGCAACTGCTGGACGAAATAGCCCGGCTTGCCGTCGGCGCTGGTGAAGTCCTTGAGGGTGGTGCCCCCCTGGCGAATGGCTTCGGCCAGCACCCGCTTGATCTCGCTCACCAGGGTGCCCAGCCGCTCGGCGCTGATGTTGCCCGCCGCCCGCCTGGGATGAATGCCGGCGGCATAGAGCGCCTCGTTGGCGTAGATGTTGCCCACCCCGACCACCACGTGGTTGTCCATCAGGAACTGCTTGATGGCGGTGCTGCGCCCCTTCGCCCGCTCCCGCAGGTAATCGGCATGGAAGGCATCGGTGAGGGGTTCCGGCCCCAGCTTGGCGAGCAGGGCATGGGCCTCGGTCGGTTCGCGGGTCCACAGCAGGGCGCCAAAACGGCGCGGATCGTTGAGCCGCAGCAGCTTGCCGTTGGCCAGCTCGATATCCACGTGATCGTGCTTCTCGGCCGGGGTGCCGATGTCCAGCACCCGCAGGCTGCCGGACATCCCGAGATGCAGGATGGCGGTGCCAAAGTCGGTCTCCAGCAACAGGTATTTGGCGCGGCGGCTGACGCGGTGGATGACGAGATCCACCAGCTCCTGGATCTCGCCGGGCACGGGCCAGCGCAGGCGGCCGTCCCGCACCACCACGCGGGTCACCTTGATGCCGGTAAGCCAGGGGGAGATGCCCTGGCGGCTGACTTCGACTTCCGGTAATTCAGGCATGGGCGATCTCTCGTTCAGGGAATGGGACGCATCAGGTCACGGTATTGCGCCTGACTCAAGCTGAGCCAGGTCGAGGAGGGCAGCAGGGCGGCAAACTTGCCGTCGTCCTGATAGAGCCCGACTTCCACCGGATCGCTCTGTCCGGCGATCCAGATCTTGAGGGTCACCGGGGTGCCGCGCACGGGCTCGCCGGGGGGCAGCAGCCAGCCTTGCCACGCCTCGATGCGGGCCGCCAGCTGGGTGCTGCCAAGCCCCAGATCCGGCGCGCTGCGCCAGCCCTGGCCGATACGCTCTATCTGCCAGCTCGGCCCCTGCCAGGTCAGCACCACGGCACTCTCCGGCAACAGCGGACGCGCGCGTTTGGCACTGTTCTCCTGCTGGGCCTGCTCCAGCCGGTGCAACAGGGTAATGACGATCAACACGACCACGATGATCACGTTGTTCCAGCCTTTGCGGCTCAGTTTGAACATGGCTAGCCTCCCTTCGAATCGGCAGTGTACTGAATTCCAGCCATAAAAAAACCCGGCACGAGGCCGGGTTTTTGCAGCGAAACCAAGTAATTACTTGATTTTGCCTTCTTTGTAGATCACATGCTGACGAATCACGGGATCAAATTTCTTGATCTCCATTTTTTCGGGCATGGTGCGCTTGTTCTTGGTAGTGGTATAGAAGTGACCAGTACCGGCGCTGGAGTTCAGGCGAATCTTATCGCGAATACCTTTAGCCATGATCTAATTCCTTATACCTTAACGCCGCTGGCACGCAGTTCAGCCAGAACCACTTCAACGCCGCGCTTGTCGATGATACGCATGCCTTTTGCGGATACGCGCAGGCTCACGAAGCGTTTTTCACTCTCAACCCAGAAACGGTGAGTGTGCAGGTTCGGCAGGAAACGACGCTTGGTAGCGTTGTTAGCGTGCGAACGGTTGTTACCAACTGCCGGGCGCTTGCCGGTTACTTGGCATACTCTAGACATGTCAGTCTCTCCAAATCTTACTTCATTGCTCGAGCAAATATCTGCCCCGCTGGCCTTCGATTGCGGGGCAAACAGAAGGCGGCATTTTATACAGCATCCGTGATCAAAGATCAACTAATACAGTGCCAGAGCCCAGTCACAACCAACCACGCTCTGCGAAAGAAACCGTGATGCCATCACCGATCACCAGGTGATCAAGCACTCTGATATCGACCAGGGCCAGGGCGGCCAGGATCCGATCCGTGATCTGGCGGTCCGCCCGACTGGGCTCGGCCACGCCGGACGGGTGATTATGCGCCAGAATCACGGCGGCTGCATTATGTTTGAGCGCGATCTGCACGATTTCTCTGGGCCAGACGCTCGCCGAGTCGAGGGTGCCGTAAAAAAGTTCGACAAACCGGATGACCCTGTGCTGGTTGTCGAGCAGCAGCAGGGCGAACACCTCCCGCCCCCGATCCCGCAACTGGGCTTGCAGAAAGTCACGGGTAAGCCCGGGCGAGGTGAGCGCCTCTCCCCGTTGCAACTGTTCGGCCAGATGGCGCCGCCCCATCTCCAGCACCGCCTGCAACTGGGCATACTTGGCAGGTCCCAGCCCGTGAGCGCCACAAAAATCCTGCTGCTCGGCCCCCAGCAGTGCCCGCAGGGAACCAAACTGCTGCAACAACTGGCGGGAGAGATCCACCGCACTCAACCCGCTGACTCCGGTGCGCAGGAAGATGGCCAGCAGTTCGGCATCGGAGAGCGTCGCCGCCCCTCGGCGCAGCAGCTTTTCCCTCGGGCGCTCCTCTTCCGGCCACTCCTTGATGCTCATTTGTCTCTCCCTCATGGCTATTGAGAGAAAACATAGCAAAGAATCCCGCGAGCCCGACCACAACTCCCCCATGTCAGCCTCTGTCGCCACCCATTGCCTGTGCTATCTTAGCCGACCAGTCAGAGTGAGCCGGAAGAGAAGCAGCAGATGAGATTGGCCGATAAACGCATCCTGTTGGGTGTCAGTGGCGGGATCGCCGCCTACAAGAGTGCCGAACTGGTACGTCGCCTGAAAGATCAGGGGGCCGAGGTGCGAGTGGTGATGACCCGCTCCGCCAAGGAGTTCATCACCCCGCTGACCCTGCAAGCCGTCTCAGGCCACCCGGTGGCCGACAGTCTGCTCGACCCGGCTGCCGAGGCGGGCATGGGCCACATCGAGCTGGCCAAGTGGGCCGATCTGGTGCTGATCGCCCCCGCCAGCGCCAATCTGATGGCCCGCATGGCCGCCGGCATGGCGGACGAGCTGCTCACCACCCTCTGCCTGGCCACCCCGGCGACTGTCGCCCTGGCGCCAGCCATGAACCAGCAGATGTATCGCAACGCCGCTACCCAGGCCAACCTTCAGACCCTCGCCGAGCGCGGCATTCAGCTGTGGGGGCCAGATTCCGGCAGCCAGGCCTGCGGCGACGTGGGCCCGGGCCGGATGCTGGATCCCCTGGAACTGGTGGAACGCTGCTGCCAGCAGCTCGCCGCCGAACCGCTCCTGGCAGGCGTCAGGCTGCTGCTCACCGCCGGGCCGACCCGCGAGGCGCTGGATCCGGTGCGCTATATCAGCAACCACAGCTCCGGCAAGATGGGCTACGCCATCGCCCGCGCCGCGCGCGAAGCGGGCGCGGAGGTGACCCTGGTGAGCGGCCCGGTGGCACTGGCCACCCCGGCCGGCGTTACCCGCATCGATGTGGAGAGTGCCCTGCAGATGCACGAAGCAGTGATGAGCCGGGTCGGTGAGTGCGACCTCTTTATCGGCTGCGCTGCCGTCGCCGACTACCGTCCCGCCCAGGTGGCCGAGCAAAAGATCAAGAAGACCGGCGACAACGACCAGATGCAGCTGACCCTGGTCAAAAACCCCGACATCATCGCCGATGTGGGGGCGTTGTCAGACAAACCCTTCACCGTCGGATTTGCCGCCGAAACCGTGGATGTGGAACAATACGCCCTCGACAAACTTCGACGTAAGCGGCTGGACATGATCGCAGCCAACGATGTGTCCCGTGCAGGCCAGGGTTTCAATGCCGATGACAACGCCCTGACCGTCTTCTGGCAAGGGGGTCAAGCCGCCCTGCCCCTGGCCGATAAGCTGACGCTCGCCCGTCATCTTGTCGCCCTGATTGCACGCCATTATCGACCATGAGCCCATTGAACATGCCGGGAGCCCCAGGCTCCTGCAGTACCACCCGATCGCCAGGCGATCCAATTGAAAAAGATTCATGACGACACAAATTGAACTGAAAATCCTGGATGCCCGCATCGGCACCGACTTCCCGCTGCCCGCTTACGCCACACCGGGCTCCGCTGGCATGGACTTGCGCGCCCTGCTGGATGCCCCGCTGACCCTGGCCCCGGGCGACACCACGCTGGTGCCGACCGGGCTGGCCATTCACATCCAGGATCCGGGTCTGTGCGCCACCATCCTGCCCCGCTCCGGCCTCGGCCATAAGCACGGCATCGTGCTGGGCAACCTGGTCGGCCTCATCGACTCCGACTACCAGGGTCAGTTGATGGTCTCGGTCTGGAACCGTGGCAACGACAGCTTCACCATGCAGCCTGGCGAGCGCATCGCCCAGCTGGTGATCCTGCCGGTGGTACAGGCCAGCTTCCAGTTGGTCGACGAATTCAATCAGAGTGAACGGGGTGAAGGCGGGTTTGGTTCTTCTGGTCGCCAATAACAAGACCACACGGCCTCCTGGGGCACGTGCCAAATAATAGAATCAAGCCATTGTTTTTTTAGGGGAATCCATGGCAAGCAGTAACCAGAAACAGAGTCGGCGCGATCAGATCCTGCAGGCACTCGCCCACATGCTGGAAACCAGCCCGGGCCAGCGCATCACCACGGCACGCCTCGCGGCCGAGGTGGGCGTGTCCGAGGCGGCCCTCTACCGGCATTTTCCCAGCAAAGCGAGGATGTTCGAGGGGCTGATCGACTTTATCGAGGATTCCCTGCTGTCACGGGTCAACCTGATCATGGCCGAAGAGAAGGACACCATGGCCCGCTGCCATCACATACTGCAGCTGCTGCTGGTATTCGCCGAGCGCAACCCCGGCATCACCCGCATTCTCAATGGCGATGCCCTGCTGGGCGAACACGATCGGCTGCGGGATCGCATCAGCATCCTGTTCGACAAGCTGGAGACCCAGATCAAGCAGGTACTGCGCGAGAAACGGCTGCGGGAAGGCCAGGGCTTCCAGCTCGACGAGACCATGCTGGCCAACCTGCTGCTGGCCTATACCGAGGGCCGCATCAGCCAGTTCGTCCGCTCGGAGTTCAAAATCAAGCCCACTGCCGGCTTTGAAGATCAGTGGCAGTTTATCCGCAGCCAGCTGCTGCAAAGCTGAGCCAGCAGACCGCATCAACCAATGCACGTCCGCTCCGAGTTCACAATCAAACCCACCGCCGGGTTTGAAGATCAGTGGCAGTTTATCCGCAGCCAGCTGCTGCAAAGCTGAGCCAGCAGACCGCATCAACCAATGCACGTCCGCTCCGAGTTCAAAATCAAACCCACCGCCGGGTTTGAAGATCAGTGGCAGTTCATCCGCAGCCAGCAGCTGCAAAGCTGAGCCAGCAGACCGCATCAACCAATGCACGTCCGCTCCGAGTTCAAAATCAAGCCCACTGAGGATCAGTGGCAGTTTATCCGCAGCCAGCAGCTGCAAAGCTGAGTGCGCACATGCCGAGCGTCCCTGCGCCAGCAGGGTTGTGACAAAACGGGAGGCCTTGGCCTCCCTTGCTTTTTGTGGCACAAAAGAAGAGACAAGCACCAGATGCGACCCAGCTTGTCGCGCTCAAGTGTTAGATTCATCTGCCATAAATCTTCACACCAACAGGACATCCTATGGAACCCGAGATCATTACCGAAGCACAGACCTGGCTGACCAACAACCAGGGACTGATCATCGAGTATGCGGTCAACATCGCCGCCGCCCTGATCACCCTGCTGGTCGGTTACATTGCCGCCAACCTTCTCAGCGGTGGCGTGGTCAAGGTGATGCAGACCCGCAAGCTGGACACCACCGTCACCCACTTCGTCGGCAGCATCCTCAAATACACCATTCTGGTGTTCGTGGTGATCGCCGCTCTGGGCCGGGTCGGGGTGCAGACCGCCTCCTTCGTAGCCATCATCGGTGCCGCCGGTCTGGCCATCGGTCTGGCGCTGCAGGGCTCTCTCTCCAACTTTGCCGCCGGTTTCCTGCTCATCATCTTCCGCCCCATCAAGGCAGGGGAATTCATCGAGGTGGCAGGCACCAATGGCGTTGTGCAATCGGTGCAGCTCTTCACCACCACCCTCACCTCGGGTGACAACAAGATGGTGGTAGTGCCGAACTCCGCCATCCTCAACGGCACCATCGTCAACTACTCGCGCATGGATACCCGCCGCGTCGACATGACCTTCGGCATCGGCTACGGCTCCGACCTGCGCAAGGCCAAACAGATCCTGGAGCGGCTGGTGAGCGAAGAGCCCCGCATCCTGAAGGAGCAGGCCGCCACCATTGCCGTTGCCGCGCTGGCCGACTCCTCAGTCAACATCGTGGTGCGTCCCTGGGTCAAGACCGGCGACTACTGGGGTGTCTGGTTCGACTTCCACGAGAAGGTGAAGCTCACCTTCGACGCTGAGGGCATCGAGATTCCCTTCCCCCAGCGTGTGGTCCACATGCAAAAGACGGCGGATTGATCCTCGGTGTGCGTTCTCCAGTGCCAGCCTTCGGGCTGGCACTGTCGTTTCTGCCTTCTGTGACATGAAAAAACCGGCCACAGGCCGGTCTTGCGCACCAGGTCGCACCGCGTTCTCACCCCAGCCGGCGTGCAACCCGGTTGAGCAGGGGCTGCATCAGCACATAACCCCCCAGCACGGCTCCGATCACCGCCAGTACGCGGATCTCCAGCGTCGGCGCCGCATTGGCCAGCGTCAGGGTCAGCAAACCGATGAGACCGGTGGCGATCAGGCTCAGGGCAAACAGGGATAGCAGGGCTTTCATCTCGATCTCCTCATTCCACACCATTGATTCCATACCTTGGCCATCCCTGGGAGATCTCGTCCATTCGGCTCATATGATAGCCAGCGTCTGTTGCCCACCATTTGCGCCTGCTCAAAAAACCGTCCGATGAGCGTCTGTTGAATACCCTTTGATCTGTCACGCCAGCTTTCCAGAGCCACGGCAGCGCTCCCCTTGAAATGAAAGCCTTTTCAACCCGAACAAGCATGCGCGAACGCAAGATCCCGGGGTACTGGGTGACTCATAATCGCACTGTTTTGGTTGTACACTCCCTCGTTGCAGACAATTGGTAATGCTCTGTTACACGGGGCGCACGGAGTGCCCGGTATAATGCTCGCATAATAAGGTTTGGCGGGAGCCTTGCCTGCAAGGTTCAAACACAACTTGGAAGACTGATAATCCTATGAAAAATATCAATCCAACCCGGACCCAGGCCTGGCAGGCACTGGAAGCCCATTTTGCAGCCAACAAGGAGATGCGTCTCAAGGATCTGTTCGCACAGGATCCCAAGCGTTTTGACAAGTTCTCCCTCACCTTCGGTGGCGACATCCTGGTCGACTACTCCAAGAACCTGATCACCGAAGAGACCCTCAAGCTGCTGGTGAACCTGGCTGGCGAGACCGATCTGCGCAGCGCCATCGACGCCATGTTCAACGGCGACAAGATCAACATGACCGAAGGACGCGCCGTACTGCACACCGCCCTGCGCAACCGCACCGACCGTCCCATCGAGGTTGACGGCAAGGACGTGATGCCGGAAGTGAACGCCGTACTGGCCAAGATGAAGGGCTTCTGCGAGAAGGTCATCGGTGGCGAGTGGAAGGGCTATACCGGCAAGGCCATCCAGCACGTGGTCAACATCGGCATTGGTGGCTCCGATCTGGGCCCCGTCATGATCACCGAGGCCCTGCGCCCCTACAAGAATCACCTGGAGATGCACTTCGTCTCCAACGTCGACGGCACTCACATCGCCGAGACGCTCAAGAAGATCGATCCGGAAACCACCCTGTTCCTGGTGGCCTCAAAGACCTTCACCACCCAGGAGACCATGACCAACGCCCTGACCGCCCGCGACTGGTTCCTCGGTCACGCCGGTGACAAGGCCCACGTTGCCAAGCACTTCGTCGCCCTCTCGACCAACGGCAAGGCCGTGGCCGAGTTTGGCATCGACACCGACAACATGTTCGAGTTCTGGGACTGGGTCGGCGGCCGCTACTCCTCCTGGTCCGCCATCGGCATGCCCATCGCCCTCTCCCTCGGCTTCGAGCACTTTGAGGCCCTGCTGCAAGGTGCCTTCGAGATGGACATGCACTTCGCCACTGCCGCCTATGAACAGAACGTGCCCGTACTGCTGGCCCTGATCGGCCTGTGGTACAACAACTTCCATGGTGCCGAGTCCGAAGCCATCCTGCCGTACGATCAGTACATGCATCGCTTCCCTGCCTACTTCCAGCAAGGCAACATGGAGTCCAACGGCAAGTACGTGGACCGCGACGGCAATCCGGTGGACTACCAGACCGGTCCCATCATCTGGGGTGAGCCGGGTACCAACGGCCAGCACGCCTTCTACCAGCTGATCCACCAGGGCACCAAGCTGATCCCCTGCGACTTCCTGGCGCCGGCCATCAGCCATAACCCCATCGGTGACCACCACCCGAAACTGCTGGCCAACTTCTTCGCCCAGACCGAAGCCCTGGCCTTCGGCAAGAGCAAGGAAGCGGTGGAGGCCGAGTTCCTGGCCGCCGGCAAGACGCTCGACCAAGTTAAAGAGCTGGTGCCGTTCAAGGTGTTCGAAGGCAACCGCCCGACCAACAGCATACTGTTCAAGAGCCTGACCCCGAAGACGCTGGGTGCCCTGATCGCCATGTACGAGCACAAGATCTTCGTACAGGGCGCAATCTGGAACATCTTCTCCTTCGACCAGTGGGGTGTGGAGCTGGGCAAACAGCTGGCCAACAAGATCCTGCCGGAGCTGGGCACCGATGAGGCCGTCACCAGCCACGACGGCTCCACCAACGGCCTGATCAACACCTGGAAAGCCTGGAAGGCCTGATTGCTCCCGCCCTTCAGAATGCAAAAGCCCCGCTCGATGAGCGGGGCTTTTTTATTGCTATCAATCGGTCTGTTTGCATCATCCGGACGACAGGCCGGGTGTCTAAGCCAGCCAGTAACGGGGATCGTCATCCCCGCCCCTTCCGATGCCGCTCAGCGAAGGCTTAACCGCCGACGGCAATACGCTTCATGTCCTTCATGTAACCACGCAGGGTCTGGCCGATCTTCTCGATCGGGTGGTTGCGGGTCGCTTCGTTGGCAGCCAGCAGGGCCAGGTTGTCCACCGCCTTGCTATCGGCACGGGCACTGCCCAGGTCCCCTGCTTGCAGGGTCGGCATGAAGTGCTCGCGCAGCAGCGGCACGGCAGCGTTGGCGAACAGGTAGTTGCCGTACTCCGCGGTATCGGAGATGACCACGTTCATCTCGTACAGACGCTTGCGGGCAACGGTGTTGGCGATCAGCGGCAACTCGTGCAGGGATTCGTAGTAGGCGGACTCTTCATAGATGCCGGAGGCCACCATGGTTTCGAACGCCAGCTCGACACCCGCCTTGACCATGGCCACCATGACCACACCATTGTCGAAGTACTCCTGCTCGGCGATCTTGCCAGCATAGGCAGGAGCATTCTCGAAGGCGGACTTGCCGGTCTCTTCGCGCCAGCCGAACAGCTTGGCATCGTCTTCGGCCCAGTCAGCCATCATGCCGCGGGAGAACTCGCCGGCGATGATGTCATCCATGTGCTTCTCGAACAGCGGACGCATCAGGGTGCGCAGTTGCTCGGAGAGTTCGAAGGCACGCAGCTTGGCCGGGTTGGAGAGACGGTCCATCATCAGGCTGATGCCACCCTGCTTCAGGGCCTCGGTGATGGTCTCCCAGCCGAACTGGATCAGCTTGCCGGCATAGGCCGGGTCGGTGCCCTCGGCAACCAGCTTGTCGTAGCAGAGCAGGGAACCGGCCTGCAGCATGCCGCACAGAATGGTCTGCTCGCCCATCAGGTCGGATTTCACTTCCGCGACGAAGGAGGATTCCAGCACGCCGGCACGGTCACCACCGGTAGCAGAGGCCCACGCCTTGGCGATGGCCATGCCCTCGCCCTGGGGATCGTTCTCCGGGTGGACGGCGATCAGGGTCGGTACGCCAAAGCCGCGCTTGTACTCTTCACGCACTTCGGTACCCGGGCACTTGGGCGCAACCATCACGACGGTGATGTCGGAACGGATCTGCTGCCCCTCTTCCACCACGTTGAAGCCGTGGGAGTAGCCAAGCGCGGCGCCCTGCTTCATCAGCGGCATCACGGTTTTGACGACGTCGGAGTGCTGCTTGTCCGGAGTCAGATTCAGCACCAGATCGGCGGTCGGGATCAGCTCTTCATAGGTGCCGACCACGAAGCCGTTGTCGGTGGCCTTCTGCCAGGAGGCGCGCTTCTCGGTGATGGCGGCCTTGCGCAGGGCGTAGGAGATGTCCAACCCGGAGTCGCGCATGTTCAGACCCTGGTTCAGGCCCTGGGCGCCACAGCCCACAATCACCACCTTCTTGCCCTTCAGCACGTTGCAGCCGTCCGCGAACTCTTCGCGCTGCATGAAACGACACTTGCCCAGCTGGGCCAACTGCTGACGCAGGTTCAAGGTGTTGAAATAGTTAGCCATGGTGATTGCTCCGTTCGATTGATTCCATGCCGGATAGCGGCGTTGTCGAAACCACTATAGCGCGGGACACTTATTGCCTGAACTGATATATTCGAAACAGTACGTTGCAGGAATTGAAATGTGATTTCCCGCAATCTCCCGCCGCCGAGCCATCGTGCTACAGGACGCCTGACAACGCCGCAGGAATAAAAAGATGGACCTTCGCAATCTCGAACTGTTTCTCCACCTCGCCGACTCCCTCCACTTCGGCAAAAGCGCCGATGCCATGGCGGTCAGCCCCTCCACCCTGAGCCGCGCCATCCAGCGACTGGAACAGGAGACCGGCTGCGTGCTGTTCGAGCGTGACAACCGCTCGGTGCGGCTCACCCCTGCTGGTGACAAGCTGCGGGAGTTTGGCGGTGCCTTGCTGCAGGAGTGGCGCCAACTCAAACAGGAGCTCAAGCGCAGCGACGAGCCGCTGCAGGGACGGCTGCGGGTCTTCTGTTCGGTCACCGCCAGCTACTTTCTGTTGCCCGAAGTACTGGAGCGCTTTCGCCGCCGTTATCCCCAGCTGGAGATCAAGCTGGAGACCGGCGACCCGGCGCTGGCGGTGGACAAGATCCTGGCCGACGAGGCCGATCTGGCCATCGCCGCCCGCCCGGATGCCCTCTCCGCCAAGCTGGAATTTGCCAGTCTGCAGCAGGTACCGCTGGTGTTCATCGCCCCCCGCACCGCACCGCAGCAGAGCCAGTGGTTTTCTCAGGGAGAGCCAGACTGGGAGCGGCTGCCACTGATCCTCTCCGAGCAGGGGCTGGCCCGAAAGCGCTGTGATCAATGGTTTCGCAACAAGGGGATAGCTCCCAACATCTATGCAGAAGTGGCGGGCAACGAGGGCATCGTCGCCATGGTGGCCCTCGGCTTCGGTGTGGGTGTCGTGCCTGCCGCCGTCATCGATCACAGCCCCATGGGGGACAAGGTGCGTGTGGTAGAGCCCAAACCGGCGCTCAAGGCGTTCGACGTCGGCATCGCCGTGCTCAAGAAGCGGCTGGAAGAGCCGCTGATCCGCGCCTTCTGGGACACCGCACGCGGCCAGGGAGGCCTTCGCTGATCCGGCAGGCGTCGGAGCCACTGTGAGTGTCAAATGTATCAGTATGAAAGTGGGGGAGAAGAGGGGACACTGGCCGGCACCATCCAGCCACCATCAAGGAATAGAGCGTGAGCGAGCATCTTGTCGAAATCCGCAGTGCCATCCTGTTCGCAGAATATCTGCAAAGCCTCGGGGTCCAGCGCCATGAACTCGATCGGGAGCAGGAGATCTATCTCCAGGACAGGCACCTCGCCACGGTGCAATGCATTCAGGGGGAGCTGCGCTTTTATCTGCGCGCCAGCGCACTGGCCAGATCGTGATCCGCAATCGGTCACAGAACCCGCACGCAAAGCGTATTAGACTGGCACCATCCGTCCCCTCGCCCCGGGGGCCACCACGAGGAGTGCCCATGAAACAAAGCGGCCTGGATCGGCTCTTCAAACCTCACTCGATCGCCGTCATCGGCGCCTCCAGTGATCCGCAGAAGGCAGGCCATGTGGTCATCCGGCACCTGCTGGCGGGTCAGTTCCAGGGCCCTATACTGCCCGTAGCCCCCCGCAGCCAGGCCATCGCTGGCGTGCTCGCCTATCCGGACATAGAGAGCCTTCCCCTCTCCCCCGATCTCGCCATCGTCTGTACCCGGCACGAACGGGTACTGCCGCTCATCGAGGAGCTCGGCAAGAAAGGAACCGGAGCCGCCATCATACTGGCCGCCCAGTTCTCCACTGACGAGCGCCTGCGGCTCAAGCATCTGTGCCAGCAATACGGCATCCGGCTGCTCGGCCCCAACAGCATGGGCATGCTGCTCCCCGGGCAGGGTATCAACGCCAGCTTTTCCCCCATTGCAGCGACTCCGGGACAGGTGGCGTTTCTCTCCCAGTCGGCAGCGGTCAGCACCACCATCCTGGATTGGGCCAAGCAGCGCGAAATCGGCTTCTCGGCCTTCATCTCCCTGGGCGATCATTGCGACATCGACTTTGGCCAACTGCTGGATCAGCTCTCCCGGGACGGGACGACCCGCGCCATCCTGATCTACATGGACAAGCTGCACGATGCCAGGCACTTTCTCTCCGCCGCCCGTGCCGCCTCGCGTAACAAACCCATCCTGATCCTCAAGAGCGGTCGGCACGACCCGGCCAACGGTCTCGACAATGTCTATGATGCCGCCATCCGCCGGGCTGGCATGCTGCGCGTCCGGGATACCCACGAACTGTTTGCCACTGTCGAGACCCTGAGCCACTCCCTGACCCTCAAGGGGGAGCGGCTCGCCATCCTCTCCAATGGGCGCGGCCTCGCCAACATGGCCGCAGACGTACTGCTGTCTCGGGGAGGCAAGCTGGCGATGCCACCCCTCGACATCGGCAGCGATGCAGATATCGAGGCCTACAAGAGTGCACTCGAGACGCTGCTCCAAGGGGACAGTGCCGATGCCATCCTGCTGATCCATGCACCATCCCTCACCGCCCGAGGTGTCACCCTCGCCAGCAACCTGATCGACTTCATCAAGCAGCATCCCAGGGCCAGACGATTCAACATACTGACCAACTGGGCAGGCGAATACTCCGCCCAAGAGGGGAGACGCCTGTTCAACGAGGCGGGCATCCCGACCTATCGCACCCCGGAAAGCGCCGTCACGGCCTTCATGCACATGGTGGAATATCGCCGCAACCAGAAACAGTTGATGGAAACACCGGCCTCCCTGCAGGGCGACAGGCTCGATGTCGAGCGCTGCCAGCAGCTCCTTGGGCAAGCGCTGGACCGCCAGCAGCGGGTGCTGGACACTCACCTGGCCCATCCCATCTTGCAGGCAGCCGGGCTATCCACCCTCGCGACCTGGATCGTTTCCGATGCCATCGAGGCCGCACTGACTGCAGAACAGATTGGCTACCCCGTAGCGGTGAAGCTGCGATCTCCCGACATCGCCCACAAATCCGATGTACACGGTGTCATGCTGAACCTACGCACCTCGGCGGAAGTCGCCCAGGCGGCGGATGCCATTCTGGACAGGGTACGTCAGCACGATCCTGGCGCCCGCATAGAAGGGCTTCTGGTACAACGCATGGCACGCCGCAGCGGGGGTCTGGAGCTACGGATCCGCTTGCAGCAGGATCCTGTCTTCGGCCCCGTCATCCTGCTCGGGGAATCCGGCGCAGAGCCCCGCGACATGGTCGCGGCCCTTCCTCCCCTCAACCAGGCACTGGCTCGCTACCAGATCATTGGTGCCCTCAAGGATGGCAAGATCCGCGAGCAGGCCAGTCCGGTACGGCTCGATATCGACGCCCTCGGCCAGGTGCTGTGCCAGCTCTCCGAGCTGCTGCTGGCCTTCCCCGAGATACAAGAACTGGATCTGCACCCGCTGCAGGCCTGTGGCGAAGAGATGGTGATCCTGGATGCCCGGCTCGTCTTGGCAGAGCGAGGGCAACAAGTGCTGCCACTGGCCATTCGCCCCTATCCCACCGAGCTGGAAGAGGGTGCCTGGCTGAAAGATCAGAGTCATGTGCTGCTGCGCCCCATTCGCCCCGAAGACGAGCCGGCCCACAAGCAGTTCGTGCGGCAGGTGTCTGATGAAGACAGGTACAAACGCTTCTTCGCCGACGTGGGGGAGCTGGGGCATGAGGAGCTGGCCCGCATGACCCAGATCGATTATGACCGGGAAATGGCCTTCGTCGCCGTGGGTCAGGACGGCCCTTTCAGCCAGCAGATCCTGGGAGTGGTGCGAGCCATTGCCAGCCCGGATCAATCGGATGCGGAGTTTGCCATCCTGGTCCGCTCAGACTTGAAAGGCCTCGGACTCGGCAAGTTGATGATGGAAAAGATCGTGCGCTATGCCAGAGAGCGTGGCATAGGCCAGCTCTCTGGCATGACCATGCCCAGCAATCGCGGCATGATCAATCTGGCCAAACGGCTCGGTTTCAAGATCGATATTCAGCTGGAAGATGGGATAGTCAACATGGAGCTGCCCTGTGCTGATCAGGTTGTATAACGATGCAATCGTGGTGGTAAATCAACCAGATATAGATGGATAACGTGAATTTCAGGCAATAAAAAACCCCGCTCGAGTGAGCGGGGTTTCTTGTATTGGGTGCCTGGCAGTGTCCTACTCTCGCATGGCGAATGCCACACTACCATCGGCGCTACCGCGTTTCACTTCTGAGTTCGGCATGGGATCAGGTGGTTCCACGGCGCTATGGCCGCCAGGCAAATTCTTCAATCTGAGAAAGCTGATGTAAGTAATTCGTTCGTATTTGCTACAAGCCTTAGAACACTTCTTGGGTGTTGTATGGTTAAGCCTCACGGGTAATTAGTATGGGTTAGCTCAACGTATCGCTACGCTTACACACCCCACCTATCAACGTTGTGGTCTCCAACGGCCCTTTAGGACCCTCA
>NZ_JBFWLQ010000008.1:0-213992 GCF_050252055.1 Aeromonas sp. | reverse complement strand
TTTCTCGTTGGTGGTCATACGGTGACTCCGGATAACACGGTAGGGGTACCGTTTTGTTATCCGGTTTGAAGCCGTATGACCACTCCCTTTTGTGGGCAACTGTCAGGTGAATACCATCTCCATACAATCGGTCAAATATATTTATTTGTGGGGGCGTAAGTGCCCCCATGTAACATGTGATTTTTATAGCTAGCTTAAATATTGATGAAACTACCCATCAGGATTGATGTTGTAGTACGCATCGTTGATTAGTTTTTCTATGACTTCATTTCTTTTTAGCCCCTTCGACTTTGTAATTTCTTTTAATTTCCCTTCAATGTCTACACTCATGATGAAATTATATTGCTTACTGTCTGGATTGCTTTTTCTGTAATTTTTTTGGGTTAGGGATTTTTTGATTCTATCAACTTTGACTATGCAGTCACTTTCTTTAAATACAAATAGTAAGTCAAAGTAGGTTGTAATGGTCTCGAAAACATCTTTGTTACTATTACCGTCAATTATTTTTAAAAAAAGCTCATCTTGATCTATCTGGTTTTTTATCCATAACAAATCTTCATTTTTTAATTTTTCAAAGTTTGACCAGCTTTTAGGTTTTTGGCTTTTAACTATTTTATTCCAAAACAATTCAATAAGCTGAAGGTGCTTGGCCTTTATAGCTATTTCATCATCTAAGTGATCAAAATACTCTATTATCCTTTCTTTTTTTTGACGAGGAGTTTTGGCTCTGGGGGGCGTATTGGTAAAACGCATGTGGCTGAATGATATTGCGTCTTCAAATGAATTGTTTCTAAAATAATTTGGCCCTGGCTGACTAAAGTTTTGGATAGGCTTCTTGTAAAGGTCACTATCTTTGTCAAAAAAATAACCCCAATTATTAGTTATGGCAAATGCAAAATTACACACTCTTTGGTTCGCTTCCTGTATCCAGCAAAAGTGTTCTATTTCTAGACAGTTTCTACTAAACTGTTTGAATAGAAATTCTGCGATGGTATCGATATTCTCTAGCTGGATGGAGTTATCTATTTTTCGAATATAGTTTGCGATAACATAATCGGGGTTGGTTTTTAAATAGTCATTAAAAGTTAATAAAATTGAGTCGGAATCAATATTGATGGTGTCAACTTGTAGTTGATGCAGAATATATCCTGCAAATCTTATCATTTCCTCTGTGGCTTTAAGTCTATTGAATTTATCTTTCCACGGGTATTTTGAATCACTTGTTTTTGGTAATTCATAATTGGCTGGCGTCATATGAAATAATCCCATTTGAAAATAACTTAAATTTGATACTAGAGTTTTTCTAGTGCTAGTCAAGTGTCCTTATAGGGTTTTTATTGAGTTTTTGTAGTCGATTTATAGTATTTAAGTTTGGACTGCCGCCCCCATGCCTTGTGCTTTTTCATTGATTTTCATTAGCTTTTTATGGGGGAGGGGGGCTCGTGGCTCTCGTGAGCTTGCTCATCACTGGTTTTTAGAGAGAGCTGGTATGTGAATGCCTGTAGTAGCATCGGTGACTCGTTGATGATTGGTTATTGGCTGTGGAGCAGCGAGTATAAATGGTGGGGGAATGGATACTGTTGTGATGATGGAGTCTGGGATATGTAAAAATGAACGCAGAACACCTTAGGTATGAAAAACCTAAGGAGAGTAAAATGGGTCTCATTAAAATAAATGAATTGATAGCAATGACTAAGCTATCTCGCCCTACAATCTACCGGCTAATCAAGGCTGGAAAGTTCCCTTCACAACTCAAAACATCGCCAAAGACGGTAGCATGGGAAAAATCAGAAATAGAGGGCTGGATTCGCAAGTTGATAATGGAGCGAGAAGGCTAACAACCAAAAATTTACTAGGCTCCCCTTTGGGGAGCCTTTTTTAGCTTGGCGGTTTCTTTTTTATCTATTTAGGGGGGGGTAATGGTCGTCAACTTTATTTGCTTGTTAATTTAATTGCATGGAGTGGTTGCTTGTACGTTGAGGCTAAGTTCAGAGTGACTTTCTTGCCTTAACATCCGGTGCTGCTGGGATTTTATTTAAAATAATCTCGTGTTCCCCGGTGATTTAGGAGGTCGCTAGGTTCGGTAATAGTAATATATACACACAAGGTGTATACCAAGGTAGAGGGTGTAGGAGATATATCGAGGGAGAGAGTGATACACCGTCAGAGTGTATCACAGAGTATACCAACGAGAGCATGTGATATACACACGAAGTGTATACCAATCAGATATGCATCAGGCTTGTATGTCAGATACAAGCCATTAGCCGTATACATCGGCATAGCGCAGCATATGCAAAGCGCAGCATATGCAAAGCACAGAGTGCTAAATGCAGGTCGGTATATCAACCTAGTGGTTTGATAAGAGAGCAAGGTATCAGTTGGCTGTAAAGTTTTACGTAGCAATCCTCATTAATGACGATGAGTACTGTCACCTGAGCATCTAACCAACTGGCATGGGTATTCTATGTAAATCACAGGGCCGTATATGAAATCAAATGGCGGGTATTGTTTAATAGGCAACGAGCTAGACAACTTGCGAGTTGTGGTTGAGGCCAAGTATGGTGAAATATCCTCTGAGCAGTTGAAAACATCCGTGGAGGTGATCGCCAGCTTTTTGAATAAACATCCACGAGTATTTGCTGTACGCGTTGATCTGCGTTTCCCTCATATACCAGTTATGGATGATCCGGACATGCCGACAGGCTTTCCACCGGAGGTAGAAGAGGAAGAGGTTATTACGCGCTTTTTTGCTTCACTAAAAAGCCAGATACAGGCGTTACGTCACCGTAAGGGTCAGACTGGTAAACCATTCTTCTTGGGTTATATCTGGGTAAAGGAGCAAGTAACAAGCCAGTACCCTCATTATCACATGGTGCTACTATTTAACCGAGATGATTACGGTTATCTTGGTGATTACTCAAATTTTGATGCGGGTAACATGGCTACGCGTATCCGTAAAGCTTGGTGCAGAGCATTGAGGCTTGCATACACTGACTATGCGTCTTTGGTTCATTTCCCTCCTGACGCAGAGTATCGATTTGATCGCAGAGATGCAGATCTGCACAATGATAATTTTTATGACTTCTTGGTGAGGATTGGGTATTTATTTAAATTGCGTTCGAAAGTACAAGGTGGACGTAATTTCGGGCATAGTGAACGGATAAGGTAATGTTCACACTTAATTCACTGGTCCTAGTGGGGATGCTTGGCCATTCAAATTCAATTCGGGAGTTTCTACTCCCGGATCTGTTAAGCTAATTCCCCTTGTTGGCGGAGAATGGCTGGATGAGACAGAGGCTCATCCGCTGATCGCTTCCTATACCTTGCATTATGAGTTGGAGTTTATTCACCCCTTTGCGGATGGAAATGGTCGGATGGGTCGTTTATGGCAGACGGTGATATTGAGTCGCTGGCAGCCTGTCATGGCCTTCTTACCAGTGGAGACGGTCATTAAAGCACGGCAAGATCACTACTATCAGCAGCTAAGCCAGGCTGATCGTCGCAGTGATTGTACCGAGTTCATTCTCTTTTTACTGGAAGCGCTGCGCGATGCGCTGGCCCAGGCGATTGCGATTCAACCAGCAGCAGTATCACCTCATCAGGAGAAAACGCGGGTAGAAATGAAGGTTGAAACGCAGGTAGAAAAACGGGTGAAAACACCGCAGGCCATCTTGGCGGAACT
Source organism: Aeromonas sp. (assembly GCF_050252055.1). NCBI lineage: Bacteria > Pseudomonadati > Pseudomonadota > Gammaproteobacteria > Aeromonadales > Aeromonadaceae > Aeromonas > Aeromonas sp. Next base: position 210,307 of record NZ_JBFWLQ010000008.1, on the reverse strand, counting down.
GGCGGCTGAGCCGACCATAACGCTCAAGCAAGTTGCAGAGCGGATTGGCAAATCGACCAGTACAGTGGAGAGAGCTGTTGCCGTGCTGGTCAAGGACGGTCGATTACGCTTTGTTGGGCCGCGTAAGAGCGGACGTTGGGAGGTATTGGATCCTGACGCGTAAACCATCTAGCCCCAGAGCTAACCGACTCAGGACTATCTCGCCACCGGCAGGTCCTCCCAGCGGGTGGTGTAACAGGGGCTCAGATGCGCTTGTCGCAACATCCACTCAGGCGACCCCGTGCCTTGGCTGGCAAAGCCTACACCCCCCCCTTCTGATAGCGGTAACCGTCGCGCCAAATCTGCGGTAGCAGCACACTGTAGTGCTGTAGCTACCTCAAAGCTGAAGCTGCAACAGGTGTAACCTGACCAAAACACCGCCAACAAGACTAAACCCAAGCTAATCAGATTTATCATGAATGAAATCTATGCGATCATTGGGAATCTAATTTAATTGGTCTTGTTGATGGAAATCCCTGTTATGGCAGATCGCTGGTTGTCGGTCGAAGAAATCGCCGAGTACCTTGGTGTCAGCAAGGACACTGTTTACGCCTGGATCAGTAAACGCAACATGCCTGCACATCGTATCGGTCGGTTTTGGAAGTTTAAATCGGAAGAGGTGGATGAGTGGGTGCGTTCAGGTGGCGCAGCAGAAAATGAAGTTCGAGGCAGTGAATGATTGACTTGCCACTGTCCGATTTCGATCGCCTCATCCAACGGTCGGAATAAAATGAGGATATTTAATATGAAAACTATTGCTTGCGTTGATTTGTTCTGTGGTGCTGGTGGACTGACGCATGGCTTTGTGCTTGAAGGTCTACCAGTAGTTGCGGGGATTGACATGGATCCAGCCTGTCGTTTCCCTTATGAATCAAATAACAACGCCAAATTTATAGAACGAGATATCAGCCAGGTTACTACCAGCGAGTTGAACTCTCTTTTCGGGAATGCAGACCTGAAAATCCTTGCTGGTTGTGCACCCTGCCAACCGTTTTCTACCTATGCCCAGCGCTATGAACTGGATGGTAAAGATGGAAAGTGGGGACTCTTGTATGAGTTCGCTCGCCTAGCAGAAGGTTCCAATCCTGACGTTATCACGATGGAGAATGTTCCCTCTGTTGCGAAACACGAAGTGTTCCATGATTTCGTCGATACTCTCAAACGGCTCGGTTACAACGTTTGGTTCGATGTTGTCGATAGTTCCCAATATGGTGTCCCGCAGACTCGCAAGCGTATGGTCCTGCTGGCTTCAAGGCATGGTGCAATCAAGATGATTGCACCGACAATCACAAAACCAAAGACGGTTAGACAGGCAATTGGACGTTTGCGTGAGTTGCACGCTGGCGAGTCTTCCTCCAGAGATAAATTGCACACCGCGTCGATGTTATCGAGTAAGAATCTGCAACGTATCAAGGTCTCTAAGCCCGGAGGTACATGGCGTGACTGGCCCGAGCATTTGGTTGCAAATTGTCACCGTGCTGAGAGTGGTCGCACTTATCCCGGTGTCTATGGCCGTATGGAGTGGGACAAACCCGCACCAACCATGACTACTCAGTGTTATGGCTTTGGAAATGGTCGCTTTGGACACCCAGAACAGGATCGTGCCATCTCTCTGAGAGAAGCTGCCATCATTCAGAGTTTTCCGCGTGATTATGTATTCATTCCCAAGGATGGTGAGGTGAGCTTCAAGGTGCTTGGGCGCCTTATCGGTAACGCTGTGCCAGTTGACCTCGGCCGCGCAATTGCACGAAGTATCAGTGAGCACTTGGCTGCCATGATACCTTGATGGTCTGCTGACAAAATAGAGTGATGCTACTCATTCAGTTCTCATAACCTGCTGTGGCCCTCAAAATGAGGGATGTGTGGCAAAAATGTGCTGGTACTGAGATCGCGTGGTGCCGGGAGTTGAACCAGAAAGGTCAGTGCTGCCGAGTCGCTTTCAAAGAGCTGAAGAAACCTCGTTGGGTCGAAGAGATTGCTTATCCACGGTTAATGATTGCCATCCATCACTGATGGTTGCTTCTGGCAGGGATGCCCCGAATGTGCGACTTGAAAGCCTTGAATGAACGGTGCTGCAATGTTGGGAATGGCTGTTCCCAGAATAGGCTGCTGAAGTTGTCTTCCAGACAATAACCCTGGGCAGATCGGAGCACAGAGCATCGTCACTCAACTCATACAAAAAATTGAACAAGAAGATGATAGATCTCATGGGAACCACAAGTACGCAGTATGATCAGACTTATCGCTCCTGCCCAGAACCGGGGCAGTTAGTCGAAGTTAGACGACGCCAGTGGATCGTTGCCGAAGTCATGTCATCCCAATTGGCATCGACGTCCACCCCGCAGAATGCAGTGACACTCTCCTCCATCGACGAAGATGGGTTGGGAGAGGAGCTAGAGGTCATCTGGGAGATAGAGCCGGGTGCACAAATCATAGAACGCGCTGGTCTGCCCACTATCACCGGCCAAGATGATTCCGATACTCTCGACGCCTTCCTTGATGCCGTGCGTTGGGGGGCCGCAACCAATGCTGACCGGGGCTTCTTACAAGCCCCTTTCCGAAGTGGCGTCAGCATTGAAGACTTCCAACTCGATCCTTTGGTGCGCGCCATCGACATGGCACGCGTCAACCTGCTCATCGCCGATGACGTTGGTCTGGGCAAGACCATTGAGGCGGGGTTGATCATCCAGGAGATGTTACTCAGGCATCGCGCGCGTACGGTTCTGATCATCTGCCCCGCGTCGCTGCAGGAGAAGTGGCGTGTGGAGATGCTGGAGAAATTCGGCCTCGAATTCCAAATCGTCGACACCAGCTACATCAAGCAATTACGCCGAGATCGCGGTATCCATGCCAATCCATGGACATCGCATCCACGCTTGATTACATCAATGGACTGGGTAAAGAGTGGTGAAGGTCTGCGCACCATGCGTGATGTCCTGCCTCTGCATGCCAGCTACCCACGCAAGTTCGACATCTTAGTCATTGACGAGGCACACAATATCGCTCCTGCGGCTGGGGCAAACTATGCGTTGGAAAGCCAGCGTACCCGCTTCATCCGTTCGATCAGCCCTCACTTCCAGCACCGATTGTTCCTGACCGCGACACCGCATAATGGCTATACCGAATCCTTCACCTCACTGCTCGAGCTGCTGGACGACCAGCGTTTCGCCAGGAACATCCTTCCAGATCAGAAGCAGCTGAGTCAGGTGATGATTCGCCGACTCAAGAGCGATCTGGTCGATGCCGAAGGTCAACCACTCTATGCCCAGCGCAAGCTCAAAACCTTGCCAGCCGCATACACGGCCAGAGAGCGCGCTATCCACGCGAAACTGGATGAATACTGCCAAAGTCGGGAGCTGTCTGCTGAGAAAATCGGCAACGCGTTCGGGACGACTTTCGTCAATCAGCTACTCAAAAAGCGCCTCTTTTCCTCGCCAGCGGCCTTTGCATCCACGCTCGAAAAACACATCGTCAGTCTGACTAATGGAAGCCAACGCAGTGACAAGAACGTAATGGCCGACCGCATCCTACGCAAAGCCATTCTCCGAGCTGATGAGGACTACGCCAACGACCAGGAGGTAGAGAACGCCCAATCCGAGGCAGTCGAAGAAGCCTCGCGTCGCGCTCAGCCGCTCACGGCAGACCAGCAGCAGATGTTGGACGAACTACGCCATTGGGCGCAGACGGCCAAGAACCAGGTAGACGCCAAAGCCAAGGCCGTGCTCGATTGGATTGATGCCAACCTGAAGACAAATGGTCAGTGGAACGAACGCCGGGTGATCCTGTTCACCGAATACCGAACTACCCATCAGTGGATGCAGGAGATCTTGGCAAGCTATGGGTATGGTGGTGAGCGCCTCGCTATCCTACATGGCGGCATCGCGCAAGATGAACGTGAGAAAATCAAAGCAGCCTTCCAGACCTCTCCCAAGGAATCTGCTGTGCGCATCCTGCTGGCTACCGATGCCGCCTCCGAAGGCATCGACTTGCAGAATCACTGTAACTGCCTAATCCATCTTGAGATCCCCTACAACCCCAACGTGATGGAGCAACGCAATGGTCGTATCGATCGACACGGGCAGCGTCAGAAAGAAGTCTTGATCTGGCATCCCGTAGATAGCGGAGAAAACGGCAAGGTCAGCATCGGTGGCCATGGTGATGACATCCTCCGGGCGCTGCGCAAACTCGAATCGATGCGGGCGGACATGGGCAGCGTCAATCCGGTCATCGCGCCACAGATGTCGGGATTGATTGAAGGTTCGATCAGAGACCTTGATACCCGTGTTGCCGAAAACAGGATTGCCAAGACCAGACGCTTCGTTAGCGCCGAGCGAGCACTCAATGAACGAGTCGCAAAGTTACATGACAAACTCCTGTCCACCCAACAGGATTTCCATCTCACGCCTGAGCATATCCTCATGGCTGTCAACACCGGCCTCAAGCTGGCTGGCCGCCCACATTTAGAACCATTTTCGCTACCGGATGCGCCAAGTGCTTCTGTATTCAGGATGCCAGCGTTATCGGGGTCTTGGGCACGCTGTCTAGAGGGGTTACGCCACCCCCACACGCAGCAGATCCGCCCCATCACATTCAATCACACAGTGGCGAAGGGACGTGACGATGTCGTACTCGTTCATCTGAACCACCGTCTGGTACAAATGTGCCTGCGTCTTTTACGGGCCGAGGTATGGGCTCGCGACGACGTAAAGAAATTGCACCGCGTCACTGTGCGTTCGATGCCAGATGCATCGATCGACGGCCCTGCCGTGGTCGTCATCTCACGGCTCGTCATCACAGGGGGTAATCACCACCGTCTCCATGAAGAACTGACAGTGGCGGGTGGCTATCTCGGTAATAAGTGGTTCCGCCGTGAGGAAGGCGTCAAAAGGGTTGAGCAATGGCTGGAGCAAGCCAAACCAGTGACTGCTTCAGATTCCCTGTTCGACACTTTCCGAGTACGTTTTGACCGTGCTCAAAGTGCCATTCAACAATCTGTGGATGCTCGGTCAAAGGAGCGACTCAAATATCTGGCCAACACCCTCCAAACCCGCAAACAGAAAGAATTAACCGACATAAGTACTGTGCTGGAAGAACTTGAAAAAACCATTCAGGCCGAATTGGCGAAAGATCAACAGCCAATGCAGTTCTCATTGTTCTCGGAAGATGAGCGAACCCAACTCAAGCGAGATAATGCAGCCTTGGAGGCTCGTCTTGCTCGTATACCTGTTGAACGTTCACAGGAAGCCCAAGCCATCGAAAGCCGCTATGCCAAACTCGACGACCGTACTTTCCCGGTTGCAGTGATCTTTATCGTACCCGAATCTGCCGTTCAGGAGGGGGAAGTATGACCAGCCTACACGATGATTGGCTCTCGCTGATCGACATCTCTGGCCCCTTCCTCGCCGTTCCAGTGCTAAAAGAAGCCTTCCCACAAGGGCTGGAAGAACTCGATGGCACCAAGCGCAAGCGCCTATGCCAAGCCTACGAGGAGTGGCGCGACGCGCTGGAACAGGACGATCCTCAGCTTGATGAACTACACAGCGCATGGATCGACGAAGTGTTGTCACGCGGCCTTGAACTCGACGAGGACGGCAAGGGCGACGTGCTGAAGCGTGCCGACTGGTGCGCCATCAACCTGAAAGCGGTGCTCCCTGACCACGGTGTAGCACTTTCGCCCGATCAGGCGGTGGTCGATGAGCAACGTGCCAACAAGCCGATGATGCTCATCCACACCTATGCACAAGATATCGATCTCGATGCAACACAGAAGCTTGATGGCTGGGCCGCTACCCCAGCCGATCGCATGGTTCAGTTATGCCGCACCCTTGGTTGTCGCCTCGGCTTGATAACCAATGGTGAGCGCTGGATGATAGTCGACGCCCCAGTGGGCGCAGTCACCAGCTTCGCCAGCTGGTATGCGCGCCTCTGGAGCCAGGAACCGATCACACTGCAGGCCTTCGTGCATCTGCTCGGCATCCGCCGCTTCTTCGTCGATGAGACCGAACAACTGCCTGCACTGTTCGACAGTTCACTGAAGTATCAGGACGAAGTGACAGATGCCTTGGGTGAACAGGTTCGCCGCGCCGTCGAAGTATTGATCCAGTCACTCGACAAGGCTGACCAGGATCGCAACCGCGAACTGTTGCACGATGTCAAAGAACCTGAACTGTATGAGGCCGCGTTGACGGTGATGATGCGTCTGGTGTTCCTGCTCTCAGCCGAGGAGCGCGGACTGTTGCTCTTGGGCGACGAACGCTATGAGGCCAACTACGCGCTTTCCACTCTGCGCATGCAACTGCGTAAGGAGTCCGAAGAGATCCTCGAACGGCGCTGGGATGCCTGGTCACGCCTGTTGGCGATCTTCCGTGCGGTCTACTGCGGTGTCGAGCACGAGAATCTACGTCTACCCGCGCTGGGCAGCTCTCTGTTCGATCCGGACCATTTCCCTTTCCTTGAGGGAAGAGCTAAAGGTTCCAATTGGCGGGTAGATGTGGCCAGGCCGCTACCGATCGACAATCGCACCGTCCTTCTGTTGCTGGAGGCCATTCAGCAATTCCAGGGACGCACACTCTCATATCGCGCACTGGACGTCGAACAGATCGGTTATGTCTATGAGGGCCTGCTGGAGCGCACCGTCAGACGTACCGATGAAGTCACGCTGGAGTTGGACGCCACCAAGAAATCCCAGTCCCCTTGGGTCAAACTGGCCGAGCTGGATGCTGCGAGGATCGATGGTGCCGAACGGCTGGTCGAGTTGTTGCAAGAGCGCTCCGGCAGTTCTGTCAGCCGGGTGCACAACGGCCTGTCCAAACCTATTGATGACACCTTGGCCGATCGCCTCTTGACCACCTGCCAAGGCAACTTCCAACTGCGTGACCGGATAAAACCCTACGCTCATCTGCTGCGCACCGACCCCTGGGGCTATCCACTGGTCTACCCCGCCGGCGCGTTTATCGTTACCAGCGGCTCGAACCGGCGTGAAACAGGTACCCACTACACCCCGAAATCGCTGACCGAAGCCATCGTCACCGAGACGCTGACGCCTGTGGCCTATATCGGTCCGGCAGAAGGCACGCCCCGTGAAGGGTGGCGACTCAAATCCCCTTCCGAACTGCTCGACCTCAAGATCTGCGATCCCGCCATGGGCTCTGGCGCCTTCTTGGTGCAAGCCTGTCGCTGGCTGGCCGATCGCCTCAATGAGGCCTGGTCACTGGCTGAAGCCAACGGAAAGGCGGTGAGCGTGGACGGTGACGTCTTGGACTTACTGGATACTCAGGAACCGCTGCCACGTGATGTGGATGCGCGCATCGTCATCGCCCGTCGCCTGATTGCCGAGCGCTGCCTGTACGGCGTCGACCTGAATCCGCTGGCGGTCGAACTAGCCAAACTCTCTATTTGGCTGGTGACACTAGCTAAGGGCCGCCCGTTTGGCTTCCTCGATCATAGTCTGCGCTGCGGTGATAGCCTGCTCGGTATCCATCGGCTGGATCAGCTGACCCAGCTTACGATGAAACCTTCGGCCAAGGGACAGCTACGTCTGTTCGGCCAAGACATCGAAAAAGCAGTTCGGGAAGCAATTGAATTGCGCCAGAGACTGCGCGATATGCAGATCCGCGACATTCACGACGTGGAAGCCATGGAGCTTCTGGATGCCGAGGCTCGCCGCAAGCTCGAAGTACCGGAATATATCGCCGATGCGTTTATTGGAGAAGTATTCGCTGCAGGTGGCGATAGCGCGAAACTTGAAAATGCACTTGCTTCGTTGAGTGCCCAAGCCGACCAGGTGATTGGTGGTGATCAGGAGTCACTCGCATCAATACGCCGAACAGTTTCCTTCACCCTTTCTGCCGACCTTCCAATTGGAAAGCCGGCAAGAAAACCATTCCACTGGCCACTCGAATTTCCAGAAGTATTTGATTCTTCTGCACCGGGATTCGATGCAACACTTGGAAATCCTCCTTGGGGTGCCTCGCTGTCAGAAGCTGATACTCAATATCTGAAGAAAACTTATTCAAACTCCGCTTACAAGCTGATTAACTCATTCAAGTTCTTCATTGAGAGAATGGACCAGATCACTGCCAAAACCGCGAAGATGTACTCGTTTCTTGTTCCGTCCAGCCTTCTCGAACACATTGGGTGTAGAGATAACAGGGCACTTTTGCTGAGTCGCTCGCCAATCATGTTCATTGACTGTGGAGACGGGATGTTCAATGGCGTCACACAGTCCTGCTGCTTCGGAATTATCAATAAGCGCACGGCCTCGGAAGAGCATCCCATAGTTCTTGGTACATTTGAAGGGTACTGTAAGACCGAAGAAACAAGGCGGGATAGAGATTGGATTTCCAAGACGACCCAAGAAATAAGAGGACGAAAAAACTCCGTTCTCAGTCATGGTGCTGATGTGACACACATTAGCATCGGCGCGTCCGTGCCGCTGGTCGAATTGGCCAACGTTTTTGATAGTGGGATTGATTATTCTAGGGCTGCATTGGGAAAAGCCGTTTTTTATTCCAATCAGACTGCGGAAAACCCCTTAGACTATAAAGTCCTGCGAGGTAGGAATGTCGGAAAATATTCGCTAGAGTTTGATGGGATATGGCTTCGCAATAATTGGAGGACCATTCAACAAGAGCATATTGCAATTGATTCCAAAAGTCGCCTCAAGGTCAACGATAAGGCTTATGTTGTATCTCCCAAGATTCTAGTCAGACAGACCGGCGATCAAATCATCGCTACTGTAGATACCGACCGTTTCTTTCATCAAAAGTCCCTTCTTTGCATCATCCCCAAGGTCGGGGTATCCGCATACTTCCTCTGTGCGGTTCTGAACCACCCCAAGATGACGGAGATATATCGGAGCATGACTATGCAATCTGGGAAGGTGTTCTCTCAGGTAAAAAAGAATTTTCTGGAACAGCTACCGATACCCTCTTCATTCGACCCAAGCCAAAAAGAACTCATTGCAGGACTTGTTGAAAAGCTCATCATTACCAAGAACAACAATGACAAGGCAAAGCTATTGGCTCAACTTGAAGATGACGTAGCCAAAGGCTTTGTCAAAAATGAAGTCGTACTTCCTCAATCCACCCTCAGGGACACTGATAGCGAGGAGGGCCAATGACTGCACTCTCCGCCGATCGTCCAAGTCTAAACCCGCAAGAAGATCTGTTCGGGCATGCCCCATTTGCCGAAAGTCTTGCCAATAGCATTTGTCGTTATCCCGGCAATGATGGCTTGGTGCTGGCGCTCTATGGCCCATGGGGTGCAGGAAAGTCCACAGTACTGAACTATGTGCGACACTTCTTGGAACAGCGCCCAGAAGCCGAGCAGCCCGCCATTGTGACCTTCAATCCATGGTGGTTCTCCGGCCAGGAAAATCTCGCTCGCGCTTTCCTCGGCCAGTTGCAGGCCGTTCTGCCCGCGAAGAGCGAGAAGTTCGAGCAACTCGGTGACCTGTTGGCCGACTTCGCCGAGGGCGTGGGTGGCCTAATCGACCTGACCGGCGTTTCAGGCGGTGCCGGTGGGCTCATCGGCAAGCTGCTGGGTCAGGCGAAGCGCAAACCCAAGGATGTGCCGGCACTCAAGGATTCGATCACAGGCATCCTGCGAAAGGCCGGCAAACGCATCTTGGTGATTATCGACGACATCGACCGGTTGACGCCGGAGGAGACCCGTCAGCTATTCACTGTTATCAAGGCGCTAGCTGACTTCCCCAATATTGTCTATTTGCTTGCCTTCGACCGTGAGGTCGCTGCACAGGCCATCGAACAGCAGAGCGGTATGCCGGGCGAGCGCTATCTGGAAAAGATAATTCAGGTGCCGTTCGAGTTACCCTCCGTCGATCGCGTGGCGTTGCGAGCAACGCTGTTTAAGCGTCTCGATGAAATTCTTGGTAACACGCCTGATGGCTTGTTCGATCAATCCTATTGGACGAATGCATTTCATGACGGCATCGACCCGCTGTTCAAGGTGCCACGTGATATCGTTCGTTTCACGAATACATTGGCCGTAACCTATCCGGCGGTACGCGGAGAAGTGAACCCGGTGGACTTCATCGCACTAGAAGCGCTTCGCGTCTTCCTGCCCGGCCTGTATAACGTCATTCGCACGAACCAGGAAAAGTTTTCAGGTCACAGTCGTGACAACCGGTACGACGGTGATCAAAGAGCGATAGCTGTTTTCCATGAGCAATGGGTGCAAACACTGCCAGAACAACTGCGGCCAAGCACGAGATCTCTGCTTGAGCGCATCTTTCCGAAGATTGGGCAAATGGGTTATGGGGTGGACTGGTTGGCGCAATGGCGGAGAGGCCTTCGTGCATGCCACCCCGACGTGTTTCCCACTTACTTTCGAATGACCGTTCCTCCTGGCGCCGTCCGCCGCAGCGAGATATTGGCACTTTTGAGCTTGGCGGAAACGCCAGCCGCATTGGGCGATGCGCTGGTTCAAGCCACGAGCGTGAAGCGTCCCGATGGCTTGTCAAAGGCACGGGCATTACTTGAACGGCTTATGGATCATGTTGAAGAAGACATCCCCAGTGAGCACATCCCGGTGTTCATCGGCGTGCTTCTTGATATTGGCGACTCGCTCGTTTTGGAAAGTGACAAACGCGGCTCGTTCGACTTTGGCAACGAATCACGCGTTACTCGCGTGGTGTATCACCTTCTCAAGAGAGTTAACCGGACGCAACGGCAATCCTTGCTCAACACAGGGATTGAAGGAGGTCGCGGGATTGACGTTCAGGGCTATTTGATTTCAAGGCTTTCTGATGAGGTCAAAAAGGAGGCAGAGGGTGGCGAAGAGGCCCTGGTTGACACCGCCACTCTTGATGGTTTGAAAGCCTTCTGGCTCGACGGTGTGAAAACAAAACTTAGTGAGAGCGAACTGCTGGCACATTCAAAACTTTCTCGCCTTCTGGCTGCATGGTGCCTATGGGGCGACCCTGCAGAGGTCAAGACATGGTGTGAGGCGGCAACATCAACAGATGATGGCTTGCTGGCATTCCTGCAGAAATTCTGCTCGTATACACGTTCGCAGACGGTGGGGGATTGGGCCGTTCACTCTCATCCGCGCTTAAATCCAGCTTGGTTGGAACGATACGTTAATACATCAGCCTGCGCGCAGCGTTTGATGGACTTACTACAGGTAGGCTCCGTTCCTGACACAGCTCGTGAATCTGTAGAGCAGTTTTTGAAAGAGTTTGAAATGCTCAAGGCTGGCAAGAATCCTGATGACGCGTTTGAGGATTGATGGGGAACACGTATGACAGAGAACAGCAAACAAAGATTATCGCTCAATGCATGGTTCGCCATTGACCGCGACCGAGTCAAAGATCCCACACTTGCTCCCTACACGCTGCAACTAAAAGGCGGGCGTTCGCTCAATCAAGCCATCGCCGATGACGATTGGGTGCTGATCCTGGATACCACAGGCCATATAACGCGGGTTGGCAGGATTCTGCGAATTCGTTCCGATTTGGAAACCACCACGCTATTTTTCGACCGCATGTTGCAGGTTGAGCCGCCGGTTTCAATTGGTATGACTTCACTCAGATTACCTGCGACAGGAAGCTCGGGGCGTATTCAATGGACAGATTTCATTGCCATGCTTCCCAGTGTGCTGCACAAAAGCATCGCTGAAATCCCAAGAATCGAAGACCAGGCCTACATTCGCGAATTGCTGCAACTGGCAGTGATGGACGACCTGCTTGGTCCGGCGGGGGGGCCAGATGAACTCATTGTCGATATGGGGGTTCGCGACCGTTACTTGGTCGGTAAGCTTGCTCCACGCGAGGCGGCTGAACGTGGGCAGGAGTTTCCTGTCGATGCTGAGAATGCAGAGGACGACGCACCGGACCTGATCGTCAAGGCGCGACCAGCAAAAGTGGATTCTCCTACTGTATCTGGTAGTGGAGAGTCCGATGAGCCGGAAGAGATCGATGCAGCCAGTAACCAATCATTGGTACCCAGCAGCCTTGGTATGACCTTCTGCGTGGATGGTGATGTCGATCGGATCGAGATCGAAGCGCGTTGGGGTCGTTACGAGCGCAGCGATGAGCACGAAATTTACCGGACCCGGAAAAACAAGGAGACGGGGGCCGAAGAGCGAACCAAGGCCAAGGTGTGGCAACGCATCCCGTGCGGAGGAAAGATTTTACTGTCGCTGACAGAAGGGGTGATCCCGCCTCAGGCTCCTGATAGTGCCGCTCCGGAAGTTAGGGTGCAAGGTTCCATTCGCGCCAAGAATGCCAATGGCGATCGGTTGGTCACACTGTTCCTGGTGAATGCACAGGAAGAGCCGGACGCCAACCGCGATACGGCGTGGGTATTCCAGCCCGAGCTGATCGTTCGTTCTGAAAAGGATGCAGCAAATCGCGCCATCTTCCGGCGCAGGCCAGTGCTGGACGCAGACGGTATGGACCCTGAGCGCGAAGCGCTAGAGATGATCTACCGTAACCGGGTGGAGTTTGCCGTCGGTCATGGGGTTGCCGTCCATGCCAAGACCGAAGAGGACGTGACGTTGGCCACCGAGGTACGTACCACAGTGATGCCACAATACGAAGTGCAGGTGACGGAGACTCCTGGTCTTGATCCATCTGACCGACCGGCGATGCGCGATATGGTCAGTAGCGGCCTGCTCGACATGCAGCGACTGGCGACGTTGGAGATAGACCCGCTCGTTGATGCCTTGAATATGCTGACCAAGGACTATGCCGCATGGATCGGTGAGCAGCGCGCCAGTGTGGGCACCCAGGTCAAGGGCTTCGATGCTCAAGCCCAAGCAGCCATGGATCGTTGTCGGGAAATCCATACCCGCCTGCAGCAAGGTATCGACACTCTCAAGCATGATGACAACGCGCTGGCTGCCTTTCGTTTCGCCAACCGGGCGATGGCTACGCAACGTGTGCGCAGCCTATATGCACTCGCAAATCGTCGAGGAGAGGATGCCACAGTCGATAAATTCGATGCGGTGAAAAATCGCAGTTGGCGTCCTTTTCAGCTGGCATTCCTGCTGCTATCCATTCCGTCGTTGGCAGACCCAAGCCATCCAGACCGAGTACAACCAGTCAGTGCTTACGCTGACTTGCTGTGGTTCCCCACTGGCGGCGGCAAGACCGAAGCCTATTTGGGCGTTGCTGCCTTCACCATGGCCATACGGCGCATGCAGGGTAATCTGGGTGGGTACGACAGCTCGCGCGGTTTGGCCGTGATCATGCGCTACACCCTGCGTCTGCTGACGTTACAGCAGTTTCAGCGTGCAACAGCATTGATCTGTGCGATGGAGGTGTTGCGGCGCGAGGCCTTAGATAAAGGCGATGAATCCCTCGGGACAGAACCCTTCACTATCGGCCTCTGGGTCGGTAATAAGGTGACACCAGGCACGACTGAGAACAGCCATCGCGCCATTGAGGATATGCGTAATCCCGGTAAATACAATGCCGGAGCGGCATCACCCGCGCAGCTCACCAGTTGTCCATGGTGCGGATCTGAGGTGGCTCCCGGACGCGACATTGAGGTTGACAAAGGCTCTGGCCGTACTTTTGTCTATTGCGGCGACAAGAAAGGCCGATGCGATTTTTCCAAAGGTAAATCCAGCAAACAGCCACATCCAGGGATTCCGGTTTTGGTTGTGGATGAAGAGATATATCACAGGCCCCCCACGATGATGATCGCCACCGTGGATAAGTTTGCCATGATGGCTTGGCGTGGTCAGGTGCGTACGCTGTTTGGTCGCGTGGGGCAAGAATGTGAGCGCCATGGACTGCTTTGGCCAGGCTGCGAGTGCAACACCGGCCACCGTGCAGCGAAAGGGTTACCTGTCGCAAGAGTAAAAAAAATCAGCCCCATTCGCCCACCTGATCTAATCATCCAGGATGAGTTTCACCTGATCAGTGGGCCGCTCGGTACCATGGTGGGCCTGTATGAGACGGCTGTCGATGAGTTGTGTGGCTGGATGCTCAATGGCAAAACGGTCAAGCCGAAAGTCATTGCTTCGACGGCGACGGTGCGCAAAGCCAAGGAGCAAGTGAACAACGTCTTCATGCGCCAAGTTTCGGTGTTCCCACCCCATGGACTAGACGTGGAGGACAACTTCTTCTCGGTACAACGTCCAATCAAAGAGAAGCCGGGACGACGTTACCTTGGCGTGTGCTCGCCCGGCAGTTCACGTCCTGCAATGCTGATCCGTGTATACACCGCCTTCCTGACAGCTGCACAAGAGCTGTTCGATCACTTCGGCGAACCAGCTGACCCTTATATGACCATGGTCGGCTACTTCAACTCCCTACGTGAGTTAGGTGGGATGAAGCGACTGGCAGAGGACGACGTACAGACACGTTCCTACCGCGTACAGATGAGCATGGTAGAACGACCTGCATTGGCACAACGGAGCGTCAATAACATTCGGGAGTTGACATCACGAGTTTCTAGCCAAGACATCCCCAAATATCTCGATAACCTGGAAATCAAGTTCAAGTCGGAATTAGACGCCACTACAGGCAAATTTGTGACCAAGTGGCAGGAGGGTGACACTAGAGCCATCGACGTAGTGCTGGCGACTAACATGCTCTCCGTGGGGGTTGATGTGAACCGACTCGGCTTGATGGCTGTGAATGGACAACCCAAAGGGACCGCCGAATATATTCAGGCCACCAGTCGTGTCGGGCGTTCCTTCCCCGGCTTGGTCTGCACTGTGCTTACGTGGGCCCGACCACGTGACCTGTCGCATTACGAGACGTTCGAACACTACCATGCCACCTTCTACAAGCATGTCGAAGCGCAATCTGTCACACCGTTTTCACCGCGTGCGATGGACCGAGGCTTGACTGGCTCTTTGTTGAGTCTCATTCGTTTAGAGAACGATGATTTCAGCTCTAACGAGGGGGCTGGCCAATTGAATATGTCCGATCAGGCCGAGATCACCGATGCCATCAAGGTATTGGCGATGCGTGCAGGCAATGTTGCAGAAGATAACGAACGTAAGCTGTTGGCTGAAAATGAACTGAAAGAGCGAGCCGACGAATGGGCAAAAGAAGCCAGTAAGGGCGGACGGATATTGGCGTATGAGAAGAGTGGCTCCGAAAAAGACAAGACAGTGGCATTGATCAAGTCCCCAGGAGTTCAAGCCTGGGATAACTGGACGGTTCCGATGTCGATGCGAGAGGTCGAACCAGGTGTGCGTCTGATCATGAACACTAGCCACATCACAGACGATCGCGAATGGAGAGTTCGTCCTCAAGAGAAGGAGGAAAATTGAATATGATCATCAACGGTATAACGCCAGTCGGTGAAGTGCGTCCCAGCCAATTGCTCTGGACCTATGGGCCAGGAGCACTGATCGACCTTCCCAACCTTTCTGTCGTGACGTTAGGAATTGACCGTTGGGAGAAGAACCGTTGTCAGCCAATCCAAGAGGCTCGACTGCTTGCTGCCGTTCGGAAGGTATTAGGAGAGCAAGTCGAAAACTTGCGAATGCCGCCGTTCCAGAAAAGCGAGGTTACCGATGTTTGGTCTGCCGAGGCAAATATCGGGGTACCCGTTCGCCCTTTCCCACGATGGTTACGTTGCGTTAAGTGCGGACTACTTTCACCTTTTGATGCCGGGCTCTTCGAGATCAAGGAAAATCGATTCAGACCTGAACGAACGCGCTTCGTTCACAAAGGCTGCCGAGGCTCGAAAGGAGATCAACCCGCCAAGGATGCTGATGCCGTCCCGGCACGTTTCCTACTAGCTTGCCGCGATGGTCACCTCGATGACTTTCCTTGGCACTACTTCGTCCATGGTGGCCACGACTCGTGCAAAGGAACACTGCGATTCTTTGAGAGTGGAGCATCATTGCAAACCGAGAACCTGTGGGTGAAATGCGATACCTGCGAAGCATCGAGAAGCATGGCACATGCGTTTGGCAAGGCTGGAAAAGAAAATCTTCCAGCATGCAGGGGGCGTCATCCCCATCTGGATCACTTCGACAACGAATGCGATGAAGAACCACGGGCAGTGCTGCTAGGTGCAACGAATAGTTGGTTCCCAATCACGCTCTCAGCACTCGCGATCCCGCTTTCGAATGTCTCGCCGTTGCATCAGATCATCATCGACTACTGGGATGATTTCGTCGAAGTTGAGGATCTTTCCGAATTGAGGGGGATACTCAAAACACTCAAGAAAAGGGGAGAGGCCCAGGGAATAGAGAAGTATGCCCCAGAGGCAGTCTGGTCGGCTATTGATGCACATCGAACCGGTGGGGGTGAAGAATTTATCAGCGAGGCCGACATCAAAGGCCCCGAGTGGGATGTCCTGACAGAAGCCAGCCCGCCGACGGACTATCCACACTTCATGAGTAAGAATGCCGGGACTCCTGCACGATTTGCGCCGTACCTCCACCGTGCTCTATTACTGGAGCGACTGCGAGAGGTTAATGCGTTGCTAGGATTCACTCGAGTTGAAGCTCCTGAAGAGTCCGACGATCCCAGTGAACGTCCACAAATGGCCAGCTTGTCACGGCGCCGACCAGATTGGGTACCTGCCAATCAAGTTCATGGCGAAGGTATCTTCCTCCAGTTCAACGAAGAGGCCCTCGTTGCTTGGGAGTCACTGGTTGCCGTCCAGCAGGTAGACCAGATGCTTCGTGGTGGACACACCGGATGGCGCAACTCACGTCATCTCGATCCGAACGTGGGTTACCCCGGTATCCGCTATGCCATGCTCCACACACTTTCGCATCTGTTGATTCGTGAACTGGCGCTGGAATGCGGCTACAACGCTGCAAGCATCCGCGAGCGGATTTATGCCGACACAACGGGCGATAGTCCACAAGCAGGTATCCTCATCTATACCGCAGCAGCAGATTCTGACGGAACGTTAGGTGGCCTCGTCGATTTGGGGAAACCGGAGAGTCTTGGTCGCTTACTGGAACAAGCTCTGAGTCGCTCGAAAGTCTGCTCCTCTGACCCACTATGCTCCGAACACGATCCTGAAAAAGATCGGTCGTTGCACGGTGCGGCCTGCCATGCGTGCAGCTTGGTCGCTGAAACCTCTTGTGAGCGAGGCAATCGCTATCTGGATCGATCGCTACTCGTACCGACACTCGAACGTACCGACGCGGCATTTTTCAAAGACCTTTGACATGGATGAGCTACTTGATGCTATTACTGCCGTGGTCTCACGAGTCTCTCCTGAGAAGGTAAGAACCATTGCTGAGCGCACTCGGCGAACCGATACCAACAGAGGCATGACCGCACTATGCAGTGCGGTCGGCACCCCAACGGCGACGATCGTGGTCGAGAAACTTGTGCTTGCTTGGCAAAAGACCTCCGTCAGCCCAGACGAACTGGCATCAATGCTCCTTACTGCTGCCCACGTCTACACAAAAGCTACAGCCGAGCAATCTACTGAGCTAGTGTGGACCGGTCCAACGACCCCATTCGTCTCGGCACGTCGCACCGAGCAGGCACTGCTACAGGTCATCAACTCGGCAAAACGAACGCTATTTATCACCAGTTTTGTTGCCTATGACGTGTCGACTATTGTGACGGCACTGAACGAGGCAAATGAGCGTGGAGTTGCCATCTCGATGCTGCTTGAATTATCCCAGGATCAAGGTGGTAGCATCACATTCGATGCGATAGCCAAGATGATGGCACTGGTCCCTTCCGCCAGGCTCTATGCTTGGCATGAAAAGAGCGACCCATTTTCCGGAGGGAGCGTTCACGCTAAAGTGGTTGTAGCCGACGATAGGGAGTGCTTCATTACTAGTGCAAATCTCACCGGACATGCCATGGAAAAAAATATGGAGGTAGGGCTACTCATTTCGGGTGGGCACATTCCCAAGCAGTTGCACGGCCACTTGAGATCATTGGTCGACACCAAGCTGGTTAAACAGGTTTGAGCTTCAAGGAGCCAATTTAGGGCCTTGTTGATCACATATGTTCCTGGAGCATCAGTATTGCTCCGTTCGTCTGTTGGTGAACAGATATTACCGAGTCCTACCAGCTTGTTCATGACACTTATGCGTGCCAGGCTCTCGCCCATCTGGACGTAGTCGGGGCTGCGGTCCCTTAAAATGCAAATAACCAGATTATTCAGAAGCGTTAGATGTAATAACCAGCCATAATGACGACGAGCATTTTTCAGCTTAGCGTTGATGGAGATAACGGAAGTAGAAATCGAGCTCCTTGCAGAGTTAGGCTGCTTGGCCTAAATAGCTGTTCCGAATAGTAGACCACAAGAGGAAGGGAGCTCAGCCCAGTTTGTGCAATCTCATTAGGCGTCAGTTCAAAACCACTATACTCCACCAGGTAAAAATAGTAATTAGGTATAGAATGATGGTTCTAAGTATGACTGATTTAATTTACAGTGATTATTTAATCTGGCCATTATTTAAATGGGGTGTTGTACATGTTAACAATATAACTTTCGATTTCGCGAAAATCTCCTGAAAATAAAAGATTTTCGGTTCGTTCTTCATCTTTGCAATGAAACTCAATCACTTCGTAGCATGAGCGATCTTCGTTTTCAAAAATAACTATGCCATCATTTTTATTTCCACTTATCAACCAAGTCTGAAAGACCCAATCAGCAGATAAACCTATCATTTGGAATTTTTTATTTAAAGTTTCTGTTCTATTGGTAAGTTCCATTCGTTTCACCTTGTTTTAAATTAAGTAAAAAAACAATTAATAATTTGTGGGGGGCTACAGAGCTCTTGCTCATTCTTTTATCGTACTCATTGTAACAAGTATTTGTCGGTGATAGCGATGCCCTTGGCCAGTATCTGACGGGCAATCAGGTTAGCGATGGTCAACAGGTCCTCTTTGTTAATCAGCTCAGTGACGAGATCGGTGCCGGGGATCTCCCCGGCGATCAGTTTGTGGTGCAACATGATTGTGTTCCATACGCCATCGCCCCACTGCATGGGAAGCGGTAGGGTTAATGACGACAATCAGCTCGAAAGGTCAACAGCCCCTAATCATGCCAAAACATCCTCAACCACTTCCTCATCCTGATCTTCAGGCTCCGGTTCAGCCTGGATAGACTGCGAAATATACACACGACTTTTCAGCCGTTCTTTAAGCGCTGCTCTGCGCGCGGCAAAAAATTCCGGAAAATCCTCAAAGCCCAGATCGACACCCTCTACCAGCAGGTTTGCCGCTGTCAGATGAACAGAAGAGTCCTCAAGCCACTCCTTCAGTGGCCGATCAGACTTACTCAGGTTCTGGGAGTCATTCAGCAGATGAAGATTGGCAATAGTGTTCCAATGGCTGGAATCTGCATAAAACTCCATTCGCTCAGAATTCTTGAGAAGGGCATCCACTTTAGCCAAACGCTTCTTGTCAAAGTGACTACGTGGGTGCAAGTGATCAATATGAAATACTTCCGTTGCATTCATTTCCGGGAACAACAAATGCAGCAGTGCACGGCAGCGCCCTTCGCCATGCTCAATATTCAGCACGCTCTCCATGTATTCATCATCAAACCGCAAATCCTTGTTGGTTGCCGTGTATCTCTCCACCACCTGCTGCAATGGGAAGTGCTGCTCGTCCATATGCTGATCCAGCACATCACGCATCGATTTCAGGATGGTATCTGCTTGCCCGCCAAATACCCCTTTAAGCAGCGCCATATAAAACCAGCGACTTATCAGGTCTCGCTGCTCATTATGCTTGGAAAGATTGTTTATGCTCTTGAAGAGAGATCCATTGCCAACCTGCTTTTTGTACAGGTAGTAACAAATCGGGATCACCGCATTTTTGGATGTCAGCGATTGGGAGTTAATGCCCATGCGGCGGATCAGCCGCAGTGTTTCCAGAATGCAGTCACGTATTTCAGCCCATGCGTCCTGGATCTGGCGAACCTGCTCGGCACTGAAATTTTTCACTTTAAACCGCACGTCCGCACCGATAAGCACCAGGCAGGCTTTGAGCACCCAGTCGCGATCCATGTAGAAACCAATATCGGCGCTTTGATGAATCTGACGAATCAGCCCATCCACATCCTGACGGAAGTCACCATCCCAGTTTGCTACCGCAATCGACATCAACAGATCAGAAAAGTCCAGCTTGGTACCACCACTGTTGGTGCGGATAAACACATCCAGCACGTGGTCTATTTCCTGACTGCTCTCATTGAAGTAATGAACAATACGCTGCGAACGGATGACGTCATACAACTGACCCAAGGTGTCAGCAGCAAACTCATTAGCCTGCAAGTTATGGGCTTCCAGGTAAGGCTTGGTCACCTTGTTCCAGATATGATTGCCACCATCAACCTGCGGCATCTTGAGGATGTCATGCAGGCAAAACCAGTGATGCTTACTATCCGATGTCGCCAAGGCGCTCTTGTACTGGGCGTCGGTCAGAAATTTAAAGTTGTAATGCATCAGTGATTCGTTGTCTTGCGAGTCGACAGCCTGTGCCAAGTCGAGGTACAACTTGCGTGGCGGCAGCAGCTTGTCATCCCGAGTTGTCGGCCACCACACCCGTGGTTGCTTGTACGCATAAGTGCCACATAAGCCAATATACAATGAGGTAAGGCGCTGCTGGCCGTCGATGATGGCCTTGAAGTTTTTATAACTGGCAGTGGTCGGCTTATGCGGATTCTCCTCACTGAAGCGCTGGCAGTAGCACTTCAGGAACTCATAAAACTTGTAGTCGTTCTTGATTTCAGCGCTGTTCACCTCCCACATCATGAAGGAGTTAATCGGATATCCCCGCATGATGGAATCGAACAGCACACAGATCTGGTGACTGCTCCAGACAAACTTGCGCTGAATAGCAGGCAACAGATAATCCCCACCATTAATGGCCGCAATCGCTTCCTGAATGGTAATTGCCTTTTCATACTCACCTGCCATGTTTAGTCCTCTTTCGCATCTAGGCCTACGCTCTTTTTCAAGGCCGCGCCGAGTTTGAGATTGTAAAGAAAGTCACTGAATCAGAAAATTCTGATTCAGTGACTTGTATCAAACTATCTCGATGTTATCTGCAAGCCAGCCGCGTCGCTTGATGAGTATATCTAGGCTGATAAGTGTAAGGTTCATATCAGTCCCCGTTCTGCCAGCGACACCACTCCCTCAGTACCGACGACCAGATGATCCAAAATCCGGATATCCACCAGTGCTAGGGCATCCTGTAGGCGCAGGGTGATCTCGATATCTGCCCGGCTGGGTTCCGGGTATCCCGATGGGTGGTTATGCACCAGCATCAGGGCGGCAGCATTGTGGTGCAGTGCCCGCTTGACGACATCGCGAGGGTAAACGGTCGCAGCGGACAGGGTGCCAAGGAACAGCTCCTCGTAGGCCAGGATCCTGTGTTGGTTATCAAGGAACAGTGCCGCAAAAACTTCGCGATCCCGTGTTTGCAGCAGCCCTTGCAGGGCCTGATGGGCTAAGTGTTTATCGGTAATAGCTTCTCCCTTGGCCAGTTTCTGCCGGGCAACAGCTTGGGCGATGGTGAGCAGATCATCGTCGGTGACAAGATCAGTCACCTGGTAGGTGCCGGGGAGCTCCCCTGCGATCAGTTTGTGGTGCAACATGATTGTGTTCCATACGCCATCGCCCCACCGCATTGGACGCGGCAGGGTAGGCGAGGTAGTTGGTTAATAGGTTATTGGATGGGGGGGGACCGCAGGCTTGGTTGGCGGTGTTCAGGCCGCCAAGGTGTGCGGTGTGTAGTCGTGTAGCGGGACGTGGTAACTGGTCGCCAGCAGGGTGCCTAGCTGGGTTAGCCAGCGGTGATCCGGGTGGTCACACAGTCATTGCGCCAATGCATCGCCCCATTCGTTTTCATAGCGCAGGTAGAGGGCGTAACCGTTCACCTGTGAGCCTCGGTCATGCACCACTTCAATCTGACCATCGTGCTCAAGATAAGCCTCCAGCTCGATGGCGATCACGGCGTTAATCATCTTCGGTCTCCTTGTCAGGGATGGGCTCACTCTCCACGGCATAGCCGCGATGGATGCAGATGTGCTGCAGGTCGCTCAGAAAGTTGGCCAGCACGCGGGGCTGCTCGCTGAGCGGCACCGGCCCTGCTTGGCAATGCCAGAAACAACTTCGCTTGGGGTCAATGCAGATCTCATCGACCGGCTGGCTCATGGTGTGCCAGTCCTCGGCATTGGTCAGGGAGAGCAGTTGCCACTGCACGCCAGACCAACGGACCTGCAGGGTGACTGTGCGGATGTGTGGACTATCCGGGGTCAGGTGCAGCAGCCAACGTTGACCACTGCGAGTGGGGGTTAGCTTGGCGCTGGTGGCGACTCGTCCCAGCCACTGGCGTGTGTAGTGGGAGAGCGCTAATTCTTGGCTCATCGTGTCCTCCTAATCTCCTGCGACCGTGACGCTGAAACACTCCAACCGGCAGTAGGCAATGAAGTTGCTCTGCCAGATATCGAACAGCTCCCGCGCTTCGGCCAGTCGCAGTGGTCCCCAGCCCAACATGGTGTGTTCCCCATCGAGGCAGTTGAAATCGAGCTCTTTGCAGAGTTCGGCATCCTGACCCACTCCCTGATAACTGAAGTCAGCGACGTAATCGAACAGCCAGCCATCGAGCCCACGGATCAGGCGGATCTCTACTGGGTGCACGCCGCCTTGTTCGGCGCTGTAGCCGGGGTTACGAAAGTTGAAGGTCAGTTGGGTTAAGCGCTCAAGATTGAGCTCTGTTTTAGCGATTTCCTGGTTGAGCAGAACCAGCAATGCTTGGTCAACGGGCAGGGCAAAGCCGTCCCGGAAAAAGGGAATGGTCATGGTGTACTCCTTGTGGGGGTTAATCTTGGCCGAACAGCTCGCGCATTTTTCTGGCCACACGGGCACGGATCTGTTCATCAATAAAGGCGACAATGCTGGCGAGCGCCGCACTGAGTACCGCGATGTCATCGGTGAGCCCCATCGGCAACACATCCGGGATGGCATCAAGGGGGGAGATAAAGTAGGCCAGCGCACTGTAGATCAGCAGCTTGGCCCACAGCGGCAGGTCATCCTTCTGGCTGGTGTAGTAGAGCAACAAGCAGGTCTCGATAAAGGGCCGACCGGCACGTTTGGCAAAGGCCCAGAGTTTGTGCCAAAAGCCTGTGTGGTCGAACGGCTCGCATTCAGGGGGAATGCAGGGGGGCATCGTGCGTCTCCTTCACGGGTGGGTGAATTGCAGAAATAAAAAGAGGAGGCAAATGCCTCCTCTTGGATGGGAATGGATGTGAGCTATTGGTCCCACATCAAGCAGTCAAACTCGGGGGTATTAGTGGCGGGCAGTACAGCGGCTACTTCTTGGGTCGGCAGTGCCAGCTGCTTGCCGTCCGCCGTTAAAATGCGGATCGACTTGGCCTTGCGCAACTTGCCCCACATGTCGAAGAAGTTGTTCTCACCGACACGGGATTCGGTCTCATAGGGCGCATTGTATTGGCTGCCATCAACGATGATGGAGAAAGCCTGCCCAGCATAAGAGCCGTACTCCTTGCCCTGCACAGTGGCCGTCATGCTGACTTTGCGGGTGTCATTACAGGCGATATAGAGGTTGTTTTGCTGGTTAACCACCGCCGTGTATTCGCTGGTGCCCTGACCCCAGCCACTGCTCCAGCGTCCAGCCTCGCCATACGCAAAGGCGTTGCCGCACAGCATCAGTGCTGTTGAGGTAATGATGAGTTTGTTCATCCCTGTGACTCCTAAAGGCTCAAGGATTTAGATGAGCCATTAACGTGGTTATTTTTTGTAAAGCACGCTGAGTGAGTTATCCACCAAGTGCTTAACGATTTCATAGTCTGGATTGTAAGTGGCGAGATTATGTGCCGCGATGGTGACGGCAGATGCGATCCCGGCTAGACCGGTAATACCGCCAAAAACGCTGGCCCCTGCTGCGGCGATCCGGCCCTTGGTATACACCCGGCATTTCAGCCCGGCAGGTTCGATGCTGTTTTCAAGTTTTGTAACAGCGGCGCTCATTCGCCCCGATAGCCCCACGACTTCGAAAGATTTTCGAGCACGGATCAGTGAGGTCAGCTTGTCAGTACCCAGATCTTCATAAGTCAGTCTTTCCATGTTTTGTGTCCTTGGTCGTGTAGTAAAAGCGTCTTATGGAGCCCAGCTGTTGCGAGTTGGTCACGATGGTTTATTGGTTGAGGGCCTCGCATCTGTGTCAAATCAGCATCAATTGCCGTTTGTGGACTCATTAAGTCTTTAGTCTACCTTTTGAGTCCTTATCGTCAATGGGTCCATGGTCAACCATAGAGGTTGACTGGAGGACCCATGACAGATATCAACCTTGAGCTGTTAGCCAAGAGCGTTGGCAAGGCGATTAGCCACAAGCGCACTCAAGCCGGATTCACGCAAGAGCAGGTGGCTGAACACCTCAGTATCGGGATGGAAGCCGTCTCACGAATGGAGCGGGGGATCGTGGTGCCGACCGTGGTGCGGCTGGCGGAGCTCGCTCAACTTTTCGGCTGTGAGCTGGCGGATTTCCTGCGCGAGACCAGTAACCGCCCGACCGAGCAGGGCATTGTGCTGAGCCAGCAACTGGCCCGGCTCGATGATGCTGACCGAACTCTGTTGCTGGAAACGGTAGAACGGTTGGTGGAGCGGTTGGCGCGTCCCCGCTGATCATCCACCATTCACTGGGGAGGGGATGGGTTCTCTTTCCCCAATTTGTTGGTGAGCGGACTCCTTCTTGGTTGTGGCCTCTGCGGTGTTCCGGTTGCTTGGCTTTGCGGTGCGGCATGCGAAGTAGTCGCCTCCACACCAGTGTTACCATTCGCCGTCTCGTCGCTGTTGGTTTCGGGATAGAACTCCTCCAACAGCATCGGCACCTCCTCATCGATATCTTCAAACTGGCCGTTACGCAGCAACTCGCGAGCAGCCTGCTCCATCTGGTCGATGGCCAAGCCTGCCTCTTGGTCACGCTGGGCAGCCTCCTGCGCCTGCCTGACTGCCTCGGTCAGGGTGGTCTCTTCCCGCAAGGTTAGATCCACGTAGTAGACCGGTGTGCGGTAGGACTGGGTGGTGCTCTTGGCCCGCAACCGCAGGGTGAGCGGCAGATAGCGGGTATGGCCCCCGCTCAAAGCCTCCAGGTACTTCAGTCGAGCCGCCAGAGTGCGCACCGAGTTGTAGCCGGTGGTGCGGAAGATAAAGCTACCCAGCTCATCCCCTTGCCCCTCCACAAACAGGTTCAGTCGTCCGTACAGCTTGCAGCCCTGTTGCCCTGCAAAGGCGCAGCGCTCTGGTCCAGGGCAGCTGACTTCCTCCATGCCTTGCGCCCCCACACGTCTCGCCACCTCCCCATTCCCGACACACAGCGGCCTGCCGGTTTGCCGGTCAAACGCGCTGTATTCCGCCCGTAGATTCAAGTCGCTATCGTTGAACAGCACCCGCACCGGAATGGCGCGGATCTTGATCTGCTCCTGTCCCTGGCCACTTTTCTGCGATGAGTAGTGTTGATGCAGGGGATGGAGCAACCATCCCCCCTTCTGTTGTACTTGGGTGGTGAGGGTGAAGCTGTCGTCCTTCTCCGGTACCCACTTATCCTGCTTTTGCACCAGCTTGCCGATGCAGATCCGCCCAATCACGGGCGGGGTGATCGCCAGTCCTTTGATCATGGTGTTTGCCTCAAGGGTTGAATGGTGAAACGGCGCACGCCGGGCACCGGTTTGACGTAACGGGTAAGCAAGTCGGGATGATCCTGACCTAGCTTATCCAGATCCGGTGCCAGCCGGTCTTTACTGCGCTTCCAGGTGATCTTGCCATCGGCAAACAGCCCGGCAGTGGCTTCACCCAAGGTCGCTTGCAACCGCTGCTTGAGCTGCGACTCCTGTAGCTCGACCGCTTCTTTTTGCTGACGCAAGCGCAATAGTTCGCCAAACAGCTGGTTGAACTCGGGAGAATCGGAGAGATCCACCGTCTGGCCATCGTCACGGGGGAAGAGCCAGCTCAGAGCATTGGCAGCATCACTGGAGCCGTCAGGTTCAGGCTGCTGGTCTTGTTGCACCATCTGCCAGAACTGCGCTTCCCGTTCGGTGAGATCCAGGATCTTCTCCTCATCGCGCTCGATGCGGTAAATCCGAAAGTCCTGGCCGCCGATCAGCACTGCCACCTCCGCCCAGGCATGGCCGGTAACAGCCAGCTGATGCAGTACCTGACACTGGTAGACCACCGGTACTCCTTCCTCCCACTGGGGGGCGCTGTGATAGCTGGCGGTCTTGATCTCCAGAATGCCCGGCCCATCGGGATGGCCGACCACCTCCCGATCGAGGTTGGCGAGCATGAAGGGTTGCTCGGGGTGTTGCAGTACCGCATTGACCCGGCGCACCTTATTGCCGGTGCGTTTGGTATAGACCTGCGCCAGCACCGGTTCGAGCTCGATGCCCCACAGCACCGCTTCCTTGTGGGAGGTATCTTCCGGCTTCTTGCGACCGGTCTTCTCCAGCCAAAGGCTGAGCGGACATTTGTAGGGGGATAGCCCCACTGCCACGGCGGCATCGGAGGAGCCGATGCCGAGTTTGCGGATAGTAAGCCACTGCTCGCGGGTTAATTGGGTAGTGGAGGCCAGCCGCAGGGCTTGGCCATATTTGGCTTTTGCTTTCATGACGACTCCTTGTTGACGGCATAAATGACTACGCCCGGATTGGCTTGCGCCAGTCCGGGTGAGGTCGTTATGCGGTTTGGATAGGGAAGAGGAATTACTGCAGCAGGGTAAGGGCTTGGTTCAGGGCTTGGGATTTGAGTTGGGCTCCCTGACCGAACCAGGCGGAATCGAGTCGATGGTCCTGACTGCGAGCACGGCGGTGGTGATCGACATATTCCGTGACAGCATTAACCAGCCCCCAGGCGGTATTGCGGGAGCTGACAAGTTCTGAGCCCATGCCTGCGCCCTGATAGAGCTCATGCAGCCGTTGTACCGGCTTGGTGAGGATGATGTTCTCCTCATCCAGCGGTTGCGCCAACAGGTCGCTGAAAAAGCGCAGCGCCTCTTCGGGGGCGACGGGCCGCTGTGCCAGCGCCTTGGTCTGCGCCTTAAATTCATCCCAATGAGAGAGCCCCAGCCCGAGCGACTCTTTGACGGCAGCGGCATCGAACTGAGTAGAGTGGGGCACCTTGATGGCACCGGTAGCACCGCGCAGTGCCATCTGTAGGGTGTTGTTGCAGACTACCCGCAGCGAGGTGAACTGCGCCGTGGTGCAGAGCGTGCCGTCGCAGCTGGTCGCCAGCAGCAGATAGGACTTTACCAAGTCATTGCCTTTGAGTTTTAGATCCTGGCCGGTCTTAGCGAGTGCCCACAGCTTGCGGCCGCCTTTGAGCGAGCCTGCGGTCTCCAGCTCAAAGCCTCCGGCTTCCACCAGGTCTTGATAGAAATGCAGCACCTCGTGAGGCTGTACCACGTTGTAGCGACTTGAGACCACCGATAGGGGGGCGAGGGTATCGGAGCGATACAGCACCTTGCTGTCGCTGTAGGGGCGGATATGCAGTGCATCGGAGGCGACGTTAAACATTACGTCGCTCTGCTCGATGGTCCAATCCATCCCGGCTGCCTGTAGCCAGATATCGAGAGATTGTTGCGGGGGCAAAATATTGCCAAGGCCATGCCAAGGGGCTTGGCCCGTGTAGGCCATGGTGTCAATCAGGTGAGCCATATCTCCTCCAGGAATTGTGAAATGCAGACATCAGCCTGCTAACTCATGGAGGTGATGTAGGTTTGAAAGTTTATTGAATAGGATGTAGTCGTGTTTTTATTTGTGTGTGCTGTTAAGCAGCATACAGGTTGTTATGTTTGGACAATGCCCTTCATTGGAGATGTGGGTGCAGGATTGGTAAAAGAGGCTCAATCATGAAGGGTGTTTATAGCGTAGGTTAAAGCGTAGTTAGGTAAATAAATTTCAAAAAAACGCATTAAAATCAACATGTAAACACCCTTGCATCATGGGGGTGTGGGCGCTCAAGTTGGCGCCTGGCGCCTGGCGCCTGGCGCTTGGTATTGTGCTGTCATGTGCTATTCCAGAAGGTGCTCTTGCGGGCAAACGTCTGCCGTCATGGGTCTGAATCTGGGGGCCATTCTACATGCTCGAGGCAAGATGGTGAGGAGGAATCTCCGTCTTGGGGGCAAAGCCGGCATCCCGTCGCGGATCTGTGCATCCGGATGATGCTGACCAGAGTGGTCTGGGGGGAGCCTGGCCGAAAAGAGGCATGGGGGAGGAGAAATAGCATCCCCGCACGGATGCGGGGATGGGAGAGACGGGGAGAGTGTCGCCCTCAGTACATGGCTTCGCCGCCGCTCAGCATCTCGTGCAGTTTGGCTTTCTGCTCGGGCGTCAGCACCCGGCTCACCTCGAAGAGGTAGTGGGCGCGATGGTAGCGGGCATCGGCCTGTACGTCGCTGATGGTCTGCAACTGCTTTCTCGCCGCCACTTCATCCCATTTGCCGGACTTGATCATGTTGACGATGACGTCCTGGCCGATTGCGTCGAGCTTGATTGAGCCCAGCTCCCTGGTGGCCTGCTCGCGCAGCCCCTTGATCTGCTCCACCTGGGCGCTGGAGAGGTTCAGCTCCTGGGCCAGGGTGGTCTCGCTCTGCAGCTCGGCGGTGCCCTCGGTGGCAAAGGCATGGGTGGCGATACACATTGCGAGGGCTGTCATGGCGACGTTGAACGAATGCTTCATCCGGCTTTCTCCTTGGTCTGATGGGATGGAAACCGCATGCATGGCGGTGTTGGAACATGATAATGAGCAGCCATGTACTGGAGCTTAAGCGACGACAACTTGCTGACGCAGTGGCCCCGGGGTCGGTTGCCCGAGGAGCGGGGCAACTGCATAATGAGCGCCATATTTCGCCTGGAAGAGGCCGGAAGAGGACGCGATGATGGGACTTGAGGTAGAGATCTCCCGCTTATCCCGGGAACTGGGCGAAGCACTGCTGGCCAGAGGCTGGCTTGCCGCAACGGCGGAATCCTGCACCGGCGGCGGGGTTGCCACTGCCATCACGGATACTGCCGGCAGCTCGGCCTGGTTCGATCGCGGTTTCGTGACCTACACCAACGAAGCCAAACAGCAGATGCTCGGCGTCAGCATCGACAGCCTGTTGCGCCACGGTGCCGTCAGCGAACCCGTGGTGCTGGAGATGACCCGGGGCTGCCTGGCTCGCTCCGATGCGGGTATCTGCGTGGCCATCAGCGGTATCGCCGGGCCTGGTGGTGGCAGCGAGGAGAAACCGGTCGGCACTGTCTGGTTTGCCTGGGCAGATCGTACCGGTCGTCACCACTCCCTGCTCGCCCGTTTCGATGGGGATCGCCATCAGGTGCGCCAGCAGGCGGTCAGACAGGCCTTGTCCGGGCTCCTGGCACTGCTCAAATAAATTGGGCTTGATACTGTATGCATAAACAGTATACTTAGCCCAACTTCACTTCTTACTCACGATTCCCAGCGGAGATTGGCATGGATCAGAACAAACAGAAGGCACTGGCGGCTGCGCTGGGCCAGATCGAAAAGCAGTTTGGCAAAGGCTCCATCATGCGTCTGGGCGACAGCAAGACCATGGATATCGAAGCCATCTCCACCGGCTCTCTCTCTCTGGACGTGGCGCTGGGGATCGGTGGTCTGCCGTGCGGTCGTATCGTCGAGATCTACGGTCCGGAATCGTCCGGTAAAACCACGCTGACCCTGCAGGTGATCGCAGAAGCCCAGAAGAAGGGCAAGACCTGTGCCTTCGTCGATGCGGAGCACGCACTGGATCCTATCTATGCCGCCAAGCTGGGCGTCAACGTCGACGACCTGCTCATCTCCCAGCCGGATACCGGTGAACAGGCACTGGAGATTTGCGACATGCTGGTGCGCTCCAATGCCGTCGACGTCATCATCGTTGACTCCGTGGCGGCCCTGACTCCGAAAGCGGAAATCGAAGGGGAGATGGGTGACTCCCACGTCGGCCTGCAGGCCCGACTGATGTCCCAGGCGCTGCGTAAATTGACCGCCAACATCAAGAACGCCAACTGCCTGTGCATCTTCATCAACCAGATCCGGATGAAGATCGGTGTCATGTTCGGCAGCCCGGAGACCACTACCGGTGGTAACGCTCTGAAGTTCTACGCCTCTGTGCGCCTGGACATCCGTCGTACCGGGGCCATCAAGGAAGGTGATGAAGTGGTCGGTAACGAGACCCGCGTCAAGGTCGTCAAGAACAAGGTGGCGCCACCTTTCAAGCAGGCTGAATTCCAGATCTTCTATGGTGCCGGTATCTCCAAGGAGGGCGAGCTGGTGGATCTCGGCGTCAAGCACAAGCTGATCGACAAGGCGGGGGCCTGGTACAGCTACAACGGCGAGAAGATC
This sequence comes from Aeromonas sp., assembly GCF_050252055.1. Lineage (NCBI taxonomy): Bacteria > Pseudomonadati > Pseudomonadota > Gammaproteobacteria > Aeromonadales > Aeromonadaceae > Aeromonas > Aeromonas sp. Next base: position 179,983 of record NZ_JBFWLQ010000008.1, on the reverse strand, counting down.
GGCCAGGGCAAAGCCAACGTGATGAAGCTCTTCTCCGAAAACAAGGCACTGGCTGCCGAGGTGGAAGTGAAGCTGCGCGAGCTGCTGCTCTCCGGCGCCGCGCCGGTGGAGGAGAAGGCCACGGCTGCCGAATACGCCGAGTTTGAAGCCGAAAACGAACAAGAGTTCGAATAAGGAATGAGGAAAGGCCGGGTTGATACCCGGCCTTGTTGTTTATGGTGGATGAATCAGTGAACGAGCCGGGCGAGCCCGTCGAATTGACCTTTGAAGAGCTGGTCGTCGCCGCCCGCGCCTTTGCCATGCGTAGTCTTGCCCGCCGCGAAAGTGCGGAGTCCGAGCTGGCCAGACGCCTGCGTCAGAAGGGATTCGAGGAGGAGGTGGTCGCCGTTGTACTCGACCATTGCCGTGGCTATGGCTGGGTCAATAACGATCGTTACGGTGCCATGGCGGTGCGGGCCGGTGCGGCCAAAGGCCATGGTCCGCTCAGGATCCGCTTCGACCTGCGTCGCAAGGGGCTGGATGACACCCAGATCGAGGCGGCCCTGGATCAACCCGAGCTCGACTGGTTCGAACTGGCGCTTGCGTTGTTGTCGCGTCGGGCAAAGGCGACCGACTTTGCCGACTTCAAACTGCGCATGAAGTGGCTCAAATATCTGATGGGGCGTGGTTTTACCCAGGAGCAAGCCCGTTACGCCCTCTCAGCCATGCAAGGTGAGCAATAGTGGCGCGCCGAGGTTGGACCTATGGGCAGGATTTCCCTTGGTGTGCGGTGCGGCTGGTGGGGAATATCAGCCCTTCGCCGGGTCTGTCAATGGTGGCCCTGTGGTCGAGCGAGGCATCCCGAAGCCCCCCTGTTGCGACGTGCTTGCGGGTGCTGCTGCCAAACGCTGGCCCCTTGGGGGCTATTTCACCCGCCAAGGGTCCCCACGTTTTACTTTACCCTGCAGAAAACTTACATTAATGCGGTTAAAAGTCCGTATTCGAATCAAGCAGGATTTTCCATGTACATGTCCACGTCAGAGATTCGCGCTGCGTTTCTCGAGTATTTCCGCACCCAGGGACACCAGGTTGTCTCTTCCAGCTCGCTGGTACCGCACAACGATCCGACCCTGCTGTTCACCAACGCAGGGATGAACCAGTTCAAGGACGTGTTCCTTGGCGCCGACAAGCGTGCCTATCACCGTGCCACCACGGCCCAGCGTTGCGTGCGGGCTGGCGGCAAGCACAATGACCTGGAAAACGTCGGCTATACCGCCCGTCACCATACCTTCTTCGAGATGCTGGGCAACTTCAGCTTCGGTGACTACTTCAAACAGGACGCCATCCGGTTTGCATGGGAATTCCTGACCGGTACCCTCAAGCTGCCCAAAGAGCGCCTGCTGGTGACCGTCTACGCGACTGATGACGAAGCCTTCGACATCTGGGAAAAAGAGGTCGGCGTGCCGGCCGATCGCATCGTGCGCATCGGTGACAACAAGGGTGCTCCTTATGCATCCGACAACTTCTGGGCCATGGGCGATACCGGCCCATGCGGTCCCTGCACCGAGATCTTCTACGACCACGGCGATCACATCTGGGGTGGCCCTCCCGGTTCACCGGAAGAGGATGGCGACCGCTTCATCGAGATCTGGAACGTGGTCTTCATGCAGTTCAACCGTCAGGCTGACGGCACCATGGAGCCGCTGCCCCGTCCGTCCGTGGATACCGGCATGGGTCTGGAGCGTATCTCCGCCATCATGCAGGGGGTGCACTCCAACTATGAGATCGACATCTTCCAGGCGTTGATCAAGAAGGCGGCCGAGATTGTCGGCACCACGGATCTGAGCAACCAGTCCCTGCGCGTCATCGCGGACCACATCCGTTCCTGCGCCTTCCTGGTGGCTGATGGAGTCATGCCCTCCAATGAAGGTCGCGGCTACGTGCTGCGCCGCATCATCCGCCGCGCCGTGCGTCACGGCCGCAAGCTGGGTGCTACCGACGTCTTCTTCTACAAGCTGGCTGCCGAGCTGGCCGTACAGATGAAGGATGTGGCGGCGGAACTGATCGCCCAGCTGCCGCTGGTCGAACGTGTGCTGCGCATCGAGGAGGAGCAGTTCGTTCGCACCCTGGACAGAGGTCTGCTGCTGCTGGAAGACGCCCTGGCCAACCTCGGTGATGCCAAGGTGATCCCGGGGGAAGTGGTGTTCAAGCTCTATGACACTTACGGCTTCCCGGCCGACCTGACCGCCGACGTGGTGCGCGAGCGCGAGATCGGCATCGACGAAGAGGGCTTCAAGGCCGAGATGGAGAAGCAGCGCGCCCGTGCGAAAGAGGCTTCCAGTTTCGGCGTGAACTACAACGACGTGCTGAAGCTCGATTTCGAGACCCCCTTTACCGGTTACAAGCAACTGAGCCAGAACACCCAGGTGGTCGGTATCTACAAGGATGGTGTCGAGGTCAATGGCCTCATCGCCGGTGAAGAGGCCGTGATCGTGCTGGCGGAGACCCCCTTCTATGCGGAGTCCGGCGGTCAGGTGGGTGACAGTGGCATCCTCAAGGTGGATGACGGCATCTTCGCCGTCACCGACACCCAGAAAGCGGGCAAGGCGATCATCCACAAGGGCTATCTGGAACTGGGTACCCTGGAGAAGGGAGCCGAGGTCGAGGCCGTGGTCGATGGCGACCGTCGTCAGGCCATCGCCCTTAACCACTCCGTGACTCACCTATTGCACGCGGCCTTGCGCCAGGCGCTGGGTGAGCACGTGACCCAGAAAGGATCCCTGGTGGGCGCCGAGCGCATGCGCTTCGACTTCTCCCACTTCGAAGGGCTGACCATGGCGACCATTCGCCGGATCGAGGAGCTCGTCAACGCCCAGATCCGTGCCAACCACGAGGTGGCCACCCAGCTGATGGGGCTGGAAGAGGCCAAGTCAGCCGGTGCCATGGCGCTGTTTGGCGAGAAATATGAAGACGATGTGCGCGTGGTACGCATGGGCGACTACTCCACCGAGCTGTGTGGCGGTACTCACGCCAAGCGCACCGGTGATATCGGCTTTTTCAAGATCATCGCCGAGAGCGGCATCGCGGCTGGCGTGCGCCGTATCGAAGCGGTCACCGGCAAGAGCGCCATCGATCTGATGCACCAGCTGGGTGAACAGATCGAAGAGGCCGCCGCGCTGGTGAAGGGCGATCAGTTCTCCATCGCCGACAAGGTTCGCCAGGTACTGGACAAGGCCAAGATGATGGAGCGCGAGCTGGAACAGCTCAAGGCCAAGTTGGCGGCGCAGGCGGGTAACGACCTGCTGAGCCAGGTCATCGACATCAATGGCCAGAAGGTGCTGGTTGCCGCCCTGGAAGGGGTCGACCCCAAATCCCTGCGCGGCATGCTGGACGAGCTGAAGAACCAGATGAAATCCGGTGTCGTGCTGCTGGCAACCAGCAGTGATGGCAAGGTCAACCTGATCGCGGGCGTGACCAATGACCTGACCGGCAAGGTCAAAGCTGGTGAGCTGGTCAATCTGGTGGCCCAGCAGGTGGGTGGCAAGGGTGGTGGTCGTCCCGACATGGCACAGGCGGGTGGTACACAGCCTGAGGCGGTGCCGGCGGCGCTGCAATCCGTTCACTCCTGGCTGGAAGAGCGCCTGTAAGCGGGCGAGGTGATCTGTGGCACTCTATGTACAGAAGTACGGTGGCACCTCGGTCGGCACGCTGGAGCGGATCGAGGCAGTTGCTGAGCGGGTTCAACTGACCCGTGCCCAGGGACATGACGTGGTGGTGGTGGTCTCCGCCATGTCGGGCGAAACCAACCGGTTGCTGGGCATGGCCCAGCAGCTGGACCAGGATGCCAACCGGCGCGAGATGGATGTGCTGATCTCCACCGGTGAGCAGGTCACCATTGCACTGCTGGCGATTGCGCTCAACAAGCGCGGTTGCCCCGCAGTCTCGATGACCGGTGATCAGGTCCGCATCCACACCGATTCCGCCTATGGCAAGGCGCGCATCACCCGTATCGACACCGAGCAGGTGGAAGCCGCACTCGGTGCCGGCAAGGTGGTAGTGATTGCCGGTTTCCAGGGGCGCGATGAGCACAATGCCATCACTACCCTGGGCCGAGGTGGTTCGGATACCACCGCGGTGGCCGTGGCTGCGGCCATCAAGGCCGATGAGTGCCAGATCTTTACCGATGTGGACGGGGTGTATACCACGGATCCGCGCATCGAACCCAAGGCGCGTCGCCTCGATACCATCACCTTCGAGGAGATGCTCGAGATGGCGAGCCTCGGTGCCAAGGTGTTGCAGATCCGCTCGGTCGAGTTCGCGGGCAAGTACCGTGTGCCGCTAAGGGTGCTGTCGAGTTTCGTCGACGGAGAGGGAACCTTAATCACATATGGAGGTGAGAGGATGGAAGCACCCCTGGTATCCGGCATTGCGTTCAATCGCAACGAGGCCAGCCTGACCATTCTGGGTGTGCCGGACAGGCCGACCGTGGCCGCGCAGATCCTGAATCCGATCAGCGACGCCAACATAGATGTCGACATGATAGTGCAGAACACCATGGGGGATGGTACCGCCGATTTCACCTTCACGGTGAATCGTGATGATTATCGCCGGGCCCGCGCCTTGCTGGAGGAGACCGCCAGCGAGCTGGGGGCCGCCTGCGTGCAGGGCAACGGAGAGATCGCCAAGGTCTCCATCGTCGGGGTCGGCATGTGGAATCATCCTGGTGTAGCGCGCACCATGTTCAAGGTATTGGGTGAGGAAGGGATCAACATGCAGCTGATCTCCACCTCTGAAATCAAGATATCCGTGGTGATTGACGAGAAGTACCTGGAGCTGGCCGTGCGTTCGTTGCACTCGGCGTTCGGGTTGGATCAAGAGCCTCATGAGCAGCCCTTGGGAAACAATCCCTGATTGATTTAGTTTCAACCATTTACCATATCGGTATCTTTGTAAGATAATGGCGCATATCGATATAAATACAAAACAGGATACAGGAGCAAGCGAATGCTTATTTTGACTCGTCGTGTAGGGGAAACCCTGATGATTGGTGACGAAGTAACCGTTACCGTACTGGGCGTAAAAGGGAACCAGGTTCGTATCGGTGTGAATGCACCGAAAGAGGTTTCCGTACACCGCGAAGAGATCTACATGCGGATACAGGCCGAGAAAGTCCCGGGCCAACCGAATTTCTAAGCCATTTCATGGCTGCCTGAAGGCGACATCCCGGATGTCGCCTTTTGTTTTTCAGGGGCCTGCAAATCGGCCTGTAGAGCGCGAAACTACTGGGTAAGTGTCGATATTGCTTGAATATTCCACTCTTTGGCCAAATGCTGAGCGAACGCTCTGTTTTCTCCAAAAAAGTGTTTGACTAAAAATCCCTGTGAAGTATTATCAGCCCCGCAAACGGAGAGGTGGCCGAGAGGCTGAAGGCGCTCCCCTGCTAAGGGAGTATGCGGCTTATACCCGCATCGGGGGTTCGAATCCCCCCTTCTCCGCCATTTTGCGCCCGTAGCTCAGCTGGATAGAGTACCTGGCTACGAACCAGGTGGTCAGAGGTTCGAATCCTCTCGGGCGCACCATATTTGACTCTTGGAGTCATGTGTTGACCATCAGCAAGTCGGCACTAAAGAAGGCTTACTGTTGAGTAAGCTTTTTTTATCGTTTGAAAACAGGGCGCCCGTAGCTCAGCTGGATAGAGTACCTGGCTACGAACCAGGTGGTCAGAGGTTCGAATCCTCTCGGGCGCACCATTTCAAGCAATACAATGATTTATGAGCGCCCGTAGCTCAGCTGGATAGAGTACCTGGCTACGAACCAGGTGGTCAGAGGTTCGAATCCTCTCGGGCGCACCATGTTTAAAGCAGTGCAACAATTTATGAGCGCCCGTAGCTCAGCTGGATAGAGTACCTGGCTACGAACCAGGTGGTCAGAGGTTCGAATCCTCTCGGGCGCACCATATTTCAAGCAGTGCAACAAGTTGTGAGCGCCCGTAGCTCAGCTGGATAGAGTACCTGGCTACGAACCAGGTGGTCAGAGGTTCGAATCCTCTCGGGCGCACCATACAGACAGCCTCGACGTCAGTCGGGGCTGTTTTTTTATGGGCGATATCCTCCTCCCCATCATGGGGTTGTCTCTCTCGTGTCCTTCTCCCTGACGCTCCCATGGGGGACGGTTCCCCCTTGCTGCACGTGCCCCCGGGTCACCACTCTCCACGTGTCTTGCCTGGCAGGCTGCTGACGCATCCCGTGGCCGTGCCTGTGGCGACCTGGGGGCCCGAACCATGCGCATCTATGCTGTACGGGGCTGGCGCCCTCTGGCGGCCTGCTGAGGCATTTGGCGGGCAATAAAAAAGGATGCCGCGGCATCCTTTCATGTCTTCGTGGAAAGAATCAGCTTTTCAGCCACTTGCGGATGCGGTTGGCATCCCCGACAGGGGTGCGTTTGCCCACCGAGTTGAGCAGTACGATGGCGAGCTCCTGACGATCCGGTTTGGCACGCATCAGCAGGCAGCGGCCCGCTTCGTCGGTATAGCCTGTCTTGGAGAGGCGTACATCCCAGTCCGGGTTCTTCACCAGCGGGTTGGTATTGTTGAACATCAGGCTGTAGGCCGGCTTGTGAAAGCGCATCTCCCTGCTGGTGTCCTGGGTGAATTCACGGATCAGCGGCTGTCGATAGGCCGCAGAGAGGAGCTTGGCCAGATCCTGGGCGGTGGAGACGTTGCGGGTCGAGAGACCGGTGGAGTCATAGTAGCGGGTGTTGCTCATGCCGAGCTGTCTGGCCTTGTTGTTCATGGCGCGGATGAAGGCCTGGCGACCCCCCGGGTAGTGGCGGGCAAGCGCCGAGGCCATGCGGTTTTCGGAGGACATCAGCGCCAGATGCAGGGCGTCACGGCGGCTGACCTGGGTGCCCATGCGCACCCGTGAATAGGTGTGCTTGATGTTGTCCCTGTCGTTCTGATCGATGGTCAGGGTCTGATTGAGGTTCTGGCGGGCATCCAGCACCACCAGCGCCGTCATCAGCTTGGTGAGGGAGGCGATGGGGCGCACCCGGGTGGGGTTTTTCTGATACAGGGTCTTGCCGGTGTTGACGTCCATCACCAGGGCACTGCCCGATTTGAGCTGCAGCTTGGCCGGGTTGGGGGTCGCCAGGGCTGTCTGCGAACCCAGCAGTCCCATCAATCCACCTACCAGCGCGATTGCGCGAATCCAACACCCCATACAACCAACTCCATCCACAGCGAAAAAAGGCGCTAGATTCACTCATTTTTGCCCCTGCTTTACAAGAGCGAGCAGGGGGAATTCGCCACTATTTTCCATAAAAAAAGGGCCGCCTGTGGGCGACCCTGTGGTTTGTCTCACTCTCTGGAGACGCCGGGCTTGCGTCTGCTCCACCAGCGCCAGACCAGAGCGATGAGGCCGCCCACCAGCAGCACGACCGGCAGGTAGAGAATGACGCTGAGAAATTGGGACTCATACTGCGCGGCCAGCTTGGTGTGGCTCAGGTAGTAACCCAGCCCGACCAGGGGGCAGATCCACATGATGGAGCTGATCAGGTTGACCACCAGGAAGCGCCCCTGGGGGATCTCGTTGGCGCCGACGATATAGGGGTAGGCGGTACGCACGAAGGCGATGTAGCGGGCGGTGATCAGGGTGATGATGCCGTACTTGTTGAGCAGGTAGTGCACCTTCTCCTTGTGCTTGTCATCAAGGTGGGACATCAGCCTGTGATACATCCGGGTGTGGCCGAGGAAACGCCCCTGCATGTAGCCAAGCCAGGTACCGACGAAGGTCGCCATGATCAGCAGCGGGACCACCGCCATCGGCAACACCCCCTGATAGATCAGCACGCCGGTCAGGATCAGCAGGGTATCCCCTGGCAGGAAGGCGGTGGGGATAAAGCCATTCTCGAGCACCAGGAAGGTCAGCAGGACGACATAGACCATGAAGACCATCTTGGGATCAGAGAGTGTCGCCAGATCCTGATGCATAAAGGCGTGAGCCAGGTGGTAAAACTGCTCCATACATGCAAACTCCGCAGGTTAGCTGGGTTGGTCGGTCAAGGGCATGGCAAGTACCTTGTCGATGCGCAGGCCGTCCATATCCACGATTTCCAGTTGCCACTGTTCCAGGGTGACCAGGTCTCCGGTCTGGGGAAGGCGGCCAAGGAGCAGCATGATAAGCCCTCCAAGGGTGTGATAGTGATGTTTTTCTTCTTCCGGCAGACGAACCAGCTCCAGACAGTCCTTCAATTCTGGCAGTGGAATGAGGCCGTCGAGCAGCCAGCTGCCGTCGGCGCGCTGGAAGGCCCAGTTGTCCTCCCCATCTTCCTGCTGGAAGTCGCCGGCCAGGGTTTCCAGCAGATCCTGCTGGGTGACCAGCCCCTGCAGCTCGCCATATTCGTCCACCACCAGCACCATGTGCTCGGAGTGGGTACGGAAGTGGTTGAGCAGCTCCAGGCCATTGAGGGTCTCCGGCAGCAGGCTGCCGTCCTGGGTCAGCGCCGCCAGATCGATGGGCTCTCCCTTGATGTAGGCGTGCAGCACCTTGCTGACGTTGAGGATGCCGACGAGATCTGACAGGCTGCCGTCACAGACAGGAAAGAAGCTGTGGCGATACTCCACCAGACGTTGGAGGTTCACTTCCAGCGGCAGTGACAGGTCCAGATAGCGGATGTCGCTGCGCGGCACCATCAGGGAGGCCAGGCTGCGTTCGTCGAGGCGGAACACGTTGCGCAACATAGTGTGCTCATGGTCCTCGATCACCCCCGCTTCGGAGCCCTCCACCAGCATGGCGTGGATCTCCTCCTGAGTGACGTTGTTGCTGCTGCGCTGATCGACCCGCAGCAGCCGCAGGCTGGCGTTGGTGGAGGCGGAGAGCAACCAGACGAAGGGACGGGTCAGGGTCGCCAGCCAGAGCATGGGGCGGGCTACCAGACAGGCGATGCGCTCGGCGCTGAGCTGTCCGAGGCGTTTGGGCACGAGCTCCCCTACCACGATGGAGAGATAGGTGACCAGCACGACCACGATGACGGTGGCGAGCAGGCTGCTGCTCTTGGGGGAGAGCCCCCACTCCTGCAGCCAGAGGGCGAAGGGCTGGGCCAGCAGGGACTCGCCATAGATACCGTTGAGCAGACCGATGCTGGTGATGCCGATCTGCACGGCGGAGAGGAAATGGGTCGGATCTTCCCCGAGCTTGAGGGCGATGGAGGCGGAGCGGCTCCCTTCGCTCGCCATTTTGGCGAGACGTGCCTTGCGTGCCGTCACGATGGCGATTTCCGACATGGCGAAGACGCCATTGAGCAAAATCAATCCAAACAGGATCAATATTTCCATACTGCAGCAGCACTCCCGATAGAAAAGACCGCTGGCAGTGTAATGAATTTGCGGGCTCTGCGCTTGTGAAAGGAGGTGATTTGGCTCGTGAATTTTTGAATATCGCCCCGGCGGGAGGGATAAAACCGCGGGGCAGGAGAGGGAGAACTGAACCCCTGACATGAAAAAGCCCCCGATAAACGGGGGCTTGTCATGTTGCGCTGTGGCTTAGAGCGCGGCGATCTCGGCCTGCTGGGCTTCCAGCTTGGTCAGCTGGAGACGGTAATCTTCCAGCTTCTCACGCTCCTTGATGATGACCGCTTCCGGCGCCTTGGCGACGAAGGCTTCGTTGCCGAGCTTGCCTTCGATGCGACCGCACTCGCCCACCAGACGGGCCACCTCTTTGGCCAGACGGGCCAGTTCGGCTTCCTTGTCGATGAGACCGGCCATCGGGATCATCAGCTCGGTGGCACCGATCAATTTCTTGACCGATAGCGGGGCGGTTTCACCTGCGCCAAGCACGCGAATGGATTCCAGACGGGCCAGGGATTTGAGGAAGGCCTCGTTGTCAGCGGCGCGCTGGGCATCCTTGGCATCGCACTGGAGCAGCACGTTGAGGGGCACGCTAGGCGCCACGTTCATCTCGGCGCGGATGTTGCGGATGCTGACGATGAACTCCTTCACCCACTCCTGATCCGCCATCGCGGCGTCGTCCACCTTGGCGGCGTCGAATTCCGGGAAGGCCTGAATCATGATGGTGTCGGCGTGTACGCCAGCCAGCGGGGCGACCGATTTCCAGATGGTCTCGGTGATGAACGGGATGATCGGATGTGCCAGGCGCAGCAGGGTCTCGAGGACGCTGACGAGGGTGTGGCGGGCAGCGCGCTGCTCGGCCTCGGAGCCCTTGGTCAGTACCGGCTTGGTCAGCTCCAGATACCAGTCACAGAACTGGTTCCAGATAAATTCGTACAGCACGCCTGCCGCGATGTCGAAGCGGTAGGTATCGAGGGCGGTGCGGAAGTCACGGATGGCCACTTGCTGCTGGGACTGGATCCAGCGATCCGCCAGGCTGAACTGCATCTCGCCACCGGCAAAGCCGCAATCCTGATCTTCGGTGTTCATCAGCACATAGCGGGAGGCGTTCCACAGCTTGTTGCAGAAGTTGTTGTAGCCATCCAGACGCTTCATGTCCCAGTTGATGTCACGACCGGTGGAGGCCAGCGCCGCCAGGGTGAAGCGCAGAGCGTCGGTGCCGTGGGCCTCGATCCCTTCCGGGAACTGCTTGGCGGTACGCTTGGCGATCTTCTCGGCCATCTGCGGCTGCATCATGTTGCCGGTGCGCTTCTCCAGCAGGTCTTCCAGCGAGATGCCGTCAATCATGTCGAGGGGGTCCAGCACGTTGCCCTTGGACTTGGACATCTTCTGGCCTTCTTCGTCACGGATGAGGCCGGTGATGTAGACGGTCTTGAACGGGACTTGCGGCTGGCCGTTCTCGTCCTTGATGAAGTGCATGGTCATCATGATCATCCGGGCAATCCAGAAGAAGATGATGTCGAAGCCGCTCATCAGCACGTCGGTCGGGTGGAAGGTCTTGAGTGCCTCGGTGTTGTTCGGCCAGCCCAGGGTGGAGAAGGTCCACAGGGCGGAGCTGAACCAGGTGTCGAGCACGTCTTCGTCCTGACGCAGCACGGTCACGGACGGGATGCTGTGCTTGGCGCGCACTTCCTCTTCGTTGCGGCCCACGTAGACGTTGCCGGCATCGTCATACCAGGCCGGGATGCGGTGACCCCACCACAGCTGACGGGAGACGCACCAGTCCTGAATGTCGCGCATCCAGGAGAAGTACATGTTTTCGTACTGCTTCGGCACGAACTGGATGCGGCCATCTTCCACCGCCTCGATGGCGGTCTTGGCCATGGGGGCCACGCGGACGTACCACTGGTCGGTCAGCATGGGCTCGATGGGCACGCCGCCGCGATCGCCGTATGGCTGTTGCAGCACGTGATCCTTGATCTCGGCCAGGAGGCCCAGCTCGTCCAGCTTGGCGACGATGGCCTTGCGGGCGGCGAAGCGCTCCATCCCGGCGAACTCGGTCGGCAGGGCGGCGTCATAGGCGGTGCTCGGGTTGCCATTGGTATCGACCACTTCGGCCTCGGCACGCACGTGGGCGTCCAGGGTGAAGATGTTGATCATCGGCAGGTTGTGGCGCTTGCCCACTTCGTTGTCGTTGAAGTCGTGGGCCGGGGTGATCTTCACGCAGCCGGTGCCCTTCTCCATGTCGGCGTGTTCGTCGGCAACGATGGGGATCAGACGGTTCACCAGCGGCAGCAGGATGTGCTGGCCGATCAGCGCCTTGTAGCGGGGGTCTTCCGGGTTTACCGCGACGGCGGTATCGCCCAGCATGGTTTCCGGACGGGTGGTGGCGACGATCAGGTGATCCTGGCCTTCAGCGGTCTTGGCGCCGTTGGCCAGCGGGTAGCGAAGGTGCCACATGTGGCCCTTGATCTCGCGGTTTTCCACTTCCAGGTCGGAGATGGCGGTGTTGAGCTTGGGATCCCAGTTCACCAGACGCTTGCCACGGTACATCAGGCCGTCTTCGTACAGGCGCACGAACACTTCCTGGACGGCGGCGGAGAGGCCCTCATCCATGGTGAAGCGCTCGCGCTCCCAGTCCACGGAGTCACCCAGACGGCGCATCTGACGGGTGATGGTGCCGCCGGACTCTTCCTTCCACTGCCAGATCTTGTCGATGAAGGCTTCCCGGCCGTAATCGTGGCGGGTCTTGCCCTCTTCTGCGGCGATCTTGCGCTCAACTACCATCTGGGTGGCGATACCGGCGTGGTCGGTACCTGCCTGCCACAGGGTGTTCTTGCCCTGCATGCGGTTGTAGCGGATCAGGGTGTCCATCAGGGTTTGCTGGAAGGCGTGACCCATGTGCAGGCTGCCGGTGACGTTCGGCGGCGGGATCATGATGCAGAAGGAATCTTTGCTGGTGTCGCCGTGGGGCTTGAAGTAACCCTGGGCTTCCCAGTGCTGATAGAGCGCCTGTTCGATGGCGTTGTGATTAAAAGTCTTTTCCATGGTCTCGCCGTATTCTGGATGGATGGATTCTGGTGTTGATTCGTCGTGGATCGAGGGTGGCACAGTCAGGGCTGCGCCGGATCCGGTGCGGCAAGGACGGGCTGATCCCTCATCTCGAGGGTATGGCCCGCCTGGCGATAGTGCTTGTAGCGCTCGCGGGCTTGCTGCTTTTGCGTTTCGTCAGTGGGGACAAAATCTACCACTTGAGCGAAGTGTCCTGCAAACAAAGGTGTCTGCCGGGCCAGGTTGATGAGGCAGGCATAGCGCCGCCGTGGCGGCTGATGGCCTATCTCCACCGGAGCCTGACCGCTCTCCCCCTGCAACTGGTGCGGCACGAAGCGATCGGGCGGCAACTGCCACAACAGCTCGTCCAGACGCAGGGCCTGGGCCTCGTCCTCGCACAGCAGATAGAGATGGCCTGCGCTCCAGCCATCGGCCGCAAGCTGGCAGGCGAGGCGCTCGACGGCGGAGGCATCCGCATCATCGGGCTGGCTCATCAGGTAAAAGGTCACTTGGCTCATCAGGTCGGTCCCGTTTGGCTGTGACGGACAGCGATTGGCCGTCTTCGGGAGCCGCGTCTGGCACGGACTTCCCGGATTCTCTCAATGAAACAAGGAAGAGGCAGGCCTCTTCCTTGTGATACAGGGTAACGCCTTCTCGCATCGCTCTTCGAGTCGATGGGGAAGGGGATCACTCCTTGTCTTCGACGTCCGCCACGCCGGCCCGGTTGAGCAGGAACTGGGTCAGCAGGGGCACAGGACGGCCGGTGGAGCCCTTCTCCTTGCCGCTCTTCCAGGCGGTCCCTGCGATATCCAGGTGGGCCCAGTTGTACTTCTTGGTGAAGCGCGACAGGAAGGCAGCGGCAGTGATGGTACCGGCCGGACGGCCACCGATGTTGGCCATGTCGGCGAACGGGCTTTCCAGCTGCTCCTGATACTCGTCGAACAGGGGCAGGCGCCAGGCGCGATCGCCGGCCTGTTCGGAGGCGTTGAGCAGCTCGTGGGCCAGGGGGTTGTGGTTCGCCAAGAGGCCAGAGGTATGGTGGCCCAGGGCGATGATGCAGGCACCGGTCAGGGTCGCCACGTCGATCACGGTCTCGGGATCGTAGCGGTCCACATAGGTGAGGGCATCGCACAACACCAGGCGGCCTTCGGCGTCGGTGTTGAGCACCTCGACGGTCTGGCCGGACATGGTAGTGAGGATGTCACCGGGGCGGTAGGCGTTGCCCCCCGGCATGTTCTCGCAGCCCGCCAGCACGCCGATGACGTTGATGGGCAGCTGCAACTGGGCCAGGGCGTGCATGGTGCCGAGCACGGAGGCGGCGCCACCCATGTCGTACTTCATCTCGTCCATGCCGTCTGCCGGCTTGATGGAGATGCCGCCGGAGTCGAAGGTCAGCCCCTTGCCCACCAGCACGATGGGCTTGGCGTCGGCGTTGCCCTTGTACTCGATGATGGCCATCATGGCTTCGTTCTCGGAGCCGCGGGCCACTGCCAGGTAGGAGTTCATGCCGAGCTCGGCCATCTCCTGCTCCCCCACCACCCTGGTGGTGATGTTGTCATAGGCATCCGCCAGACGGCGGGCCTGGGAGGCGAGGTAGGCGGGATTGCAGACGTTGGGCGGCATGTTCGCCACGTCGCGGCAGATGCGCACCCCTTTCGCCACGGCCAGGCCGTGGTTGATGGCGCGCTCGCCTATGGTCAGTTCCCGACGCGTCGGCACGTTGAAGACCAGCTTGCGCAACGGACGGCGCGGTTCGGCCTTGTTGGTCTTGAACTGATCGAAGCTGTAGAGGCCCGCCTTGGTGGTTTCAACCGCCTGACGCACCTTCCAGTAGGTATCCCGACCCTTGACGTGCAGCTCGGTCAGGAAGCAGACCGCTTCCATGGAGCCGGTTTCGTTCAGGGTGGTGATGGTCTTGTTGATGATCTGCTTGTACTGGCGCTCGTCGAGTTCGCGCTCCTTGCCGCACCCGACCAACAGTACGCGCTCGCTGAGCACGCCCGGTACTTGATGCAGCAGCAGCATCTGGCCCGGTTTCCCTTCCAGGTCGCCACGGCGCAGCAGCGAGCTGAGGTAGCCGTCGCTGATCTTGTCCAGCTGTTCGGCAACCGGAGAGAGGCGGCGGGGCTCAAAAACGCCGACCACGACGCAGGCACTGCGTTGCTTCTCAGGACTGCCACTCTTTACACTGAACTCCATGGAATCTCCTACATCCTAAAGACAAAAGGCACCATTTATTGAATAATGCGGTGCTTGTTGGGGTATCAGAGGCGGAGCGAACAGTCACAGGCTCCGCAGTTCAAACTGGTAAAAATCCAATATAGGGCCCTATTTTTCAGGCATTCGACTAAAAACACAAGTTTACTTGGGAATGACTGTGATCGTTTTCCGATATTTGTTCAGGGAGACCCTGAAAACCCAGCTGGCGGTGCTGTTCGTGCTGCTGCTTATCTTCGTCAGCCAGCAATTTATCCAGATCATTGGCGATGCCGCCGATGGTGAGGTGCCGACGCGCCTGGTATCCACCCTCCTGCTGCTCAACCTGCCGAATATGGCGTTGTTGATGCTGCCTATCAGTCTGTTTTTAGCCATTCTGTTTGCTCACGGCCGTTTGTACGCGGAAAGCGAGATGACGGTGATGCACGCGGTGGGTTTCAGTCACCGTTTCATCATGGGCAGTGCCCTGGTGCTGGCCCTGCTGACCGCCGCCGTCGCGGCGTTCAACACAGGCTGGGTCGCCCCCCAGGCCAAGGAGCGGGAGTACCAGGTGATCGACGAGTTCAAGGCCGATCCCGGTATCTCTTTCCTGCAGGCCGGCCGCTTCATGGAGCTCGACAAGGGGCGCCTGGTGGCCTACATCCAGGATCTGAACGACAAGGGGTCGGAGTTGCAGAAAATCTTCGTGCTGCAACGGGCCGAGGGTGGCTCACCCCCGTCAGTGGTGGTGGCCAACGAGGGGCAGGTGACCGCCGACAGCAACGGCTTGCAGTGGCTGACCCTGAAGGATGGCTCGCGCTACGAGGGGCATTTCACCGGCAAGCAGTTCCAGGTCTCGGAGTTCCGTGAATACAGCCTGGTGATCCGCCAGCAGGAGATGGAGCGATCTAACCGCAAGGCGGCGGCCAAGCCGACCCTGGCATTGCTCGGCACCCAGGACAACCAGCTGATGGCCGAATTGCAGTGGCGCCTGTCGCTGCCCCTCTCCATCCTGGTGCTCACCTTCCTGGTGGTGCCGATGGCGCGGGTCAATCCCCGTCAGGGGCGTTACGCCAAGCTGCTGCCGGCCATCCTGCTCTATCTCTCCTATTTCCTGCTGCTCAGTGCCGCCCGGTCGGCCATCGACAGCGGGCGTCTGCCCCACTGGCCCGGGATGTTCCTGGTGCCCCTGATCTATCTGCTGCTGATAGGGTTGCCTCTCAACCTGCAGGGCACCAGCTGGTGGAACGGGGTCAAAGGGCAATTGTTCAAGAGAAAGTCAGCGTGATGCTGCAACCTGGGAGTCTCTGCTGATGTTCGGCATTCTCGATAGATACATAGGCAGGGTCATCTTCATGTCGATCCTGCTGTGCGAGCTGACCCTGGTCGGGCTCGCCGCGCTCATCAAGTACGTGGAGCAGTTGAAGGCGGTCGGGGAAGGTAACTACGACATGCTCAACGCCCTCTACTACGTGCTGCTCTCCATGCCCAAGGAGGCGGTGCTCTTCTTCCCCCTGGCGGCCCTGCTCGGTGGCCTCATCGGTCTGGGCCAGCTCGCGACCAGCTCCGAGCTGGTGGTGATGCAGGCGGCGGGACGCTCCAAGATCAGCATCGTCATGGCGGCGCTCAAGACCGCCATTCCCCTGATGTTGCTGGTGGGGCTGATGGGAGAGTACGTCGCACCGGCCGCCAAGCGGATGGCGGATGACATCAAGGCGGGGGCCATGTCGGAAGGGCGGCTCACGGTCTCGGCCTACGGGGTCTGGGCACGGGATGGCAACAACTTCGTCAACATCAACGGGGTGCGCAACGATGGCGCCCTGACCGGCATCACCCTCTACCGCTTCACTCCGTCCCGCAACCTGATCGATGTGGTGCAGGCGAAGGAGGGGGTGTTCGAGGATCACCACTGGCTGCTGAAACAGGTGCACATCACCCGGTTTGACGATCCCACCCGGATCCAGGACGAACAGCATGCCCAGATGGCCTGGCAATCCGAGCTGACCCCCAAGCAGCTCGGGGTGGTCAGCATCGATCCCGAGAACCTGCCCATCTCGGGACTGCGGGACTACATCGGTTATCTGGATGCCAACAAGCAGGATGCCGGACGCTACAAGCTGGAGATGTGGCGCAAGCTGCTCTCACCGCTCTCCGTGGTGGCCATGATACTGCTCGCCTCCTCCTTCATCTTCGGCCCGCTGCGTTCGGTGAGCATGGGGGCGCGGATGCTGATGGGGATCATGACCGGCTTCGCGGTCTATGTGAGCGACAGGGTGTTCGGCCCGGTCAGCCTGGTCTATGCGGTCCCTCCCATCCTCGCGGCCATCGCACCCAGCCTGCTGTTTGGCGGCATCTCCTTCTATATCCTGAGCCGCAAGCAGTAGCGGCCTGAAGGGCGGCGGGCTGCTGACAAAAGGCGGCCATTGCTCTCGATCACCGTTTCCGTCAAGGTTCTGTGCTGCAAGCCGTCAGTTCTGGTCAACAAAAAGGGCACCTCGGGGTGCCCTTTTGCGTTGCAGCCTTGGGATCAGCGATTGAGCTGCTCCAGGTTTTCCGTCTTGCCGAGTACCACCACCTCGCACTCGGCCCAGATGTCCTGGAAGGCGCGGGGGCGGGCGCGATTGAACACACACAGCAGGTTGCCCAGGCCAAAGGCCGAGGTGGCGAGCCGGATCAGGGCCTGGGTGACGCGAATGTTGCTGCCGTCCAGGTTCTGGATGCGCAGGCGCCAGGCCCGCATGCCGATGGTCTGGCCGGCGCGGACCCAGAACCAGGTGTAGAAACCGCAGATGACGAAGGCCAGCCAGGCGCTGTAGATGGGGCTGGTCAGCAGCCAGGCGGCATCCTTGCCCTCGGGAACGTGCGCCATGCCGGTGGCCAGCAGCAGGTGGGCCACTCCCATGCCGATGAAGCCGGCGATGATCAGCAGGGCAATCACCACCAGATAGTCATAGAGCAGGGCGCCGAGACGGCGCAGCAGACCGGCGGACGGATGCCGGGGAGCAGGCTGGAGAGGGGAGGGGGTCTTGCGCTTGGCCATGATGATTATTCCATTAATATGATGCGGGCATTCTATGTAACTGACCCAGCCTCGGCAAGGCGTTGAATAAATGAGCAAACAACGGTGGGGGCAAGAAAAACACCTTGCATGGCCAAGCGCCATTCGTATAATCCCTCGCAGCTGCCCGGGTGGCGAAATCGGTAGACGCAGCGGATTCAAAATCCGCCGTTGCAAGACGTGTCGGTTCGAGTCCGACCCCGGGCACCATTAACTAATTCAATGACTTAAGGCCACCCGAGCGGGTGGCCTTAAGTTTTTCTGGCTCTTGATACAGACTTTATGTCCACATCGTGTCCACCAAAGATTAGATGATCGAGTCATAGCGGTCTTCATTTTCCTGCTCAAGACCGAATGTGTCCGTGCATATGTCACCGAAATTCTCCGTTTCTGTGACTTCGTTCTGTCTTTCAGATTCAGCCACGACTGAGGTTTCTGCTTTTGAGTCCCTTTGGCGGGCTGTTGAATTCCCTAAAAGGTCACACTGTCATCCGGTTGAGAAGTTTCAATTTTTTTTCTTGGTGCTAGTAAGTCATAGAGAGATTGGAGGCGTTCCACAAGTTCGTCGAATGTGACGACATGAACTCCGTGCAACGAATGACGGTATTGCTCGAAGCCTTTAGCGTGTTCCTCATCCTTTGGTTTTAGGCCAATGATTACCACGCAAGCTATAGAGTGTGGCCGGTAACCTTGTCGATCAAGATCAGTACCTACGAGCTTGAAACTGGATTGAAACTCGGCTCTCTGGGCAACTACCTGTGCGACTGCCCCGCTGAGCTCCGCAGAAGGTGGGTAGATACCACGGTATTCGTTAGCGAGAAGCGGAATACCAGGGCGCTTGATTTCCACCAAAGCAAGATTATTGGTAGTTGCAGCAGCTAATAGAAAATCGCTATAGGAACCGCCTCTGCCAGTGTGCAGTTTTCCACCGACGTAGGGTTGGTCACCAATAAGAATCACTGGGTAGTGAAACGCCATGGTGAGGATGAAGGGATTCGCCGACAAGAAGCTCTGCCACTTTGGTTCAGTCGTTGACTTATCTAGCAGTTCAGAACAGCGCCCGATCAGCTCACGGAGAGTCACCAGCTCAATATCTTGCTTTAGCTGTAATAATGCCGATGGTTCTGACTTTACCAAGTCACTTGCGTGGCCTCTGACTAAGGCTACTGCAGCACGCTGGTCCCTTTTGGTCAGCGTGACTTGTCCCCGGGAGCTAGCCGATAGATTCGATAACGCATCTGCGGGGAGTGACAAGCGCTTTACATCGAACTGCTTTGGGGCCACTTGATGTAGAAGGCGGTTGTGGCATATCGCAGTCTTTTCTTTTCGAGCTGCCCGTTGATGGCGGGTTGTGGCTGAAGTTATCTCTCTACGTAGCTGATGATAGCTGTGCATCCCAAGAAAGTAGTACGGTGGCTCCAATCGGTCGGTCCCTGGGCGAGTTTGTGAGCAGTGAAAGCAGACAGTTGTAATGCCAGGTATTTCAGCAATCGTAGTAACTATACTGCGGAACTCCCAGCGTAGACCGAGCCCATATCGCCAATTTTTATAGAAACCAACAGGTAGAGATTCAAGAAAGTCGTCAAGTTCTTCAATTGAAGTCGGAAGCTCATAGGGACCGCTGGTTCGAGGTGCAATGCAAAGCTCTTCAATACTGCCATACAATGGTCGACCATAGTCTCGATGGTCACCTCTTTGCTGTACTGGCCATATGGATATAAGGTCCTTAGTGATGCACATTATTCGTACCCAAGGCCATTCATCGGCGGCATCTTCTTCAAGAACAAGTTTGTCTGAATAGTAAACGTCGACTCTTTCCACTTCGTCCTGAATATCGGTTGGTATCCCCTGATTGTCGAGAAGCAGGAGTTCGGCGAAAGGCCCTCCATCAGTTCTTTGTGAGTATCGATATTCACTATTTGGTACTGACGCCATTCTGGTCCCCTTCTGATGCTGTGGCAAAGCAACCCAAATTTATCTGATAAGTCTGATGTGCCGGCCTTCAATTTTTCATTTTTCAGATATTCATCAGTGTTTTTATCTTATTGAAATATATGGGTTTTATCATCTTTTACGCATGGGGATGCTATTCACTCGATTTTTTGAATTCCACGAAAAATAAAAAAATTAATAAAATTCAATGCGTTACGGCGCAGGTGTGCAACATGAAGCAGTATTCAAACTGTAAAATACTGCAAAAAGGATCCTTCATTTCAGATCCTCAACGCTCAGCGGATCCTCCATCTGACGCGGCCTGGGCTTATGGATTTGCGGTAATCAGCTTTTGCAAAAATTTTTATCGGTGTAGCCCGCAGGCGGGAGCGGATGAGCGCGGATTCCGTGGCGCAGACGCCGCCGTGGGTGTTTCCGTGGCTCGTCAGGAGGCTGTGAGCGTGCGCAGGCTTCACGTATGATGCAGCGCTGCCCGATGGCGCCTCTTCATGCGGCACACTTCCCTGGCCATGCTCAGGCGCTGTCAGGCAGATAAGAAGAAGGCCCCACACTGTGGGGCCTTCTTCACTTGGCGGGTTACTCGATGATGGGGGCGAGGGTGTTGGCCAGTTGCCCGGCTTGTTGGCCGTGTTTCGTCATTGCCGCGCTGTTCCCTGGTGCTGGTCCGCTGCCGTGGGTATGGCCAGCCGTGGCGGCAGCCAGTTGCTCCACCACGTTCATCAGCTGCAGCAGCAGCCGGAAGATGTTCACGCTATCTGTCCCCACCCAGGAGCGGGGTGCTTCCAGGTGCTGCAGTTCGCCGGCGACCGCCCGGCGCAGTTGTCCTACCACCTCGACCAGATCCCCGGCCGTGGTCTGGCTCAGGTTACCGAGGCTCCCCAGGGTGAGATCGTCACCGGCCAGCAGCTCGATGGCCCCCAGCGCCTCGATGAGCTTGAACCCGCCCACCTCCTCGACGCTGTGTTGCGCCACCTGCAGCCGATGCTGGCCATGGTCCCCCAGGTAGTTATCGCTTTGGTGGTGCATCTGCAGGGCCTGGTCGTGCAGGCGGCGGTCGGTGTGGCGGAAGATATTCCCCACGGTATCGGTCCGGCTGAACACCTCGGCCCGTTGCTGTTGCAGTTGCTCGCCCGGGGTGATGTCGGGCAAGGCCCAGCCGCTGCCAAGCACGGTGCGGATAAAGGGCCGGTCGGCCCGACCGAAGGCGAACCCCAGCTCAACCAGGGTCCCCTCGATGGGGAATTGCAGCAGGCCCTGCTCCTGCCCGCCGAACAGCACCGGCAACGGCACCGCCCGATACAGCGGGGTCGCCTTGTCGGGCTGACCATCCTCGCCCAGCAGCTGCACATCCACCGCGTAGCGGGGGCGAAAGGGGTCATTGAGCTGGCCGGCAGTGGCCTGATCGCTCACTGCCTCGACTCGCCCGAACTTGGGCAGGTGCATCTTGTCCGCCAGCTCCGGGAACTCGCCCTCCATCTTGCGCCGCTCCGGCGACTTCACCAGTTTGCCAGGTGTCGCCGTGGTCAGGGTCATCTCATCACCCTTGAGGCGTACCCGCATCACCCGCTTGCCGTTGATGATGGCCCCTGGCCGGATAGCTGGCACTGGCGAGAGTGTAAGGGTGTCGCCCGCCTGTCGCCCTGACCAGGCGGGATCGAGCGTCACCACCTTGTCATGCCAGCGGCTATGGGCGTGGCTGCCCACGTAGATGGCGCCATCCGGTTGCTGGTACCAGACAAAATCCGGCACCTCGAAGGCGCGCCCGGCGTTATCGAGCAACTGATAGCCGGTGCCGGCGCTAGTGAAGTTGGGGATAGGCCGGTCGGTGTAGTCTGCCCCCTGGGGCAGCAGGAAGGTGAGCCCGCAGCGGTCGGTCAGCCAGGCCAGCAGGCCGCGCAGGGTGGCATGCTGCTGGCTGACGGGCAGGCGGGAGCCCAGGGCACCGGCGAGCTCCCGGCACAACAGCTTGCTGGCACCGTTGGCGGCGGGCTGTACGTCGTACACGTAGCCTGTGAACCAGCGGCGCAGGTCGCCGTTATAACCGGAGTCCAGGGTGAAGGTCTGCCCCTTGCGGGCGGTGCCCTCAATGGTGAGGGCGGCGCGGCCGCCGGCGTTGAGATCCAGCACCAGATCATGGTCAACGAGGTGCACCGGTTTGCCAGCGAGTGTCAGTGAGGTGGTCAGTTTCATGCCAGCATGTCATCCATCGGTTGGAGCACATAGCGCTCGAAACTGCTGAGGCCTTGCGACTCGTCCCCCATTCCTTTGCTGCCGGGCTTGGCGGCGCTGGTGTTGGCAGTGCCCTGACCCACGGTCGGGGCTTGCTTGGGCAAACGCTGCTCGCGCTTCTCCGGTACCGAGTTGAACTCCTTCAAGGTGAATTGCACCTGCCAGGCCAGCAGCCCCTCTTGTTCGCTTGCGGTGATACGCCCGGCGAACCTCGCCTGGCGAACCTTCACCGATTTGGCCAGGAGCGACCCGACCCGGTAGATGTGGCGCTTGCCGCCGTTGCCCTTGGCATCGGCCAGCTCAAACAGCCGGCTCAGCATGCGCTCCTCTTTGAACGGAATAAGACCCGAAACGTCGAGCTCCTTGCCCTTGGCGCCCTGCTCGGCGCTGCTGGTCGAGCTGGTCTGGCCGCTCTGGTCCTTGTCCTGAAACTGCATCGATGCGGAGACCCGCATCGACTTCATGATGATGGGTTCGCCATCCAGGGTCAGCATGGCTTGGCTCATGGGGTCAACTCCTGCCAGAAGGTGAGCGGGGAAGGGGAGAGCAGCAGGGCACCGACCGTCAAGCTCATGCTGTGGTCGGGGGGCGTACTCTGCCCGAGTTGGGTGGCGAGGCTCGCCGGATCCCCCTGGCCTTGCCAGTGCCAGAGCGTGCCGGACAGCTTGCCAAGTTCGGCCAGGGCGGTGGCCAGCGCATCGAGGCGGGCGCTACGGCGCACGGCGAGCCCCTGCAGCTTGTCAATGGGGCTCTGGCTATCCCGGGCGAGGCTCTCCAGTTGGGCCAGCTCAGCGCCAAGTGCCGCCCTGGCAGGGCGCAGCGGTGCCCAGCAAAGGGGCTCCCCGGCGCGCCAGCGCGGTACCCTGGCGGCGGTGGGTTGGTGCATGGCGTCGTTACTGGCGGTGAGGCGGCGCAGGGTGGCGCACCACTCCGGTAACGGCAGCAGGGCGCAGAGGAGCGCCAACTGCCGGGCCAGGTCTTCGGCGCTGTTGCCGGTCGCCAGCCAGGCGAGGGCATGCTGCTGCCCGCTGGGCTGCCGTGGGTCGGCGCCATCCTGCAGCTTGGCGGCCAGGGCCGCCACCGCGTTGGGGGCGGACAGATGGTGCAGGGCGCCCTGCAGTTGTCCCACACCGTGCTGATAGGGGGTGACGGTGAGGCAGTGGCCAGTCACCAGCAACCGGTCGAGCTCGGCCCGAAGACCGGCCAAGCCCCCGGCCGCCTCGCTAAGCGGGTGGCGCCGATACTGGGCCCGCGCGGCCAGTCCCTGCAGTCGGCCCATGGCGCTCGCCTGGCTCGCCGGGAGCTGCCCCAGTACCTCCCGGGAGCGGGTGTGCAGGGTGTCAGCGCTCGCGGGCCAGCGCAGTGCCCCCTGGGCCCAGCTCATTGGGGCATCTCCGGCCAAGTGACCGAAGTTGGCCAGCCCTCGCTTTGCGGCAGGCGCATCAGGGCGATGCGATAACGTTGCAGGGCTTCCAGCTTGTCGAGCTCTTGTGGGGTGGCCACCTTCAGCTCTTTGGCGTCCTGCAGGGGGGCGATGTGCAGGGTGGCCTCGGCCTGCAGGGCATCGAGTTTGCGCTGCTGCTCGGCTTCGCTCGGGAGGTATTCGGGCTGGGTCAGCGTGCGGATCTCGCCGAACTCGCCGAACATGGCGCGCACATAGAGCTCGCGCCCATGCTCGGCCGAGTCGTCCTTGCGGGCGGTAAAGGTGACGAACTGTCCGGGTAGGTGAGCAAAGGCCACCTCCATGTCCAGTGCGTCCGGTTGGCCGGTGTAGGCGATGACGTTTTTGGCGGTGATAATCTCCATCAGGCGATCCTTATCCAGAGTGTGATGCGGGTATCGAAGGGGCCACCCGAGCCGAAGGAATAGCCGAGGCATTTCCAGGTGCCAGCCAATTTGGCGCCGTCCTGGTGCCGTTCCCCTGCCGAGGCGGGTACCAGGCTAGACCCCGACACAGTGGCGCCGATGCCCTTGGTGGCGCCGGAGACGTTGGAGGCCAGCACATAGGTGCCCACTTGTCCGTAGCTGCTCGCAACGATATCGGCGTTGCCCTGAGCGGAGGTGTGGGTATGCGCGGCTGGCGGCATGGTGCCAGGTTTGCCGGTGACTTCCCCCCAGCTGGGCCAGCGCGCGGCATAAGCCGGGATCCCGGTCAGTTGGGACCAGGGGTGCGAGTGGCTCGCTGCAGCTGCGCCGAGCTCGGCCGGCGTGGGCTTGTTGCCGGTGTTGTAATCCCGGGTCCAGGCTGTCCAGGCACCGGTGCTGTACTGCGCCCGGCGCCAGACCCGGCTGGAGTTGTAGACCAGGTAGGTCTGCTGGGGGCCGGCGCCAGAGCTGACGATGAGCGCCCCCGCGCTGTTCTCCGGGTAGTGGCGGGCAGCGGAGGCGTTGGCGTTGGCATGCTGGGCATACACCTTGGGCTCTTTCAGGGTGTCGAGGTCTTCGGTACCCAGATTGATGGGGTTGAGCCAGGAGCCCGGGTGCGAGTGAGACGTGGGCGAGAGGCCGTTCAGGGCTTGCTGCAGGCCTTCGACTTCCTGGATGGTCGGCTTGTGGCCAGTGTCGAAGACCTCGCGCCACGAGCTCCAGGTGGAGGTGTTCGCGCTGTAGTTACGCATGGCCAGGACCCCATCACCGTCGTATGGCCAGGCAATCTGGATCAGGGGCTCGGTCGCATAGATGCGCTTGGTCTCGCAGTAGAAATAGTTGCCTGATGTCGGGGGCGCGTTCTTGCTGCCGGTCTTCGCGTATAGCCCGAAGTCACCCGCTTTGCAGGTGTTCATGTCCTTGTTGTAGGTGACATCAAAGGCGGTCCCGTTGTTGCTCAACATATCGCGGCGCGCTTTGTAGCCGCTGGTATCGAGCTTGCTGGCGAGCGCCTGAGATAACCCCTCCACGTTCTCCATCTGGTGGCCGTGGCTGTTGTCTTTGACCTCCACCGCGATATTGACGCCCTGGGCATCTTCCAGGATCCCCTTGCCAGTCACATCCCCGGAGAGCTCGATGGTGCGCTTGCGGCGCAGGTCGGTGACACTGCCATCGCTGTTGATGGTGGCGACCTGGGCCACGTGGTGCTGATAGCCGTTGCCGTCCACATAGTTGGCAAGGGCCGGCACGCTCAGGGTGAGGGTGAAGTGATTCACCCAGGCATTGAGCAGCGAGCCCGCCCGGTAGATGTCGAGCCAGAGCCCCACCGGCTTGGCGCCGGGGGGGACCTTCCTGATCTCGTCGAGCTGGGCGCGCAGGCCGCCCACATAGGCCACCCCGGGCTGCACCTTGTAGACGCCGGCCTCGTTCACCAGCTTGAAGCCGTCACCGTAGAAGGTGGCCGGCCCGAAGAACTGCAGCGCCTGCAGGCGCAGGTCGTCGTCCATCCCGCGCAGGCGGGCGGCATAGTCAATCTGCCAGGTGCTGGCGTCCACGTGGGTGGCGGTGGCTTCAGAGGCTCGGTCGTACTCCATCAACATGGACTTGACCAGGCTGTTGCCGGTCTGGCCGGTGGCCTCATTGGTCTTGAGTTTGGTCTCCAGCCCCTTGTACACAATCATCCCCACCATGCCGCTGGCCTTGTTGATGAGGTACAGGGCATTGAAGCTGAAATCGCCGACCGTGGTGTCCATCACGATGGTGTAGGCCACCGCGTCGTTGTTGATGCGACCGCGCTGATCGACTGCGCGGCGATGCACGATCTGGCCCGCCGGCGGCAAGCCGAGATCCGGGCTTATCGGCTGGTTCGGGTCCAGGCCCGGGATGTTGGCCAGCACGAACTCATCGAGCACCACCGGCGTCTGGTTGGCGAGGCTCGCCTGCAGGTAGCTGGCGAAAGCGTTGGTAATGATCTGGCTCATGGGGTCCTCTTGAGTGTCGCGCCGAACACCTGCTGACCCATGTCGATGCGACCGGGGCGCAGGGTGGCGGTGACCGGGTAAACCACCTGGAAGCGGTAGCGGCGGCAGGTGCGGCCATAGTGTTGGATGAGGGTTTCCATCAGTTGCTGGTTGCTCGCGATGGCGCTATCGGTCACTTCGATGGTGATGACGTCCCAGGGCGTGCCGGCCTGGCGTTCGTGGATCTCGCACCAGCCGATGCCAAGGCGCTCGAAGATGCGTTTAAAGCCCGCCACTTCGCCAGCGTCCCTGGCGTTCACAAAGGCGAACTTGACCCGCTTGCGAAAGAGCGGCAGCGGCTCGCCGTTGAAACGGGTGATGTCTCGCTCCCAGGCGAGCAGGGCCAGCAGGGACTCCGAGCAGGTCAGCGGGTCTTGCTGGGCCAGCGGCAGCAGCAGCCAGCCCTTGAGCCGTTGCCAGAAGGCGTTGATGCCCTTGGCCAGGAACCCTGGCTCGGCATGGGCCGGGCTGATGGTGTAGCCATCTTCCCACCAGGGGGCGCTGGCATCCGGTAGCACAGGCGCCTGCCGCTCGTGCTCAAGGGGCGTCAGGTCAGTCATGCAGGGTCACCGTCAGCGTCTTCAATCGTGGGATGGCCAGCCCCGCAACGAGGTCACTCTCGCCAAAGCGCAGGCTCAGGAGCTGCGGGAACTGGCTGTGCAGCTCGCGGGCAAGCTGGGAGAGCGAGAAACGCGAGCGTGGCCAGGTGCGGGTGACGGCCGGGAAGTCAGCCGACTGGCGAAACGCCGCCCTGACCAGGTTCTCGGCGCCCGCTTTGAGCGCAGCCCGCTGCTCGTCGCTGAGGTTGGCCTGGGGCCAGAGCGCCAGGGTGAGGCTGTGCTGGGTCTCGGGGATGCTCATCACGAACAGATCATCCCCATGGCCATGGTTGCCCTGGCGGCCCACGTAGTCGTTGAGCTGGGTGATGAGGCTGGCCGGGGTGGCCCCCACCTCCAGCAGGATGTAAGCGTTGGCGGTACCGGGCCCCCGCGGGGCGTCATGCTCGAAGAAGATGTGATCGGCGCGGATCCCCGCGACGCTAGCCAGCATGGAGCGGTAAATCGCGTCGATGTGGTAGCGCCCCACCGCCGAGAACTGGTTCTGGATGCGCAGGCCGAGCGCATCGTTGCTCTCGACGTCGCTGCCCTGGGTGGTGATCCACTCCTTGTCATCGTTGCGGGCCGAGAGAATGCCGGTCACCGGTTCGCTCAGCAGGTTGTAATAGCCCGGGGCCAGATTCCAGGCCGCGCCGGCGAGCTCGGCCTCGCACACCACCCGGGCCACCGCTTCCCCGGCCGGGCTCACCACCGCCTGCAGAGGTTTGAGGCGGTAGATGGTGCCGTTGATGCGCTCGGTGGTAACCCAGATATCGGCCGGGATGGTGACGGCGTCGCTCGGGTTGGCCTTGACGAAATTGACCAGGCCCCGGGTCTTCTGGGCCGCCTTGCGGGTGAGATCCACATCCCAGGCCTTGAGGTCGAGATAGGCATCGGTGGCGGTCGCCGCGAAGGTGTTGGGCAGCACATGGCCCGCCAGCAGGGTGCGGATAAGCCAGAGGGCCGGGGTGATGACCACGCCGCGCACCAGCCGCCAGAACGGGCTCACATCTGAGTCGTTGGTGATAAGGGAGCCAGCGGCCACCACCTCCTTTTTGAGCTCGGCCTCCATGGCCGCCTCGGTGGTCGGCACGCCAGCCTCTGCCAGCAGGGCCATAAAGTCTACGGTCGGGCGCAGGTTCACAGGGTTACCTCCAGTTCGCCGAATTCATAAGTGCGGGCGGTGACCAGCACCCGGTCGGGAGCCTCTTCGCTGATGAAGATGGTGCCGGGCACCAGTCGCTCGTCGTCTTCAACCAGCAGCTCAATCTCGGTCATCACGTCGCTGCGCAGGGTCGGGCTGCGCTCGCCGATGAGCTTGCGGGCGAGCCCGGATTCCATGATGCGGTGCTTGATGTCCTGACCGATGCTGTGCCGGTCCTGGGTGGTGCGGGGCTGGCCGCCGGCATCAAGCTGCCAGGCGCCGTTCACCACCAGGATGTCGATGTACTTGGGGTCGCTCATCACTTGGTCTCCAGCCAGGCGTTTTCGGCCAGTTGCTCCGGGGTCATGGGGGTCTGGTTGGTGATGTGCACCTCGCCGATATGCAGGGACTTGGCGGGCTTCTGGTTGGCAGCGCTCGCCGCCGCGTTGGCCTGGATCAACTGCTGGCCCAGTCCGCCGGCCGGCACCTTGCTCTGCTCCGGTTGGCGGTAGCGGGCGAGGGGAGCGGTGATCGAGGCCTGTTGCTGCTCTGCCGCCATGGGGGCGGTGACCGTCCCCGGCATGACCGGGAGGGTCTGCGGGGTGAGCGCGGGCATCTGCAGATCCGGTATGCTGCCGAGCTCGATATTGACCCCCGGGATCAGGTTGAGCTTCTCGATCAGCCAGTCCACCGCCCGCCCCAGCAACTGGAAGGGGCTCAGGTTGCCGAGTAGCTGCATGAAGCTGGCCCAGCCAGCGGCGGCTCCGTCGATCATCGCCTGGACTGCCTCAAACACGCCCCAATCCGCCAGGGTCTTCTTGAGGTCGTCCCAGTAGTAGATCGCCAGCCCAATGGCGCCGACGAGCAACCCGCCGACCACATAGGCCAGCAGCACGGCCGGGTTCGCGGCCATCATGATGTTGACGGCCAGCAGGATGGCGCGAAAGGCAACCAGCCCGGCCTTGAGCAGGTTGAGCGGGGCGATCAGAAGCGACCAGGCGATGCCGAGCCCCAGGGTGGCCAGCTTGGCCACGCCAGCGACCAGCAGCCAGGCACCGGTCACCATGCCGAGGCCCACGATGGCGAGCAAGGCATAGCTCACCGCCCGGGTGAGGTTCGGGAAGAGGTGGGTCCAGCGCAGCACGGTGTCGGCGCCGTCGGCAAAGACCCCCACCACCTTGTTGATGGCCGGCAGCACCACACTAAAGGCGGCGGCCCGGATGGCGAACCATCCTTGCGTCACCCGTTCCCACTGGTCGGTCATTGAGGCGGCCATCTGCTCGGCCTTGCCCATACCGTGGGTGTTGGCCAGGGCGTTGATGTTGTTGGAAAGGGCCTTGGTGTTGGTCATCAAGAGTTTGACCATGGCGACCGCCTCATCCGAGCCAAACGCCTTCTTGAGCTCGTCCCCCTCGGCCACGCTCAGGGTCTCGCCATAGCGCGCCTTGAGTTTGTCGAGGATGGTCAGCACCGGCAGCATGTTGCCCGCCGAATCGGTGAACTTCATGCCGAGCGCCTTCTGGGCACTGCCCACCCCGGCCAGGAAGGCCTTGAACTTGGTCCCGGCCTCTCCGCCGCCCATGGTGGCTTGCAGTTGACCCAGCACGGCGAACTGCTCATCCATCGACACCCCGGCCGCCGTGGCGTTGGCACCGATGGCCCCGAAGGCATCGGCCATGCCCTGGCCGGTGGTCTTGAACAGCTGTACCGCGAGCGCCGTCTTACCGGCCACATCTTCCACCCAGTTGGCCTTGCCCATTCTCTTGGCCTGCTGTTCGAAGATGCCGTACATGGTGCCCATGTAGTTGGTGATGGTGGCGGTGTCGGCCTTGGTGGCCTTGGCCAGGACGGTCGAGGCGCGGGTAAAGGCGGGCAACTCGTTGCCCTCCAGCCCGGCGATGGCGGACTGTATGTCGTAGGAGGAGCGGACAATCTCGGTGGCCGAGTTGCCATACTGCACAGACAGCTTAAGGGCTTCCCGGCCGAGCGCGCCGAGCACGTCCTTTTGTACATCGAGGGAGGCCACCTCGGAGAGGGCCCGGTCCATCTCGATGGCGGGGCCGAGGGCCGCCTGCACCGCCAGCCCGCCGGCGGCCAGGGTAGTGGCACCCATGGCCATGTTGCTCCAGCCCTGGCGGCCCGCCTTGCTGACCTTGTCCATCTGGGCATTGATGCCGGCAAGGGGCTTGGTGACCTGGTCAACCAGGGCCACCTGCATCATCAATTTTTCCATCCAGGCCATCAGTCGTTACCCGTTCAGTGCTTTGGCAATGCCCTCTGCCACGGCGGCGGCGTTGGACTCTCGGTGCTGTTTGTCTAACCAGATGGCGCGAGCCAGGCTGTCGAGGTCGTCCTCTTCCTGGGGCAGGTAGTAGCGCCGCAGCGCCAGCACCTGCTCCAGGGGATTGCGCTCGATGGCCTCGGCGCGCGCGGTCAGTTTTTTACGGTGATCTCCAGGGTGGGGGCGAACTGCTCGTTAATGGCCCCCGCCAACTGCAGGGCGGCGCCCGGGCGCTTGAGCAACTCGTCCAGCGCGGCCTTGCTCTCCTGGCAGACGATCTTCTTGAGGTAGTTGTGGGCCGGCGCCACCTTGTCGCTCGGCATCATGTCGTTGATGAAGCCGTTGTAGGCGGTCATGGTCGGTTCAAAGCTGATGTCGGTACCGGCCACCGTCAGGGTCAGGGTCTTGCTCATGGGGTTGTCTCCTCTTGGGTTATCCAGTTGTTCAGGGTGGTGATCTGGGTTTGGCAGCGGCGCAGCGCCGTCTGCAGGGTGGGGATAAAGCGCACGGCATCGCCGTAGGTGCTCCCCGTGAAATCAGGCTCCGGGCAGTGGGGCACCAGTCCCGGCGGCGGCAGCCGCTTGACCACCCGGGTTTGCACCACGCTCAACGGCTGGCTGGAGCAGGCGCAGAGCGCCAGCAGGCAAAGGCTCGCGAGCGCAATCCGGGCGGCCCGCCGGCGGCGTGGCCAAGGCTTGTTGCAGGTCATCGGCGGTCTTCCTGTTCTGGTTGTCGAGTTCGGCCAACGCCGCGTTCTGGTGGTCGAGCAGTTGGCGCAGGGTGCTGTCTTCTTGTCGCAGCGTCTTGAGCACACTGGCCATCTGGTCGTTGGCCTCTCGCAGGGTGGCAATGGTCTCGTTGGCGGTGGCGAGCTCCCGGGTGCGCTGGGTGAGTCGTTCCCCCTGGGCAAACAGCAAGGTGCCAATCACCAGCCCGATCAGGGGCGGCAACAACCGGATGAACGTGCTCATGCCAGCACCCCGCCAAACTCGGTGAACTTGGCCAGCAGATCCGCCAGCTTGTGCTCGCGCTGGCCGTAGCCGGCGCCGGGCAGGCTGGCCCAGATGTTGGCGCACTTGGTGATCGCCTGTGGGATGTGTCCCTTGATCACGTCGTCCAGTGCCTTGCGCTCACGAATAAGCTGGATGGCCCAGGTGTCCTGGGAGACGGGGCCAAAGTCCGGCAGGCCGAGCGCCGCCTGGTAGTGGCGCCAATGGCGGGACAGGAACTGATAGCGCCCGGCGGCGGTGCTGTGCAGGGTCGGATTGACCCGCACTAACACATCGGGGTGTTCGCGGTAGTCCTGGAAGAACCCGGCCGGGTTGACCAGCTTGTTGTAACCATCGTCGCCCAGCCCCTTGGTGCCCTCGGCATAGGCGAGCAGGTCGAGAAAGGCGGCCATCTGGGGATGGCAGTCACTGCGCGGCATTGTTGTCCTCCTTCTTGCGAAACATCAGGGCCGCCCGGTCCCGGATGATGTCGATCCCAAGCAGCCCCACCACGCCGCCCAGGAAGGGGGTGGCCTCCTGGGGGATCCCGAGCAGGTGGGTCCCGGTGGCGGCCGCCAGGGTAATGAGGCCGCACAGCAGGGATTCGATCAGCCGGCGGCGACCCCGCCCACCCGCGTAGGTGATGCGCAGGAAGGCGATGGCTAGCGCCAGCAGGGCCCCATAGACGGCGGGCCAGTTGTCCATCAGCCAGGCCAGCAGGGCGGTGGCGAGGGTCGGGTCTTTATGAGGCATGTGGTTCATGTCCGTTGCTCTGGTTAGCGGGCCAACCGTTCAAGGCGGGTCTGGCAGGGGACGCACAGGCGCACTCCCGGCACATGGCGGCGGCGCCCCTCGGGGATGTCGTCGTCGCACTCTTCGCACTGGTGCAGGCTCTCCCCCTGGTAGTGCCCCTTGCCCACCTGGTTGGCGAGTTGGACCGCCAGCATGCGGGCGGCGTGGTGGTTGGCGCGGTC
This sequence comes from Aeromonas sp., assembly GCF_050252055.1. NCBI lineage: Bacteria > Pseudomonadati > Pseudomonadota > Gammaproteobacteria > Aeromonadales > Aeromonadaceae > Aeromonas > Aeromonas sp. The sequence goes on along the minus strand of NZ_JBFWLQ010000008.1, from coordinate 148,303 downwards.
GATGTCGTCCAAGCGTCCCCCTTAACCCAGCAGGTGGCGGGTGTCTTCCTTGGAGAGGTAAGGCACGCCGTTGAGGTGAACGAAGTCGGGGGAGGTCACAAAGCCTTTCACCTTGTGCACGCTCTTGCTGCCCCCCTTGGGATCGATGTCGAGCAGGTCGGAGACCAGCAGCTTCACCCCGAAGGCCTCCACCTTCATGGTCTCGGTGCCGGTGTCGGCGTAGAACAGCACATCGTCCGGCTCCATCCCGCGCCAGCTCCCCGCCCGTTTGGCGGCGTCGGCCAATTGCGAGAAGTTCTTGGTATCGAGCTCGAACTCCAGCTCGGCGGCGACATCGCCATCGACGAAGCCATCCGGGATCCCCCGGGTTTGCGCCACGGCGCTGTTGTCGGTGATGGAGAGACTGGCCTTTTCGACGTGGACCATGGCCCCCAGGAGGGTGGTGTCAAAGCTGGCACCGGAGATACGACGGGTCATGGGTTAGCCCTCCCCATTGTTGAGGCTCAAGTCGAGCATGATGTTGACGGTGATCCCCTTGGGGCAGTCCACGGTACGCACCACCACAAACACCGAGACCAGGTTCTTGGCGGTCCACTGGATGCGGATGTCGCCATCCTGGGGGGAGGCGATGTCGCCTGGGAACGGCTGGCCGTTGATGGTGGTGGCCTTGGCCATCTCCCGCAGATCCTTGCCGAAGTAGGTGATGGCGGCGGCAGTGCTGCCCGGGGTGGAGTTGAACGAGCGATCCCCGATGCGGGCGATGGCGCGCAGGCGCATCCGGCGCGCCACCTTGTAGGCCACCCGCAGGTTCTCGATCACCTGGTAGTCGCCGCCCTCGGCGTCCAGGGTGCGGCCATCGGCCCAGTAGATCCCGTCATAGTCCGGGTACCACATCGGCACCGAATAGCGGTTGGCTTCAAGGGTCTGCAGGGTGGCCAGCGGCAGCGGGATCCCGTCCTTGTCCACCGGCTTGTTGCCAAGACCTACCAGGGCGCCGGTCTTCACCCGGCAGGGGCTGTCGGCGATGCTCACCGCCCGGTTGCACAGGCGGCCCGCGTAGGCGCCCGCCAGGGTCGGCCAAAGCTGCGGTACCAGGGAAACCGAACTCGCCGCGAGGCCGTCCTGCAGGGTGGCCAGCTCGGCCTCGTAGGTGGGCCAGTCCTGTTCGTCGGCGATGGCCGGCACGGCCAGCAGCATGAACTGCCAGCGCCCCCATTTGGCGATCAGCTCCTGATTGAGGGCGTGAGCGGCGTTGATGGCCGCCTGGTCCCACTCTTGCCCCAGCACCACGACCCCCTCAAACGACTGGGTCTGCTGGGCGTCGCGGGCCGCGTCCAGCCAGGGTTTGTCAGTGGGCAGCACATAGGCCGCCGCCGACCAGTTCTGGCCGGCGTTATCGCGTGCGGCCAGCAGGTTGGCCTTGAGCTCGCTGTCCGCAGCGCCGAGCAACTGATCGAAGTCGGATTGGGCGTTGAGGGAGAGCAGCTTGCCGGTGTTGCTGGCGGCGCTGCCGATGAACAGCAGGTGGCGCTCGACTTCCGTCACGGGCCCCTGCATCTGGTTCAAGTTGTTGATCTGTACATAAGGCCACATGCCGTTATTTCCCCTTCATGTCTTGCTTGTTGACGTCCCAGCCGTAATCGATGCTCTGCAGGGCGCGGGCGAAGGCCTGTTGCCGCTGTCTGGCATTGGCGCCCAGGAACGGGCGCGCCGGCAGATGGATTTCCCAGCTCTCGGCCGCCGGTTCGTCCTTGAGCTTCTTGATGAGCAACCCCGCCTGGGCGTAGTTGAGGTGGCCGGTGATCCAGCCGAGTGAGGCCGAGCGGTATGAGCGCTTGCGCTGACCGGGGCGCTTGAACCCGAGCTCCCGCAACTTGCGGGCCTGCGCCTTGGTGGCCTGCTTGTGCTTGCCGCCTTCACTGGGGGCGATGCGTCGCCGGCTGGCGGCAGTCACCTTGTAGGTGTGCCCCTTCTGATGGGTGTTGGCGATGACCCCGGCGTGGGCGCTCATGGTGCCTTTCTTGAACCCGACCTCGGCCATGTCCTGGCGCGGCTCGTGGATCACCAGCAGCTTGGGCAGGCCGCGCAACATCTTGCGTTTGCCCCGCTTGCGAGGGGCCCAGGCATTGCCGTTGGGGTCTTGCTGCTGGCGCACGTGACGGGCGGCCAGCTTCTTCATCTCGTTGGCGGCGCGCCATACCAGGCGCTTGCGCTGCTTGGGCGGCAGGGCCAGCAGGTTGAGCTGGTCTTTGCCGCGACGGGTGTCCAGGGTGATGGTGATCATTAGAGGCCGCCTACCTGGTGAGCGCCGGAATCACCCACGTTCAGGTCAATCTGCTCGGCCACCCAGATGTCATAGGGAGCCACGTTCCAGCGCTTGCCGAGCCAGTTGATGGGCCCTTGCGGGTGCTCGATAAGACGGAGCGGCTCGGCGAAGGGGAGCTGGATCTCGAGGTCGGCCGTCTGCTCGTCGTTCGGAGTGACGGCGTATTCGGGATCGGGCAGGTCAAGCTGCCCGCGCACCTCGTCGTGCTCCTGCACCCAGGCGGCGACGGCCGCCAACAGAATGGCCGGATCCAGCTCCCGAAACGGCAACTGCTCGATGGTGAACACCGCCTGATAGGTGAGCCAGGCCACGTCCACCCCGGTGGGCCCCATGTTCCTGGGTTCGAGCTTGATGGTGCCGTTCTCCATCCAGCTATCCAGGCGCTTGTGGCACTTGGCTGGCAGCACCCGCAACAACTCGGTGTGGAGCGCCTGCAGGAAGTAGCCCTGGGCCTGCTGCTCGTTCATGGCCGCGTTCATATCAGCGACACTCCCGCCCGGTGCTTGCCCTTGATGCTGCGCACCAGTTGCTGGCTCTCGGCCAGCAACTGGGCGCGCTGGTCCGGGGAGCGCTCCACCTGGTTGTTGGCGGTGGCCCGCTCGGTGACGCTGGCGAACTCCGGCAACAAGGCGGCCTTGGCGCGGGCAAAGACGGCGGCCAGGTACTGCTCGGTCAGGGCGTTTCTGCCGGAGTCAGCGCCATCGTCAAGGCTCGGACCCGGTACGGCGGCGGCACTGGCATAACCCTTGGCCTGCAGGGCGGCCTGGTGGCTGGCGAGCTGCAGGTTTATTTCAGAGACTGCGGCCAGCAAGGCGGCGCCGGTTGTCTGCTGGTCCAGATCGGCAGGCAGGGCGCGACGGCGCTCGAAGTCGGCGACGGCCACATCCGGCCAGAACCCGTCATTGCGGATAGTGGCGGCGCTGTAGTCGATGTCCTTGCCTGCAAACATGGCTTGCCTCGCTGGTTGAATGGGTGCACCCCTGAAGCCACGCAATTGCCGCAGAGTTAACCAGAGGCTGCTCATGGCATTCGCGCCGGGGTGCGACGGCGCGGAGAGTCGGTTCGTTATTCGGGATTGAGCGCCCGCAGGCGCATGGCAATCTTCTGGCGCAAGGTGCCGACGCCCACCTTGCCGTGCAGCTTCTCGGCCTGGGCCAGCCAGTGGTCGGCCTGCTCCAGGGTGGCGCTGTCCCCCACGGCGCTTGGGCGGGGCTGGCCGTCGTGGACGCGCAGCAGCAGGCAACCCGCCGCCTTGAACCACTTGGCGGTCAGCCGCTCGTTGAGGCGCCAGTCATTGCGTACCTTGTCGAACACCCGGGAGAACCAGGGCTCGACGGCATGCCCCTCGGCCGCCTGCTTCTCGGCCCACTCCAGCACGGTGTCGGCCACGAAGTGGGCCCAGTCGCGCTTGATGTTGGCCGGGGTACGTTGGCCCTGGACAATGGCAAGATCCGCCCAGGCGATTCCGGCGTCGAAGTCGCCGACGTCGAAGGCCCAGATGATGAGGCGCTGGAACAGCTCGTTCTGATAGGGCTGGCCGGACTCGCTGACGGCGGCCAGATAGCGCTCCACATAGGGGCGGTATTTGGGCATCAGCTCATCGCGTTTCATGTTCACCCGATCCCCGATGCGGGCCAGCTTGCGCAGCCGGACCATGTCCTGCTCCAGGGCAATCAGCTGCAGGTGCAGGCTGTCGGCCACCGCGCCGGTGGCGACGCCTGAGCTGGCGGTCTGTTGGGCCCCCTGCACGGCGTGCACGCGCTGCTTGTGACGTTGACCGGGTGAGCTCATGGCTTAGGCCTCGGGGGCAGCCGGCGCGGCGCCGATCTCGATGTCGGCTTCCTCAAAGCCGCCATAGGCCAGGTGCTCGCCGAGGGCATAGCCTTCCATACGCCAGTACTGGTTATCGAAGCACTTGCGATCCTGGTTATCGTCCGCCTTGCGCTTGCGGGTGCCGCGCTGGGTGTAGATGTGCAGGTTGTCCAGGGTGGTGACCACCATCCGCCTGCCCGGGAAGAAGGGCGGGATGTAGGCGCGGCGCCCTGCGATGGACTCGGACAGCTTCTGGGCGGCGATCTGCTCGCTCGGCTTGGTGGCCTCGCTGTAGAGCTTGGCCTGGGCGGCAGCGATGAGGTCGGTACCGACCAGCACCACCAGACGTGGGTCCTGGCGGAACAGGGGATCGATGGTGGTGTTGATAAGGTCGGAGGCCATCTCGTCCAGGGTCTTGTAATCCCCCTTGCCGTCCGGGTCGAAGTAGATCTTCTCGCCGGCCTTGGCCTTGATGATCTGGCTGCCGCCGTTCCATTCGCGGGCGATCTGGTGCCAGCCCTTGTTGACGTCTTCCCCCAGCGGGTGCTCGGCGGGATCGGTATCGGCGGCCGCTTCCACGCCGTTCCAGCCGACCCGCAGCATATCCAGGGCAAATGCCTTGTTGATGAAATCACCCACCAGGCGCAGGAACTCGCCCTCGCTGCCGGCGTTGGCCCAGACGCACAGGGTCGCCCAGTCCAGCGAAGCGCAGGAGTCAGTCTCGGTCAGCTCGTAGGTGTTGCCATCGACGCCGATCTTGCCGTTGAAGCGGCCGTTCTTCTTGCGGCCGGTGAACAGCTTACCGATGCCAACCTGCACCACCTGACCCTTGATCTGATCCACATCCAGACAGGTGATGAGGCCGAGGAACTCGACGGAAGCGAGCAGGGCGGCGCGCAGGCCGGTTTCCACCGGGCCGGTGACGCTGAACTGTTTGGCCAGGGCGTTGACGGGGATGCCATAGGCCTTGGCCAGGGCATTGCTGTATTGCTCCAGGCGCTGCATGGCCTGGACGGTAAGGGTCTGGCTCACGGTCGCTCCTTAATAGACTGCGGGGGTATCGTCACCGCCGAGGGCGCCCGGGCGCTGGCCCGGTTTCTCGACGGAGAACTGGTCGATCTTGCCGTTCAGCTCGCCGAACTTGTCGGTCAGGCTGACCAGGGTCTGCTCCAGCTTGCTGAACTGTTCGGCCGTGATGTCGGTCTTGCCGCCATCGGTGTTCACTTCAGGAGCCGGATCAGGCTTGGCGTCCGGCTTGGCTTCCAGCTTGGCGCTGAAGCCATCGATCTTGGTGCCAAGGCCATTGAGGGCCCCCAGCATCTGATCGAACTGTTCTTTGGTCATTTCCTCATCCTCGGGTTGGCTGGGGGTAGGTTGGGGGGCTTGCTCGCCGTGGCTGGCCAGGAAGCTGAAAAACTTGGCGATCAGGCCATCGGCCTTCTCGTGCTTGGGCAGCTTGAACATGGAGAGATCCAGCGGCTCGCTGGTGCCGATGACCTGACCCTTGTTGCTGTTGCTGAACTTGAGATGGGTGGTGCCTGTGCTGGCAGGCTGGTCGGTGACGCCGAGGCCCAGCAGGTAGGTGCGGCCCAGATCGGCGAAGTTCTCGAAGGGCTCGATGGAGCAGAACTGATACTGGCCGCTCTGGTTCCAGTAGATGAGATCCCGATTCGGGCAGAGGATGGCGAACAGCTTGAATTTGCCATCCACCTCTTCGGTCTTGAGCGCCTGTACGGTGCCATAGCTGGACCAACGATCATGATCGGGCCAGATGACGGCGGTGTAATAGGTCGGGTCGTAGGTCTCGGCCATGTCGGTGAGCCAGTCGCGGGTAATGTCCCGCCCGTCCACCGCTTTGCCTTCGGTGGCGATACAGACCCAGCCAGTTCTCAAGGTTGATTCGTTCATGCCTGCTCCCAAGTGATGCGGGCTCAGGCTATCGGGTCGGCAAGGGGGTTTCACGCTATGGTGTTCGGCGGGATTCGGATCCAGCAGGAAATCCGAATTGCTCAGAACATCAGTGGGATAAGTGGGGGGAGGGGGCTGGCTATGATGGCGCCATCATTCACCGGATGGAGGCGCCGTGGCGTACCCCGAAGAGATCCGCAATGCGGCGAAGGGACTCTACCTTAAACGATGGACACCCCAGGAGATCAAGGACGAACTGGGGCTTAACTCCTGTCGCATCATCTACTACTGGGCCGAAAAGCTCGGCTGGCGCGACCTGCTGACCGAGGAAGCGGTCGAGGATGCCATCAATCGCCGGGTGCAGGTGTTGCTACACCGGGAGAAGAAAACCCCGGGCGAGCAGGAGGAGCTGGACCGGCTCATCGGCCACCATGTCAGCCTCAAAGAGAAGGCGCTCAAGTGGGCCGAGCGCGAGCAGGCCCTCAAGGCCCAGCGGGCGGAGGGGAGTGAACCCGGGCCCAGCCGTGGCAAGCGTGAGCAAAGCCGCCAGGCAGGCGGCAGTCGCAAGGGCGGCAAGAAGGCCAAGAACGAGATCGGGCACCTGACGGCCGATGACTTTGCCGAGTGGCTGGGCACCCTGTTCGGCTATCAGTTGCGGGTGCGGGAGGCCAAGAACGACCCGGCGCTGCCGCGTACCCGCAACATCTTGAAGTCACGCCAGATCGGCATGACCTACTACTTCGCCGGCGAGGCGCTGGAAGATGCCATTCTGACGGGCGGCAACCAGATCTTCCTGTCCGCGACCCGGGCCCAGGCGGAGGTGTTTCGCTCCTACATCTGCAAGATTGCCCAGACCTTCCTGGGGGTCACCCTGACCGGTAACCCCATCGTGCTGTCGAACGGGGCCGAGCTGCACTTTTGCTCAACCAACTCCAACAGCGCCCAATCCCGCTCCGGCAACGTCTACATCGACGAATACTTCTGGATCCCCAACTTCGAGAAGCTCTCGGACGTGGCCAGTGCCATGGCGACCCAGAGCCACTGGCGCAAGACCTACTTCTCGACCCCGTCGAGCAAGGTGCACGAGGCGTACCGCTTCTGGACCGGGGATCGCTGGAAGGGGCAGCGCCCGAGCCGGGTGGCCATCGACTTCCCGGGCGAAGAGGAGTTGCGCGACGGTGGCCGCGTCTGCCCGGACAGGCAGTGGCGCTACGTCATCACCATCGAGGATGCCATTCGCCTCGGTTGCCACCTCATCGACATCGAGGAGCTCAAGGACGAGTACCCGGAGGAGGTGTTCGACCGCCTCTACATGTGCCGGTTTATCGACGATGCCCTGTCGGTGTTCAAGTTCCAGGACATGGAGCGGGCAGGGGTGGACCCGACCCGGTGGGAGGACTATAAGCCCGGTCGCCCCGATCCGTTTGGCCGGCGCGAGGTGTGGCTGGGATATGACCCGAGCCGTACTCGCGACAACGCCACCCTGGTGGTGGTTGCCCCGCCCACGGTCGCCGGTGAGCGCTTCCGGGTGCTGGAAAAGCACTACTGGCGCGGGCTCAACTTCCAGTTCCAGGCACAGGAGATCACCCGCATCGCCAAGAAATTCCGGGTCACGTATCTCGGGGTCGACGTCTCCGGCATCGGCGCCGGGGTGTTTGACCTCTTGAAGCCGGTGTTCAAAGGGGTATGCCACCCCATCAATTACAGCATCGAGAGCAAGTCGCGGTTGGTCCTCAAGATGATCGATGTGGTGGAGGCGAATCGCATCGAGTGGGACAGCTCGGATCGGGATATTCCGCTTGCGTTCCTCGCCATCAAGCGCAGCACCACCGGCGGTGGCCAGATGACGTTCCGCGCCGCCCGGGACAATGTGACCGGTCACGCCGACGTGTTTTTTGCCATCGCCCATGCCGTTGCGAACGAGCCCCTTGATACCCACCGCAAACGCAAATCCACCTGGGCAACCAGCCAGGAGAAGAAGGCAGCATGACCAAGCGACAGAAACAACAACCGGCCCAGGCGGCCACCTCACCCAACCGTAGCGCCGTGGCCTTCAGCATGCCGGAGGCCATCGACCCCACGGCCTGGATGACCGATTACACCGGGGTTTTTTACAACCCCTATGGGGAATACTACCAGCCGCCTATCGACCGCAAGGGGCTGGCCAAGGTAGCCAGGGCCAACGCCCACCATGGGGCCATCCTGATGGCACGCCGCAACATGGTGGCGGGTCGCTTCACTAACCAGCGCGCCACCATTACGGCGTTTGTGCACAACTACCTGCAATTTGGTGATGGGGGGTTGCTCAAGCTGCGCAACAGTTTCGGCCAAGTGGTGGGGCTGCACCCGCTCTCGAGCGTCTACCTGCGTCGGCGCGAGGATGGCTGCTTTGTTTATTTGCAGCATGGCAAGCCAAACCTGATCTACCGCCCGGAGGATGTGATCTGGCTGGCCCAGTACGATCCCGAGCAGCAGGTCTATGGCATGCCCGATTACCTGGGCGGCCTGCAGTCGGCCCTGCTCAACCAGGATGCCACCCTGTTTCGGCGTAAATACTTCCTCAACGGTGCCCACATGGGGTTCATCTTCTACGCGACCGACCCGAACATGGACGATGACACCGAGGAGGAGATGAAGGAGATGATCGCGAACTCCAAGGGGGTGGGGAACTTCCGCTCGATGTTCGTGAACATTCCCGATGGCAAGCCCGATGGCATCAAGCTGATCCCTGTGGGGGACATTGCGACCAAGGACGAGTTCGCGGCCATCAAGGGGATCACTTCCCAGGATGTGCTGACGGCGCACCGCTTTCCGGCGGCGCTGGCCGGTATCATTCCAATCAACGGGGGCGGGCTCGGGGATCCCGAGAAATACGACGCCACTTATTCCAGGAACGAGGTGCTGCCGTTGTGTGAGCTGGTGCAAGACGCCATCAACAGCGCAGGCCTGCCCCGGGCGCTGTGGGTCAAGTTTCGAGAAGCGATAGGAGCTGCTGTATAAAAACACAGTCTTATTGGTGTAAGATACAACCTGGTGATTGAGATCTCGATTTATCAGGAGGGGTGATGCGGGTTTTTTGCAAAGAGTGTGGCCAGCGAGGCCGTATTACCAAGACCAATCGGCTGAGCGATGAGGTCTCCGATCTCTATTGCCAGTGCACTGATGCCGAGTGTGGCCACAGCTGGGTGGCCACCTTGTCGTTCGCCCACACGCTGAGTCCTTCAGCCAGGACTACGAACCAGTTGGTACTAGGGTTGATAGGTGCACTGACACCTGAGGGGCGGCAGATAGTATTAGATGGCCTGGGCATTAAGTAGAGCTCTGATATCAAAGCATTTCAAATGTTTCAGCGAGGCAGCTCGCTATGGAATTGCTTCTTTTCAGAGTGAATTACGGCGAGCAAGAATTTCATGTGTAGTTAGTGCAAAACGCAAATTGTGATGTTAGCCATTCTACTTTCATAGAACCGATATACCTGATAGGATGCGGCCCCTATGATTAATAAACGCACTCTGGCGTGACTGTAACGCCGCCCTAATCCCCTCCCTCTGCGGCTCCTGCCGCCTGACTCTGGTTATCATGACCGGAGCGTTTTTCTACACCTGTTCAATCCCAATACAACAATCTGATCCTGCCCGAACTCCATCTGACGCCCAAGTCGGTGGATGTTCTGTGCTATGGATTCTCAACAAGCGAGAAAATCCCCTAATGCTAGAACGTGCAAGACAAGAGTGGTTCTCTAATATCCGTGGTGACCTTTTAGCCGGAATCGTTGTGGCCCTAGCCCTCATCCCGGAGGCCATTGCATTCTCCATCATCGCTGGCGTCGATCCGAAGGTCGGCCTCTATGCCTCCTTCTGTATCGCCGTGGTCATCGCCTTTGTCGGCGGTCGCCCAGGCATGATCTCGGCAGCCACAGGCGCTATGGCGCTCTTGATGGTGACCCTGGTTAAAGAGCACGGCCTGCAATATCTGCTGGCCGCTACCCTGCTCACCGGGGTACTCCAGATCGTAGCGGGTTACCTGAAACTGGGTAGCCTGATGCGGTTTGTCTCCCGCTCGGTGGTGACCGGCTTCGTCAATGCGTTAGCGATCCTCATCTTTATGGCCCAACTACCAGAGCTCACCAATGTCACTTGGCAGGTCTATGCCATGACAGCAGCTGGCCTTGGCATCATCTATCTGTTCCCACTTATTCCGGTGGTGGGCAAGCTGGTGCCTTCACCGTTGCTCTGCATCGTCATCCTGACGGCAGTCGCCATCACCATGGGCATAGATATCCGCACCGTAGGGGACATGGGCGAGCTGCCTGATACCCTGCCTATCTTCCTGTGGCCGGAGGTGCCGCTCAATCTGGAGACGCTGGCCATCATCTTCCCATATTCCGCTGGTTTGGCTGTGGTCGGTCTGCTCGAATCCATGATGACGGCTGCCATCGTTGATGACCTGACCGATACCCAGAGCGACCGCAATCGCGAATGCAAGGGTCAGGGGATTGCCAATATCGGCGCGGGCCTGATGGGCGGCATGGCGGGTTGCGCCATGATTGGCCAGTCCATCATCAACATCAAATCTGGTGGCCGTGGCCGCCTCTCTACCTTTGTCGCTGGCACCCTGCTCATCCTGATGGTGGTCTTCATGGATGAGTGGATCCGCCAAATTCCCATGGCGGCCCTGGTGGCCGTGATGATCATGGTTTCTATCGGGACGTTCTCCTGGGATTCACTGCGCAATCTCAAAAAACACCCGCTCTCCACCAATATCGTGATGGTTGCAACGGTGGCTGTGGTGGTCGCTACCCATAACCTGGCGCTCGGGGTATTTGTCGGGGTACTGCTCGCCTCCCTATTCTTTGCCAACAAGGTTGCCCGTTTCATGCTGGTCAAGAGCGACAGCGAGCGCAATGGTGAGGTGCGCACCTATCAGATTCGGGGCCAGGTGTTCTTCGCCAGTGCCGAGCAATTCTTTGCCGGATTTGACTTCAAGGAAGTGGTAGAGAAGGTGGTGATCGATCTCACTCATGCCCACTTCTGGGACATCACTGCCGTCACAGCACTGGACAAGGTGGTCATCAAGTTCCGCCGTGAAGGCACCGACGTAGAACTGATTGGTTTGAACGAGGCAAGCGCCACCATCGTTGACCGCTTTGGTGTTCACGACAAACCGGAAGAAGTTGAAAAGCTGCTGGCTGGACACTGATCACAAGAAGGAATTTATCATGACAAAGATTTTTGCATGTATCGATGGCTCTCCAGCCATGACAGCCGTGTGTGATGCAGCGGCATGGGCCGCTACCAACACCGGGTTACCCGTCACTCTGCTGCACGTATTGGAAAAGAACGAGTTTGAAGGACAAGCTGATCTCTCCGGCAATATCGGCTTGGGCAGTCGCGAGCATCTGCTCAAGGAGCTCGCCGAGCTGGATCACCAACGTAGCCGTCTTGCCCATGAACAGGGGCGGATGCTGCTCAACAGCGGCAAGGAGTATCTTGCTGACTTGGGCATGGCAGGAGTCGAGACCCTGCAACGCCACGGCCAGCTGGTAGAGACGACCCAGGAGCTCTCATCCGGTATGCGGATGTTGATCATGGGCAAACAGGGCACGGCCCATGCCCACGACCTGATTGGCAGCAATATCGAGAACGTCATCCGCACTCTGCCCAACCCCATCATGGTTGTGCAGCCAGGCTTTCAGGCCCCAAGCCGCTTCCTGTTTGCCTATGACGCAAGCCCGACCGCCAAGAAAATGCTGGAGTTGATCGCAAGCAGCCCGCTGCTCAAGGGACTGGAGTGTGACATGGTGATGGTTGCTGAACCGACGGATGAACACGAACGCCAGCTGGCACAAGCCAAGCAGGTGCTGAAAAGTGCGGGCATCAGAGTTGATGCGATGCTGCTGCAAGGGGATGTTGTGCCGGTAATTTGCCAGCATGCTACCGAGGTGGGCTGCGACCTTATCGTTATGGGGGCCTATGGTCACTCACGGATTAGACAGTTCATCGTGGGCAGTACTACCACAGGTATAGTGAAAACCACTCAGGCATCAGTATTGCTGTTGAGATAATGTTGCTTCGGATGTGAAAACATGGGGAGGTAACGCCTCCCCTTATTATTTCCAATGAGCAGGTATCGGTTGCAGATGCTTAGTTCCCCTGTCCCCCTGACTGGCAGTCTCTATCCTCCACAAGTTAGCGGTGGTCAGCCACTACCTGGTGCAGTGCTGGCCGGTATGTTGGGTTGAGCTGTGCGGCGGCGCCCGGGTTGGCAAGGTCGGTGGCGCTGCCCGGTGCAATAAAGAGGGTGCGGCCAGTGAGGGCGCACCGGATGGTGCCGCTCTGATCGATGGCCACGGGAGTGAGCCCTTCCACGATATGGCGGCGGCCAATAGCGCGGCCATCTGCGGTCAGTACTGGCACGGTGGGGCGATTGGCCTTGGCCTGAAATGGGTTCGGTATGTCGCCAACGATGGTCGGCAGGGCCAGCGATGTTGGGCGAGGGTGGCGGCGGCGCAGAATGGCGCACGCCACGGCCTGCTGTTTACCCTTGAGCACCCCCACCCACTGGCTGATCTCGTTGGCTGGCCAGCGCTGCTGGAGAATGCAGGTCACCCGGTTATCCAGGTGGCGGTACTCTTCGCGGCTGACGGTCTGTTTGCTACTCATGTTCATGCCCACTCCTCGTTGTAGTCGTTCTGTTCCTGCATCCACTCCGGCGCATCCAGCCCTTCCAGCACGCGCCACATCTCGGACTGATAGGGCTCCGGCAGCATCTCTATCCAGCTGCGGGTACCGGCGTGGCCCTGGGTCTGGTAAACCTTGCCGCAAAGTTCAACCAGCATCGGCCAGTCCTGATCGCCTTCCGGTACCGCGAACTCATCCGGTTGGCCCTGTTCGGCTGGCTGCTGGCCTTCTGGTTGCCAATCCGGCTCGCTCGGGATCGCCCGGCTCGATTGCACCTGGCCGTTCTCCAGCCAGAGGGTGAAGCCGTCTGCGCTGATGTTGGCGCCTGAGCGTAAACGCCTGATAGAGAAGGGAGATAAACCCCATTGCTCTGCCATCAACTGATCCGCGAACGCCTCAGGATCCGGCTGCGTACAGTTATTGTCAGAGCTCCAAGGTGCCGGGCTGTCGCCCGTCTTAACCCCAACCCCCCAAGCCGAACCCCTGGCGGCCTTGGTGGCCTCATAGGTGCCTGCTGGCACCACTTCCCAACCCATAAGGCGCGTGCGCACCCCCAGGCGAGCGGAGTGCAGCCCCATCAGTCGCTTGATGTCTTCGCCGTAAGCGTTGGCCTGTTCCTCGATGAGGTGGGCCAGCTTGATGGGGTGCTCTGCACGGGTGGCTAGTGCCCCGCCCATGGCTTCGAGGTAGCAGCGAAAGATGGCGTTATCGGCGGCATAGCGGGCAGCCTCAAAGCGCGGGTCTTGCAACACTGGCTTGGGTGGCCCCACCAGATCGCCATTCTTCTTGGCGTTGCTGATGCGGCGCAGCTCGCGCCATACCCCGACCGGTGCGCCGCCGATCTGCTGGAAGGTGCGGATCCCCCACCAACTGGCCCACGAGCAAGCATGCAGAGCGCCTTGGTCGGCTGGGGTGTTCGCTTCCTCATCGTCACCGACATAGGCACCGTCGATGTTCTTGGCGATGTACTTGGCGAGATAACCGGTCGCATCACCCTTGGCCGGGTCGATCATCTTCCAGTCGAACCGGGGCGTGATATCGGTAAAGGTGGGGGCGGCCATGGGGACCCGCACCAGCTCTGCCTTGTCGTCGGTCAGGGCGTAGTGCTGCAGGGTGCTGATCACCTTATTGCGGTCTGACGGGCGCATAAACAGCAGCATGTGCCAGTGTGGGGTACCGTCATGGTGCGGCTCGCACACTCGAAAGCCGTAGACAGGTAAATCATTGCGTTTGAGTGAGGCGCGGGTCAGGCTCCACAGCTTGGCCAGATAGGCGCAGGTTTCGCGCGGGGTCGAGCCCTGGTACTTGTCGTTCTCGATGGTCTTGCCGTTGCGGCCTGTCTTCCAGGCATGGAAGCGGCTCGGGGCTGTCCAGGTGAAGAACACCCCCACATGACCCTGCTCCTCGGCGTAGTCTTCAAAGCCACGCATTCTGGTCATCATCTCGTTACGGCGGTTGACCGGGTTGGATATGCTGGCCTCCCAGCAATCCTTCATCGAGATCACCAGGTCATGCTGGCCGTTCATCACTTCTGTTTCGGTCAGCCAGCGCATCATGGCCCGCTTGCGCTCGCGTACCACTGTCATGGTGGCGTTCGAGACATAGGCGGAGACCCCCTTACGCACCTTGCCCAGCAGGATGGCGATGTGCTCTTGCAGCCGATCCCAGCAGCGGTTTACGCGCCTCTCCCACCACTTGGCGGAGAGCAGGCGCACCATGACGCTCATGATCCAGTTATCCCGCGCCTCTCTGGTTCTGAAGTCCGGCATCTTGCCGATGAACCCCCACTGGTCGGCAGGCTGCTTGATGGCTTCCCATGTCTCCATCAGATCCAGTTCACCGGCGGTGCTATTCTGCTCGATGTTCTTCCAGATGGCGGCGGTCTGGTTGGCGAACTGGTGGGCTACCCGCTTGCGTCCGTCGTCGTCGCGCAGGTGCTGGGCATCGACCGGCAGCGCCATCACCAGGGAGCGGACCCACTTCACCCGCTCCCGCAGCCAGATGTTTGCGCTGCGGCAGTTGCGGGTGGTGCCATCTTTGCGGCGGCGCACGTATTGCTTGAACAGCACCTGGGTGAACTGCATGGAGAGGCCATCGAGCAGTTGCACCGCCCAGACCAGATCGGATTCACCAGGGGCGCCAACAAAGGCGGCTTCCAGCTTGGTGCCCGGCATGGTGTTGGCGAGGGCATCGATGCGAGCCTTGAGGGTCTTTTTCGACAGCGGTAGCTGGTTACGTTTTGGCGTTGGCAGACGGCTGATGGCAAAACCAAATTGGCCAGCCTCGGCGGCTGGCCCTGTTTTTTGTTGGTTGTTCATTGGTGATTGCTACCCGACAGCTCTTTGATGTTGTTCCGGAAGTAGTCCAGGGTGCGGCGGGCATGCCCGGCCATCTTTCTGGCTGCGACACACTGGCGCAGGGTCAGGGAGACCGTACAGCGTGGGCGAGGGGATAGCCGACGCATTGCCAGCAGGTCGAGCTGGTAGCTGCGCAGGCGGGCCTCGTCGCCCATCAGGGTGTCGAACCATCTATCCACACGGGTTTGCAGGTCGGAGATCAGGCGATGGCTCATTTGATGGTCTCCCCCAGCCCGTGAATCGGTGCGCAGTCGGCCCACCACTCGGCTATTTCTCTCGCCAGCGCGACTTCACCGCTACCCAGCGCCAGCCAGTACACGGCGCGGATGGCGCCAAGGGCCAGCAGCTCCTGGGTGATGTTTCTGTTTCTCGTTGCGTCGCTGCCCGAGGTGTTGAACTCCTCCTGTGCCGCTTCCCAGTGCTTGGTCAGCGGGCTGACTGGCGCCGGCGGTTGCATATGGGCAGTGCCCGCTTCTGTGGTGCCCTGGTTATCCAGCGGGGCTTCCAGTTCAAACAGGTCTGTCATGCCTCATCCCCCATCACTGAGTCGTCATCGAGCAGATCCGCTGGGCGGCTGGTCACGACCAGTTGCACCTGGATGTACTCGTCACCGGAGTAGAGCTCGCCCAGGGCGATGCGGTTTTCCTGCTCGCCGGTGGCCAGCAGCTCGGTCAGCAGCGGCAGTACGGCCTGCTCTGCCCGGCGGGCGATGTGAATTGCGTCGATGCTCATGCCTGGGCCCTTCGGTTCATGGTGTGGAATAGCTGGTGCCAGCGCAGTTGCTGGCGGGCCTGTTCGCGCAGATTGCGGCCCTCTGGGCCTCGCCTGGTGGTGTAGGTCTTCGCCCTGATGCGGTGCGGCAGATCGGCCAAGTCGGCCAGTGCTGCCTGCCGGGTAATGGGGGGGAACAACTTTTTCATGCCACCCCCTCGATGATGCGAATGGCGCCTGAGAGCATGCGCTCCATGCGGGCGTACCCGTTCTGGCCGCGCAGCCAGGTGGTGCCGCAGTTGGTGTAACCCTGCTGCACCAGGTAGGCGCTGGCGGCCTTGATGGTCGGTTCGGTGTGACGAGTGATAACGGCGGTCATGATCAGATCCCCCCACGGCTGTTGACGCATGACCAGACCGCACGCCAGGCCATGGCGGCCGGGCGTTCTACTGCATGGATCAGGTCAGGGCTGGAGTTGTAGCGTTGACCCAGGCGGGCCAGCTTGCGGTTTTGCAGGCGCAGGTTGCGCACTGTGTCGAGAATGGCTAGAGTTGGCATGTCGATTTTCCTAGTCGATAAGTGACTGATGAAAGCCCCGCGGTGTTCCACCACCTTTGCGGGGTTTTTTATTGCCCGATTGCTCGCGGGCCGCTTTGTGTCATCTGGTTGGCGGCCATGACGGCGCGCTTCATGCGCAGCTTGGCGGCGCGTTCCTTCTTCTCTCTCTCGATATCCCCGATGGGTCGGGTCACTGGCGCTGGGTGCCACACCTTGGTGTCACAGCCGCCGCGAAACTCCCCCTGATACTCCAGGGCGATCACTGCCATCCTTACCGCCTCGCGTTGTGCGTGGGGCTGGGCTGACAAGGTGGCAGTCATCAGCTCGCCTCTTGGCTGGCGTGCGATAGCACAGATGGCCGCTTTCTTGGCCTGACTCATGGCCAGCCAGTCGGTGTCCAGACTGGAGCGAGTTTTGCCGAACAACTCCCTCAGGATCTGGCAGCCGGCGGTGTTCATGGCCACCTGCTCCAGCGGAGTCAGGCCTGCGAGGTTGCGTTCGTCGTGGTTGATTTGCTTCTCTTGCATGGGTTTCCCCTTACATGGTCATGGTTTGCATCAGGATGTCTGATGCGCAGGCGACGGCCGGCACAGCCTGAAAGCGGGCCTCGACGTCGTGGATGAGCAGTGCCAGCGACCCCATGGCGGAGGTCGCCACGCTGATGATGGTATTGCGTTCGGTGCGGGTGACCCGTCCCCGTTCGGCCAGCTCCACCGCACGCATGCCTATACTGGCAACGTCAGCGTTGAGGCGGATTGCCTGATGGGGAAGGGATGGCGCCCGATCGGCGCTGGGGATGGCGATGGCCGTCAGGCCACACTCCAGCAGCATGCCGTCGAACAGGGTTTCGTCCCCGTCGGTGGCGTGGTAGAGCGCGATGAGATCTGCCACGGTCAGGTGATGCGGTTGGTCGGGGTTGAGTTTGTTTCTCAATACCTGGGCATCAATGCCGGCCAACGGGGCAATCGCGCTGATCTCGTGATTGGATTTGAACCTGCTGCATGCAGATTCGAAGTGCGGGTGTTTGCAGTCGCCACTGATAAACATGGTTCTCGCTCCATTGAGTGCCATAGTAATCAGGAGGTTGCAGGGAGGTAGGCGGCTGCCGCGGCTTTGTGGTAGAGCGCGACCATGTTGATCAGGACGCGATGCTTGGGGCCTGCCTTGGGCATGATTTGAAGTTCACCGCAGGCAATCATTTTTCTGACCGTACCTACAGGAATGCCGGTATCGGCGCTATAGCGCTCGATGGTTTTGACTGGTGTGTCGATCTGAAGTGCAATCTCTGACATGATAGAAACCCTTTCACCTATTGCTATTTGCTGTTCTTGGTTGCTCATTGCTTTCTGGCGATTGCATGATTGATCCAAAAAAAGCATTGGTCAAGTGGGTGTCTCTCTATTCTCACTAAAACTTGATGGTGATGACTAATGAATGGTGCGCGCTTACAGGAGATTGCATTCAACCAGTCTGATTTCGTGAAACGGCTTGAAAGGATAATCGGCAATGAACCATTGCGGGCTTTCGCACGCAGGGCCGATATGACTGATGGCGGGTTAAGACGTTATCTACATGAGGGGACCATCCCCCCAGTTGATCGCGCTCTCAATCTGGCGCGTGCAGGAGGCGTCACATTTGAGTGGCTGGTATTTGGCATCGGCGAGACTGGAAGCAGCACTGGAACGAATCTATCTACTTCGCCAGTCTCTGGTGTTCATAGCTCCCTTTTAGCCGATGAGTTCACCACGATTCCCGCCTATCAGGTGTTTGCGAGCGCAGGGCATGGCGCCAATATCACAGACGAAGCACTGGCCGAACCGATGGCGTTCCGTACCGACTGGCTGCGCCGAGAGGGGTTTGACCCGGCCAAGATGGCGGTTATCCGGGCCAAGGGCGACAGCATGGAGCCGACCATCAATGATGGTGATGTGATCCTGGTGCGTTTGAAGAATGGAGAAGCGCCGCGTGATGGTCTCTATGTGCTGCGCCTCGATGGCGGCCTGTTCGTCAAGCGCCTGCAGTTCGATCTGGGCGGGGTGCGCATCATCTCTGACAATCCCCTGTATAAATCCCGCGACCTGAGCAAGGCCGAACTGGCCGAGCTGGATCTGGTCGGCCGCGTAGTCTGGGCCGGGAAGAAGTTTTAGGTTGAAGGTGGACGGTGACAGTCAAAAAGATTGAGGGGCAATCCAAGCCCTGGCGGGCAGACGTGCGCCCTGATGGGGTGAATGGCCCCCGCCTGCGCAAATCCTTTATGACCAAAGGTGAAGCGCTGGCGTGGGAGCGGCACCAACTGATGAACAAGCCCTGGCTTAAAGAGGTCGCCCCTGAGCCCGAATCTGAGCCAGGGGGCCCCCGGTTGCTTGACTTGGTGCACCTCTGGTTTGGTCGCCACGGCCAGACCCTTGCGGATGGTGAGCGGCGGCGTGACAAGTTGGTGTGGCTGTGCGAGGCGCTGGATAACCCACAGGCCAGCGAGTTCACCTCCGAACACTTCTCGGCATATCGAGAGCGTCGGCTAGCTGGCGAACTCTATGTGCCAGGGCAACGCAAGCAGGTAACGCCGACCACCATCAACCGGGAGCAGCTCTATTTGCAGGCGGTGTTCAATGAGCTTGCTCGCCTGGGGGTATGGCACGGCGGTAATCCGTTGGCCGACCTGCGCCAGTACAAGGTGCAGGAGAGCGAGCTGGCCTATCTTTCCCAGGATGAGATCGAGCAATTGCTCGATGCCTGCAAAGAGCAGCGGGATCTGTGGCTTGTCGTGATGCTTTGCCTATCTACCGGCGCCCGCTGGTCGGAGATTGAAAAGGTTAGTCGCTCCCAGATCGGCATGGGGCGAATCACCTTCACCAAGACCAAGGGCAAGCGGAACCGGACTGTTCCCGTGGCTCCCTGGTTACTGGCCATGTTGCCCCGGCGAACTGGACGCCTGTTCGACGATTGCTATGCCGAGTTCGAGAAGGTAATCAGACGGGCTGGCATCACATTGCCCGCAGGCCAAAGCACCCACGTTCTACGGCACACCTTTGCCAGCCACTTCATGATGAACGGTGGCAACATCTTGGTGCTGCAGCGCATCCTCGGCCACACCGACATCAAGATGACGATGCGTTATGCCCACTTCGCGCCCGATCACCTAGAGGACGCCGTGCGGTTGAACCCCATCACGGCGTTGAAGAGTTTCCATAAACAGCAATTCGAGCAAGGTTGATTTAAATATTTGATATTTATCGTTTATTTTAATTTTTATGGTTTTCAAGGTAAAAAAAAAGCACCTGCTAGAGGTGCTTTTTCTTGTCTTGAAAACTTCATGCAGCTTCTTTCGTGCACTTTTTGGGGCCGCTAATCTCAGGACCATTGAACTTGAACTTGTCTTTTTTCAATTCTTGAGCTGCTGCCATTACATGGCCGAGGGCCTCACCCAGGCGGCTGTAAACATCTTGTGCGCCGAGCTTACGTTCTACGGCGCAATGCTGAGTATGTGTCATGTCATGCTCTCTTTTGCGTTGGCCTAAAATTCTGTTACTAACGCATGCTTACTTGATCTGACTTTCTGTCAGTAAAGTCAACCTTTTAATGGTTGTAAAGTGCGTTAGGTCTCTATGAAGGTAACCAACAGTATCTTGCTGATTTGAGTTACTAGATCTGGTAACTCATCTTGGTTACTAGTTTGGGTAAGTGATTTTACACTGAACCAGAGTGATGTCGAGTGATAACTGCACAACGGGAATGTGCTGACTCGATAGGTGCTATCGGCTTCCTAGTCACCTTCAGTAATCCTAGCGAAGGTAGCAGCCAAACCTGCAAGCGACTGATGCATGTCTTGACCATCAACCTGGAAGCCAAACATATGGTAGTAAGCCATGAGTTCTGGTTCAACATCCATGAGTCTTACAGTACTACCACCTACAGCAGCCACATACAGGAAAGATGCGATGATCATCATCTCAAAGACACGGCCTTTCAGTTGATGCTGCTCTTCACGTCTGATGAACGACTCCACAAAGTGCATTTCTAGGGTATCGGTTTCGGGTTTAAAAACCCCCAGAACTGCTGCATTGAGCAGTCTAGTGTCGGACTGTAACTTTAGGGCTACGTCAAAGGACCACTCCATGTTGCCGTACTCTGTCAGTCCAGCTTCCCAGTTTAGGTGTCCGTACCCCCCAGATAAGTAGGCCCAATCGAGCTCATTGATAGGCCCAACTGCGAGCTCTAAGCCCATCTCATCAGTAACAACTTGCATTGCACTTAGGACTGCCGATTTTATCTGGTCTGCATTCATGTAGTTAGGCCGTAAGTTGATGGTTTTTCGATCTTATCACTACTGTGCATACATACAGAAGATCTAGTGAAGGTCAATCATCTCAGATAGATCTCAGTGGAACAAATTTGGCGGTGGTAAGGCGTGCCGTATGTCCATAAAGAGTCCACCCAAGCCCCTCATATTTAGTCATATTTGCCCATACTGAGATTTTTACGTCCTTTGAAATCAGTAAGTTATTGATTTAAATGGCATCCCATCGGTTTCAAAATCCGCCGTAGCAATACGTGTCGGTTCGAGTCCGACCCCGGGCACCATCAAATTCCATGACAAAAGGCCATCCTCGCGGATGGCCTTTTGTTTTTCCGGGCGGTGCGAAGAGGTGTACCCTCAGACCCACAGACCCACAGACCCACAGACCCACAGACCCACAGACCCACAGACCCACAGACCCACAGACCCACAGACCCTCAGACCTTCAGACCCACAGGCTGTCAGGCCATCAGCCTCTCGGACTGCCATCCCCTCAGTCGATGTTCTGCGCGATGCGCCACAGCACGCCTGAGGGGTCGTATAGACAGAACTCCTTCATGCGCCACGGCTGGGTGACGAGCTCCGTGACCCTGACGCCATAGCGGGCGGCGACCTGGCTCGCCTCCACTTGGGCCTGCCAGGCGGCCACGTCCTCCACCAGGAGGTGCATCATGAGCTGCTCGGCCAGCCCCGGGGGGTTGCCATCCTGCAGCAGGAAGCTTGCGTTGCCGAGATGAAAATAGGCCACGCCGTCGCCATCGGAGGCCAGGGTAAAGCCGAGATCCTGATAGAACTGCTTTGACAGCGGGAAATCCCGGGCAGGCACGAAGGCCTTGATTTCGGTCACGTTGAGATTGGGCATGGGCTCCTCGCGGCGCTGGGAACAGGGGATGATGGCTTGCCAGTATGACCGGGCATTTCGGGGCAAGCCAGACGAATGGCGCGCGTTTGCACTCTTATCGTGCTTGTGCCCCTCGGGTGGGGGGATATTGGCCGTCAGCCTCATTTGATTTCACCATGGTATGGCCCATTTCATTTATTTCATAAATACCTTAGCGGGATAGATAAGCCTGCCAAGGTGACATCACCACGGGTTCGCCCCGTCATTGTGAGGCGATTGGGTCATCCTGGTGCATTTTCCCGGCAATGCACAGCCAAAGTGCGATTTTCCCCCTGTAACCGGGCATCGTGCGCCAAGATGGTGCGTGTTGAATGTGATAAAAACATAACACAATGAAATAAAAGGATTATTTTTCTTGGCCTGCTTTATGCTTTCCCCATGTCATGTCGCCATGATGTCTCCGTGAGCCACACAGGTACGGTGGGCAGGTGGCCAGGTTGGAAATGCATATCAGGAAATGGACCCGGATGCCGGGACGACAAGGAGAGGGCTGTATGTTCAAGAGACTCGTAATGACTGGCCTGCTGGCGCTGGCCGCCACCATGGCCGCCCCGGGCTGGGCCGAAGAGGTGGCCGCGCAGGCCGATGTGGTACAGGCGGCCGCGACCGTGACCATCAACAAGGGGGACAATACCTGGCTGATGGTGGCAGCGGCCCTGGTGATCCTGATGTCCGTGCCGGGCCTCGCCCTCTTCTACGGCGGCCTGGTGCGCGCCAAGAACATGCTGAGCGTGCTGATGCAGGTGTTCACCTTGTTCTGCCTCATCACCGTCCTCTGGGTGGTCTACGGCTACTCCCTGGCCTTCACCGAGGGCGGCGCCTTCTACGGCTCCTTCGACAAGGTGCTGTTGATGGGGGTGACGCCGGATTCCATCGCCGCCACCTTCAGCAAGGGGATCGGGATCAGCGAGTTCATCTACGTGGTGTTCCAGGGCGCCTTTGCCGCCATCACCTGCGGGCTCATCGTCGGCGGCTTTGCCGAGCGGATGAAGTTCTCGGCGGTGCTGCTGTTCGCGGTGATCTGGTTCACCTTCGCCTATATCCCGATGGCGCACATGGTGTGGTACTGGGCGGGTCCGGATGCCTACACGGATGCGGCCGCCGCCGAAGCGGCCGGTGCCACCGCAGGCTATCTGTTCCAGCACGGCGCTCTGGACTTCGCCGGCGGCACAGTGGTGCACATCAACGCCGCGGTGGCCGGTCTGGTTGGGGCCTTCATGGTGGGCAAACGGGTTGGCTATGGCCGTGACCCCATGACCCCCCACAGCCTGACCATGACCATGATCGGTGCCGCCCTGCTGTGGTTCGGCTGGTTCGGCTTCAACGCCGGCTCCTCCCTCGAAGCCAACGGCACGGCGGCCCTGGCCTTCGCCAACACCTGGATCGCGCCGGCCGCTGCCGCCCTCTCCTGGACCTTCGCCGAGTGGGCGATGAAGGGCCGTCCCTCCCTGCTTGGCGCCGTGTCCGGTGCGGTGGCGGGCCTGGTCGCCATCACCCCTGCCGCCGGTTTCGTCGGTGTGGGGGGCGCCCTCATCATCGGCCTGCTCAGCGGTGTGGCCGGTTTGTGGGGCGTGCACGGTCTCAAGCGTCTGCTGGGGGCCGATGACAGCCTGGACGTGTTCGGCCTGCACGGGGTGTGCGGGATCCTGGGGGCCGTGCTGACCGGGGTGTTCGCCAGCCCGGATCTGGGCGGCACCGGGGTGTGGGACTATGTGACCAACCAGGTGGCCGAGGGATACTCCATCCTGGCCCAGGTCAAGGTACAGGTCATCGGCGTGGGGGTGACCGTGGTCTGGACCGCCCTGGTCTCGGCCGTGGCCTACAAGCTGGTGGACCTGCTGATCGGTCTGCGGGTGAAGGAAGATGCCGAGCGCGAAGGGCTGGACGTGACCAGCCACGGCGAGAAAGCCTACAGCCATTGATCCTGCTGCCATGAATGTCATACCGCCGGCCCCGTCCGGCGGTTTTTTTATTGGGGCGGACTGGCCAGGCTGCCCGGACCGGGCCGCTGGTGGCCGGGGTCGCTATTTGTGTTTGCGGGGTCTTTTATGCCTGCATTTTGGGCGGATCTCCGCTAAACTCTGCCACCCTTTATTCGGGGTCGCCGGGTCTGCCCCGTCGTCACCCTCTCTTTCATGCCTTCGGAGCCGCTCATGCCGTTAGTGGGACACCAACATCAGATCGATATTCTGGAACTGACCGACAAGGGGGATGGCAAGGGTCGCCTGTTCGATCGCCCCCTGTTTGTCGAGGGTCTGCTGCCCGGTGAGCAGGCGCTGGTCGAGTTGACCGAGGTCAAACCGAACTACCTGCACGGCAAGCTGGTCGAGTTGACCCAGCCCTCTGCCGATCGGGTGGCCGATTTTTGCCCCAACACCGAATGCGGTGGCTGCCAGGTGCGCCCGCTGGCCTATCCGGCCCAGCTTGCCCTCAAGCAGAGCCTGGTGCAGAGCGCCCTGGAGCAGGTCGGGCTGGGTGAGGCCGTGGTCAACCCCATCCTCGGCATGGAGACGCCGTTTGCCTACCGCAACAAGGCCCAGTACGCGGTGCGTGGCAGCGAGGCGGGCGCCGAGATCGGCTTCTACCGCAAGCACTCCCATGACCTCATCACCGCCGATGATTGCGCGGTGCAGGACTCGCTGCACGTGGAGCTCAATGCCCGGGTACGCAACTGGATGCGCGAGCACGACATCGCGGCCTATGACGAGGTGGCCCACACCGGCTGCGTGCGCAACCTGATGACCCGCAAGGGCTTCAAGAGCGGCGAGCTGATGGTGGTGCTGGTGACCCTGGGCGAAGCGCTGCCGTTCGAAACCGAGCTGCTGGCGGCCCTGGCGGATCTGCCGGTCACCACCCTGGTGCAGAACATCAACGAGGTGCGTACCAACCGCATCCTGGGTGACAAGAACCGGGTGCTGCTGGGCAGCGGTGTGATCCGCGACAAGATCCACGAGCTCGAATTCGAGATCTCGCCCCTCTCTTTCTTCCAGAACAACCCGAGCCAGACCGACGTGCTCTACTCCAAGGCGCTGGAGTATTGCGAGCTGACCGGCAGCGAGACGGTGTTCGACATCTATTGCGGCATCGGCACCATCTCCCTGTTCCTGGCAGGCAAGGCCGCCAAGGTGGTGGGGATCGAGTCGGTGGAGAGCGCCATCAGCGACGCCCGTCGCAATGCGGCCCTCAACGGCATCGAGCAGACCGAGTTCCACGTGGGCAAGGCGGAGCAGCTGATGCCTGCCCTGCATGCCGACGGGGTGAGTGCCGACGTGGTGGTGATGGATCCGCCCCGCAAGGGCTGTGACAAGGCGGTATTGCAGACCCTGGTGGCCATGGCGCCGCGCCGTCTGGTCTATGTCTCCTGCAACCCCCAGACCCTGGCCCGGGATCTCGCCTGGCTGGTCAAGCAGGGCTTCGTGCTGGACGAGGTGCAGCCGGTGGACATGTTCCCGCACTCCATGCACGTGGAAGCGGTTGCTCGCCTGAGCCTGCCTGCCAAGGCCTGATCGTCGCTCGGGATCTTCCCCTCGCGCGATGCAGGTGGAAGTGGTCGCCTGCCTGAGCCTGCCAGCGAAAGCCTGATCGGGCCGAGGGCGTGGCGTTAGCCAGATGGCTCTGATAAAAACGACTCCTGAGGGAGTCGTTTTTTTTATGGTCGTGGTCGGCAGAGCCACCAGGCAGGGAGGTCGGCGTGATGATTCGTATGGCAGGGGTGGAGGATGCGGCGGTGCTGGATCGCTTCTTCGGGCAACTGGACAGGGAGACCCGCTTCATGCTGTATGAAGCGGGAGAGCGCCCCTCGGACATCGAGGGGCAGCGCAGGCGGCTCGAGGCCATGGCCGCGGCTCCCAATCAGGCCATGTGGCTGCTGGAGCTGGCGGGGGAGGTGCAAGGGTTTGCCGCGCTCCTTGGTGGCGGCCTGGCACGCAACCGCCACTGCGCCCTGGTGGTGATGGGACTGCGTTCGGGGGCGCGCGGGCAGGGATGGGGGGAACGGTTGCTGCGTACCCTGATCGCGACCGCGAGGGATCTCGGTATCCACCGGCTGGAGCTGGGAGTGATGGCCCACAACGAGGTGGCCCACGCCTTGTATCGCAAGTGCGGGTTCGTGGAGGAAGGGGTGAGACGGCAGGCCTATCGGCTGGACGAGGGCTATGTGGACGAGATTGCCATGGGGCTGCTGCTGCCGCTGGACAGGCCATGACGCCGCTGGCCCCGAGAGGCTGGTTCGGCGCGCGCGATTGAGGCAGGCTGTATCGGGAGAATAATAGAGACAAGGAGGCGCCCATGAAGGGGATATTGCTGCGTTGGCTGGCTCGCTACGATGCCTGGTGCCAGGAGTGGGGACTCACACCGGAGAACCGGCGCTGCTGCGCGCCGGTACGCCATGATGAAGAGGAGAAGCGCCCGGACAAGGGCGACGACTTCACTGGAACTGGCGGGTCACGGCGCCAGTGACGCTGTTGTAGTCGAACGAGAGCCCGTCGGGGTATGCCGGGAAGCGGCCCACGGAGCTGCGCAGGGTATAGCGGCAGTTGTCGTGACGAAGGGCGCCGTCAGCCTGAGCGTCTGCCGGGATGAGCCGGGAGATGTAGTCACTGTCTGAATCCTGGTGCAACTCATCGGCCACCGTCAGATCGGTATCGAGCAGGGCGCCAAACAGGCTCTCGCAGTCGTCCCGGCTGCTGACGGAGATCTGATCGCTGTCGCCACCGGGGAAGACGGTATCGGGCCCCTGACCTCCCTGGTCCTCCTTGGTGCCCACCGGCCAGCCATGGCTGTTGATGTCGAGATCCTGCCTGCCCATGCCGCTAAAGTTGTAGAGTGCCAGGGGCTCCCCCTTTACCTTGACCGCCCAGCCGGCGTGGGCGAGCCGGGCGGCACTGGCAAAGCTGCCCGCCGTGGCCGAGACGCTGCTCTTGAGCCCGTCGTCCTGGATGTTGATGAAGCGGGGCAGGGCGGTCACGGCCAGGATCCCCAGCACGATGATGACCAGCACCAGTTCTATCAGGGTAAAGCCTCGGGAAACGTGTGTTGGCATGGAATGAACCCATTGAGTACGACAGACAGGTAAGCGCGACATGGAATTGATAGACACCCACTGCCACCTCGATTTTCCGGTCTTTGACGCCGATAGGGAGGCGCTGCTGACCCGGTGGCGCCAGCTGGGGGTGGGCGAGTATATCATCCCCGCCGTGGGAGAGGAAAACTGGGGGCGGGTGATGGCGCTGGCCGGGCGCCACGACGACATCCGCTATGGCCTGGGGATCCATCCCTGGTATGTGGGCAAGCAGCCCCGGGATGTACTGACCCGGCTGGAGACCCTGCTGGCGAGTCGGCCCCGTGGGCTGGTGGCCGTGGGGGAGTGCGGGCTGGATCTGCGCTCCCATGTGCCGCAGGAGGGGCAGGTCGAGATGTTCGAGGCGCAGGTGCGGCTGGCCATGGCGCATGAGCTGCCCCTCATCGTCCACTCGGTGCGTGCCAACGACACGGTCACCAAGATCCTGCGGCGCTTCACTCCGCCACAAGGGGGGGTCATTCACGCCTTCAGCGGTTCCCTGCATCAGGCGGAGGTGTTCTGGCAACTGGGTTTCAGGCTGGGGATCGGGGGGGTCATCAGCTATGAGCGGGCCAACAAGACCCGGGAGGCGATACGCCAGATGCCGCTGGAGGCCTTGCTGCTGGAAACCGACGCTCCCGACATGCCGCTGCAAGGCCAGCAGGGGGAGGTGAACACGCCGGCCAGCCTGCCGACCATAGCCCGCTTGTTGGCACAATTGCGGCAGCAACCGCTGGAGGATGTTATTTCGGTGTTACATGACTCCACCCGGCGGCTGTTCCCCCCAGGAAATCATGAAATTAACATTTGATTATCAAATGATGACCGAGTGATAAAAAACAGGGCCCATAAAAATCGTTTGCGGTCTAATTAAACGATGTTCAGGCCGTTTGTGGCTTATAAAATGTGACCAGTATTCTATTTTGTCGCACCGTAATTAGTATAATGCGCACCCTTGATTAGCGGCTTCAATACACAAATCGTTAACAAGCTGGCAGGTGCTACTAAAGAGGAAGTGTTAATAATGAATCTGATAATGGGTCTGGTAGGGATGGCGACGCTCATCCTGATTGCGGTGCTGTTCTCCAGCAACCGCAAGGCAATCAAAATTCGTACCGTAGGTGGCGCCTTTGCCATCCAGGCCGGTCTGGGGGCCTTCGTGCTCTACGTACCGGTCGGTCGTGACATCCTGGTGGGCGTGTCCGACGCCGTCTCCAGCGTCATCGGTTATGGCCAGAACGGCATCGAATTCCTGTTCGGTGGTCTGGTTGGCAACAAGATGTTCGAAGTGTTCGGTGGCGGTGGCTTCGTCTTCGCCTTCCGCGTCCTGCCCGTCATCATCTTCTTCTCTTCCCTGATCGCGGTACTCTACTACCTCGGCATCATGCAGTGGGTGATCAAGCTGCTGGGCGGCGGTCTGCAGAAGGTGCTGGGCACCTCCCGTACCGAATCCCTCTCCGCCACTGCCAACATCTTCGTCGGTCAGACCGAAGCCCCGCTGGTGGTACGTCCCTTCATCTCCAAGATGACTGACTCCGAGCTGTTCGCCGTCATGTGTGGTGGTCTGGCTTCCGTTGCCGGCTCCGTGCTGGCCGGTTACGCCTCCATGGGCGTCAAGATGGAATACCTGATCGCCGCCTCCTTCATGGCTGCCCCGGGTGGTCTGCTGTTCGCCAAGTTGCTGGTACCGGAAACCGAGACCCCGAGCTACGACGAGAACACCGCAGAAGGTGAGCTGGACGACAAGCCAGCCAACGTGATCGACGCTGCCGCCGCCGGTGCCTCCGCCGGTCTGCAACTGGCCCTGAACGTGGGTGCCATGCTGCTGGCCTTCATCGGCCTCATCGCCATGATCAACGGCATCTTCTCCGGTGTGGGCGGCTGGTTCGGTTACCCGCAACTCTCCCTGGAGCTGCTGCTGGGCTGGCTGTTCTCCCCGCTGGCCTTCCTGATCGGTGTGCCCTGGAGCGAAGCGGTCGTGGCCGGTTCCTTCATCGGTCAGAAGCTGGTGGTCAACGAGTTCGTGGCTTACCTGAACTTTGCCCCCTACCTGAAGGATGAAGTGCTGATCAACGGTGTGGCCATGTCCGAGCACACCAAGGCGATCATCTCCTTCGCCCTGTGCGGCTTCGCCAACCTGTCCTCCGTCGCCATCCTGCTGGGTGGTCTGGGCTCCATGGCACCGAACCGTCGCGGCACCATCGCCAAGTTCGGTCTGAAGGCCGTGCTGGCAGGTTCCCTGTCCAACCTGATGTCTGCGACCATCGCAGGCTTCTTCCTGGCGCTGTCCGGCATGTAACATCGCCTGACTGACAGGATAAAGACGAACGCCACAGCGATTTGCTGTGGCGTTCTCGTTTGGGGTGGTGACAACCGTTTTCCTGTCAAGACTAATAATAAAGTGAGTCAAATCGGAGGTTCTATGAATGAAGTGCTACTGGCTATGGCGGCCGGCTTTATCGTTGGGGTGTTGTTTTCTTTCCTCAAGTTGCCGATACCGGCGCCGCCCGTCCTCTCCGGCGTCATGGGGATCGTGGGGGTCTATCTGGGGGGCATTGCCTACTCCTGGATCCTGACCCGCTTCTTCTCTTAAGCGCCTTCCAGCGCTGGATTTGCCGGGTGTGAGGTACCTCTGAAATTGGCAAATCCGGCTTGCAAACACGGGGTATCTCGGCTGAAATAGGCGATGCCAGCAGGGTGCTGGCATTGACTAATGCCCGGTGAATCCGGGTGTTGGCGGTCAAATGGAATTGATTGGGAAGTCGGGTCTGCGTAGTCGGCCTTTCTCAAGTCTTCATGGAACCAAGTCCGCACTTTTGTAAGAAAGTGACAGGGCTCTTGCCTTATTTGCAGCCGTATTGCCTGTGCATTTGCGCTGCAATTCCATATCCCGTTGCTCCGGGAACGTCTCTGCCGACCCTTGGTGTTCGGTGAAGCCGCTCGCGGGTGATGGGGCTTAACAAGACTTTGGAGACATAGCATGACTGATCTGAAAGTGGCCGCCCAACGCGCCCTGAACCTGATGGACCTGACCACCCTGAACGATGACGACACCGATCAGAAGGTGATCGACCTGTGCCACAAGGCCAAGTCTCCGGCCGGCCTGACCGCCGCCGTCTGCATCTACCCCCGTTTCATCCCCATCGCGCGCAAGACCCTGCGTGACATCGGCGCAGCCGACGTGCGCATCGCGACCGTGACCAACTTCCCCCACGGCAACGACGACATCGAGATCGCCGTGGCCGAGACCCGCGCCGCTGTCGCCTACGGTGCCGACGAGGTGGACGTGGTCTTCCCGTACCGCGCCTTCATGGCCGGCAATGAACAGGTCGGCTTCGATCTGGTCAAAGCATGTAAGGAAGCCTGCGGCGCCAAGGTACTGCTGAAAGTGATCATCGAGACCGGCGAGTTGAAGGAAGAGGCGCTGATCCGTCGCGCCTCCGAGATCTCCATCGACGCCGGTGCCGATTTCATCAAGACCTCCACCGGCAAGGTGCCGGTCAATGCGACCCCGGAAGCTGCCCGCATCATGATGGAAGTGATCAAGGCCAAGAACCCGAAAGTGGGCTTCAAGCCGGCCGGTGGCGTGAAAGACGCCGCCGTGGCGGGTCAGTACCTGGCCATGGCCGAAGAGATCCTGGGCAAGGACTGGGTATCCGCCCGCACCTTCCGCTTCGGCGCCTCCAGCCTGCTGGCCAGCCTGCTGGCGACCCTGGGGCATGGCGACAAGCCTGCCAATACCAGCGGTTACTAAGCGGTGGCAGGGGGCGGTGCGCCGCCCCCTTCCGGATCTGGTTCGGTCTGTGTTCGTGCGTGATGCACGGAGGGAATGAAAGATGTTTTTGCCTCAAGAAATTATTCGCAAGAAGCGCAACGGTGAAGCGCTCAGTACCCAAGAGATTCAATTCTTCGTCCAGGGCATAACCAACAACACCATCGGCGAGGGGCAAATTGCGGCCCTGGCGATGGCGGTCTACTTCAAGGACATGACCATGGATGAGCGGGTTGCCCTGACCTGCGCCATGCGCGACTCCGGCATGGTATTGACCTGGGATCACCTCAATCTGGGCGGCCCCATCGTCGACAAGCACTCCACCGGCGGCGTGGGTGACGTCGTCTCCCTGATGCTGGGCCCCATGGTCGCCGCCTGTGGCGGTTTCGTGCCCATGATCTCCGGCCGTGGTCTCGGCCATACCGGCGGTACCCTGGACAAGCTGGATGCCATCCCCGGCTACCAGACCTCGGTCGACAACGACCGCTTCCTGAAAGTGGTGAAAGAGGCGGGGGTCGCCATCATCGGCCAGACCGGCGATCTCGCCCCGGCCGACAAGCGTATCTATGCGGTACGGGACATCACCGCCACCGTTGAATCCATTGCCATGATCACCGGCTCCATCCTCTCCAA
This sequence comes from Aeromonas sp., assembly GCF_050252055.1. NCBI lineage: Bacteria > Pseudomonadati > Pseudomonadota > Gammaproteobacteria > Aeromonadales > Aeromonadaceae > Aeromonas > Aeromonas sp. The sequence continues at coordinate 117,289 of NZ_JBFWLQ010000008.1, read as the reverse complement.
GAAGCTTGCCTCCGGGCTGGAAGCGCTGGTGATGGACGTGAAGGTGGGTTCCGGCGCCTTCATGCCGACCTTTGAAGCCTCTGAAGAGCTTGCCAAGAGCATTGTGGCCGTGGCCAACGGTGCCGGCTGCCGCACCTCTGCGCTCTTGACCGACATGAACCAGGTGCTGGCCTCCAGCGCCGGCAACGCCGTGGAAGTGCGCGAAGCTGTGCGCTACCTGACCGGTGAGTATCGCAACCCGCGCATTCATGAAGTGACCATGGCCCTGTGCGCCGAGATGCTGATCTCCGCCGGTCTTGCCAGCGATGACGGCGATGCCCGCACCAGGTTGCAGGCGGTGCTGGACAACGGCAAGGCAGCCGAGATCTTCGGCCGCATGGTGACCGGCCTCGGTGGTCCCGCCGACTTCATGGAGCGCTACGACGCCTACCTGCCCAAAGCCGCCATCGTGCGCCCCGTCTACGCGGCCCACAGCGGATTCGTCACCGCGATGGATACCCGTGAACTGGGTCTGGCCGTGGTCGCCATGGGGGGCGGTCGCCGCGCCGCCGCCGACAAACTCGATTATGCCGTCGGTCTGACCGACTTTATCCGCCTGGGTCAGAGCGTCGATGCTGACAAGCCGCTCGCCCTGATCCACGCTCAGACAGAAGCTCAATTTGCCGAGGCTGCCCGCATGGTGCAGGCTGCCGTGAAGATCGGCGACACCCGACCAGAGGCGCTGCCCGAGGTTTACCGTCGCATCGGTCTGGCTGATTTGTAACAAGGGGAAGTCCCATGAAACGTACCTTTATTCTGATGATGGACTCTTTCGGTATTGGTGCTGCCGCCGATGCCGACAAGTTCGGCGACGTGGGGGCCAATACCCTTGGCCATATCGCCAAGGCGTGCGCCGCCGGTGAGATCGAGGGCCGTGGCGCTCTCAACCTGCCAAACCTCAGCAAGCTGGGTCTGGGCCACGCGGGCGAACTCGCCAGCGGCACCTTCCCGGCCGGACTGAACAAGGATGTCGAGGTGATCGGTGCCTACGGCTTTGCCCAGGAGCTCTCCTCCGGCAAGGACACCCCGTCCGGTCACTGGGAGATTGCCGGCGTGCCCGTCTTGTTCGAGTGGGGTTATTTCCACGACCATCACAACAGCTTCCCGCAGGAGCTGCTGGATGCCATCGTCGAGAAGGCCGGTCTGCCCGGGTATCTGGGCAACTGCCACGCCTCCGGCACCCAGGTGCTGGACGATCTGGGCGAAGAGCACATGCGCACCGGCAAGCCGATCCTCTACACCTCTGCCGACTCCGTGTTCCAGATCGCCTGCCACGAAGAGACCTATGGCCTCGAGAAGCTCTATGAGCTGTGCCACATCGTGCGCGAGCTGCTGGAGCCCTACAACATCGGCCGCGTCATCGCGCGTCCGTTCGTGGGCAGCGGCAAGGGCAACTTCAAGCGCACCGGCAACCGCCACGACTACTCCGTGCTGCCGCCGGCGCCGACCGTGCTGGACTACATGAAGGAAGCGGGTGGCCAGGTGGTCTCCATCGGAAAGATCGCCGACATCTATGCCCAGCAGGGCATCACCAAGCAGGTGAAGGGGACCGGTCTGACCGAGCTGTGGGACAGGACTCTGGAAGAGGTGAAAGCGGCCGGTGACCAGACAATCGTCTTCACCAACTTCGTGGACTTTGACTCCTCCTACGGTCACCGCCGTGACGTCAAGGGCTACGCCGATGCGCTGGAGTACTTCGACTCCCGCCTGCCGGAGCTGTTCGACCTGCTGCAGGATGGCGACGTGGTGGTGCTGACCGCCGACCACGGCTGTGACCCGACCTGGAGCGGTACCGACCACACCCGCGAATACATTCCGGTACTGTTCTACGGCAAGCCGGTCAAGGCGGGCTCCGTCGGTCGTCGCGAGACCTTCGCCGACATCGGCCAGAGCATCGCGGCCTACCACGGCCTGCCCAAGCTGCAATACGGTACCAGCTTCCTGTGATGGTGACCCCGGGCCGGTTCGCCTGCCCGGGGTGCCACAGGGCCCCGGTTTCCTGTAATGTACCGCCGCCGCGCAGGCAGCGGACAATCCATAAAGACAATAAAACTCAACCTAGTGTGAAGGAATAAAGAGAATGGCAACTCCTCATATCAATGCGAAAGATGGCGCCTTTGCTGATACCGTGCTGATGCCGGGCGACCCCCTGCGTGCCAAGTACATCGCCGAAACCTTCCTGGAGAACGTCGAGCAGGTGTGCGACGTGCGCAACATGTTCGGTTTCACCGGCACCTACAAGGGTCGTCGCATCTCCGTCATGGGTCACGGCATGGGCATCCCGTCCTGCTCCATCTACGCAAAAGAGCTGATCACCGACTACGGCGTGAAGACCCTGATCCGCGTGGGCTCCTGCGGTGCCGTGCGTGAAGACGTGAAACTGCGTGACGTGGTGATCGGCATGGGTGCCTGCACCGACTCCAAAGTGAACCGTCTGCGCTTCAAGGACCACGACTTCGCCGCCATCGCCGACTTCGATCTGGTGGCCAATGCCGTTCAGGCTGCCAAGAACAAGGGCGTGGCCGTGCGCGTGGGCAACATCTTCTCCGCTGATCTGTTCTACACCCCCGACCCCTCCATGTTCGACGTCATGGAAAAATACGGCATCCTGGGTGTCGAGATGGAAGCCGCCGGTATCTATGGCGTGGCCGCCGAGTACGGTGCCAAGGCGCTGACCATCTGCACCGTCTCCGACCATATCCGTACTGGTGAGCAGACCACCTCCGAAGAGCGTCAGCTGACCTTCAACGACATGATCGAAATCGCGCTGGACTCCGTCCTGCTGGGTGACAACTGATCCCCCTCGCGCATAAAAAAACGGCGGCCCTCGGGCCGCCGTTTTGCATTTTTGCGAAGCACGGTCAGAGATCGAGGGCGAAGCGCCCCTTGCCCGACTGCTTGGCCTGGTACATGGCGGCATCGGCCCGGTGCAGCAGATCATCGATGTTACAATACTGGCCCGAGTGGCAGAGGGCGCCCCCTATGCTGCCGGCAAGGGGCAGCCGATGACCGGCCACGTCTCCAGGAACCGCCATGGCCGCCAGCAGCCGCTCGCACAGGGCGGGCAGCTCCTGCGCCGGTTGGCGCAAGGCGGGCAGTATGATGGTGAACTCGTCGCCGGCCAGGCGCGCCACCATGTCCCCCGGGCGCACCTCGGCACTCAGCACCAGGGCGAAGCGTTGCAACAGAGCATCGCCGACGTGGTGTCCCAGCCTGTCGTTGATCCCCTTGAAGCCGTCGAGATCGAGGAACAGCAGGCCCAGGGGTTCGGCATTCTGACGCACCCGCTCCAGCTCCCGGGAGAGGCGCAGTGTGAAGGCGCGCCGGTTGGGCAGGCCGGTGAGGGGGTCGTGAGCCGCCTCGTGTTCCAGCTGGCTTTGCAGCGCCTTGAACTCGGTGATGTCGCTGCCGAGGATGTAGACCCCGGGCTCGTCGCCCCGGCTCGGGATCATGGTGATCCTGAGGTCGCGTCGGCCTATGGGGAGATCGAAACGGTGCTCGAAACTCACCTGCTCACCGGCGAGGGCCTTTGCCACATAGGCCATGGCCCTGCCGTGGGCCTCCTCGCCGATGACGTCCCGCACGCTCATTTCCCGCATCTGTTCGGTATCGAGCCCGAAGTAGCGGCAATAGGCTTGGTTGGCGAACAGGTAACGCCCCTCGGGCGACACCATGCTGATGGTGACCGGCAGGCCATCGGTGATGGCCCGCAGTCGGGCACGGCCACGCTCGATCTCCGCGAGCACCTGGCGGCGGGCCGTGATGTCGTGCAAAAACAGGGCGATGCGCACCTTGCCGTCGAACTGGTAACGCTCGGCAATCACCTCGACCGGGATGTGCCGGCCTGTGCGGGTGATGATGTCGCACTCCAGCCGCCGTGGCGGACTCTGCGGGTTGCCTGACAGGCTCAGCAGGGGATGCTCGGCGCCGAGTAGCCCGAAGAGGGGACGGCCCAGCATCTCGTCGGCGTGCCAGCCGAGCAGGGTAGTGGAGGCCGGGTTCCAGCCTGTGATGATGAAATCGGCATCGAGCTCGAGGAAGGCATTGCTGGTGTGCTCCAGCATGTGCTGCAAGCGGTGCTGCTCCTGCCACAGCTGCTGCTGCATGGCGCCGCGCTCGCGCATCTCCTGATGCAGCTGTTCCACCGTGCGGGAAAGCTCCCGGGTCCGTGACTGCACCTGCTGCTCGAGCCCTTGCTGCAGCCGCACGAGTTCGGCCTCGGCCTGTTTGCGCTCGGTGAGGTCGGCAAACACGGCGATCATGTGGGGAGCCATGGTGCGGCTCTGGCAGAGGGTCACGCTGAGCTGGACCCAGCACTGGGTGCCATCGGCCCGGATCATCCGCTTCTCCAGCCGGTAATCCTGCCGTTGCCCCGCGATCAGGGCATCGAACAGGGGCTGCTCCCGTTGCAGATCTTCGGGATGGGTCATGGCGAGCCAGGTCCGGCTCAGCATCTCGTGCTCGCTGTAACCGAGCAGCCGCTCCAGCCCCGGGTTGGCTCTCAGCCATTTCCCCTCGAGGGAGGAGAGGGCCATGCCCACCGACGACTGGTTGAAGGTGAGGGTGAAGAGATGCTCCTTGTCTTCCAGCACCTGGTTGAGGGTGCGCACCTGGTGGCGTCGCTCCAGATCGTGCAGGGTGTTCTCCACCAGGCGGCCGAAGTCGTCGAGATCCCGGCAGGCATCTTCGTCGAGATGGCGCGGCACATGGTCCACCAGGCAGAGGGTGCCGAGCACCACGCCATCGAGGGCGCGCAGGGGTCGGCCGGCGTAGAAGACCACGCCGGGATCATCGGTCACCAGCGGATTGTCGGCAAAGCGGAGATCCCGTCTGGCATCCGGCACCTGCATGATGTCGGGGCGCAAAATGGCATGACCGCAGAAGGAGTGTTCCCGGTTGATCTCGCACATATCGACCCCGGTGCGGGCGAGAAACCACTGCCTGTTCACGTCGGTCAGGGAGACCATGGCGATGGGGAGTGCGAAATGCCGGGTGATGAGCCGGGTGAGGCGATCAAGCTGATCGATGGGCTCGTGGTCGAGCAGGCCGAGGATGCGCAGTCGTTCCAGTCGACTGTGTTCATCCCGCGGCAAGGGGGGGGCAATCATGTGGCTCTCCTGCCAGTGATCTTGCCAGTGTTATATACAAGCCGGAGGATGTGATCCACTCCCGCTTATTGCGGAGCGGCGGGTTTGCTCTGTTTCTTGTGCTTGCGCACCCGCATGTAGTTGCGACGCACCCCGTAGGAGATGAGCAGGCCGGCCAGCAGCATCACCAGCAGCATCAGGCGCTGTTTCTCCTGGTTGACCTTGAGATGGGTATCCTGTGCGGCCAGCAGTTTCTGCTCTTCCAGGGTGATCCTCAGATAGCCCAGGGTCAGGTTTCCGTCCTGGATCTCCTGGACGAATTGGATGCGCCCCTTGCCCTGCTCCGGCAGGGATTTGTTGTCGCTGCCGATGGGCAGCAGGCTGTCCAGCGGCAGGGCGTTGTCCGACTGGGCGAGGGGAATGCCGCGGGCGTCATAGAGGGTGACGTCCAGAATGTCAGGCTCGGCGGCCAGATCCTGCGCCAGTCTCTCCAGCTCGCTCTCCTTGTCCTCCTTGATCCAGCGGCGCATGTCCCGGGCGGCATAGGCGACCAGCGCCTGTGCCCTGTCCCGTGCCGCCGCGTGCAGGGCGGCCTGGCTCTCTCCCTGCATGTGGATGAGCAGCACCAGCACCCAGAGACCGAGCAGGACTCCCGCCGCCAGACTGACAACACGTTTGATGGGAAGATGACGCACAGAACCGGGCCTCTGGTAATGGATGAGCGGGGCTGGCTGGTGCCCCGGTGCCGCGAAGCGGGAAACAGGGTGGTCTGTTTCCATGTCTGCCCGCACCGCAGGCGGGATCTTGGCGCTTGCCTGTACAAAAAGCAATACGCTACTCTGGGCCCGCATGATGAACCCCATGATTTCCAAGGAAGGCGTCTCTCTTATGTTGTTGTCCCAACTTCCCCGCTCCCTGCACGACTGGTCCGGGGCCCTGAGCTGTGCCCCCTGCTGGCAGCTCACCAACGAAGCCCTGCTGCCCGCGGCCAACGCCCACGACAGCGCCTGGATTGTCCTGTTTGGCAAGGGGCTGGAGGCCGGTCATCTGGCCCGCCTGGCCCAGCAGCTGGATGCCCTGGGGCTTGAGTCAAGCCTCTATCCCGCAGGGGAGCAGGCCGGTATTCCGCTGCTGCTGCTTGGCACCAACCGCTTTTCCCCCGAGCTGGTGCAGGCGCTCAAAGCCCAGGAGTGGGACATCGACCTGTGTCATCTGGCCGCCCTGCCTACCCTGAGTGAGCCGGGTCTGCTGGTGATGGACATGGATTCCACCGCGATCAGGATAGAGTGCATCGACGAAATCGCGCGGCTGGCCGGGGTCGGTGAGCAAGTGGCGGCCGTTACCGCGGCAGCCATGCAGGGCAAGCTGGAGTTTGCCGACAGTCTGCGTGCCCGGGTGGCGCTGCTGGAAGGGGCGCCGGTCACCATCCTCGACGAGGTGGCGGCCGACATGCCCTGGATGCCGGGCCTGCCACTCATGGTCGATACCCTCAAGCAGGCTGGCTGGAAGGTGGCGATCGCCTCCGGTGGCTTCACCCGCTTTGCCGGCGAGTTGCAGCGTGCTCTGGGTCTGGATGCCATTTTCGCCAACGAGCTGGCGGTGGAAGGGGGCCTGCTGACCGGCAAGGTGAGCGGCCCCATCGTCGATGCCGCCGCCAAGGCCGAGGCGCTGCAACAGCTGGCCTCGGAGTACGGGGTGGTTGCATCCCAGACGGTCGCGGTCGGCGATGGTGCCAACGATCTCAAGATGATGGGGGTGGCGGGGCTTGGCATTGCCATTCATGCCAAACCCCTGGTTCGTGCCCAGGCGGCGGCGACCCTCAATCACCACGATCTGGAAGGGGTGCTCTGCCTGCTCGGCGCCCTGGCTTGTCGCGACCGACGCTGGTGCTGATCCCGCTCAAGGAGGAGCCGATCACGAGATGGAACTGTTACAGCAATCCCTGTTTGTCCCCTGCGGTGAGCATCGACTTCATGTGCGCCATATCCAGCCCGGTGTCGCGGTGCATGCCGACCCCATCCTGATGGTGCACGGGGCCATCGAGAACGGCCGCATCTTCTACACCGAATCGGGCAAGGGGCTGGCCTGCTTTCTGGCTCGCCACGGGTATCAGGTCTATGTGGCGGATCTGCGTGGTCGGGGTCTGAGCACACCGACCATCGCCGAGCGGGCCGGCCACGGTCAGCATGAGCTGATCACCGAGGATCTGCCCGCCCTGCAGCGCTGGGTATCGACCCGCCATGCCGGTGCCCGGGTGCACTGGATGGCCCACTCCTGGGGCGGCGTCATCATGGCCTCGACCCTGGTGCGCTTCCCCGAGCTGGCGGAGCAGGTTGCCAGCCTGGTGTTCTTCGGCACCAAGCGGGGGGTCTCGGTGCAGAACCCGGAGCGCTGGTTGAAGGTGGATCTGATCTGGAACCGGCTTGCCCCCTGGCTGGCGCGCCGCCGGGGATTTCTGGCCGCCCGCCGGTTGAAGATAGGGGCCGATGATGAGCCCCTGCGCTACCTGCAGGAGACCATCCCCTGGGTCAAGTGCGGGCCCTGGTTGGACCCCTTTGACGGTTTCGCCTATGACGAGGCGGCGAGCCGGGTCAACTGGCCCCCGCTCTGGATGATCTCCGCCAAGGCGGACAAGGTACTTGGCCACCCCGTCGACGTGCGCCGCTTCAGCGACGAGATGGGCTCGGCCGCCCGCCACACCCGCCTTGGGCGGGACAACGGCAATCGGCTCGATTACGACCACATCAACATGCTGACGGCGCCCCAGGCACAGGAGGATCACTTCCCCGACATCCTCGCCTGGCTGCGCAACCCCCAGGCTGCCTGATAGACAAAAAACGGGCACTTGCGTGCCCGTTTTTTGTTGTCTCCGGGCCCTGCTGGCTAGCGGGGCCCGGATGGTATGCCAAGGCGGAACAGGGTCGCCTCGGTGGTATCGGTCAGTTCACCCACGCCCACGACACTCCAGAGTTCCTCTTCCAGCTTCTTGGCCTTGTGAATGGCGAACTTGGCGATGTAGTCCAGTTCACCCGCGATGAAGCTGGTGTCCGGGCGGCCGGTGCGCGAAATACCCACCAGTACTGAATAGAACTCTCCCTGTTGCCGGGCCAGCTCGATGAAGCGGCGCTTTTGATCCGGTGAGCTGAAGCTGCTGGCCAGGTGGCTGCGAAACAGGGGTGTTCCCCCCTGGGAGTGGAGGGCGGCGATGTAGACCTCCTCCTCTTCCGGCTTGTCTTCCCGCTCGATGGCGCGCAGGGGATTGAGCAGCAGGGCCTTGAGCAGTGCCCCCTGGAACAGGGGATACAGGTTCAACTGCTGATCCTGCTCGGCACAGATGCGCAGCAGACGGGAAAGGCTGCGTGGCTGTGGCGAGAGGCCGGCCGCGGCCAGTTTCGGGGCGGCCTTGAGCTTGTTCACATAGACGGGGGTGTTGAACAGGTGGTGGGTGTAGAGGTTGCGCAGCGCCCTGGCCATGCCGCGATAGCGATTGAACTCCCGGGTGGTCTTGAGCTTGTTCTGGTTGCTTTCGATAAGCAGGCTGAAGAACTGGTGGCCGGTATGGCGCTCGGCCGTCCCCTCGATGCACAGATGCAGCACGGTTCTGCTCAGGTTGAGGCTGACCAGCCGATAGGGCAGGCGTTGCAGGTCCATGTTCCTGGCGAGCTCCTGCAAACGGGGCAGAGCCACCGTGATGATGTCTCCCTTCTCCCCGTCGAACGGTTCCTCCAGCTCGATTTGCATGCCGTGGGCCGAGATGTCTCGGGTCCAGCCGACCCAGGATCGCTCCTTGTGATGCAAGACGATGGCCGTCTTGTGCATGTAGCGCGCCTCCTTGCGCAGTTGCACATAGTGCAGCGTCTCTATCTCGAAGGGGGCGGCATGGATGTCATGGCCAAAGCGCTGCAAGGCGTTGGCGTTGAGCGGATCCTGACCCGTCTCTCGCTGGAACTCGTCGCGCTGGTTGTCCAGGTTTATCTCCTGCAGCATGCCCACGTATCCGAGCTGGGCCAGGCGCTCGCGCAGCAGCCTGTCCTGCAACTGGCTCGCCCCGCCCTGGGGGTTGTCGAGGTCGGCCTCCCGCAGGGTGCAGGCTTCCATGCTGAACTTGTACACCCGCCAGCTGGGGCGGCGGGCGCCGATCTGGAAGAAGAGCGCGGCCAGTCCGCTTTGTTCCAGCTCCTCCCGGGTCGCGGAGAAGAAGTAGAGGTGGCTGCGTACCGCATGGGTAAAGCTGTAGATCAGCGTCTCGCGCAGCCCCTCTTTGCCTGGGAGCAACGAGGGCATGCGGGCCGCAGTGAAGAGGCTGGCGAGCATGTCGCGGTTCTTGGCGTCGCGCCAGTATTCGAGAATGTGCTGGTTGTTCTCGGTGCGCAGGGCGATCTCGAGGGCGGGGACGCTGCCCTTGCCGAAATAGAGGGGCATGCCGGTCATGCGCGGCAGATAGAACTGCTCATACCCCTTGATGACGGCGGCGGAGAGCAGGTAGTCGACGCTGACGCGATAGCGGCTGCGGTTGCGCTCGATGAAGTCGCGCAGGAACTCGTCGAACACCGGATGCTCGCCGTTCTTGAGCAGCCTTAGCCAGAATTTGTCCTCTTTTCTCTCCTCCCCCAGGATCTGGTAGCTGACCGGGTCACGCAGCAGGGGATGGGGATGATCGCGTTCCAGTCCGGTGAAAAAGACAGCTATCAGGTCGCCTGTCTGGTAGTCGGGCAGATAGGGCACGGATACCCGGATGCCGCCGAGGGAGATGTCGGAGCTCTTGGCGAGGATTTTCTCGCCGTTGGCGAGTTGGAGCACCATGGGCGAGCTGAAGTGCATGCGCTCTTCCTGTCGCCCGTAATGGCTGGCGAAGGGGATGGCGCTGACATCGAACGGACGAAACGGGCTGATGGGCAGTGCCAGATTGTCGCTGCGCCCCTGGTTGAGCTTGTACCAGGCTTGCAGCGCCTCGTAGACCCCCAGGGTGTAGCTGTCCCGGTAGAGGTAGCACTGGGATTGAAACAGCTCGATGGCCTCGGCGGGCATGAAGTGGGTCACCCCGTCGAACTCATGCACCTGACAGAGGGCGCCCAGCTCGTTGCGCATGTCGATGACGCGCCGACAGGGGGTGCACTTGCGTTTGAGTTCCATCTTCAGCAGGAACCGACTGTTGGTATTTTCGTTCTGGGTCAGACGGTTGAAGATTTCGTCGAAGTCCTTTTCCCGGAGCAGGGGGACAAGTTGTTCTATCAGATGTAGTGGTTGTTCTGAATCCATGTATTCCTGCCGCGGAAAGTCACTTTTCCGATTCTGGGTTTGATCTGCCGGTCGCAAACAAGTATATCAAGCAGGAATTCATCCTGTCCCCGAGTTATCCATGGCCAAAAACAAAACCGCCTATGTTTGTTCCGAATGTGGAGCCGACTTCACCCGCTGGCAAGGTCAGTGCAGCGAGTGCAAGGAGTGGAACACCATCACCGAGGTGCGACTGGGGGTGACGACACCCGGCAAGAGTGCTCGCTATACCGGTTATGCGGGCGCCGTCGGCAGCCAGGTGCAGACCTTGGCGGAGATCGCCACCACGGAGATCCCCCGTTTCAGCTCGGGCTTCAAGGAGCTGGACCGCGTACTCGGTGGCGGCGTGGTCCCCGGTTCGGCCATTCTCATCGGCGGCAACCCCGGGGCCGGCAAGTCGACCCTGTTGCTGCAGACCATGTGCGGCCTGGCGCAGCGCATGAAGACCCTCTATGTGACCGGTGAGGAGTCACTGCAACAGGTGGCGATGCGGGCCGGTCGGCTGGGTCTGCCCACGGACAAGCTGCGCATGTTGTCCGAGACCAGCGTCGAGCAGATCTGTCTCATCGCCCAGCAGGAGCAGCCTCAGATCATGGTAATCGACTCCATCCAGGTGATGCACGTGGCGGATGTGCAGTCCGCGCCGGGTTCCGTCTCCCAGGTGCGGGAGTCGGCGGCGCTGCTGACACGCTATGCCAAGCAGAATCATGTGGCCATCTTCATGGTGGGCCACGTCACCAAGGACGGCACCTTGGCGGGCCCCAAGGTGCTGGAGCACTGCATCGACTGCTCCGTGCTGCTGGATGGCGGGCACGACTCGCGTTTTCGCACCCTGCGCTCCCACAAGAACCGCTTCGGTGCGGTCAACGAACTGGGGGTCTTCGCCATGACCGGGCAGGGAATGAAGGAGGTGAGCAACCCTTCCGCGATTTTCCTCAGCCGCGGGGAGGAGCAGGCTCCGGGCTCCATCGTCATGGTGATCTGGGAAGGCACGCGCCCCCTGCTGGTGGAGTTGCAGGCGCTGGTGGATTACTCCCAGCTCTCCAATCCGCGCCGGGTGGCGGTGGGGATGGACCACAACCGTCTCGCCATGCTGCTGGCGGTGCTGCATCGTCACGGCGGGTTGCAGATGGCGGATCAGGATGTGTTCATCAACGTGGTGGGTGGCGTCAAAGTCGAGGAGACCAGCGCGGATCTGGCGCTGCTGCTGGCCATGGTGTCGAGCTTCCGGGATCAGGCCCTGCCCAAGGATCTGGTGGTCTTTGGCGAAGTGGGGCTCTCTGGCGAGATACGGCCCGTACCCTCGGGTCAGGAGCGACTGCAGGAGGCGGCCAAGCACGGCTTCCGCCGAGCCATCGTCCCGCATGCCAATGCGCCCAAACATCCCATCGAGGGGATGGAGGTGGTGCCGGTGAAGAAACTCTCCGATGCCCTCGAGGCCCTGTAACCAACCATGAAAAAGGAGCATATGGACGCTCCTTTGTTTTTCTGCCCGCCCGCTCAGGATTCGGGGGGGACGTGGTCTCGGTGCTCTTGCAGCAACTGCTCCAGCTCGCGATGGAGCAGTTGTTCCTCTCCGATGTTCAGCTCGATCATCCGCTTGAGGTGAGTGGCGCTGTCGATGTCGATGTGGTGGCAGTAAAACCCCAGCTTCTTGCTGGCTTCGTGGGTCAGCTCGACCTGCATCTTGATCTCGATGTCGCTGCCCCCGAGCACGAAGCAGATTTCGTACTCCTTGTCCTCGCTGGCGACCCAATCCTCGGGTCTGAGCAGCAGGGCTCCCTGCAGGGAGACATCGACCAGCTGGGTGCGCCACTGGTGTTCACCCTGGGTGAGCTTGGCGGCGGTCAAATAGAAAATCCGAGTAAAGTGGCGGCGCTCGGCCATGGTCGTCTCCGGTCTGCGTGCGAGCAAGATGCTCATCCTTCATGTTGCAGAGTGTAATCCAGCTGGCACGCCAGGATATTGAACTGGCTCCGATATTGAATATCAGACCTGCTGATGGCTGAGGGATTCCACCACCTGCAGCGCCTTGACCAGCCGATCCTCCTGTTTGAACCTGTCCTCCAGCACGGGGCCGAGCTGGTTCAGATCCTCGTCCAGTTGCAGCAACTGGGCTTCGTCGGCGTTGCTGTACTTGTCGTTGAACTCCAGCGCGAATTCGGTACAGGCACGGATATGGGGGTAGATGCGCTTGGCCAGCTCCAGTTTGTCCCCGCTGGCTTGCTCAAAGGCGGTGACGACATGGTTGTAGATCTCGAAATGGCCTGCGCTGACGTAATCGACCAGTTGTTCGCAAAAACGTTGCAGTTCGACGTGACCTGGGAGGGTGCGTTGCTTGCACTTGGCGGGCATGAGGCCTGCCAGTCGCATGTACTCGACCAGCAACGCCTGTCTGGCATCCAGCCAGTCATCTATTGATCTGTGCTTGCCTGCCAGTGCGCGCTTGGTTTTTTCCAGTTCAGTTAACATAGTCCCTCCATGGGCATGGCATGCGGCACTCGCGTCGCACGCCTCCGGTCATTCTCATCGACTGACGACACTCCTATAACTAGGGAAAATCCAGTTGACCGTCAATAGGAGTGTAGGGATATTGTTACATCAGGCGGGGATTTGCATGCCTCTCCCCACCGGTACTTCGCATCCTGTCGCCCATCCAGGGGACAAGGGGGCGATATATGTGACTATTTCCGCAGATCTTGATGAAAACCCCAGCATTCAAGCCAATCCGGCTGATAAAGCCTTTGCCTGAGTGTTTTTTTTTGAATAGAGTGGCCCGGTGCTAAATGCCCGATCATAAAGGAAATGTTATGAACAAAGCTCAACTTGTCGATGCAATTGCCGCCAAAGCAGACCTGAGCAAAGCTCAGGCCAAAGTCGCTCTGGAAGAGATCATCAATGGTATTACCCAGAGCCTGAAAGAGGGCGATGCCGTTCAGTTGGTGGGTTTTGGTACCTTCAAGGTCAACCATCGCGCGGGCCGTACCGGTCGCAACCCGCAAACCGGTAAAGAGATCCAGATTGCAGCCGCCAATGTGCCGTCCTTCGTGGCTGGCAAGGCGCTGAAAGACGCCGTCAAATAAGATCGTCTTGTAATCAAATGAAACCCGGCTTGTGCCGGGTTTTTTCTTGCCATCTTCGTCAAAATTTGTTTCAGATACACTCAGAATATGGCATGCGCTGTAGCGAGGTGGATATGGAACAGAAAAATGCCATTCGGCAGGTAGCCGTCCCCTGGGCACCCTCTCGTCAACTCCCTCCCGGCCTGGTCGTGGCCGAACTGCATCAGGATATCTGGAGCGACACCCTGACCGTCATGCTGGGGCGTGCTCGCAGCATCGATCTGCCTCCGTTGCCCCTGTGCCGGGTGAGTTTTCGCCACATCTTCGCAGTGCGGGTGATGGAGGATTGCGATCTGGCGGAGGGGCGTGACAGCCACGTCATCGAGGAGCAGATCCAGCTCATCACCCCGTCCCGTTTCGCCAGCTGGTTCCATCAGGAATCCGATGGACTGCACCTGGATGAAGATTTGCAGCACTACCGCATCTCGACCTGGGATTACTGCGCCGATGTGCTGACCTCTTCTCCCCCTGAACTCCAGTTCATGGTTCAGGAAGAGTAAGCCAGACTGTCGGGTCACCTCCGTGGTGACAAAAAAGCCGGCGCAGGGGCGCCGGCTTTTTCTTGTTCGGGAGCGTGGGGCGCTTAGCCCAGGATCTGGTCCCGGTGCAGCCCCAGCACGATCAGCAGCCCGATGAAATAGAAGGCGCTGAGCTTGATGCCGAGAATGGTGAGCAGGCCGGCGCACAGACGCACCAGGGCCTTGTGCAGCCAGGATCCGGTGAAGCGGTACATGATCACTCCACCGCGTCGGCCGGCGCGAACTCCGGCACCTTGGCCATGGCGTCCAGCACCACTTGAATGTCGGCCCCCGGCTTGCAGGCATTCTCGCTCAGATGGCGACGCCAGGCGCGCGCCCCCTGCATGTTCTGGAACAACCCCAGCATGTGGCGGGTCATGTGGGAGAGGTAGTTTCCCTTGGCCAGCTCCTGTTCGATGTAGGGCAGCATCATCCGCACCACCTCGTGGCGGCTTGGCACGGCACGGTTCTCGCCGAACACCAGATTGTCCACCTGGGCCAGAATGTAGGGATTCTGGTAGGCTTCGCGGCCCATCATGACCCCGTCGAGGTGCTGCAGATGTTCAAGAGTCTGTTCCAGACTGGTCACTCCGCCGTTGATGGCAATGGTCAGATCCGGGTAATCCTGCTTGACCTGGTAGACGCGAGGATAATCGAGGGGTGGGATCTCGCGGTTCTCTTTCGGGCTCAGGCCGCTCAGCCAGGCCTTGCGGGCGTGGACGATGAAGGTATCGCAACCGGCGTCCCGTACCTGCTCGATGAAGGCCTGCAAGAACTCGTAGGAGTCTTGCTCGTCGATGCCGATACGGGTCTTCACGGTGACCGGAATGTCGACTACGTCGCGCATTGCCTTGACGCAATCAGCCACCAGCGCGGGTTCGCCCATGAGGCAGGCGCCGAAGCGGCCGTTTTGCACCCGATCGGAAGGGCAGCCGACGTTGAGGTTGACCTCGTCATAGCCGCGCTCCTCGGCGAGCCTGGCGCAGCGGGCCAGGTCTGCCGGGTTGCTGCCACCCAGTTGCAGGGCGAGAGGGTGTTCCTGCTCGCTGTAGCCCAGATAGTCGCCCTTGCCGTGGATGATGGCGCCCGTGGTCACCATCTCGGTATAGAGCAGGGTCTGGCGGGTCATCAGACGGTGGAAATAACGGCAATGCCGATCGGTCCAGTCCAGCATGGGGGCGATGGAAAAGCGCTGCGCCTGCATAAAAATCATCCGGGTTGGCCAAACAAGGGGCGGGATTCTATCACAACGTGAGACAGCCCCAGAAAATGAATTTTGTCGCCGCGCACTGGGGGCCCTGTGATAGTATCCGGCTAATTGACAGGGTATCTGCGTGAACATGAATCAAGACCAACTTCTACAACGAGCGGAACGCCTCTGCGAGCAGCGCGGGATCCGTTTCACCCCGACACGGCGCCAGGTGCTCCGGCTGCTTGCCGCCCACGGCAATGCCATCAGTGCCTATGATTTGCTGGCCCAGTTGCAGCAGACAGAGGCTCATGCCAAACCGCCTACCGTCTATCGGGCGCTCGACTTCCTGCTCGAACAGGGCTTTGCCCACAAGGTGGAGTCGCTCAATGCCTTCATCTTCTGCTGCCACTTCGACCATGCCCACCCGATGCAACTGCTGATCTGCGATCGTTGCGGTGAGGTTGTGGAGCTGCACGATCCCGCAATCGACGGCGCCTTTTCCGAGCAGGCTCATCAGCATGGTTTTACTATTACCAACAAGACCATAGAAGCCCATGGTCAATGTGCCCGCTGTTCCGTTACCGTAGGAAGTCAAGATGAAGGCTGATTTTGTAAACCCGTTCCTGCTCTCCCTGCTCAACGTGCTCTCCACCATGGCACAGCTGGAACTCAAACCGGGCGCGCCCAAGCGTAAGACGGACGAGCTGGCTCGGGGAGATGTCTCCGGCCTGATTGGCATGGTGGGTCCGCAGACCCGGGGTTCCCTCTCCATCAGCTTCGAGAAGGGGCTGGCATTGGAGATCATGCGTCGCATGCTGGGGGAGGCGCCGGCCACCATCAACGAGGAAGTGACCGACATGGTGGGCGAGATCACCAACATGGTGACGGGCGGCGCCAAACGCATGCTGGGGGAGAAGGGCTATGAGTTCGACATGGCGACCCCGGTCATCGTCTCCGGTCCCAATCACACCATCACTCACCGGGCCGACGGCGCCAAGATCATGATGCCGTTCGAATCGGAGTATGGCCGTGCCACCATCGAGATCTGCTTCGAGTAATCGCCATGTGGAAGATGCTGAAATGGAGTGTCATCGGTGGGGTGGTGCTGCTTATCCTGTCGGATATCGAGATCAGCACCTCTCTCTACAAGTACGAAGACAACCGCGTGGAGATCAACTTCCCGCGCTGGCAGGCTGACCAGCCCTGGGGCACCCTGCGCTGGCATGCGGGCCGGTTTGAGCATCACTGGTATGGTCTTGTAGGCAAACCCAAGCCAGCAACCGTCCTCTGAAGAGCGCTCTCCACAACGGATGAACCAGATTGCACCAACAAAAAAGAGGCCAGCGAATGCTGGCCTCTTTTATTTGGTCAAGATCTGTTATCAGGCCGCTTCTGCAGCCAGCTTGCCATTGCCACGCACCATGACACCGAGGCCACAGGCCAGCAGGGTCGGCAGCAACCAGGCCAGGCCCTTGTCAAACAGCGGCAGGAAGGCGAACGCATCCATCTTCATGCCGGCGGCGCCCAGGCCGTCCAGGCAGCCGAACAGGAAGGCGACCAGCAGCACGGAGCGGAACACCAGGCGGGGGCGACCGAAGTAACCCTTCAGGAAGGTGACCAGTACCAGCGCCACGGCAACCGGGTAGATGGCGACCAGCACAGGAATGGAGAGGCTGATGAGCTGGCTCAGGCCCACGTTGGCCACGATGCCGCAGATGACACCCAGCAGCACGACCAGCTTCTTGTAGCTCATGCCGGTCAGGTTGTGGAAGAAGTCGGAGCAGGCGGAGATGAGGCCGACGGCCGTGGTGAAGCAGGCCAGGGTGATGATGGCAGCCAGGATGAACTGACCCGGTTGGCCGAACAGACTCAGCACGTAGGCGTTGACGATGGCACCGCCGTTGCTCACGTCTGTGGCGACGCCGGCAGCGGTGTTGCCCAGCTGGAACAGGGAGACATAGACCACGGAGAGACCGATGGCGGAGATGATGCCCGCGATGGCCAGGTACTTGAACTGGCTCTGGTAGTCATGGATGCCTTTCTGGCGCAGCAGGTCGACGATCAGGGCACCGAACATCAGGGACGCCAGGGTGTCCATGGTGTTGTAGCCTTCCAGAATGCCCTTCACGAAGGGGGTGCTCTGGTAGTCACCGGATGCGGCAGGCATGCTTCCTTGCGGTGCGACGAAGACACCGATGGCCAGAGTCAGCAGCAGCAGCATCAGCAGCGGGGTCAGGTACTTGCCGATGGCATCCATCAGCTTGCCCTGGTTGAGGGAGACCAGGATGGCCACGCCGAAGAACAGTACTGTGTAGGCAGCCAGACCGGATGGTCCCATGTCGCCAAGGAAGGGCTTGAGGCCCATCTCGTAGGCCACCAGGCCGGTACGGGGGGCGGCGAAGGCCGGGCCGATGATGATGTAGATGGCGACGGCCAGTGCGGTGGCCACGCCGGCCGGCAGCAGCTTGGTCATGCCGGCCCAGCCGTTGCCAGCCTTGGCGACGGCGATGATGGTGATGAGGGGCAGGCCCACGGCGGTGACCAGGAAGCCCAGCATGGCCAGGGAGAGGTGCTCACCCGCCATGAAGCCGGCCAGGGGCGGGAAGATGATGTTGCCTGCGCCCAGATAGAACGCAAAGGTCATGAAGCCCAATCCGAGTACATCGGACAATGTGAGTGATTTCGTCAAGTTCAACCTCGTCTGTCTTGTAAACTATTGCTTGTTATAGTTTTTTATTTGTCAGTGACCGGCACTTTCCGGGGGTAAAAAAAAGCGCCCCGCTGGTTTTTTCATCGCGACCAGTGGTTTGAACTGGTCTTGAGCGGGCGCTCATTTAGCAGTCAGCATAATGATGTGAAAAAATAGTTCAAGGCAAAATTTACATCTTCAAATAGAAGGGGCTGGCTAGTTGGATATATCTGTCGGAATAGCCTCCCGTGGCAGAATGGATCACAATTTCACCCCTCTCACACTTGTTTAATCCTCTGCCAAGCAGCAATAAAACACGATTTGCCTCTTTCCCCTCTCTGGTAGTAACAGCCAGATAACAACGCTCATACAGATCATAACTCGACGAAATGCATAAAATTTCATCCGCCATCGCCGTGGGCAGCACCAGGGCCAGTTGCCCGGTACGGCTCAGCAGGCGATCGCTGGCGGCCAGCAATCCCCTTGGGTCGAGCCCCCCGGTATGACGGGCCAGAGCCCTGGCCGGATCGCGAAGTGTCTGGCCTGCCGGGAAATAGGGCGGGTTGGAGACGATGAGATCGTAAGGGGGGGCGAGGTGATCCTGAATGGCGCTCTCTATGATGGTGACCCGCTCACGCCAGGGGGAGGCCGTCACATTCTCATGGGCCTGCATGGCTGCATCCTTATCCAGCTCCACCCCGTCTATGTGGCAGTCGTTCGTGCTGCGCTGGGCCAGCATCAGGGCGATGAGGCCGCTGCCGGTGCCGATGTCCAGCACCCGGCGGGCGCTGTCGACCGGCGCCCAGGCTCCCAGCAGAATGCCGTCCGTACCGACCTTCATGGCGCAGCGGTCGTGATCGATGTGAAATTGCTTGAACGTGAAACCGTTGTTGCGCCCCATTCGGCCCTCCTCCTGTGCCTGCCCGCGGAAAATGGCCGGCGATTATAGCGGCTAAGCCACAGTCACCATAGGAGCCGGCGGCATAATCGCCTATAATCTGCCGCTTCCTTAATGACCGAGTATTGCCATGAGCCAGTCCTTTGATGATTTCGACCTGAATCCAGCCCTCAGTCGGGCCTTGGCCGAGATGGGATTCACCCGCCCCACCACCATCCAGCAGATGGTGCTGGAGCCAGCCCTGGACGGCCGCGATATTCTGGCTTCTGCGCCGACCGGAACCGGCAAGACCGCCGCCTTCCTGCTGCCCGCGATGCAGCACCTGCTGGACTTCCCGCGTCGCAAGCCGGGTCCGTGCCGCATGCTGATCCTGACTCCGACCCGCGAGCTCGCGCTGCAGGTGAGTGCTCACGCCAAGGCCCTGGCGGTGCACACCCATCTCAGCATCGAGACCATCATCGGTGGCGTCAGCCATGAAGAGCAGCTGCCTGCCCTGACCAAGACCACCGACATCGTGGTGGCCACCCCGGGCCGTCTGCTCGAGTACATCGAGAAAGAGGAGTTCGAGAGCCACGACATTGAGGTGCTGGTGCTGGATGAAGCGGACCGGATGCTGGACATGGGCTTCATCAAGGACGTGAACCGCATCGTGGAAGAGGCGCGCTACCGCAAGCACACCATGCTCTTCTCCGCCACCCTGGAAGGGGCCGGCCTCGAGAAGTTTGCGAGCGAGATCCTCAAAGACCCGGTTGAGCTGCACGCCGAGCCGCCCCGCAGCGAGCGCCGCCCCATCACCCAGTGGATCCACCTGGCCGATGATGCCGCCCACAAGCTGGCTCTGCTGGTGCACATCCTGAAAAACCCGGAAACCCAGAAGGCCATCATCTTCGTCAAGACCCGTGAGCGACTGGCGGAGCTTTCCGGCCAGTTGCAGGCGGCAGGCGTGCCCTGCGCCTGGATCCGTGGCGAGATGGAGCAGGCCAAGCGCATCGAGTCTATCCGCAAGTTCCACGAAGGGGAGGTGCCCTTCCTCATCGCCACCGACGTGGCCGCCCGCGGCATCGACCTGCCGAACGTCAGCCATGTCATCAACTACGACATGCCCTACGGCGCGGATGTCTATGTGCACCGCATCGGTCGTACCGGTCGTGCCGGCAACCGTGGCTGCGCCATCAGCCTGGTGGAAGCTCACGACATGGCCATGGTCGCCAAGATCGAGCGCTACACCGAGGAGCGCCTCAAGCGCCGGGTGATCGATGAGCTGCGCCCCAGACACAAGGAAGCGCGGGTGCCGGTGAAGAAGAAAAAGCCGAAGGATGCCAAGAAGTCGGCAAAGAAGAAAAAGAAGTAATGCCCCCGAGCACAGTTGAAACGGCCATCCCAGGATGGCCGTTTTGCTGTCTGCTGCCTGGGGAGTGGCCTGAGAGAGGCGCAGAAAAAAGCCGACGCAAGGACGTCGGCCAACAAAAAGTGCTTACAACAGAGGATTCACAGAGTCAGACCCGAGGATCTCCGACTTGGTTCCCTTGAATGTGTAATTAATTTTCAGCGCGCTTGAACATCAGGGTATTGGCGTCGGACTCTTCCGGTACAAAGTAGTAGCCGTCGGCATTGAAACCGGTCAGCTGTTCCACCCGGGTGAGCCGATGCTTGATGATATGGCGTGCCATCATGCCGCGGGCCTTCTTGGCGTAGAAGCTGATGATCTTGAACTGGCCGTTCTTCTCGTCCTTGAAGACCGGGGTGATGATGCGCCCCTGCAGGGCTTTCGGGCGCACCGACTTGAAATACTCGTCGGAGGCGAGGTTGATCAGTACGTCGTCCCCCTGGGCCGCCAGCGCCTTGTTCAGGTGCGCAGTGATGATGTCGCCCCAGAACTGGTAGAGGTCCTTGCCGCGCTGGTTGTCGAGGCGGATCCCCATCTCCAGGCGGTAGGGCATCATGAGGTCAAGCGGCCGCAGTACGCCATAAAGGCCGGAGAGCATGCGCAGGTGGGCCTGGGCGAAGTCGAGGTCGGCCTCGCTGAAATCTTCTACGGCCAGACCGGTGTAGACGTCCCCCTTGAAGGCCAGCAGCGCCTGGCGGGCGTTGGCCGGCGTGAAGTCAGGCTGCCACTCGGTAAAGCGGGCGGCGTTGAGGCCGGCGAGCTTGTCGCTGATCTTCATCAGGCTGGCGATCTGGTCCGGGCTCAGTTGACGAGCCCGGGTGATCAGTGCTGCGGAGTGGTCCAGCAGTTCGGGTTGGGTGAAACGGGAGGTCACCAGGGGTGACTCGTAATCCAGCGTCTTGGCCGGGGAAACCACAATCAGCATAACTGTCCTTTACTAGCGGTGACGCACGCCCCTCATTCATCCAGGGTCACGTTGTCGAGAGTGCCTGCGCCCAGCTGCTCGCGACCCGACAGCTTGATGAGCAGTCGCAGGTCGTTGGCGGAGTCGGCATGGGCAAGGGCCTCACTGTAGCCAATTTGGCCGGCGCAGAACAGGCCGAACAGCGCCTGATCGAAGGTCTGCATACCGAGCTCGCCGGATTTGGTCATCACCTCCTTGAGTCTGTGCATCTCTCCCTTGCGGATGATGTCGGTGACGAGCGGGGTGTTGAGCAGGATCTCGAAGGCGGCGACCCGGCGCTGCCCGTGAGCGGAGGGGAGCAGCTGCTGGGCGACGATGGCGCGCAGGTTGAAGGAGAGATCGAACAGGAACTGGCGGTGCTTCTCCTGGGGGACCAGATGCAGGATGCGATCCAGCGCCTGGTTGGCATTGTTGGCGTGCAAGGTGGCGAGGCAGAGGTGCCCCGTCTCGGCGAACTGGATGGCGAACTCCATGGTCTCCTGAGAGCGGATTTCACCGATGAGGATGACATCCGGGGCCTGGCGCAGGGAATTTTTGAGGGCTACATCGAAGGATGCGGTGTCGATCCCCACCTCCCGCTGGGTCACCAGACAGCGATCGTGCTGATGGACGAACTCCACCGGATCCTCCACCGTCAGGATGTGGCCGTCACCGTGCTGGTTGCGAAAGCCGATCATGGCCGCCTGGGTGGTGGACTTGCCGGCGCCAGTGGCGCCGACGAAGAGCACCAGCCCGCGTTTGGCCATGGCGACCTCCTGCAGGATGGGAGGCAGCACCAGCTCGTCAAAGGTGGGGATGCGGGTCTCGATGCGGCGCAGCACCATGCCCGGCATATCCTGTTGCCAGAAGGCGCTGACCCGAAAGCGCCCCAGCGAGCCTCGCTGGATGGCGTAGTTGGCCTCGCGGGTGTGCAGGAAGCGCTCGAAGTGGGTCTCGTCCAGGCTTTCTCTGATCAACGCCAGCGCCGTCGTCTTGTCGAGGGGAGCCGGCCCGAGCGACACCAGACGCCCGTTGACCTTGAGGGTCGGGGGGGCATCGACCGTGATGAAGAGATCCGAGCCCTTTTGTTCAACCAGTGCGGCGAGCAGAACATCCATGTTCATGGCGACTCCTTGGGTGTGCGAGCTTAAATGGTATTGGGATCGACCGCCTTGGCCTTGGCATCGAGAGAGGCGACGACCCCCCGGTTGACCAGCTGCTTGAGGCTCTGGTCCATGGTCTGCATGCCGTGGGTCATCCCGGTCTGGATGACGGAATAGAGCTGGGCCACCTTGTCTTCCCGGATGAGGTTTCGCACCGCCGGGATCCCCAGCATGATCTCGTGGGCCGCCACCCGGCCGCCACCGATACGCTTGAGCAGGGTCTGGGAGATGACCGCCCGCAGGGATTCGGAGAGCATGGATCGCACCATGTCCTTCTCCGAGCCGGGGAAGACGTCGATGATGCGGTCGATGGTCTTGGCAGCCGAGGAGGTGTGCAGGGTGCCAAACACCAGGTGACCGGTTTCGGCGGCGGTCATGGCGAGGCGGATGGTTTCGAGGTCCCGCATTTCACCTACCAGGATGATATCCGGGTCTTCCCGCAGGGCCGAGCGCAGGGCGTTGCTGAAGCTCTTGGTGTCGCGGTGTACTTCCCGCTGGTTCACCAGGCAGCGCTTGTTCTCGTGCACGAATTCGATGGGATCCTCGATGGTGAGGATGTGGTGGTGGAAGTTGTCATTGATGTAATCGACCATGGCGGCCAGGGTGGTGGATTTGCCCGAGCCGGTGGGTCCAGTCACCAGCACCAGGCCGCGAGGGTACTCCGCTATCTTGCGAAATATCTCCGGCGCCCCCAGATCGTCCAGGGTCAGAACGGTGCTCGGGATGGTACGAAACACGGCGCCCGAGCCGCGCGCCTGCTGGAAGGCATTGACCCGAAAGCGTGCCATGCCGGGTACTTCGAAGGAGAAGTCCACCTCGAAGTTCTCCTCCAGCTCCTTGCGCTGGTGGTCATTCATGATGTCGTAAATGAGAGCATGGACTTCCCGGTGATCCAGGGCGGGCAAATTGATCTTGCGAACCTCCCCATCAACCCTGATCATCGGGGGGACCCCGGCCGAGAGGTGTAGATCCGAGGCCTTATGCTTTACACTGAATGCCAATAACTCTGTGATATCCATAGATTTGTTATTCTCCCATCACAAGATTACGAACGAAATATGAGCCAGATTGCCCAGCACCTGCTTCAGGTAAAGGAACGTATTGTAGAGGCTGCACGGCGTGTTGGCCGCAGCCCAGATCACATCCAGTTGCTTGCTGTCAGCAAAACCAAGCCGCTGGGGGACATTCAGGCTGCCTATGCCGCCGGTCAGCGGCGCTTTGGCGAATCCTACGCCCAGGAGGCCGCGCTCAAGATTGATGCCTTGCGCGAGCAGAACGCCTGTACAGACATAGAGTGGCACTTTATCGGTCCGCTGCAATCGAACAAGTCCAAGCTGGTGGCGGAGCGGTTCGACTGGGTTCAAAGTGTCGATCGCGACAAGCTCATCGAACGCCTCAACAACCAGAGACCGAGTGGGCTCGCGCCGCTAAATATCTGTCTGCAAATCAATATTAGCGGAGAGAGCAGCAAATCCGGTACGTCGGAGCAAGAGATTTTCCGCCTGGCCTCCCTGGTGGCCCAAAGCGAGCGGCTGCGGTTGCGCGGCCTGATGGCCATCCCCGAGCATACCTGCGACGAGGGGGTGCTGGCGGCCCAGATGGCGCGCATGCAGGCTCTGTTCACCGAACTTGCGCAACAATACCCGAGCGTCGACACCCTTTCGATGGGGATGACCGAGGATCTCGAGCTGGCCATTGCCCACGGCAGCACCATGGTGCGGGTCGGGACCGCCATCTTCGGGGCCCGTGACTATTCATGAGCAAGAGCCGGGGCGAAAAACACCCCGGTCGTGCTTTTTTTCAGGTAAACAGGCGCGTGTGATGCTGTCAGCCCGCACAGGCTGGGTAGGCATCCGCTGCGATGTCAGTAACAGGAGTGTTTGATGCAGCAGAGAACCCTCGCCTTCATCGGGGCAGGCAACATGAGCCGCAGTATCATTGCCGGCCTCATCCAGGCGGGTTACCCGGCAGAGCGTATCATCGCCGCCAATCCCAGCCGCCCCAAGCTGGACGAACTGGCCAGCCAGTTCGGCATCCGTATCACCCAGGACAACACCGAGGCGGCCCGCGAGGCCGAGGTGATCGTGCTGGCGGTCAAGCCCCAGCTGATGGCGGGCATGCTGACGACGCTGGTGGCCGAGCTTGGCTCGCTGGATGGCAAGTTGCTCATCTCCATCGCCGCCGGCATTCGCGTCGCGCGCTTGCAGGAGATGGCAGGCGGTCACGAGCGCATCATTCGCACCATGCCCAACACCCCCTCCTTGCTGGGGCTGGGGATGACCGGGCTCTATGCACCGCCCGCCATCGGGCAGGCCGATCGGGCGGTGGCCGAACAGATGATGCAATCCGTGGGCAAGACCCTCTGGGTGGATGAGGAGGCCGGCATCAACGGCGTCATCGCGGCGGCGGGCAGTGCCCCGGCCTACTTCTTCCTGTTCATGCAGGCGATTGCCGAGGAGGCCGAGGCCATGGGCTTTACGCCGGAGCAGGCCCGCCTGCTGGTGCAGCAAACCGCCCTGGGAGCGGCCGCCATGGTGGAGCAAAATCCCGATCTGTCGCTGCAGACCCTGCGCGAGCAGGTGACCAGCAAGGGCGGGACCACAGCCGAGGCCGTCAAGACATTCCAGGAGCAGGGGCTGATGCCGCTGACCGCAAGAGCCATGCAGGCGGCCGTTACCCGGGCCGGCGAAATGGAAACCCTTTTCTGAATCCCTTTTAGCAAGGAGCCCGGATGAACACGGCTTACTTTTTGATTAACACTGTCTTTGATCTCTACCTCATGGTGGTGCTGCTGCGGGTCTGGTTGCAGTGGGCGCGGGCCGACTTCTACAACCCCATGAGCCAGATGGTGGTCAAGCTGACCAACCCGCTGGTGGTGCCCCTGCGCCGCGTCATCCCGGGTTTTGGCGGGCTGGATATGGCCTCTGTGCTGCTGGCGCTGCTGATCGCCTTTGGCAAGTTGGTCCTGCTCAAGAGCATGAATGTGCTGCAGGCGGACTGGCTCACTCTCTGTCTGTTTGCGACGCTCACCGTGCTGAAGAAGGCGGGTTCCATGATCTTCTGGATCCTGCTTATCCGCGCCATCCTGAGCTGGGTAAGCCAGGGTCGCAACCCCATTGAATACGTGATGCACCAGCTCACTGAACCCTTCCTGGCCCCCATTCGCCGCATCCTGCCTGCACTGGGCGGGCTGGATCTCTCCGTGCTGGTCGCCTTCATCGCGCTGCAGGCCATCAACTACCTGATGGGGGATCTGTTCGGCCAGTTGTGGTGGATGATCTGATGCCCGCCGTCCTGCTGGAAGGGGACGAGCTGGTGTTGCATCTGATGATCCAGCCCAAGGCGAGCCGGGATCAGATCATCGGATTGCACGGTGACGAGTTGAAAGTGGCCATCACGGCACCGCCGGTGGATGGTCAGGCCAACAGTCACCTGATCAAGTACCTGGCCAAGCAGTGCAAGGTGGCCAAGGGGCAGGTTCGCATCCTGCGGGGGGAGCTGGGTCGGCACAAGACGGTCGCCATCGACGCGCCAAAGCAGATCCCCGCCGAGATTGCCGCTCTGCTCGATAATCAGGGTTGATACGAGAGGGATGACATCATGAAAACAGCCTGGATGAGTTGCCTGCTGGCACTCCTGATGACGCTGCCGCTGCGGGCTGAGCAGATGCAGGAGCTGGGCCCCTGGAAAGTGCACTACAGCGCGTTCAACTCCAGCTTCCTCACCCCCGAGGTAGCCAGGACCTATGGCCTGGAGCGCAGCCGCTATAACGGCATCGTCAATATCGCGGTGCAGAACAAGCAGGGGGTGGCACAGGCGGTGGGGATCAGCGGCGAAGCCCGCAATCTGACCGGCACCCTTCGCCCCCTGAATTTTCAGGAGGTGAAAGAGGGGAATGCCATCTATTACCTGGCAGTGCTGCCCTATCGCAATGAGGACACCTACCAGTTCACCCTGAAGATCATGGGGGAGGGGCAGCAGCAGACGCTGACCTTCCAGCAGACCTTCTACGTCGACTAGATTGCAGGGTGAATGCAGATGCCCTGCCCCCACGGGGGCGGGGCATTTTTTTGCCCGGTGAACCTGTGCTCGACGTCAGTGGCTGGCCAGGGGATAGGTAAACAGGGCCAGGTGGGCGAAGTTGAACAGGAAGTGGAGCAGGATGGCGACACTGAGGCGCCCGCTCAGCTGGAACGCCAGGCCATAGCAGGCCCCCGCCAGCGCGGCGAACAACACCAGCAACGGGCCACCGGCAAGATGGGCTGCGCCGAACAGCAGGCTGGCGACCAGGAGACCTGCCCAGGGCGTGCTTCGGCTTGCCACCCCTTGCTGGATGCATCCCCGGAACAGCGCTTCTTCCGCCACACAGGTGAACAACAGGTTGTTGAACGCGAACAGCCACCACCAGTGGGGCAGTCCCGCTTCGGGTTTGAGGGCGCCCAGTTGCCAGGCGGTGATGAGCAGGGCCGCGAGCGGCAGGATGAGCAGGGCCAGCGGCCGCCAGCGCATCGTTCCACCCGGGCCGAGCATGCCGGGGATGGCTAGCAGCAGGGCGAAGAAAATGAGCGGCTTGTCCAGATTGAGGTAGAGGGTGAAGGGCACGCTGGCCGGGCCCGCCTGTACCTTGTCGAGCACCCTGAGATTGTCAAAGCCGGGCACCAGATGCAGCGTCAGGGCGAGGGACCACAGTAGGACCAGCGTCAGTGTGACGCCGCGCCAGGGTGGGGGTAGGGTGGGAGTGCGCCAGGCCAGCAGCAGACCGGCGAGGCTGACAAGAGCGGCGAGGGGCGCGAGTCGCTCAAGCCAGAGGGCGGTAAGCAGGGCAAGTCCCAGCAGGAGCATGCCGGGCCTGGTCCGGCGGGCGAGGCAGCAGAGTACGGCCAGCCCCAGGACGAGCCAGATGAGGATATCGGGGAGTGGTAACATCGAGTCTCCTTGTATGAATGAAGGGCGCACCTTAACGATCCCCATGGTCTGGTTCAAGGAAAAGGGGGTGGCCGAGACTGGCCGGCAGAAGACGCGCAATGAAAAGCCGGAGCTGGGCTCCGGCTTGGACGGCGGCAAGATGCCACCGAGAGAGGCGATGGCCTTCCCGTATCAGCGACCGGACTCGGCGATGACCCGGGCGATGATGTCGGCGCGTTTGCTGGCTTCCAGCTCGCCCAGGGCGATGAGACCGGCCTTGAAGATGACGTTCTTCGGCAGACTGACGTCATCCAGGGTGGTGATGGCCTCGACGTGCATGCCGTTCAGGCGGCTGGCATCGCGCGGGCTCAGGTTGACCTGGGTGTTCAGCACCTGCTTGCCCTTCTTCTTGGGCTGGGCGGGTTTCTTCGGTTGATCCAGCTCGTCTTCCGGCAGTTCGTCATCAAAATCGTAAATGGACATAGTCAATCCTGTTGGGTTGCAAGGGGCATGCTCGCCCGAATGGGGGTAATCAGCCCATATCCTCGTTGCGGATAAAGGCGCGCCAGGAGCCGAGTACCTGGGCAAAATCTTCCAGCCCGCACATGGCCAGCTGTTCATCATCGTAGTAGGCGAGATCGTCGAGATCCTCGTCCTGCTCGATATTGAGGACATTGGCCTTCACCTCGGCTTCCTCGTGGGTCAGCAGCAGGGAGTAGTCGCCCCCCAGCAGCCGGTATTCGGTGCGGGCCCGGCTGGAGAGCTGGTCGATGATGGCGAACAGCTCGTCGAGCTTCTCCTCGTCCTTGCCCACCTCGTCGATCAACCACTGGCCGATGGCTTCATGGCCCATGGAGAACCGGGCGCGATAGCCACCGAACGGGTCGCGGCGAAATTCATAATCCATAGCGGAGTCCATATCGGAGGGTGAAACCACCACGGCGCAAAGCGGCATGATGCCGGATCCTTGATCCATGGTGGGGCACTGATAGCGTAAAGTGGCCTATTCTAGCGATCCCCCCCGCGCTTGTCTTGATGATGTGGGATCTTTAACGGGTGATCCCGGTGATGGCGCACGCCGGGGACCCTGTCAACGAATGGTATGGAGAGGCAATGCAGCTCAACGACGCGCTCGCGCATCAGATAGTCAGCCGGGCGATGAAGATCCTCTCGTTCTCGGTCAATGTCATGGATGAGCGGGGACTCATCATTGCGTCCGGCAATCCGGAGCGGCTGCACCAGCGCCACGAGGGGGCCGTGCTGGCCCTGACCGAGAACCGAGTGGTGGAGATAAGCGAGGCCACCGCCCGGGAGCTCAAGGGGGTGAGGCCCGGCATCAACCTGCCCATCGCCTATCAGGGGGAGCTGCTCGGCGTCATCGGCATCTCTGGGGATCCGGACATCGTGCGTGCTTACGCCGAGCTGGTGCGCATGACCGCCGAGCTCATCCTGGAACAGGCTGCACTCACCGAGCAGTTGCAGTGGGACAAGCGCCACAAGGAGGAGCTGGTGTTGCAGCTCATTCGCGGCGAAGGGCGGGCCGATCAACTGCAACAGGTGGCCCGCTTCCTCGAGCTGGATCTCGCCCAGCCCCGGGTGGTGGCCGTGCTGGCGCTGGAGGAGGCCGAGCCCGCCCAGGTGAGGGAGCTGGTTCACCTGCTGGAAAACCCGGAGCGGGACAACCTGGTGGCCATCAACGGCCTGGACGAGATAGTGGTGCTCAAACCCGCCCAGCTCAGCGACGGCGTCTGGCAGTCGGCGCAGGAGCGCAGCCGGATCCGGCAGCTGCTCTCCCGTATTCCCCATTTCAAGGTTCGCATCGGGGTGGGTGATTACTTCCCCGGCATCCCCGGGCTGGCGCTCTCCTACCAGACGGCGCGAGACACCTTGCGCCGTGGCATGCGCCAGTCGCCCCGCAAGCAGGTCTATTTCTTCGAGGATTACCGGCTTTCAGTGCTGCTCGGCACCCTGGCGGACTCCTGGCAGGCGGATCAGCTGCGGGCTCCGCTGCAAAAGCTGGCGCAGGAGGACACAAAGGGAACGCTGCAAAAGACGCTGCGCCAATATTTCTTGCAGGATTGTGATCTGCATCCCTGTGCCGAAGCCCTGTTCATTCACCCCAACACCCTGCGTTATCGACTGACCCGGATAGAGCAGATAACCGGCTTGAATTTCAATAAGTTAGATGACAAGTTTCTGCTCTATCTCGGGCTCAGTCTCGATAGCTGATTTGTCTTTTCCAACAAAAATAGAAGGTCGGTAAATGCTTTTTTTGGTTTTATGGCCAAAGCATTCCAGGCGGGGATCCCCATAATGGCGCCACTCATTACAACAACAAGGTGCCCGTCATGATCCCAGTCTCCGCGCTCGGCGCGCTCGCCGCGCTTTCCATCGCCATCTTCCTCATCCTGAAGAAGGTGCCGCCCGCTTACGGCATGATTGTCGGTGCCCTGGCCGGTGGCCTGATCGGTGGCGCCGACCTGACCCAGACCGTCGCCCTGATGATCGGCGGCGCCCAGGGGATCACCACGGCAGTGATGCGGATCCTGGCGGCGGGTGTGCTGGCCGGGGTGCTCATCGAATCGGGCGCCGCCACCACCATCGCCGAGACCATCGTCAAGAAACTCGGCGAAACCCGCGCCCTGCTGGCCCTGGCGCTGGCCACCCTGATCCTGACCGCGGTCGGCGTCTTCGTGGACGTGGCCGTCATCACGGTCGCCCCCATTGCGCTGGCCATCGCCCGCCGTGCCGATCTCTCCAAGGCGGCCATCCTGCTGGCGATGATAGGCGGTGGCAAGGCGGGCAACGTCATGTCTCCCAACCCCAACGCCATCGCGGCAGCCGATGCCTTCCACCTGCCTCTCACCTCGGTGATGGCGGCGGGCATCATTCCCGGCCTGTTCGGTCTGGTGATGGCCTACTGGCTCGCCAAGCGCCTCAATAACCGGGGCAGCAAGGTGGCCGCCGACGAGGTGGTGAGCTTTGACGGTGCCAAGTTGCCCGGCTTTGCCGCCGCCATCAGTGCGCCCCTGGTCGCCATCCTGCTGCTGGCCCTGCGTCCCATCGCCGGCATCGTGGTGGACCCGCTCATTGCGCTGCCCCTCGGCGGCCTGGTGGGGGCCCTGATGATGGGCAAGTTCACCAAGGTGAACCAGTTTGCCGTCTCGGGCCTGGCCCGCATGGCGCCGGTGGCCATCATGCTGCTGGGGACGGGTACCCTGGCGGGCATCATCGCCAACTCCGGCCTGAAAGATGTGCTCATCAGCGGCCTGACCGCTTCCGGTCTGCCCTCCTATCTGCTGGCCCCCATCTCCGGTGCCCTGATGTCGCTGGCGACCGCCTCGACCACGGCCGGGACCGTGGTGGCCTCCAACGTGTTCAGCGCCACTCTGATTGAACTGGGGATCAGCAGCCTGGCTGGGGCCGCCATGATCCACGCCGGCGCCACCGTGTTTGACCACATGCCCCACGGCTCCTTCTTCCATGCCACCGGCGGCAGCGTCCACATGGGCGTCGGCGAGCGACTCAAGCTCATCCCCTACGAAACCGCGGTCGGTCTGACCATCGCCGTTGTCTCCACCCTGATGTTTGGCGTGTTTGGCCTCGCCTAAGGAACTGATATGAAAATTGTGATCGCCCCCGATTCATTCAAGGAGAGCCTGAGCGCCATGGCGGTGGCCGATGCCATCGAGGCCGGTTTCAAGCAGGTGCTGCCGGATGCCACCTACGTCAAGCTGCCCATGGCCGATGGCGGCGAGGGGACGGTGCAGTCTCTGGTGGATGCCACCGGTGGTCGCATCCTGCCGGTCGAGGTGACCGCCCCCCTCGGCAACAGGGTGCAGGGCTTCGTGGGCCTGCTGGGGGATGGCAAGCGCGCCGTCATCGAGATGGCGGCGGCCTCCGGCCTGCATCTGGTGGCGCCCGAGCTGCGCAATCCGCGGCTCACCTCCAGTGTCGGCACCGGGGAGCTGATCCTGGCCGCACTGGAGATGGGGGTGGACCACCTCATCCTCGGCATCGGCGGCAGCGCCACCAATGACGGCGGTGCCGGCATGATCCAGGCACTCGGCGGCAAGCTCCTGAAAGCAGATGGTACCCCCATTGCGCCGGGCGGTGCCGGTCTGGCCGAGCTGGCCACCATCGACCTGAGCGGGCTGGATCCCCGTCTGACCGAACTCACCATCGAGGTGGCCTGCGACGTGGACAATCCGCTGTGCGGCCCGAAAGGGGCGTCCGCCGTGTTCGGTCCGCAGAAGGGGGCAACTCCCGAGATGGTGGCCGAGCTGGATGCCAATCTGGCCCGTTACGCGGACTGCATCGAGCAGGCGCTTGGCAAGCAGGTGAAGGAGATCCCGGGAACGGGGGCCGCAGGCGGCATGGGGGCAGCCCTGGTGGGGCTGCTCGGCGCCGAGCTCAAACCCGGCATCCGGATCGTCATCGAGGCCCTGAACCTGGCCGAGGCGGTGGCCGATGCGGATCTGGTCATCACCGGCGAGGGCCGCATCGACAGCCAGACCATCCACGGCAAGACGCCCATCGGGGTGGCTCGCTGTGCCAAGCAGTTCGGCAAGCCGGTGATCGGCATCGCCGGATGCCTCACCGATGACTGCGGCGTGGTGCACGAGCATGGGCTGGATGCGGTGTTCGCCGTGGTCAATCGGGCCATGTCCCTGCCGGAGGCGCTGGCCACCGCCACCACCAACCTGCAGCTCACGGCCCGCAACGTGGCGGCTCTCTACCTGCTGCGCAAATGACCCTCTCTCCTGGCCGATGCGGTGCATCGGCCTGACCCTGCCCCGTGCAGCAGAGTGAGCGGCCCGGCGTGGCACCTCTGACGCACTTGCCGATCCTTGGGTCGGCTTTTTTTATTATCCTGCTGTCTTTCATATGGTTTTTGTATTCTGAGAAGGGGCTTTGCGGCATAGTGATCTCCCGACAGTGAGGGAGCCACGAGAAACAAGGCCCGCCTGAGGGAGGGCTTCCCATTCCGGGGGGCAATATGCGAGGAGCGAGCCATGATCCTGCTGACCCTGGGGGTGGTGTTGTTCACCCTGACTCATCTTTACCCCTGTTTCGCGGCACAGCACCGCGCCCGTCTGCGGGAGCGGCTGGGGGAGAACCGCTACAAGGGGCTCTTCTCGCTGCTGGTGTTCGTCGCCATCGGCTGCATCCTCGCAGGCTGGCGCAGTGCCAGCCCCATGCCCCTCTATTTTCTGCCTGTCTGGGGCCCCACCCTGGTGATGGGGATCATGCCGATCGCCCTTGTCCTGCTGTGTGCGGGGCAGGGGGCGAACCATTTCCGCCGTTGGCTGGTGCATCCCCAGCTGCTCGGGGTGCTGCTCTGGTCGGGGGCCCATCTGGCGGTGAACAGCGAGGCGCGCTCCCTGGTGCTGTTTGGCGGGCTCGGTCTCTGGGCTCTCATCAGCATCGTCTGGATTTCGATGCGGGAGTGGGGTCGTCACCCCCGTGCCGCCGCCACCTGGCAGGGGACGGGGATCAGTCTGGGGGCGGGGCTGGCCCTCACGGCTCTGCTTATCTTCTGGGGACACGGCTGGCTGACCGGGATCCCCCTGCACTGATCCCTGAACCAGATTCCGGGGTCTTGCGTATGATGGACAAAACAATGGGAGTCACGTCGATGAAATGGTTCACCCTGCTGCTGATGCTCGGCTCGGGCGCGGTCTCCGCCGCCTGCCCCGATTACTTCAACGTGGAGATGCGGGAGCTCAACAGCACCCAGCGCCACAACCTCTGCCAGTTGACCGAGGGCAAGGTGGTGCTGGTGGTCAACACCGCCTCCTACTGCGGTTACAGCGGTCAGTTCCGGGATCTGGAAGCCCTCTATCAGGGCTACAAGGAGAAGGGACTGATGGTGCTGGGCTTCCCCTCCAACGATTTCTGGCAGGAGGCGGGCAACGAGAACAAAACCGCCGAGGTGTGCCGCCGGGACTATGGGGTGACCTTCCCCATGTTCAACCGGGTGGCGGTGCGGGGTTCGGATGCGGTGCCGCTGTTCAAGGGGCTGGCCGCGGCTGCCGACGGTGATGCGCCCAACTGGAACTTCCACAAGTACCTGGTCGGGCGGGACGGCAAGCTGATTGCGAGCTATGGCGCCAACCAGAATCCGTCGGATGATCCTCTCAAACAGCAGATCATCGATGCCCTGGGGCACTGACCCTACCCCATGGCGGGCCGCTCTGGAATAATGCGGCCCCGCCATCCACTCCGGTGACTCCGTGCTGCAACGTCTTCCCCAAATGGTGATCTTCGATGCCCTGGTTCGTGAACAGGGCATCTCGGCGGCTGCGCGCCGCCTCGGGGTCTCCAAATCCCATATCAGCAAGCAGCTCGCCCTGCTGGAAACCGCGCTCGGCGCCCAGCTGGTACAGCGCACTACCCGCCGTTTCGGGCTCACCGAACTGGGTCAGGAGTATGCCCGCCACTGCCGCGCTCTGGTGGCGGTGGCACTGGAGGCGGAGTCCATGGTGGCGGAGCGCCGTGGCAAGGTGAGCGGCGTGCTCCATCTGGGGGTTGGTCAATCCTTCGGGCGGTTGCACGTGATCCCGCGCCTCAAGGCGTTTCAGGCACGTTATCCGGATCTGGAGCTGGAGGTGTCCCTGTTCGATCACCGCACCAATCTGGTGGATGAGGGGCTGGATCTCTGGATCACCACCTACGAGGACAAACCCGAGTCCCTGGTAGGGCAGCGACTGGCAGACATCGGTTTCGTGCTGGTGGCCTCGCCGGATTATCTGCTGAGTCACGGCACGCCACTGCACCCCAGGGATCTGGCCCATCACAATTGCATCACCTACCAGAGCCGGGAGCGGCGCTACCACGAGTGGTCATTTCGCCAGGGCAAGGAGCGCCAGACGGTGCAGGTGGCGGGCAACTATCGGGTGGATCTGGCGGAAGCGGTGCGGGACGCCGCCCTGGCCGGGCTCGGCATCGCCTATGTGGCCAACTACCTGCTGGACAAGGAGCTGCAATCTGGTCAGCTCATCCCTCTGCTGCCCCAGTGGCAACCGAACCAGAAGATGGCGGTGCACGCCGTCTATGCCAGGCGAGAGCATCTGGATCCCAAGATCCGCCTCTTCATCGACTTCCTCAAGGAGAGCTTCGGACCCGGGCCCTACTGGGCGCAGCGACTCGCACCCTGGCTCGGGGGGAAATTGTCCGGCACCGAGGAATAATCGTTTCCATACAAGAACACTGGCGTGAGTGCGGTTTCAAAGTTGTGTCAAATCAGTCAGTTGGCGCAACCGATATCGTGCAAACGTTTTTGCTAACAGGGTTGTAACCCGGCAGGGTTGCGGCGGTGAGGGGAGGGGAGCAAAATCCGCGCCCATCTTCAGCCTCACTGGATGGAATCCCCATGATTGCCCTGCTTGGTATCCTGAGCATCCTGGCCCTGGCCGCACTCTGCTCTGATAATCGCCGTCGTATCCCGTTGCGAACAGTGGGCTTTGCCCTCTGCCTGCAAGTGCTCTTCGCCGCCCTGGTGCTCTGGCTGCCCGCCGGTCAGCAGGTATTGAACGGTGTCAGCGAGAGCGTCAGCAGCGTCATCGGCTACGGCCAGGAGGGGATTGCCTTCCTGTTCGGGGATCTGGCCAAGTTCAAGCTGGGCTTCATCTTCGCCTTCAACGTGCTGCCGGTGATCATCTTCTTCTCCGCGCTGATCGCCATCCTCTATCACATCGGCCTGATGCCCAAAGTGATCGCCCTGCTCGGCGGCGGCCTGCAGAAATTGCTGGGCACCGGCCGCGCCGAGAGCCTCTCTGCCACCGCCAACATCTTCGTCGGCATGGTGGAAGCGCCGCTGGTGGTCAAACCCTATCTCTCCAGGATGTCCGATTCCCAGTTCTTTGCGGTGATGAGCTGCGGACTGGCCTCGGTAGCTGGCGGCACCCTGGTGGGCTACGCCAGCATCGGGGTCGAGCTGAAATACCTGATTGCGGCGGCCTTCA
Organism: Aeromonas sp.; assembly: GCF_050252055.1. NCBI lineage: Bacteria > Pseudomonadati > Pseudomonadota > Gammaproteobacteria > Aeromonadales > Aeromonadaceae > Aeromonas > Aeromonas sp. The sequence goes on along the minus strand of NZ_JBFWLQ010000008.1, from coordinate 82,102 downwards.
TGTCCGCCCCTGCCGGGCTTGCCATGGCCAAGATCCTGGTGCCGCCCGCCGCGCAAGAGGAAGATCACCACGAAGACGTGGAGATCCCCCGCGCCACCAACGTCATTGAAGCGGCCGCCGATGGCGCCATGGCGGGTCTCAACATCGCCGTCGCCGTGGGGGCGACCCTGCTGGCCTTCGTCGGCGTGATCGCCCTGCTCAACGGCCTGCTGGGCTGGGCCGGCGACCTGGTGGGGCTGGAGCTGAGCTTCCAGATCATCCTGGGCTGGCTGTTTGCCCCCGTCTCCTGGCTCATCGGCGTACCCTGGGATCAGGCCCAGGCGGCTGGGGCGCTTATCGGCACCAAGATCGTCATCAACGAGTTCGTCGCCTTCATCGCCCTGGTGCAGGATCAGACCCTGAACGAGTCGAGCAAGGCCATCGTCACCTTCGCCCTGTGCGGTTTCGCCAATATCTCTTCCATGGCGATCCTCATCGGCGGCCTGGGGGCCATGGTGCCGGAGCGCAAGTCCTTCATCGCCCGCTACGGCATGCGCGCCATCCTGGCGGGGGTGTTGGCAAACCTGATGAGCGCCTCCCTGGCAGGCTTGTTCCTCGCCCTCTGATAGACCCTGGAAGTCAGCACCTTCCGGTCATTGCCCGCTTCGGCGGGCTTTTTTGCACCCGGTTGCAGGCAAAAAAAAGCGCCTCTGGGGAGGCGCGGGGAAAAGACAGATTGGAAGCGTCACATGGGTGCCACCTGAATGAGGGATGAGCCGTCCCATCCAAGTGTGAAGCCATGATGCCTGATGCTCTCTGAAGCGCTTCTGAGGCGATTCTTCATACTGTGTTCATTTTCAAAATGCTGCCGTAATGTGGTTTTTAAATGATTGATGCTGAAATAAAATAAATAATCAGTGATTTATTTTGTTGTGCGGCTCAAAGGAAAGATGAATCGGGGCGGTGGGCATGCTCCTGCCATGGGGCGGATCCGTCGGAATATTATCCCGATGTCTGCTCAACGCATCACGCAACCATGCTGCCAGATGGCAAGCAACTAGCATGTGATGGGGGTGTTGCCCGTCATGGGCAGTGCAACGCCGCCTGCGGTCTGCTGTTGGGACCAGCAACTCGCATGTGATGGAGATGCCGCTCGTCAGAGGATCCGCGCGAGTGGCCTGCGGTCTGTGGTGCCTGCACTCGCAACCCGCATTTGACAGGGAGGTGCGCCCTTTCATGGGGTCAGCGCGAAGTGGTCTGCGGTCTCCTGCTCCAGTGCCAGCAACCAGCGCTTGATGGGGATGCCTCCCCCGTAGCCGGTCAGTTCACCGCTGCGCCCTATGACCCTGTGGCAGGGCACTATGATGCTGAGGGGATTGCGGCCGTTGGCGGCGCCCACCGCCCGCACGGCCCTGGGGTTGCCGATGGCCTCTGCAATCTGGAGGTAGCTGACGGTCTCGCCGTAGGGAATGTCGCACAACGCCCGCCACACGGCCTGCTGGAATGGTGTGCCCGTGGCGGCCAGGGGGAGATCGAAGCGCCGCAGGCGGCCGGCAAAGTAGGCGGCAAACTGCTCGACAAAGGGGGCCAGGGCGACATCATCCCGCTGCCACTCCGGTTGCGGCAGGACGGGGCGCTCCCCTTGCATGAATTCCACGTGGCGCAGCCCGGCCCCATCGATGGCGATGAGCAGGGGCCCCTTGGCACATTCACAAAAGCTGTACTGCATTCTCTTGTCCTCGGGGTTGTGGCAGGTCACTCCAGCACGGGCTTGCCGCGGGTGGATTTGATCTCTCCCTTGCGTTTCTTGGCATCGACCCGCTTGCGTTGGGAGCTGCGGGTCGGCTTGGTGGCGTGGCGGGCCTTGGGGCGCCACGCGGCTTTTTTCAGCAGCTCGGTCAGGCGGCTCATGGCCTCCTTGCGATTCATGTCCTGGCTGCGATGGGTCTCGACCCTGATCTGGATGAAGCCGTCGTGAACCCGGCTGTCGCTGAGCCGCTCCAGTCCCTCCTTGTAGAGCGGCGGCAGGCTGGGGGAGTCGCGATAATCGAAGCGCAGCCAGACGGCGGAGTCGGTCTTGTTGACGTGCTGGCCGCCATTGCCCTGGGCCCGCATGGTCTGGAATTGCAGTTCATGCCAGGGGATGATCACGCTGTTGGAGATGACTAACATGGGGTGATGCTCTCATTTGGTGCATCAAGGGAGTCTGGTGCAGCTTGGTGCCTCATTATGGGGCGAGATGCGCTTCCTTGGTGATCCTGAGCCTTTCTGGCTCAGAGTGTCATGTCTATCTATATGAAAATAAAAGATAAAAATACTTGGCACAAGAATTGATGACCCATTCGTGACATACCATGGATTGGGAGCAACCAGATGAAGCTGATTACTGCGATTATCAAACCTTTCAAGTTGGACGACGTGCGCGAGGCCATCGCCAACCTGGGGGTGGAAGGCCTGACCGTCTCCGAAGTGAAGGGTTTTGGTCGCCAGAAGGGGCACACCGAATTATACCGGGGGGCCGAGTACCAGGTCGACTTTCTGCCGAAGGTGAAGCTGGAGATCGCCACCGCAGACGAGAATGTCGAAGGGGTGATCGAGGCCATCTGCAAGGCGGCCTATACCGGCAAGATCGGTGACGGCAAGATTTTCGTCTATGACCTGCTGCAAGCGGTGCGTATTCGTACTGGTGAGAGCGACGACGAGGCGCTCTGAGTGCGCTCCTTTGCCCGGCCGGATCGGGCAAAGGTCCGGGCAGGTTCTGCCGACAGTGTGAATGGGTGGTCGTCGAAAGACCGGATGGGATTCCATCCGGTCTTTTTGTTTGGCCGCTGATTAAATAGATCGTTCCAACCTAGCAAACCGCCTTGATCCTCTCCTCCCGATTCATGCAGAATGCAAACGAAAATGGTTATCACTCTTTACGCAGACAAGGAACGGATGATGAAAATGAAGATGTTGGCACTGGCTTTCTCCACGCTTGTCGCCCAGTCGGCGTTCGCCGCCCAGGAGGTAAACGTCTATTCGAACCGTCAGGATGAGCTGATCAAGCCCATCATCCAGCAGTTCGAGAAGGAGACCGGGATCAAGGTCAATGTGGTGTTTGCCAAAGAGGGGCTGAACGAGCGTCTGGAACGGGAAGGCAAGCTCTCTCCGGCCGATCTGATGCTGACCGTGGACATCAGCCGTCTGACCGAGCTGGTGGACAAGGACCTGGTGCAGCCTGTGGACAGCAAGACGCTGCAGGAGAACATCCCCTCCATCTATCGCGATCCGGACAACCGCTGGTTCGCCCTGACCACCCGGGTGCGTGCCATCTACTCCAGCAAGGAGCGTCTTGGCAAGCTCGACACCATCCGCTACGAAGATCTGGTCAAGCCTGAATTCAAAGGAAAAATTTGTACCCGTAGCGGCAAGCACGAGTACAATGTGGCGCTGGTTTCGTCCATGATTGCCCATCACGGCATGGCGGATACCAAGGCCTGGCTGGAAGGGATCAAGGCCAACCTGGCGCGTAAGCCCCAGGGCAACGACCGTGATCAGGTCAAGGCGATCAAGGACGGCATCTGTGATGTCTCCCTGGGCAACAGCTACTACCTGGGTGCCATGTTGAAGGACCCGGCGCAGAAGTCCTGGGCCGACGCGGTGGAAATCAACTTCCCGAATCAGGGTGATCGCGGTGCCCACGTCAACGTGAGCGGCGTGGCCATGACCAAGTATGCCAAGAACAAGGAAGCAGCACAGAAGCTGATGGAGTTCCTCTCCGGGGATACCGCCCAGCACATGTATGCTGATGTGAATGCCGAGTACCCGGTCAAGGCGGGGGTCGAGCCTTCTGCCATGGTCAAGTCCTGGGGCACGTTCAAGTCTGACCCCATGCCGGTCAGCGATTATGCCAAGCACCGCAAGGACGCCTTGCAACTGCTGGATGAAGTGAAATTCGACTTGTAATCAGATGGGGCCAACGGCCCCATCAACTTCTGTGGACTCATGAAACATTTTGGATGGATTGCCGGCAGCTGGGCCACCGCCCTGCTGCTGGGTTTGCCGGTACTCGCCCTGGTCTTCTCCGCCTTCTCGGCTGATGGGGAACTGTTTGCCCACCTCGCCGATACCGTACTGCCCGACTATCTGCGAAACACGTCCGGTCTGGTGCTGGGGGTGGTCTGCCTCAGCCTGCTGTTCGGGGTGCCCACCGCCTGGCTGGTGGCCATGTGCGAGGTGCCGGGGCGCCGCGCCCTGCAATGGGCGCTGATGCTGCCCATGGCGATGCCCTCCTATATCGTTGCCTACGTCTATACCGACCTGCTCGACTACTCGGGCCCGCTGCAGGCGGGGCTGCGTGCCCTGTTTGGCTGGCAGGGACCGGCCGACTACTGGTTCCCGGCCATTCGCTCCCTCGGGGGCGCCGCCTGGGTGCTGGCGCTGGTGCTTTTCCCCTATGTCTATCTGCTGGCACGGGCCTCCTTCCTGGAGCAGTCGGTCAGCCTCATTCACTCCAGCCGTCTGCTCGGCTGCACCCCCTGGCAGAGCTTTCGCCGCCTGAGCCTCCCCCTGGCCCGCCCGGCCATCATGGTGGGGGCATCTCTGGTCGCGATGGAAACTCTGGCGGACTTTGCCACCGTCCACTTCTTTGCCATCAACACCCTGACCACCGCCATCTACGACACCTGGCTCGGCTACGGCAGCCTGGCGACCGCCGCCAAGCTCTCCTGTCTGATGCTGCTGGCGGTGGTGCTGCTCATCGCGCTGGAGCGCCGCTCCCGCCAGCGCCAGCAGGTGTTCCAGAAGTCCATGGGCTTCGAGCAGCCCCTGCGTTACCCCCTCGGGGGCCTGAGGGGCGTGCTGGCCGGGCTCTGGTGCTGGGGCCTGGTGCTGGCGGGATTCGCCCTGCCGTTCGTCATCCTGTTCGATTACGGGGTGCGTTACTTCGCGCTGTCGTGGACGCCCGAATTCGTGCGCTTTGCGGGCAACAGCCTCGCCATCTCGGCCCTGACCGCCCTGCTGGCCATGGCCATTGCCCTGCTGCTCGGCTTCTTCCGTCGCCTCGATGGGGGGACTCGCAGCCTGCTGCCCCTGCGCCTCGCCGCCATGGGCTATGCCATGCCGGGGACCGTGCTGGCCATCGGCGTGCTGGTGCCGCTCACGGCCCTGGATTTTGGCATCAACGATCTGGCCGAGTGGTTCGGGATGCCGGGCCCCGGTCTGCTCCTGACCGGCACCCTCACCGCCATCGTGTTCGGCTATCTGGTGCGCTTCGTGGCCATCGCCATCGGGTCGGTGGAGAGCAGCATGAGCAAGATCTCCCCCAGCCTCGACATGGCGGCCCGCTCTCTGGGGCAGGGGGCGGGCGGCATGCTGCGTCGCATTCACCTGCCGCTGGTACGGCGCGGCCTCTTTGCCGGCGCCATGCTGGTGTTCATCGAATCCATGAAGGAGCTGCCCGCCGCCCTGCTGCTGCGGCCGTTCAACTTCGAAACCCTGGCGACCCACGTCTATCAGTTCGTCTCGGACGAGATGCTGGAGCGGGGGGCGCTCGGTGCCATCGTCATCGTGCTGGTGGGGCTGATTCCCCTGCTGTGGATCAACCGTACCCTGGATGGTCCAGGCCATTGAGCGGCCCCGTCCGGCATCACTACGTGAGAGGAAAAGAACCTTGTCCTGCCTGAATATCGAGAAGGTCAGCTGTCACTACAATGGCCGCCCCGTGCTGGAGCAGCTCTCCCTGCAGGTGGCCGACAACGAGATTGTCTGTCTGTTGGGGGCCAGCGGCTGTGGCAAGACCACGCTGCTCAAGGCGGTGGCCGGTCTGCTGCCCCTGGCCCAGGGGGAGATCCGGCTGGGAGAGACCCTGCTCGATGCCCCCGGCGTGAGTGTGCCGCCGGAGGCCCGCCATATCGGCATGATCTTCCAGGATTACGCTCTCTTTCCTCACCTGACGGTGGCCGAGAACGTCGGCTTCGGCCTGACCGGGCAGGATCGCGGCAGCCGCCAGCAGCAGGTGGAAGAGGCGCTGGCGCTGGTCAACCTGCAGGGGTTGGGGGAGCGCTATCCCCATCAGCTCTCCGGCGGCCAGCAGCAGCGGGTGGCCATCGCCCGCGCCCTGGTGTGCAAGCCGCGCCTGATGCTGCTGGACGAGCCCTTCTCCAACATCGACACCCAGGTGCGGATGAAGCTGATCCTCGAGATCCGCGCCCTGCTCAAACAGCAGGGCATTGGCGCCATCTTCGTCAGCCACAGCAAGGAAGAGGCCTTCGCCTTCGCCGATCGGCTGGCCCTGTTTCGCGCCGGTCGCATCGAGCAAGTGGGGGAGCCGGAGCAGCTCTATCGCCGCCCCGGGAACCGCTTCGTGGCGGAGTTTCTCGGCGGGGTCAATTATCTGGCGGCCGAGGTGGTGGACAGCCACTGCGTGCAGACCCTCCTTGGGACCATCTGCGGTCAGGAGCCCCATGGCCGCGCGGTGGGGGAGCGGTTGCAGCTCATGCTCAGACCTCAGCAACTGGCGCTGACGGCGGCGGATGACGGTGAGCTCCGGGTGCGTGAGCAACAGTTCCTGGGCCATCACTGCCGGGTTCTGGTCGAGTGTGGCGGCCAGCAACTGGAAGCCAGTATCGGTGAGCCCCTGGAAGGGGAGCGTGCGCGGGTGGCCGTGGCGCCTCATGCCCTGGTGTTGTTTGACCCCTTGCCCTGAGTGCGTGGTATTGTCGTGAAATCAATGAACTGGAAGCGCGCTGGTTTATAATCGCGCCACGCCCATAGCCAACGCACTTGGAGAGAGACATGAAAGCCCAAGCCGGGATCTGCGCAGAGCCGAATCTGCACGCCCTCTATCTGATGTTCAATCGCACCGGTGACGCCGCTGCCCTGACCTCCCGCCTGGCCAGCCTGCCAGCACTCTGGGAGGCGGTGAGCGCCGACTTCCCCGATGCGGCCTTCAGCGGTCTGGTCGCCGTCGGGGCCGACGCCTGGGATGATCTCTATCCTGCCGCCCGGCCGCCCCAGTTCCGCGGTTTCATGGCGCAATCCGCAAACGGTCAGGAGGCCCCCAATACCCCGTTCGATCTCTTCGTACAATTGCGTGCTGATCGGGTGGACGTGCTGCATCATGCCGGTCATCGCGTCATGGCCCTGCTGGCCGGGCTTGTTGAATTGGCCGAGGAAGTCCGCGGTTTTCGCAACCAGGATTGCCGGGATCTGACCGGTTTCGTCGACGGCACCGAGAACCCGCAGGATGAGCACCGCGCCGAGGTGGCGTTGCTGGACGGCGGCGAGTTCGCCGGTGGCTCCTACATCCACGTGCAGCGCTGGGTCCACGCCATGAGCGACTGGGAGAAGCTGGCCCTGAAGGAGCAGGAAGACATCATAGGTCGCACCAAGGTCGACAACATCGAATACGAGTCCGCCGACAAGCCGCTCACTTCCCACATCAAGCGGGTCAACCTCAAGACCCCGAAGGGGGAGTCCATGGAGATCCTGCGCCAGAGCATGCCCTGGGGCACCATGAGCGAGCAGGGGCTCTACTTCATCTCCTGCTGCCGCACGCCGCTGCACTTCAACGCCATGCTGGCCAGCATGTACAAAGGGGAAGGCAGCCACTTCGACCACCTGCTGCGCTTCACCCGGGCGGTGACCGGCGCGGCCTTCTTCGCCCCTTCCGTCGATTTTCTGGTGGCCGAGGGCAAATAAACCCGGCCTGCCGACCGCTCAAAACAAAAAATCCCGGCCAAGGCCGGGATTTTTGTGCGGATCGCCCAAGGCGACCGGATCAGGGCGTCTGCTCGAATAGCTCGAGGGCGGAGAGGTAGAGCTCCTCGATGTCGGTATCGCTGGTCGGGGTGATGAAGATGGTGTCATCACCGGCGATGGTGCCGAGGATCCCTTCGGCCTTGCCGAGGGAGTCAAGCAGGCGGGCGATCAGCTGAGCTGCGCCGGGGCTGGTGTGGATCACCACCAGAGCGCCGTTGTGGTCGACATCCAGCACCAGGTTCTTGAGGGGGCTGGAGGTGGTGGGCACGCCCAGTTCCACCGGCAGACAGTAGACCATCTCCATCTTGGCATTGCGGGTGCGAACGGCGCCGAAGCGGCTCAGCATGCGCGAGACCTTGGATTGGTTGATGTTCTCGAAGCCCATCTCTTGCAGGGCAGTCACTATCTCTGCCTGGGAGCCGAAACGCTCCTCTTTCAGCAAGGCTTTAAAGGCCTTGGCCAGTTTTTCTTGCTTGTCGTTATGTTTCATCTTGGACTCACGAATGAGGGGAGTGACCGCCTGTCACGCTCAGGCGGCAGATACGAACAGCGCTGCTATTTTGCATTCATATGCCTGTTTTGGCAAGGAAGCGGCGCTTGTTCTGCATATTGATTCAAATATAGCTTGCATCAACTTATGCTGGCGCTAGAATCAGGACGAAATTTTGAAAACTTATTCAATTGGGCTGTATGGGTATCGAATTAATCGGCATCGAAAAATCCTGGCACAAGGTGCCGGTACTGCAGCAGGTGAGCTTTCGGACTGCTCCCGGCGAGACCTTGGTATTGCTGGGCCCGAGCGGGGCAGGCAAGAGCTCTCTGCTGCGCATGATGAACTTGCTGGACACGCCGGATGCCGGTGTGTTGCGCATCGCAGACAGTGAATTTTCTTTCCCGTCCAGCCTCTCTACTGCCGAATTCAACCGTCAGGCACAGGCGCTGCGCCGCAAGGTGGGCATGGTGTTCCAGCAGTACAATCTGTGGCCGCACCTCACCGTGATGGAGAATCTGATTGAAGCGCCCGTCAAGGTGCTCGGCATGAGCCGCGAGGCGGCCATCGAGAAAGGGGCCTATCTGCTGGCCCAGCTGCAACTGGCCGACAAACGGGACGCCTGGCCCGCACGGCTTTCCGGTGGCCAGCAGCAGCGGGTCGCCATTGCCCGGACCCTGATGATGGATCCCCAGGTGCTGCTGTTTGACGAACCGACGGCTGCCCTGGATCCCGAAATTACCAAAGAGGTGGCGGAGATCATCCGCACCCTGAGCCAGACCGGCATCACCCAGGTGGTGGTGACCCACGAGGTGGAGTTCGCCCGCAAGGTGGCCAGTCAGGTGATCTATCTGGAGAAGGGGCGGATCATCGAATCCGGCACCGCCGCCATCTTCCAGTCCCCGCAAACCAGCCGGTTTGCCGAATTCTTGATGCATTGATATTGAGTCGATAAGGAAGCTGTCATGAAAAAGAGTCTGTTGCTGATCGCCGCCATGGGTCTGCTGAGCACTTCTGTGCTGGCCAAAGAGATCAAGTTCGCCACCGAGGCAACCTATGCGCCGTTCGAATACCTGGATGACAAGAACGAGTTCCAGGGGTTTGACATCGATCTGGCCCGCGCGGTCTGCGAGCAGGCCAAGCTGGAGTGCAGCTTCCACAACCAGGCCTTCGACAGCCTGATCCCCAGCCTCAAGTTCCGTCGTTATGATGCCGTCATCGCCGCCATGGACGTGACCCCGGAGCGGGCTGCCCAGGTCGACTTCTCCGATATCTATTACGAGAACTCCGCGGTGTTCGTTGCCAAGAAAGAGACCTTCAAGGGGCCGGACGATCTGGTGGACAAGACAGTCGGCGTGCAGAACGGCACCTCTCACCAGTCCTATCTGGTGGACAACTGGGTGAGCAAGGGTCTGCTGACCGTGCCCTACGCCAGCTACCAGAGCGCCTTCCTCGACATGATGAATGGCCGCACTGACGGCGTGTTTGCCGATACGGCGGTGGCCGCCGACTGGCTCAAGCAGCACAAGGAATACGCCGTGGTGGGTACCCCGGTGACCGACGCCAAGTACTTCGGTACCGGTTTTGGCATCGCGGTGGCCAAGGGCAACCAGGAACTGCTGACCCAGCTGAACAAGGGGCTGGCCGAGATCAAGGCCAACGGCACCTATCAGAAGATCTATGACAAGTACTTCGCGCAGTAAGCCATGTTGAGCTTGTTGTTGGATGCAGCCTGGATGACCCTCGGGCTGGCCCTGGCATCCCTGGTCGGTGGCATGGTGCTGGCACTGGCATTCAGTGCGGCTGAGTTGAGCAAGCAGCGTGCGTTGGTGTGGCCCGTGGCCACCCTGACCACCTTGATCCGTGGTCTGCCCGAGTTGCTGGTGGTGCTCTTCATCTACTTCGGCTCGACCCAGGTGCTGTTCCTCATCACCGGGGAGTATGTGGAGTTCAGCCCGTTCGCCTGCGGTGTGTTGGCGCTCTCCCTGCTGTTTGCGAGCTACGCCACCCAGACCCTGCGTGCCGCCCTCAATGCGGTGCCCCCTGGGCAGCGGCTGGCGGCGCAGGCGCTCGGCCTGGGCAAGGGGCACACCTTCTTTCGCATCGTGCTGCCCCAGGCCTGGCGTCACGCCCTGCCCGGGCTCGGCAACCAGTGGCTGGTGCTGCTGAAAGACACCGCTCTGGTCTCCCTCATCGGGGTGAACGAGATGATGCGTCAGGCACAGATGGCTTCGGCCAGCACCTATCAACCCTTCACCTGGTACGCCGCTGCCGCCCTCATCTATCTGGCCATCAGTCTGGTGAGTGAATTCGGCTTGAAGCAGGCGTCCCGCTATACCCGCCGTTACGGAGGCTGACCATGCAGGATTACCTGATGACCCTGCTGGGAGGGTTGGCGATCACCTTGCAGCTCACCGTGTTCAGCTTGTTGCTGGGCGTGCTGATGGCGGCCGGCATGACCTGGGTGCTGGAGCGTCGCATTCCGGTGGCGACCCAGCTGGTGCAGCTCTGGGTACTGGTCTTTACCGGTACGCCGTTGCTCATCCAGATCTTCCTCATCTACTACGGGCCTGGCCAGTTTGAATGGCTCAAGGCGGGGCCGCTCTGGCCGCTGCTCAAGCAACCCTGGTTCTGCGCCGTGCTGGCGCTCGGTTTCAATACAGCAGCCTATTCCACCCGGCTGTTCAAGGGAGCGCTCGACGCCATCCCCGCCGGTGAAGTGGAGGCCTGCCGTGCGCTCGGCTTCTCGGCCGGACAGACCCTGTGGATGAAGACCCGCCATGCCGCCCGTCGGCTGGTCCCCGCCTATTCCAACGAGGTGATCCTGGTGCTCAAGGGGAGTTCGCTCGCCAGTACCATCACCATCATGGACATCATGGGGCTGGCCCAGCGTCTCAACGCCCAGACCTATGACACCCTGGCGGTGTTCACCGTGGCCGGAGCGCTCTATCTGACCATGAATGGATTGTTAACAATTGGTTTCCGCTGGTGTGAGCGTCGAGCACTGGCTTTCCAGTCCTGAAGCAGTCACATTTACCTCTTAATGGTGAGGGGAGCACAGGAAATCTGTGTCTTTCCTCCCATTTATCGCATATTCCTCTCCGCTTTCATCGCCGCTTGTTCCCTGGCTCACAGAACCCGTGATTACAACTGTTATCAGATTGTTTTTTAGGAGGGGATCCTTTAAGGTGAGGCGCACAATAAGAATCAGCGTTAACCCAACTAGAAACAACCTTAAACCTACGCTTAGACATGGAGTTGATCATGAAAGTTGCCGTTCTGGGTGCCGCCGGTGGCATCGGCCAAGCCCTCGCTCTGCTGTTGAAAAACCGCCTGCCTGCCGGTTCCGAACTGAGCCTGTATGACATTGCCCCGGTCACTCCGGGCGTGGCGGCGGACCTGAGCCACATCCCGACTGACGTGAAAGTAAAAGGTTTCTGCGGTGAAGATCCGAGCCCGGCTCTGGTCGGCGCCGATGTCGTGCTGATCTCTGCTGGCGTGGCGCGCAAGCCCGGCATGGACCGTTCCGACCTGTTCAACATCAACGCCGGGATCGTCAAGAACCTGGTGGAAAAGTGTGCCGCTTCCTGCCCGAAAGCACTGATCGGCATCATCACCAACCCGGTCAACACCACGGTCGCCATCGCCGCCGAAGTGCTGAAGAAAGCCGGTGTCTATGACAAGCGTCGCCTGTTCGGCGTGACCACCCTGGATGTGATCCGTGGCGAGACCTTCGTGGCCGAAGCCAAGGGCCTGAACGTTGACAAGGTACGTGTCAACGTCATCGGCGGTCACAGTGGCGTGACCATATTGCCGCTGCTCTCCCAGGTTGAAGGCGCCAGCTTTACCGCTGAGGAAGTGGCTGCCATGACCAAACGCATTCAGAATGCCGGTACCGAAGTGGTGGAAGCCAAGGCCGGTGGCGGTTCCGCCACTCTCTCCATGGGTCAGGCAGCCTGCCGTTTCGGTCTGTCGCTCATCAAGGGTCTGCAAGGGGAAGCCAACGTCATCGAGTGTGCCTATGTGGAAGGCAACGGTGAGCACGCCACCTTCTTCGCGCAGCCGGTGCTGCTCGGCAAGAACGGTGTCGAAACCGTGCTGGACTACGGCAAGCTGAGCGCCTTCGAGCAGGAAGCGATGGACAGCATGCTGGCCACCCTGAAGGCTGACATCCAGCTGGGCGTCGACTTCGTCAAGTAAGTCTCTACGTCGACCGCAAGGGGAGCCCAGGCTCCCCTTTGTCATTTTCGGGGTTGGGTGTGGTGGGCTAATGTGGCGGGCTAAGGAGATGGCCCTGGCTGCCGATAACAGAAGGCAGCAGGAGATCCCTATGATAAAACCAAGAACCCTCATCGCCATTATCGGTGTGTGCAGCTTACCCTTGCAGGGGGCGGAGCCCACCTCGGCCGCCGCGCCCACCCAGGCGGTGGCGGTTGCAGCCGCGCCGCCATCTGCGGCGTCTGCACCCTTGTCACCGGCCCCATCATCGGCCCAGCCAGCCCTGACGCCAGCCTCTTCTGTCGCCACGCCATCCCTCCCTGTGTCAGCAGCGCCAGCCCAGGCGCCATCCGCATCCGCACCTGTACCGTCCGCACCGGCAGCTGCGCCGCTGCCCAGGGCGACGACGCAGGCATCCGCTGCTGCGGGAGAGTTGCAGGCCGTGCCGCTCTATCGCCAGGACGAACTGCTCAACTGGATAGAGCAGGGGCGCCATCTGGCCCGGGTGAAGCAGGACAGGTGCCAGCTCACCCAGGATATCGAGGCGCGGGCCTCGGTGATGAAGATCCCTGCCTATCAGTTCCTCTGGGGAGACATGCTGGCCTGGGGAGTTTGCACCAAGCCGGATGCCCAGATCGGGGTGCAGTACATGTGGGAGGCCGCCAACCAGGGGCTGGCGCCGGCGCTGGAACAGCTTGGCCGCTATTACTGGAAGGGGATCCTGGTCCAGAAAGATCTGGTGCGGGCCGAGACCCTGATGCGGGAAGCCGCGAGCCTCGGCTTCTTGCGGGCACAGATGGAGTGGGTGGAGATGTTGCTGCAGGGCATGGGGAGTCCGCTGGATTACGAGGAGGCGTATCACTGGCTGCACGGCGCCGTCATCGGCGACAAGGCCATGCACCAGAAGGCGGCGAGCCTGCTCAGCCGGCTCGGCAACCGGATGCCCGCCAATGCCATCGCCCGTGCCAAGGCGATGCACTGAGTTCTGGTAGCCCGCTTTGATATTACAAGGCCCACGAAGCTGTGCTTGTGGGCCTTGTGCATTTCCCGGTCAGGGGAGGGATCAGAGGCCCTGATGGGGGCCGAAGACCTCGTAATGCATCCGCCCTGCAGGAACGCCCACATTCTCCAGCTGAGCTTTGACTGCTTTCATGAACGGGACAGGGCCGCAGAAATAGTAGTGGGCGTTGGCCGGAATGAGGTCGGTGACCTGCTCCAGCGCCAGAGTGCCGCTGAAGTCGTAATCCTCTCCTTTGACATCCTGCTCCCCCGGCTCCCGATACCAGATCCGGCTCTCCAGTTTCCCGTGTTGCCTGCTCTTTGCCCGGATCTCGTCCCTGAACGCGTGGTGGGCGCCGTGTTCGCAGGCGTGAAGCCAGCGAATATCCATATCCGGGCCCTCGGCCAGCAAGTGGTTGAGCATGCTCAGCATGGGGGTGAGGCCAACCCCGGCGGAGATCAGCACCACGGGCGTGTCTGGCTCCTCTTGCAGGAAGAAGTCGCCGGCCGGCGGCATGATGTCGACCGTGTCACCGATGTGAAGATGATCATGCAACAGGTTGGAGGCCTGACCCCTGGGTTCGCGCTTGACGCTGATGCGGTAGTCGCGGCCATTGGGGGCGTCCGAGAGGGAGTACTGGCGGATCTCCTGATGCTCGAGGGCGGGATGAACCAGCTTGATACTGAGATATTGCCCCGGTTTGAAACGCAACACGGGGTTGCCATCGAGGGGGGCCAGGACGAAAGAGGTGATGAGTTCACTCTCCTGACGCTTCTCCTTGATGATGAAAGAGCGGGTTCCCTGCCAACCACCGTCCTGGCTTGCCTTCTCCCGATAGAGCTCGCTCTCCCGGCCGATAAAGATGTCGGCCAGCACACCGTAAGCCTTGCCCCAGGCGGTAAGGACCTCCTCCGTGACAGCGTTGCCACCCATTTCTTTGAGCGTGGCCAAGAGATGACTACCCACAATGTGATATTGTTCCGGCTGGATCAGGAAACCCGTATGTTTGTGGGCGATGCGTTCAACGGCTCCGGCCAGGGCCCCCAGATTGTCGATGTTCCTGGCATAGGCCGCCACCGCACTGAACAGTGCCAAGGGTTGTCCCCCGCTACGCTGGTGAGCCAGGTTGAAGACATCCTTCAACTCGGGATTGTGGCTGAACATGCGCTGATAAAAGTGCCGTGTGAGGTCAGGGCCCGCCGATTCGAGCAAAGGAATGGTGCTCTTGATGACGGCGATGGTGGCTTGGTCTAACATAGGAGGTCCTTTCTAATTGAACATCTGGAATGTCACTTATTAAGTTGCATCCTAAATGTTTAATTGATCTGGATCAATCATCAATTCTTCGCGCTAGGCGCTACAGGCACTATGAGACTAACGAGCTATACCGATTTTGGATTGAGAGCCCTGCTCTATCTGGCCACCCTGCCGGAGGGGGAACTGTCGAGCGTGGCCAAGGTATCCGCCTTGTACGACGTATCCCGCAACCACATGGTGAAGGTGGTGAACCAGTTGGTAAAACTGGGCTATCTGCAGTCACAACGCGGCAAGAATGGTGGTATCCGCATGGCGCGCTCCCCCGACGAGATCAATATCGGGCAAGTGATCCGGGCGTTGGAAGGCAATCTGGACGGGATCGACTGCAGCTCCCCGGTCTGCCATATCGTCTCCGTCTGTCTGCTCAAGAGTGCCTTGAAGGAGGCGATGAACGCCTTCCTCGCGGTGATGGATGGCTATACGCTGCAGGATTTGCTGGCAAACCGTGACGAGTTGCAGCAGGTGTTCGGTGAGCTCATCCCCACTCTGGTGCTGGAGCCGGATGACGAGAGCGAGTGAAACAAAAAGGCTGCCATTGGCAGCCTTTTTTCAATCCTCGTACCCTGAATCGTCCCGGTACAGGTGCGGCATGATCCTCGCCATCTTCACCATGTTGTTCTCCACTTCGAGAATCTCGATAGGGTAGCCCGCCAGCCTGACACTGATGTTGGGTTGGGGGATCTCCTCAAGGTACTCCAGGATGGCGCCATTGAGGGTCCGTGGGCCGTCCATGGGCAGGTGCCAGTCCATCTCCTTGTTCAGCTCGCGGATGCTGGCGGAGCCTTCGACCAGGAAGGAGCCGTCCGGCTGGGGATGGATCTCGTCACTCGGGGTCGGTGTCATGGAGGTGGTGAAGTCACCGACAATCTCTTCCAGGATGTCGTCCAGGGTGATCAGCCCCTGAATATCGCCATATTCGTCGACGATAAGGCCAATTCGCTCCTTGTTGCGCTGGAACTTGGCCAACTGCACGTTGAGGGGGGTCCCCTGGGGGATGAAATAGATGGGGTCGACTTCCCGCAGCAGGCTGGACTTGCTGAACTGATCCCGGGCGACCAGTCTCAGGGCGTCCCGTGAGTGCAGGAAGCCGACGACGTCATCGATGTTGTCGCGATAGAGCAGGATCTTGGTGTGGGCGCAGTGGGCCAGCTGGCGCAGTATGATCTTCCAGTCGTCATTGATGTCGATGGCGGAGATCTCGCTGCGCGGGACCATGATGTTCTCCACCGTCATCTTGTCGAGATCAAGGATGCTTATCAGCATCTCCTGGTGGTGCTTGGGAATGAGATTGCCCGCCTCGTTGACGATGGTGCGCAGCTCTTCGGAATTGAGGGAATCATCCTTGTTGTGCTCTAGACGCAAGAGTTTCAGCAGCAGGTTCGTGATGCTGTTGATGAGCCAGACAAGGGGGGCGAACGGCACCATCAGCCCCTTGAGGATCCAGGAGGCAGGGTAGGCTATCCGCTCGGGGAACATGGCCGCCAGTGTCTTGGGGGTGACTTCCCCGAATACCAGCACCACCAGGGTCAGCCCGAAGGTGGCAATGGCGACGCCGAGATCCCCGAAAAGCCGGATGCAGACGATGGTCGCGATGGCGGAGGCCAGGATGTTGACCAGATTGTTGCCGATGAGAATGAGGCCAAGCAGGCGGTCCGGCCTGGCCAGCAGCTTCTCGACCCGGCGGGCAGCCTTGTGCTTGGTCTGGGCCAGATGCCGCAGCTTGTAGCGGTTGAGCGACATCAGACCTGTTTCGGAACTGGAAAAGAAGGCTGACAAAAGGATCAAGATAACGAGAACAATCAGCAATGTACTCGTTGAGATACTGTCCAAGAAGGGCTCCTGTAAGGATGGTTGGGGAATGTTCGTGTGTCAGCTAAGCAGCACTTCCTTGACGAAACGGCTGCCAAAATAGGCCAGTGTCAGGATGAAGCTGCCGATGAGGCTCAGCATGATGACCTTGCGGCCGCGCCAGCCACGGGTATGGTGACCCCAGAGCAGCAGAGCGTAGACGCACCAGGCCAGGATAGAGAGGATGGCCTTGTGGGACTTGCCCTGGGCAAACATGTCTTCCAGGAAGAACAGGCCGGATGCGATGGAGAGAGTCAGCAGCAGCAGACCTGCGGAAATGAGCTGAAACAGACGCTTCTCCACCGTCATCAGGGGTGGCATAGCTGGCAGGTGACTGATCTTTCTGGATTTCAGTTGCCTGTCCAGGCAGGCAAGCTGGAGGGCAAACAAGCAGGCGATCATCAGTACCGAATAGGCCATCAGCGCGAGGCCTATGTGCAGCAGTAACTGGGGGTGCGCTTCCAGATGGGTGATGTAGCGCCCGGGAATGAGCGCGCTGGCTGCCAGCAGCAGGGCTGAAAAACTGTAGACGACGGGCAGCAGGATCCAGCCGTTGAAGCGTCGGGTGACGCAGGTCATGAAGCAACTGATGATAAGGCTGACCAGGGACGCCACGTTCAACATGCTGAGATTCTGGCCGGAATGGGTGACCAGCACTTCGCTGCCCACCGCCATGCCATGGGCGGTCAGGGCCAGGCCGACACAGGCGAACAGCGATACTTGCCCGACGGGCTTGGCGCTGAGCAGCAGGTGCAGTGAGGCGATGATGGCCAGCAGGTAAAACGCCAGGGCCAGAACAGAGATCACGATCATAACCAGGTCGTTGTCAAACAAGCTTTATGGATAAGAGGGGCAGTATACCTTGCACAAGATATGCTCGCCAGTTGTGCCAGAGGCTAACTGCCCACATATAAGTAGGCGTTGATGGTCACCGTGCGGCGAATAATCGTCCTCCGGCGTTGACTGGGGTATACTGCCCTCCATTTGTTGACCTGCCCGTTCGATGGCAGGCCGCCGCGGCAAGCGGCGAGTAATCGTCCCTAGAGTGCTGACCGGGGTATAATGCCCCCAGTGTCACGCCAAGAACCGGAAAGCGTCATGTTTGAGAATTTGACTGAACGACTCTCGCGCACCCTGCGCAACGTCAGCGGCCGCGGCCGTCTGACCGAAGAGAATATCAAGGATACCCTGCGCGAAGTCCGCATGGCGTTGCTCGAGGCGGACGTCGCCCTGCCGGTGGTGCGCGATTTCGTGGCGCGCGTCAAGGAACGAGCCGTGGGCCAGGAAGTGGCCAAATCCCTGAGCCCGGGCCAGGCCTTCATCAAGATCGTCCATGGCGAACTGGTCACCGTGATGGGGGAGGCCAACGAACAGCTCAACCTGGCTGCCCAGCCGCCGGCCATCATCCTGATGGCAGGTCTTCAGGGGGCCGGTAAGACCACTACGGTTGGCAAACTGGCCAAACTGCTCAAGGAGCGCAGCAAGAAGAAGGTGCTGGTGGTCAGTGCGGACGTCTACCGTCCGGCGGCGATCAAGCAGCTTGAGACCCTTGCGGGCGACATCGGTGTCGACTTCTTCCCGAGTGATGCCAGCCAGAAACCGATCGCCATTGCCACTGCCGCCATCGATCAGGCGCGCAAGAAGTTCTATGACGTGGTGATCGTCGATACTGCCGGTCGTCTGCACGTCGATGGCGAAATGATGGCGGAGATCCAGGATCTGCACGCCACCATCAAGCCGGTCGAAACCCTGTTCGTGGTGGATGCCATGACAGGCCAGGATGCTGCCAATACCGCCAAGGCCTTCAACGAAGCGCTGCCGCTCACCGGTGTGATCCTTACCAAGGCAGACGGTGATGCCCGCGGTGGTGCCGCACTGTCGGTTCGCCATATCACCGGCAAGCCGGTCAAGTTCATCGGTATGGGTGAGAAGACCGACGCGCTGGAGCCGTTCCATCCGGATCGTCTCGCCTCCCGCATCCTCGGTATGGGGGATGTGCTCTCTCTCATCGAAGAGGTGGAGCGCAACGTCGACAAGGAGAAAGCCGCCAAGCTGGCCAGCAAGGTCAAGAGCGGCAAGGGCTTCGACCTGGAAGACTTCCGTGAGCAGCTGGCCCAGATGCGCAACATGGGTGGCATGATGGGAATGCTCGACAAGCTGCCTGGCATGTCCGGCCTGCCGGACAACATCAAGGATCAGATGGATGACAAGCTCACCGTGCGGATGGAGGCCATTATCAGCTCCATGACGCCGAAAGAGCGTGCCCATCCCGATCTCATCAAGGGCTCCCGCAAGCGCCGCATCGCTGCGGGCTCCGGCATGCAGGTCCAGGATGTGAACAAGCTGCTCAAGCAGTTCACCGAGATGCAGCGCATGATGAAGAAAATGTCCGGCAAGGGCGGCATGCGCAAGATGATGGGCCAGATGAAGAACATGCTGCCCCCCGGATTCGGTGGTGGCGGTCGCGGTCCGTTCTGATTTTCCTGCTGGTCAGGTAGAAAGGCTCACCCTAGTGAGCCTTTTTCATGCCAATCCCTGCGCAAAAAATAGCTGGCTTGGTTGCAATTATTACGAATCCAAGTAGAATTACGCGGCTTATTTTAAGCTAGGGTCTGCGTATTTGCAGGCCTTGTTCATTAGATGTTTATGAGGACGATATGGTAACCATTCGTTTACAACGTGGTGGCGCGAAAAAGCGTCCGTTCTACCAGGTAGTAGTTGCTGACAGCCGTAACGCCCGTGACGGTCGTTTCATCGAGCGCGTCGGTTTCTTCAACCCGGTTGCTGCTGGTAACGCTGAAAAGCTGAACCTGGACCTGGCTCGTATCGAGCATTGGGTTGCTACTGGTGCCGCTGTTTCTGACCGCGTTGCCAAGCTGATCAAAGACGCTGCCAAAGCTGCTTAATCAGCCAAACGGTAGGGAGTTAAGGTGGAAAAACCTGTAGTTCTGGGCACCCTGGGGACCGTTTACGGGATCAAGGGCTGGCTTAAAGTGAACTCCTTCACCGATGTTGCCGAAGCGATTTTCGATTACAACCCCTGGCTGATCAATCAGAACGGGGCGTGGCGTGAAATCCGGGTGTCATCCTGGAAGCGTCACAACAAGGGTCTGATCTGCAAACTCGATGGTATCGATGTGCGTGAGGATGCCCTGGCATTGACCAACGTCGAGATTGGCGTCCCCGCCGATCTGTTGCCTGCGTTGCCCGAAGGGGAGTTCTACTGGCGTGACCTCATTGGTTGCACCGTGGTAACCACCAAGGGATACGACCTGGGCAAGGTGACCGAATTGATGGAAACCGGCTCCAACGATGTGTTGGTGGTTGAGGCCAATGTAAAAGATGCCTTTGGTGCAAAGGAGCGGTTGATACCGTTCCTGGAAGAGCAGGTGATCAAGAATATTGATCTGACTGCTCGAACAATCGAAGTTGATTGGGATCCTGGTTTCTAGTTTCCCGCGCTAACACGGGTGCCGGAGGTTTCTTATGTGGATTGGGGTCATTAGCCTCTTCCCGGAAATGTTCCGAGCCATTACCGAGCACGGGGTAACGGGTCGGGCCGTCAAGAGTGGCCTGCTGCAGATTGAGTGCTGGAACCCTCGGGACTTCACCCACGACAAACACCGTACGGTCGATGATCGTCCTTATGGTGGTGGGCCCGGCATGTTGATGATGGTTCAGCCGCTGCGTGATGCCATTCATGCAGCCAAGCAAGCGGCGGGAGACGGGGCGAAAGTCATCTATCTCTCTCCTCAGGGACGCAAGCTGACTCAAGCGGGCGTGACCGAGTTGGCGACGAATCAGAAACTGATTCTGGTCGCCGGTCGATACGAAGGTATCGATGAGCGCGTGATACAAACCGAAGTCGACGAAGAGTGGTCTATCGGGGATTACGTGTTAAGTGGTGGCGAGTTGCCTGCCATGACCCTGATCGATGCGGTTTCGCGTCTGGTCCCGGGGGTCTTGGGTGATCAGGCCAGTGCCGAGCAGGACTCCTTCACGGATGGGCTGCTGGATCATCCCCACTATACTCGGCCGGAGGTGTTGGATGGGCTGACGGTGCCCGAGGCGCTGACAAGCGGCAATCACGAAGTGATTCGGCGCTGGCGACTCAAGCAATCGCTCGGACGAACCTGGCAGAGAAGGCCGGAACTTATTAACAACCTAGCTCTGACTGACGAGCAAGAATCACTTCTTGCCGAGTATGTCCGCGAAGTGCGTGACAGCGTTAAGTAGAGTTTTCAGTTTATCCTAGGTAAGGAAAGACAATGAGCAAGATTATTCAGCAGCTTGAACAAGAGCAACTGCGTACCGACATCCCGGCTTTTGCCCAGGGCGACACCGTACGTGTTCAAGTTCGTGTTAAAGAAGGTGGTAAAGAGCGTCTGCAGGCTTTCGAAGGCATCGTGATTGCCAAGCGTAACCGCGGTCTGCACTCTGCTTTCACCGTTCGCAAGATCTCCAACGGCGAAGGTGTTGAGCGTGTATTCCAGACTCACTCTCCGCTGATCCACAGTGTAGAACTGAAGCGTCGTGGTGATGTTCGCCGCGCCAAACTGTACTACCTGCGCAACCTGTCCGGCAAAGCTGCTCGTATCAAAGAGAAGCTCAACTAATTCGATTCGAATTGGTGTCGGTATGTCGGCGAAAAGCTCGACAGGTAGTGAAAAGGCTCGCCAATGGCGAGCCTTTTTTGTATCCGTGTGCGGGGTATTGGCTCAACTGGGCTGGCTGACCCGCACCACAGAGTTATCACGCCCGAAGGGGCCAGGCACGTAGTCGTCCGCCTCCCAGTCGTTGTCATAAAGGGTTTCACCATCGGGTTGCACTAGCTGATAGCAATACTCGAAATGGCTGGGGCCATCGGTCGGCAGGTTGAGTGTCGCCTTGAACTCCCCGTTTTTCATCCTCTTCAGTTCAATGGGCTGCCACTGGCTGAATTCACCCAGCAGCAAGACCTGCTCGGCATCACCGGCGGCCTCCTTTTCGACGGCAAAGGTCACCTTGACCTCGGGACGCGATTTGAGGAATTGCTTGTTGATCGGCATATGGACTCCTTGTCACTGGTTGCGAAGAAAATAGCGCTGGTTATTTTTATATCACTTTATGACAAGGATGTTGATAAGCAGGATCAAAGGGGGAGGGCAAAATGGCGCTGCAGGAGCTGATGGGTGAACTCGATCTTGAGGTAGAAGCCCCGTGGTAGCGTCATGATGGGTTGGCCATTGCGGCCGATGGCGCGGGTCAGCGCTTTGCTGTTGGCCGCCTTGGGGCGCAGCTGCAATACCTGGCCGTGGCGGGCGCTGATCTGCTCCACTTCCCCCAGCACTATCATGTCCATCAGCTCTTCCCAGTCCTGGCGCAGCAGTCCTTCTTCCTCTTCATTCGGGCTCCATAGCAGCGGCATGCCGACGCGACGGTCGCCGACAGGGATGTCGCGGCTGCCTTCCACTGGGATCCAGAGCACCCGCGACAGCTTGTTGCGCACGTTCGACTCCTCCCAGCGCTGGCCGCTGACCCCGATGAGGGGGGCCACGCAGACAAAGGTGGTTTCCAGCGGGCGCCCTTGAGGATCGACGGGGATCGTCTTGAGCTCGATACCGAGATCCGGAAAATCCTGCTCGGGACGGCTACCTGCACTGGCCCCCAGCTGCCACTCGATCAACTGCCCTGTCCAGCCCTTGTCACGCCTGAGATCCCGCGGTACGGGGATGCCCGCCGTTGCGGCAAGCTGGGCCAGAGTGAAGCCAGCCATGGCGTAGGCTCGACTGAGCAGCTCTTGTTCTGACTGGGGATTGGCGGGCATGAGGGCTCCTCTGGAGATAATAGACATCGCAATACGGATCCTTGCATGGTATCGCTGATTTTATAACCGATCCTCGCCCGACTATACACAGGGAGACATGGGTGACAGAATTCAACATATCTAAATGATTTTAAAGGGTTTTACTTTATTTATCCAGTATGTTGGCCCGCCGGATCCCCGCATAAACGAGTTGTCCAAGGGTTTATGCGAGCTGTTGCACACAGTTATCCACAGAAATCTTGGATAACTGGCGTAAAGTGGTGAAAGGAAGCGTGGCACCAGAAATAAATGTGAGAGTACGCCGATTTTCAGCGCCATTTCGGTGCAGATAATGCGCCATATCTGTGGATAAATCCGTCTTGGTGGATCTTTGAGCAGTCGAACTTGTTCACAATTGACAGGCTGGATCCTCTTAGGCAAAAGACATGGATCTTGATCCAGCAATTAAACTATAACCTTATGTATTTAAATGTATATTTTGTTTTTAAGTGAATCGGGTATGATATGCTTCCGTGCAATGCCACAGTATAAAACTACTGTATATACCTGCTTGATCACAGGTTTATGCACAGTCTGGGTGGGCAACTTGCCTAGCATGAACCTTCAATTTGTTTATAACTTTGCTTGAAATGCCAAGTTATTCATGAATGGAAGATGACAGTCCCTGTTTGCCGCCACGGGGTGAATGTGGAACAATCTCGTTATAGATTCAGCCTTTATAAGGTGATCACGTGATAGATGGTGACGGATTTCGTCCCAATGTCGGCATCGTGATCTGTAACCGTGACGGACAAGTATTGTGGGCTAAGCGCTATGGGCAGCACTCCTGGCAGTTTCCGCAGGGGGGGGTTGATGATGGTGAATCGCCGGAACAGGCCATGTATCGTGAGCTGTATGAGGAGATAGGCCTCAAGCAGGACGATGTGACCATACTGGCGACCAGTCGCAACTGGCTGAAGTATCGCTTACCCAAACGACTCGTCCGCTGGGACAGTTCACCGGTCTGTATTGGCCAGAAGCAGAAATGGTTTTTGTTGCAGCTCGATCCTGGCAAAGAGTCCAGGATCCAGTTTGGCTGTCATGGTCACCCGGAATTTGATGATTGGCGTTGGGTCAGCTTCTGGTACCCGGTTCGTCAGGTCGTCTCCTTCAAGCGGGAGGTTTACCGCCGGGTGATGAAGGAGTTTGCCCCGCTGGCCATGCCAGTCCCCGTGGTGCAGGCTAACCGAAAAGATGGGCGGCGTAACCGCTCGCGTTAAGGAGCACAACTAGTTGCTGACGGAACTCAGACGCATCGTGGAAAGCATGGCCGAGGCCAACACCCTCGAACAGGCCTTGCAAGCATTGGTGAGCCAGACCCGGCTCGCCATGACGGTGGACTGCTGCTCCGTCTATGTGGCCGAGCCGGACATGCGCCGCTATCGACTGGCTGCGACCGATGGTCTGGCAGAATCGGCCGTGGGCAAGGCTACCCTGCCGTTCGAGCAGGGTATTGTCGGCCTGGTGGGTCAGCGTGAAGAGCTGATCAACCTGGCCGATGCCCCCTCTCACCCCAGTTTCAAGTTCCTGCCCGATGTGGCGGAAGAGGCGTTTCGCTCCTTCCTCGGCGCTCCCATCATGCATCAGCGTCAGGTGGTGGGGATTCTGGTCGTGCAGCAGAAGGAGAGCCGCCTCTTCGATGAGGGGGAAGAGTCCTTCATGGTCACCCTGGCGGCTCAGCTGGCTGCCCGCATCGCCCAGGCCCAGGCCAAGGGGTGGCTGCAGAAGACCGACTGGAGCAAGCCGCTGCGCGGTATTGCCGGGGCGAGTGGCATCGCCATCGCCAAGGCCTGGGTGTGGCGTCCGCGCAAGGCGCTCAATACCATCACGCCGCGCAAGGACGAGGATCATACCAAGCAGCTTGCCCGTCTCGAGCTGGCGGTGGAGGAAGTGCGCCACGATCTGGAGAGCCTGGCACTGCGCTTTCGCGAGAGCTACAGCCAGGACTCGGTTGCCATCTTCGACATCTATCTGCACCTGTTGAACGATCCCGGCTACATCAAGCCCATCCGCAACAAGGTCAGCAAGGAACACTGGACGGCGATCTCGGCGGTCAAACTCATCAGCGATCGGCTGATAGAGCAGTTCAAGGGGATGAAAGATCCCTATCTGCGGGAGCGCTCCACCGATGTGAAAGACATCGCCCAGCGGCTCATCAGCCGGCTGGTGCAGGACGAACCCGAGCAGCTCACCATCGGCGAACCCGTGGTGCTGGTCGCCGATGAAGTAACGGCCACCATCCTTGCGGAGATCCCGAGGGAATTTCTGAGCGGTGTGGTGTCGCTCAAGGGCGGGACAAACTCCCATGCCGCCATCCTGGCCCGTGCCATGGGGGTGGCGGCCATCATGGGGGTGGATCTGCCCCTTGGTGACATCGGCGGGCGTACTCTGGTCATCGATGGCTACAGCGGCGATCTCTTCATCGAACCCAACCAGGTGATCCTGACCGAGTACCGTCAACTGCTGAGTGAGGAGCGGGCACTCGACACCCTGGTGCGCAGCGTCGACAACCAGCCCTCCGAGACCGCGGACGGCACCAAGGTCTCCCTGCTGCTCAACGCAGGGCTGAGTGCGGATACCGAGATTTCCCTCAATCATCTTGCGGATGGGGTGGGGCTCTATCGCACCGAGATCCCCTTCATGCTGCAGGACAGCTTCCCTTCGGAGTGGGAGCAGACTGCCCGCTATCGCGGGATCCTGGAAACCTATCGGGATCGCCCGGTTTGCATGCGGACTCTGGACGTGGGGGGGGACAAGCAACTGCCCTATTTCCCCATCGTGGAGGAAAATCCCTTCCTTGGTTGGCGGGGGATCCGGCTCACCCTAGATCACCCCGAACTCTTCCTGGTGCAGCTCAAGGCCATGTTGCGGGCCAGCGAAGGGCTGGACAATCTGGCCATCATGCTGCCGATGATCAGCAGCGTCAGTGAAATCAAGGCCTCCCGTCGTCTGCTGGATCAGGCGTGGCGCGAGGTGTCGGAAGAAGCGGCCAGCCGCGATGCGGTGATCCGCTACCCCAGTCTCGGGGTGATGATCGAAGTCCCCTCCGCGCTGTACATCCTGCCGGAGATGGCGCCGCTCATCGACTTCTGGTCGGTGGGCAGCAACGACCTGACCCAGTACCTGCTGGCGGTGGATCGCAACAATGCCCGTGTCGCCAGCATCTACGATGCCTTCCATCCCGCGGTGATCCGCGCTTTGCAACTGCTGGTCGATGCCTCCCAGCGCTATCACAAGCCGGTCTCTGTTTGTGGCGAGCTGGCTGGCGATCCGGTCGGAGTGCTGCTGCTGCTGGCCATGGGCTATCGCCGTTTCAGCATGAATACCCACAACATCTCCCGTATCAAATACGTGCTGCGGCAATCCGACCTTGGCGAGTTGAAGGCGCTGATGGCGGATGGTCTCAAGCATGACAATCCTCACGTGCTGCGCGGCCTGTTTGCCCGCTATCTGGAAGAGCACGGTCTGGGAGGCTTGCTGCGGGCTGGGCACAAGGTCAGGCTGCCCGATTGATATTCCGTCTTGTTACTGCGTAAAAATGATCGGAGAATGCGGCTTTTCTTATGATTGGGGCCGCCTATGCAGCACGACGGATATTGGGTTTTCTCGCAGATTGATCCCGTAGCATTCAGTTTGGGACCATTATCGGTACGCTGGTATGGTCTCATGTACCTGTTCGGTTTTGCCTTCGCCATGTGGCTGGCAGGTCGCCGCGCCGATGCACCCAACAGCGGCTGGACCCGCAACGAGGTATCCGACCTGCTCTTTTATGGCTTCCTTGGGGTGATCCTGGGTGGCCGTATCGGCTATGTGCTGTTCTACAACTTCGATCTCTTCCTTGCCGACCCGACCTATCTGTTCAAGATATGGACCGGTGGCATGTCGTTCCACGGCGGCCTCATCGGGGTGATCACCGCCATGATCTGGTTTGCCCACAAAACCCAGCGCCACTTCTTCACCGTGGCGGATTTCGTGGCGCCGCTCATTCCGTTCGGCCTCGGTGTTGGCCGCATCGGCAACTTCATGAACGGCGAGCTGTGGGGTCGGGTCACCGATGTCCCCTGGGCCATCATCTTCCCCGAGGCTGGGCCCGAGCCGCGTCACCCGTCCCAGCTTTACCAGTTCGCGCTGGAAGGGGTGGTGCTCTTCATCATCCTGAACCTGTTCTGGCGCAAGCACCCACCCCGTGGCGCCATTTCCGGGATGTTCCTGCTCTTCTATGGCCTGTTCCGCTTCCTGGTGGAGTTTGTTCGTCAACCAGACAGCCAGCTGGGTCTCTACTTCAACGAGATCAGCATGGGTCAGATCCTCTCTACCCCGATGATAGTGGCGGGGGGGCTCATGGTCTGGGCCGCCTACAAGCAGCCCCGTCTGTTCGGCAATGCACCGAAGGAGGCGAAGTAATGCGTGCCTATCTCGACCTGATGCAGAAAATTCTGGATGAAGGGACCGTCAAATCCGATCGCACCGGCACCGGGACAGTCTCCTTGTTCGGTCATCAGATGCGCTTCAATCTGGCGGAAGGATTCCCGCTGGTGACCACCAAGAAGTGCCACCTGCGCTCCATCATTCATGAGCTGCTCTGGTTCCTCAATGGCGATACCAACACCGCCTATCTGAAAGAGCACGGTGTCAGCATCTGGGATGAGTGGGCCGACGAGCACGGTGATCTGGGGCCTGTCTATGGTGCCCAGTGGCGCTCCTGGCCAGCGGCCGATGGATCTGTCATCGACCAGATCCAGAAAGCGGTGGATGACATCAAGCACAACCCGGATTCCCGCCGCATCATCGTCTCCGCATGGAACGTGGGCGAGCTGGACAAAATGGCGCTGGCACCCTGCCACGCCTTCTTCCAGTTCTATGTGGCGGATGGCAAGCTCTCCTGCCAGCTCTACCAGCGCAGTTGTGATGTTTTCCTTGGCCTGCCGTTCAACATTGCCAGCTATGCGCTGCTGACCCACATGATGGCGCAGCAGTGCGATCTGGAAGTGGGGGACTTTGTCTGGACCGGTGGCGATGTGCACCTCTATTCCAACCACATGGAGCAGACCGCACTGCAACTCACCCGCGAGCCGCGCCCCCTGCCGCAACTGGTGATCAAGCGCAAACCTGACTCCATCTTCGATTACAGATTCGAGGATTTCGAGATCCAGGGCTATGATCCCCATCCTGGGATCAAGGCGCCTGTCGCTATTTGAGTAAGTAGTGAGCCTGGGGCGAGTCCCGCCTCTCAGGTGACGATGAATTGACACTCAGCTGTTAGAGGCGCCTGCGGGCGCCTTTTGCATTTTATGTGAATTTATATGCGATGTTCCGGGTGGAGAGAAGGCTCTTGAAAGAGGGTAGTAATCGGCTTATAGCAGGCATTATCTGTTTTGCTTTCGGTTTTTTCGTTGTTATCGGCCGTTAGAAACGATTTTTCATTGAGCTACTCGGCCCCTAGACTGAAAAAATGGAATCTTATGGGTAGTTAGATATGAGCGATGTATTCAAGCGTTTTCTCAAACTGGAGTCTGCTTCCGGGATCATTCTGATCCTGGCCGCCCTGCTTGCCATCGGCCTGGCCAATTCGGCGCTGGCGCAACACTATCAGAGCTTCCTCAATACCGAGGTGCAGGTTCGCATCGCGGCGCTCGACATCAACAAGCCGCTGCTGCTCTGGATCAACGATGGCTTCATGGCGATCTTCTTCCTGCTGGTGGGTCTCGAGGTGAAGCGAGAGATGCTGGAGGGGGCGCTTTCCTCCCGGGTGCAGGCAACCTTCCCGGCCATTGCCGCCGTGGGGGGGATGTTGGCACCGGCCCTCATCTATAGCTTCTTCAACTACGGAGACGAGGCTACCCGGGCTGGCTGGGCGATTCCGGCCGCAACCGACATCGCCTTCGCTCTCGGGGTCATGGCGCTGCTGGGCAAGCGGGTACCGACCAGCCTCAAGGTCTTCTTGCTGGCGCTGGCTATCATGGACGATCTGGGGGTCATCATCATCATTGCCCTCTTCTACACCCAGCAACTGTCGCTGACTGCGCTGGCGATAGGTGTGGTGGCCACTCTGACCTTGCTCTGGATGAATCGCCGTGGTGAGGACAGGATTGGACTCTATATGCTGGTTGGTCTGGTGCTCTGGGTTGCCGTGCTCAAGTCCGGTGTCCATGCGACCCTGGCGGGGGTCATCGTGGGCTTCATGATCCCCCTCAACGGCAAGCGTTACGCATCGCCACTCAAGCATCTGGAGCATGTGCTGCACCCCTGGAGCGCCTTCCTGATCCTGCCGCTGTTCGCTTTCGCCAACGCCGGGGTATCGCTGGAGGGGATCAACTTCTCGGCTCTGCTCAATCCGCTCCCCATGGGGATCATCCTGGGGCTCTTCGTCGGCAAGCCGCTCGGGATTTTCACCATCAGCTGGCTGGCTGTGAAATCAGGCATTGCCCAATTGCCGCAAGGAGTGAACTTCAGACAGATCTTTGCCGTCAGCATCCTGTGTGGCATCGGCTTCACCATGTCGATGTTTATCGCATCGCTGGCATTCGAGCATGGCGGACTGGACTACGGCAGCTACTCGCGCCTCGGGATCCTGGCAGGTTCCACACTCGCGGCCGTGATCGGTTACATCGCCCTGCGGATATCGCTGCCCAATCGGGAGGCGAATCAAAGTACGGAGGGGTTATGAGAAAACTAGGATGGTTAGTCATGCTGGCGAGCCCTGCACTCTGGGCAGATAGTCTGGCCGATTGTCAGCGGGATGCCACCTCGGCAAGTTGTTCTGCCTATCTCAACGGGGTGGTCGACAGCGCACTCATGCTGGGGGACTCACAGGTAAAAGCCCGGTTCGGAGAGACCTTCGCCGAACGGGCTCTGAGCAGTCGTGCCGGCGAGCGAGTCAAGCTGTCCAACAAGCGCTATTGTACCGAGCGAATGCCGGATGCCGGTCGTCTCAAGGCCCATCTGCAGGCACAGTTCGACGCGAACAAGGTTGACTCGATCAGCGACATGTATGACATTCTGGCGGTTGAACTCAGCTGCTACCGGAGCCCGCCTGGCGCGGGAACCCCATCGGATGTCACACCTTAACTACAACCATCTCTACTATTTTTGGATGACTCAGAAGAAGGGCTCCGTCACGCAGGCGGCGGAAGCCCTCTTTTTGACCCCACAGACCGTGACCGGTCAGATCAAGCTGCTTGAGCAGCGTCTTGGCGGCAAGTTGCTGATCAGAAAGGGGCGCTCCCTTGAGGCCACCGAGCTTGGCCAACTGGTATTTCGCTATGCAGACAAGATGTTCAGCCTCTCCTACGAGATGCTGGATATCGTCAACTACCGCAAGGAGAGCCAGATCCTGTTCGACGTCGGCATCGCCGATGCACTCTCCAAGCGTCTTGCCAGCCGGGTGCTGCTCTCCGTGATCCCCAATGATGGTTCCATTCACCTGCGCTGCTTCGAGTCGACCCATGAACTTCTCCTGGAGCAGTTGAGCGAGCACAAGCTCGACATGATCCTCTCTGATTGCCCGGTGGACTCCAGCCAGCATGCCGGGTTGCTGTCCAAGCGTCTGGGGGGATGCGGCGTCAGTTTCTTCTGCAAGGCGCCTCTGCCCTCCCAGCCTTTCCCTGCCTGCCTGGAAGAGCGCAAGCTGCTCATCCCGGGCCGTCGCACCGCCATGGGTCGTCAACTGACCCAGTGGTTCGAGCAGCAGGGAATTTCCCCCAGCATTCTGGGAGAATTCGACGATGCGGCGCTGATGAAGGCGTTCGGCTTCTTCAACCAGGGCATCTTCATGGCACCGACCATTTATCGGGAGGAGATCCTGGAGGGGGAGGAGGTGATGCTGCTGGGTGAAACCCAGGATCTGATGGAGGAGTATTACGTCATCTTTGCCGAGCGGATGATCCAGCATCCTGCGGTCAAGCGGGTATGCGAGAGTGATTTCTCCTTCCTCTTTGCGGGGCAGGAGGATTTCACGGCCATTCAGCCGGCAAGCCTCTCGTTTTAAATCGAGGGTGACGGCGCTATGATGCCAGTCTTGGAAGAGGAGGGTGAGATGCGATTGGAAGAGATGGAAGCGAATGCCGGGCGTGCCGTCACCCTGCTCAAGGCATTGGCCAATGAGCGACGGCTGTTTATCTTGTGCCAGTTACTGGATAGGGAGCTGTCGGTCGGCGAGCTGAACGAGGTCTTGGGATTGAGCCAGTCAGCCATGTCGCAGCATCTGGCGGTGTTGCGCCGGGATGAGCTGGTGGCGACGAGGAAGGAAGCCCAGACGGTCTATTACTCCCTGCGCAGCCATGAGGTGCGCGAGATGATCGGATTGTTGCACAGACTGTACTGTAGCGACCCCAAATAAAAAACCGGCACTAGGCCGGTTTTTTCAGCTTTCATCAGCGGATGCTGATTAAGCCATGGCTTTGATCTGGGCAGACAGGCGGCTCTTGTGACGAGCAGCTTTGTTCTTGTGGATCAGGCCTTTGGTCGCCATACGATCCATGATCGGCTGAGCAACAGCGAAAGCGGCAGTGGCAGCAGCCTTGTCACCAGAGGCGATGGCAGCGATCACTTTCTTCAGGTAGGTACGGGTCATGGAACGACGGCTGGCGTTGTGCTGACGACGTTTCTCTGACTGAAGAGCACGCTTCTTAGCAGATTTGATGTTAGCCAAGGTAAAACTCCTAAAACTGTCTTAGCGAGTGTATTGAAAAGGCCCGGAAATATGCCTTCCCAACCACATATTGTCAAATGATTTGTGCAAATAAACACCGCCCCCCGGTGGTGTGTCAGATGGGAGACGGTTAAACTGTCGGCCGATTCTAACAGCATTCTTTTCTTTCCGACAGTTCCAGAGGCCTCGTCTTGAGTAAGAAATTGATCAAATCCGGCATGATAGTGTCCGGAATGACGCTGGCATCCCGTGTGATGGGCTTGGTGCGCGATGTGGTCATCGCCAATTTGCTCGGTGCCGGGGTGGCCGCAGACGTCTTCTTCTTCGCCAATCGCATTCCCAACTTCTTGCGCCGGCTCTTTGCCGAAGGGGCATTCAACCAGGCCTTCGTGCCCGTGATGACGGAGTACAAGAAAAATGGTGACGAGCAGGCGGTTCGGGAGCTGCTGGCAGCGGTGGCGGGCACCCTGGGTGGCATCGTCACCGTGGTCACCCTGCTCGGGGTGCTGGGTTCCGGTGTCCTGACGGCTCTCTTTGGCTGGGGCTGGTTCTGGGACTGGCTGCATGGCGGACCGGCGGCGGAGAAGTTCGAGCTGGCCAGTCTGATGCTCAAGATCACCTTCCCCTACCTCTGGTTCATCACCTTCACCGCCATGGCGGGGGCTATTCTCAATACCTTTGGCCGTTTTGCCGTGTCCTCCTTCACGCCGGTATTCCTCAACATCACCATGATTGCGGCGGCCTGGTGGATCGCGCCCTTGATGGAGCGCCCCGAGATCTCCCTGGCGATCGGTGTCTTTCTCGGCGGTCTGGTCCAGTTTTTGTTCCAGTATCCTTTTCTGCGCCAGCTCAACATGCTGGTCTGGCCCAAGTGGGGTTGGCACCATCCCGGGGTCGTGAAGATCCGTACCCTGATGATCCCGGCCCTGTTCGGCGTGTCGGTCAGCCAGATCAACCTGCTGATCAACACCATGCTGGCCTCGTTTCTGGCCACCGGCGCCATCAGCTATCTCTACTACTCTGACAGGTTGCTGGAGTTCCCCCTCGGCCTCTTTGCGGTGGCCATCAGCACGGTGATCCTGCCTGCCCTGGCCAGGAAACACGTGGATGCGGATCCGGCGGATTTCTCTCGCACCATGGATTGGGGAGTACGCATGGTGATGCTGCTCGGCTTGCCAGCCATGGTCGGTATCGCCGTGCTGCGCGAGCCCATACTGCGGGTGCTTTTCATGCGCGGTGAGTTTGGTCTGCACGAGGTGAGCATGTCGAGTGCCAGCCTGCTGGCCTCCACCACGGGGCTGCTCTCCTTGATGCTCATCAAGGTGCTGGCCCCCGGTTATTACGCCCGCCAGGATACCAGGACGCCGGTGCGTATCGGCATCATGGCCATGGTTGCCAACATGGTGTGCAACCTCATCTTCATCTATCCGCTCGGCTACGTGGGGCTGGCTCTCGCCACCGCCTGCTCCGGCACCCTGAACGCCGTACTGCTGTTCAAGGGGCTCTATCAGCAGGATGTTTATCGCCCTTCCCGCAACACCGGGCTGTTCTGCCTCAAGCTCTTGGCGGCAACGGTCTTGATGGGGGGGCTTCTGGCCTATCTGTCACCGGATCTCGCCCAATGGGGGGCCTGGAGCATGGGCAAGGCCAGCCTGGAGTTGACCCTGCTGCTCTGCCTGGGCGGAGCGCTGTATGGCATTGTCCTCTTGGCATTGGGGATCCGGCCACGGCACCTGAGAGCCGGTCAGCAATAAGGAGCCAGCTGCAAGGGAGGGGACAGTACAGGGTCGATGGGGGCGGTCTCAGGGGCTGTCGGGTTGGCCCGCCAACGAGGTGCGATGCTCCTGGCCAAGTCCGAGAAGCGAGCGGGATGGCTAAATCGGGTCAACGGCAGGGCTGACCCTGCCTGCTGCCTGATATATAATCCGCCGATTTCCATGGCAGCAACGCACAAGGCACTGATGGAGCTTATTCGCGGCATTCACAATATCAAGCCCCGTCACCGGGGCTGTGTATTGACCATAGGCAACTTCGATGGGGTTCATCAGGGGCACCACGCGGTGTTGGCCCGTTTGCAGGATAAGGCCGCCCAACTTGGCCTGCCAGCCTGCGTCATGTTGTTCGAACCCCAGCCGCTGGAGCTGTTTGCGGGCAGTGCCGCGCCCGCCCGCCTCAGCCGCTGGCGGGAGAAGTACGAAGCCCTCAAGGGAATGCAGATCGATCGCATGCTCTGCGTGCGTTTCACCCATCGTTTTGCCGAGCAGGCAGCCAGCACCTTCATCGAGCAACTGCTGGTGGAGAAACTCGGCGTGCACTATCTGGTGGTCGGCGACGATTTTCGCTTCGGCAAGGGGCGGGAAGGGGACTTCCACCTGCTGGAGGAGGCCGGTCGGCGCTTCGGGTTCGAGGTGATCAGCACCCAGAGTTTCCAGCTTTCCCGCCAGCGGGTCAGCAGCACCCTGGTGCGTGAGGCCCTCAAAGCGGGCCGCATGGCGGAGGTGGAGCTGATGCTCGGTCGCCCCTATGCCATCAGCGGCCGGGTGGCCCACGGCGATAAGCTGGGGCGCACCATAGGTTTTCCCACCGCGAATCTGGCCCTCAAACGCCAGGTTGTCCCGGTCGGTGGCGTGTTTGCGGTGGAAGTGATATGTTCCGGCAAGACTTTCCCCGGCGTCGCCAATGTGGGTGTACGTCCGACCTTGAGCGGTACACAAGCCAGATTGGAAGTACATCTATTTGATTTTTCTGGTGATCTATATGGTCAGCAGGTCAAGGTGCTGCTTCGCCACAAGCTGCGCGAAGAGCAGAAATTTGACTCTTTCACCGCCTTGAAAGAGCAGATCGAACGAGATGCCCTGGCGGCCCGAGCCTGGTTCGGGCTGCCACAATTTCATTTACCCAGCACTCTTTTAGAAAAGAAGGGAACCCAGGACTGATGAGCGACTATAAACACACCCTGAATCTGCCGGAAACCGAGTTTCCGATGCGTGGCGATCTGGCCAAACGCGAACCCAACATGTTGAAACGTTGGTACGATCAGGATCTTTACGGCGCCATTCGCCGCGCCAAAGCGGGCAAGCCTTCTTTCATTCTGCACGATGGCCCCCCCTATGCGAACGGCAGCATTCACATCGGTCACTCGGTCAACAAGATCCTCAAAGACATCATCATCAAGTCCAAGGGCCTCTCCGGCTTCGATTCCCCCTATGTGCCGGGCTGGGATTGCCACGGTCTGCCCATCGAGCTGAAAGTGGAAGGCATGGTCGGCAAGCCGGGCGAGAAGGTTTCCGCCGCCGAGTTCCGAGCCGAGTGCCGCAAATACGCCAAAACCCAGATCGAAGCGCAGAAGACCGACTTCATCCGTCTGGGCGTGCTGGGTGACTGGGAACACCCCTACCTGACCATGGATTTTGGCACCGAAGCCAACATCATCCGCTCCATGGCCAAGATCGTTGAAAACGGCCACCTGCACAAAGGCTCCAAGCCGGTGCACTGGTGTACCGATTGCGGCTCCGCGCTGGCTGAAGCGGAAGTGGAGTACTACGACAAGAACTCCCCCTCCATCGACGTGCGCTTCAAGGCCGTCGACGAGGCTGCCGTTGCCGCCAAGTTTGATTGCGCCGAAGGCCACACCGGCAAGGGCGCGCTCTCTGCCGTGATCTGGACGACCACCCCGTGGACCCTGCCGGCCAACCGCGCCATCGCCATGCATGCCGATCTGGACTACGCACTGGTGCAGGTAGAGGGCGACAATCCCGAGCGCCTGATCCTGGCTGCCGAGCTGGTCAAGGACGTGATGGATCGCGCCGGCATCGAGCATTTCCACAACCTGGGCTATGCCAAGGGTGCTGCACTCGAGCTGCTGCGCTTCAACCACCCCTTCTACAGCTTCGACGTACCTGTGGTGCTGGGTGACCACGTCACTCTGGACGCCGGTACTGGCGCGGTACACACCGCCCCTGGTCACGGTCAGGAAGACTTCGTGGTCGGTCAGAAGTACGGTCTGGAAGTGGCCAACCCGGTTGGCAGCAACGGCGTCTATCTGCCGGATACCGAACTGTTTGCTGGCCAGCACGTGTTCAAGGCCAATGCGGCCGTGGTCGAGGTGCTGACCGAGCGCGGCGCCCTGCTGCATCACAAGGTATTCAACCACTCCTACCCGCATTGCTGGCGTCACAAGACCCCGATCATCTTCCGTGCCACCCCCCAGTGGTTCATCAGCATGGAGCAGAAGGGTCTGCGCAAGCGTGCTCTGGAAGAGATCGAGCGTATCGAGACTCAGGGCATTGCCCAGCATGGCCAGAGCGGCTGGGTCCCGGCCTGGGGCAAGAATCGCATCCAGGCGATGGTCGAGAACCGTCCCGACTGGTGTATCTCCCGTCAGCGTACCTGGGGCGTGCCCATCTCCCTGTTCGTTCACAAGGATACCCAGGCGCTGCACCCGGATTCCGTGCGCCTGATGGAAGAGGTGGCCAAGCGGGTCGAGCAGTCCGGCATCCAGGCCTGGTGGGATCTGGACAAGGCCGAGCTGCTGGGCGCCGATGCCGACAACTACGAGAAAGTGCCTGACACTCTCGACGTCTGGTTTGACTCCGGTTCTACCCATGCCTCCGTGGTCGATGCCCGTCCCGAGTTCAACGGCAAGCCGGCCGACATGTATCTGGAAGGCTCTGACCAGCACCGTGGCTGGTTCATGTCCTCCCTGATGATCGGCGTGGCGATGAAAGACAAGGCTCCCTACAACCAGGTGCTGACTCACGGCTTCACCGTTGATGGTCAGGGTCGCAAGATGTCCAAGTCCATCGGCAACGTGGTGAGCCCGCAAGACGTAATGAACAAGCTGGGTGCCGACATCCTGCGTCTGTGGGTAGCGAGCACTGACTACACCGGCGAGATGACCGTCTCCGACGAGATCCTCAAGCGCTCTGCCGACGCCTATCGCCGCATCCGCAACACCGCCCGCTTCCTGCTGGCCAACCTGAACGGCTTCAATCCGGCGACCGACATGGTGGCGCCTGCCGACATGGTGGTGGTGGATCGCTGGGCCGTGGGCCGTGCCAAGGCGGTACAGGCCGAGATCATGGCGGCGTTCGACGAGTACAACTTCCACGGTGTGACCCAGAAGCTGATGCAGTTCTGCTCCATCGAGATGGGTTCCTTCTATCTGGACGTCATCAAGGACCGTCAGTACACCGCCAAGGCTGACAGCCTGGCCCGTCGCTCCTGCCAGACCGCCCTCTATCACATCGCAGAGGCCATGGTGCGCTGGATGGCGCCCATCATGAGCTTCACCGCCGACGAGATCTGGGCCCTGCTGCCGGGTGAGCGCGGTGAGTTCGTGTTCACCGAGGAGTGGTACGACGGCCTGTTCGGGCTTGAAGCGGGCGAAGTGCTGAACGACGAGTTCTGGGCCGAGATCCTCACCGTGCGCGGTGAAGTGAACAAGGCGCTGGAAGTGGCCCGTGGCGAGAAGCGCATCGGCGGTTCTCTGCAGGCCGAGCTGACCCTGTTCGCCAAGCCTGAGCTGGCCGCGCGTCTGAACGCATTGGCCGATGAGCTGCGCTTCGTTTTGCTCACCTCCAAGGCCAAGGTCGTCAGCGTCGATGTCGCACCGGCAGAGGCCGTGGCGACCGAGCGCGATGACCTGTGGCTCTGCGTGGCCCAGTCAGCTGCAGCCAAGTGCGACCGCTGCTGGCACCATGTAGAGGACGTGGGTACCATCGCGGGTCACGAAGAGATCTGTGGCCGCTGCGTCACCAACGTCGAGGGTGACGGCGAAACGCGTCAATTTGCCTGATGAACATGACTCAACATAAAAGCGGCCTGCGTTGGCTGTGGCTGGCAGTGCTGGCCTTTGTTCTGGACCAGGCGAGCAAGCTCGCCGTGGTCAAACTGCTGCCATTTGGCTACCCGGGGGTGGAGATCACCCCCTTCTTCAACCTGGTCCATGTCTACAACAAGGGCGCGGCTTTCAGCTTCCTGGCGGATCAGGGAGGCTGGCAGCGCTGGTTCTTCGCCGTGCTGGCGTTCGCCATCTGTGGCCTGCTGATCCACTGGCTGCGCAAGCAGTCGGTCACCCAGCGCTGGAGCGGTATCGCCTACAGCCTGATCATCGGCGGGGCGCTCGGCAACGTGTTTGACCGGCTGGTGCTGGGCCATGTGGTCGACTTCCTCGACTTCTATTGGCAGCGCGCCCATTGGCCGGCGTTCAACCTGGCTGACAGCTTCATCTTCATCGGTGCCGCCATGATCGTGCTGGACGGCTTCCGTGGCGAGAAAAAACAGGACGCGACCTCATGAGCCAGCTGATTGTTGCGGACAGCAGCGTGCTGTTCCATTTCTCTATCAAACTGGAAGATGGCTCGGTGGCCGACAGCACGGCGCTGCACGGCAAACCTGCCCGTCTGCGGATGGGAGACGGCAGCCTGACGCCGAGCTTCGAGCAATGCCTGCTGGGGCTGCGCGAAGGGGAGAGCAAGAGCTTTACCTTGGCGCCGGAAGAGGCGTTCGGCCTTTCCAATCCTGACAACATCTACCATCTCGATCGCGCCAAATTCGGTAACGAAGTTGAGCCCAAGGTGGGTACCATCATTCTGTTTGACCAGCCCAACGGCAGCGAACTGCCCGGGATCATCCGGGCGGTGGAAGGGATGTCGGTTACGGTCGATTTCAACCACCCCCTGGCCGGTCACACCGTCACCTTTGAGGTGGAGATCCTGGGAGTTGATGACGAGGAGAAGGTTCACTGATGGATATTCTGCTGGCTAACCCCCGTGGCTTCTGTGCCGGTGTCGACCGGGCCATCAGCATCGTCGAGAGCGCGCTGGAGAAGTTCGGTGCCCCCATCTATGTCCGTCACGAGGTGGTGCACAACCGCTACGTGGTGAACAAGCTCAAGGAGGCGGGTGCCGTTTTCGTCGAAGAGCTGGACGAGGTGCCGGATGACAGCATCGTCATCTTCTCTGCCCACGGTGTCGCCAAGGTCGTGCGCGAGATGGCCAAATCCCGCGCCCTAAAGGTGTTCGATGCCACCTGTCCGCTGGTGACCAAGGTGCACATGGAGGTCCATCGCGCCAGTCGCAAAGGCTCCGAAGCCGTGCTCATCGGCCATGCCGGCCACCCCGAGGTGATCGGCACCATGGGACAGTACGAGAACAGTGAGGGGGGCATGTATCTGGTGGAGACACCGGAAGACGTGGCCAGGCTCAAGGTGAAGAACCCGGATGACCTCTGCTTCGTTACCCAGACCACCCTGAGCGTGGACGAGACCTCGGATGTCATCGATGCGTTGCGTGCGCACTTCCCCAAGATCCAGGGGCCGCGCAAGGATGATATCTGCTATGCCACCCAGAACCGCCAGGATGCGGTGCGGGAGATGGCCGGGCTGGTGGACGCCATGCTGGTGGTGGGGTCGCGCAACTCTTCCAACTCCAACCGTCTGCGGGAGCTGGCCGAGAAGGTGGGCGCCAAGGCCTACCTCATCGACGATGCCTCCATGATTGAGCCGCAATGGCTGGACGGGGTTGTCCGTATCGGGGTCACGGCGGGTGCGTCAGCCCCCGATGTGCTGGTTCAGAATGTCATTGCTCGTCTGCGCGAGCTGGGAGGCAAGATAGTGACCGAGCATCCTGGCCGAGAAGAGAATGTGGTGTTTGAAGTGCCGCCCGAGCTTAGAATTATTTGAATGTGGCCAGGATGGCCTGAGAATAAAGAGTTATGTTCCTGATGCCGGATTTGTCGTTGCGACCTATCCGGCATTAGACTATATGAACCGCCAGTCACCAAGGATGGGTTATGATTGGGTTCTATCGAGGCTTTTCTCTCATTGAATTGATGATTGTCGTCGCAATCGTGGCGATTCTTGGCACTATTGCCTATCCCTCCTATCAGCGTTACCTGCTGTCCAGCCACCGAATTGATGCCAAAAAAATGCTGTTGGACGCCGCCAACAGACAAGAAACCTATTTTATGGACTTCAATCGGTATACCTCATCCGCAGCCGATTTGAATATCTCGGAGAACTCCGAATCCGGCTTCTATCACCTGGTCATCTCGGCCGGGGTCAATACATACATCCTGTTTGCCACGGCCTCTGGTGCGCAGGGGTCAGACAGCGACTGCATCATTTTCTCCATCGACCAGGATGGCACCCGGAGTGCCACCCGGCTCGGGGATACCGTCAACAATGCTTGCTGGGACTAGGCGATGAAACCACTGCGCCATCGACACACGAGGGGATTCAGCCTGCTGGAGGTGATGATTGCGGCCGTGGTGCTCTCTTTCGGCTTGCTGGGATTGGTTGCCATGCAGGTTACCGCCAAGTTTTCCAGCTACGAAGCGCGTCAGCGCACCATCGCCAACTGGCTGGCCAATGATCTGGTGGAACGCGCCAGGATCAACAAAGACAGCTGGGCTGGTCAGGGAACGACAGTGGTATCCGGCAACGCGATCCTGGATATGCCGAGCTGTGCCAACAACAATGGCACCATGTCAGATTGCAGCAGGACAGAGCGGCAGGCACTGGACCTCTTCTACTGGCAGCAGTCCCTGCTGGGAACCGCGGTATCCGGTGCCGCGTCACCTCTGCAATCTCCGGTCGGCTGCGTGATTCGTGGCGCCAACAACAGTTTGACCATAGGGATCTTCTGGCAGGGGCGGGAGTCTTTGTCCGATGGTGCCGGTGCAGTTGCCGCGGTGCGCAACAGTTGTGGGCTGGGCAATGCGGCAGACAGACAGAGGCGTCAGTTCGTACTGACGACCACACTATGAATGCCCGCGGCTTCACCTTGATTGAATGGTTGATTGCCATGTTGATCGGCGTATTTCTGGTCGGTGGCGGCTTGAGCATCTTCGTGGCTTCCCGTGCCACAACGGAGGATGCTTTCGATCAGAGCGAGTTGCAGGAGAATGGGCGTATTGCGATGCGTCTGGTGACCCAGGACCTGAAGTGGGCGGGCTTCTGGGGGGACTACACCGGTTCCCCTATGGCAACGGGGCAAGGCGTGACTCTCAGCAGCGGGTCTGCGGTGCTTTCGGCGAACGATTGTCTGGACAATTTGGGGCGTGGCAGCTTGCCACCCAGTGTGGGAACAAATCGGGGGGTCTGGGTCGCTCGGGTGGACAACAACAGGGCGATTAACGGGGGGGCTTTTGCCTGTATTCCCGTGACGTCACGTATTGCCAATACGGATGTCATCAGCATCAAGAGATTGATTGGGCTGCCCCTGGCCGATGCCGCAACTACTGGCAATCGCTTCTATCTTGCTACTACGACGCAAGCGGCGCTGATGTTCAAAGGGGGAGAAACAGTGCCCACGATGACAGATATGCCGGCTCGTCAGCTCTGGGAATATCAGCACTTTATCTATTATCTCGCTCCCAATGCCGCAGGCAACCCGGAACTGAGAAAGCGTTATCTGACAGCCAATGGGGGCTCGGTTCTGATCGGAGGCCCCATGGCGGAAGGGATTGAGCGCATGACGGTGTTGTTTGGTGTTGACGACACTCCTGTTGCCGATGGGGTTATTGATCGCTATGTCGCGTCTACAAACGTGACCGAGCAGGAATGGAGCGAAGGGCGTGTCGTTGCTGCCCGTGTCTTTATTCTGGTGCGATCATCGCAAGCATCCAGCAGCTATGTGAACAACAACATCTATCAGGTAGGCAGTACCAGCGTATCAGGCAATGGGGATGGGTTTCGTCGTTTGCTGCTGGAGAGCAGCGTGTCGCTACGCAACCCGGTGGTCATGACTGGAGGTGGTTCATGAAATCACAGCATGGCGTAGCCCTGATCGTCGCGCTGATCATCCTGGTACCTCTGACGCTGATCGCCGTGGTGGTGATGCAGTCCTCCGGGCAGGATCTCAAGATGGCAGGTTCTGCGGCCAATTTCAGGCAGGCAGAACACAGACTGGAAGGCATCATCGAAGCGGCTGTACAGAGCAATAACATATCGACGGTGATTGCAGGCATGGGTTCTGTGCTGGGGGCGAGTGCTGCCATCAGTGTCAATAGCAGCAACAATTCAGCTAATGTTGCCCTCACTAATCGCACAGAAACCGTATGCAAACGCAAGGTGGATGCCAGCAGCAACAATGTGATTCCTGTATGCAAATATGTCGAGCTACAGGCCGGTGTCAATTATGGAAAATATTCTCGCCCGCTGACCTGGACTGCGGGTGTGGAACAGCCACTGCTCACAAAATAGGAGCGAAGGATATGTGGTTACAACGATTCGGTTCAATTTTATGCTGGTGCAGTCTTGTTTTTGGCATGACGTCAACACGAGCCGATGACACCGAGCTTTTTATATACGACTTTAATAAGGCCGGTGATTTCAGACCTAAAGTGCTGCTGATATTTGATAACTCCGGCAGTATGGCTGATACCATGGAACAGATAAAGGAAGCGTACAATCCCGCGACAGCCTATCCTGCTTTGAGCAATGATCCAGACACAAGCAACACTAAACGATATATATATTTCTCAACCGATGGGAGTGTCCCCGCCATTAACAGCAACAAGCGTTTCTCCGACAAATTGAACGCTTGTGCTACTTCCAAGGTGCCTCTTGCAAATATCGGTTATTTTCAGTCGCAAGTCTGGACTTATGAAGTGACAAGCGGCAGTCCTCCGGGGAGAGGTAGGGGAAGCTGGTATTCAATTAGTGGTTATCAGGAAAACAACATCGACTTGGTCGATTGCAAGCAGGATGTCACCGCAAATAACCCTGCGAACCCATACACAGGCACCTGGAGTGTTGGCACCGGGTATCCGGTCAATAAAACCAGCAATAATCAAGGCTCATGGTTTTATACAGCGGCAACAAGAGATTCTGTTAATGCCAGCAATACAGCCGTAGTCCTTTATTCTGCCAACTATATCAGGTGGTATTACGGGCCTACGGGTTACTCTATAGAATCTCGTCTGCGTATTGCCAAAGATGCAGTCAAAGGATTGATATCATCTGCACCCGGGGTTGATTTTGGTCTGGCTATTTTCAACAGGAATGACAGTAGCAGTACCAATGGCGGCAGAGTTGTCCGGGATATTCTGGGTAGCGAGATCACGTTGTCAAATGGCAAGACCGGAGAACAAGACCTGCTCGACAGGGTCGAAGGACTGACTGCCAGTACCAACACACCATTATGCGAGACGTTGAGTGAGGCGTATCGCTTCTTCGGGGGACGAAGCGTTGTTTATGGCTTGCAAGGAGGCACGAGAGATACGACCGCCGAAAGCCCGACAGGTACCTATCAAGCCCCCTATGACAACTGCTCAAACAACGGTTACGTCATATACATCACCGATGGAGAGCCAACTCAGGATGGGGATGCCAATACCTTTGTCCAGGGATTGATAAATACATTGTCCAGCGATGAAAAAGCGGCTTATGGCACTACCGTTACTTATGGGTCAGGGAACAGGTCCAGCAGCTATCTGGCCGCATTGGCGGGTTATATGAAACACAAGGATGTGAATGCCGTTTCCCCTGGTACCCAGACAGTCACGACCTTTACCGTCGGGTTTGGTGACGAGGCGATAAGCGGGGCCGGTAATTTGCTTGCTGAAACTGCCCGTCGTGGTGGCGGCGTTTATTATCCGGCAACCAACGCCTCTGCCTTGAGTGATGCGTTGAAGGCATCGCTGCTAGCGATCCTGCGGATCAATACCTCGCTGGTGTCCCCCGCCATTGCCAGCAACAACTTTGACCGGACACGCAGTCTCAACAACATCTAT
Organism: Aeromonas sp.; assembly: GCF_050252055.1. Taxonomy (NCBI): domain Bacteria; kingdom Pseudomonadati; phylum Pseudomonadota; class Gammaproteobacteria; order Aeromonadales; family Aeromonadaceae; genus Aeromonas; species Aeromonas sp. The sequence continues at coordinate 39,273 of NZ_JBFWLQ010000008.1, read as the reverse complement.
TACGCTATGTTTGAGCCAGATGATGGTCCCAGATGGCGGGGCAATCTGAAAAAACTGATCTTTTCTCCTGACGGTTATGTGGCTGACAGCCGGGGACTGCCTGCTATCAAGTTTGATGGCACCATCATCGACAGTGCCCAGACTTTCTGGTCATCCGGCCGTGACGGGAACGTTGTGGCCGAAGGTGGGGCGCAAGAGATGTTGGCGGGGAAAAGCAACCGCAGCCTCTATGTCATCAACAATGCCCAGAACCGTCTCGATCAGCTGACCAAGGCAAATCTGGTAACGCAGGCTGGCAGTGAAGCCGCGCTCATGACCTTCATGCAGGCAGTTACGACGACTGAACTCGATTCCCTGATCAACTGGACCAAGGGGTTGGATGTCGATGATGAGGACTTTGATACATCAACCCTGATCCGCGCCCATATCATGGGTGACCCCCTGCACTCACGTCCCCTGGTGCTGAACTATGGCCCGCAATCCGGTAACCCGACAGATGCACCGGACTTGCGTATTCTGTTTGGGACCAATGCCGGTTTCCTGCATATGTTCAAGGACATGGGGAGCACCATAGACGAAAGCTGGGCGGCGATACCTTATGAGTTCATGGCCAATCAGAAGGCGCTGCGTCTCAATGCGGAATCAGCCGAACATATCTACGGTGTTGACTCTTCTCCGGTGGCCCTTATCAAAGATGCCAATCGCAACGGGGTGCTGAAATCCTCGGAGAGCGATTTTGTCTGGGTATTCACCGGCTTGAGGAGCGGCGGCAAAGCCTATTATGCATTCAACGTTTCCAGCCCGGATACGCCGACACTGAAATGGCGTCTGAACAGTCTGACGACTGGTTTTGGTGAGCTGGGGCTGACCTGGTCGGTGCCGGAAGTCGCGTTTGTGCCGGGAGTCAGTGATCCCGTGCTTATCTTTGCTGGCGGTTATGACGTGAACAAGAGCGTGCTGGGATTGGGAACCAGTGACAGCATGGGGAGAGGTATCTACATCGTCAATGCCGATACTGGGGCGCTGATATTCAGTGCGACCCCTGCTGCGACTTCAACCAGCAACCTCAGAGTCACGGGGATGACCGACAGTATGCCCGGGTCGGTAGCTACGCTTGACAGCGATGGTGATGGCAAAGTCGATCGCATCTATGTGGGTGATACGGGGGGCAATATCTGGCGCATGGATCTCCCAGGCACCAACAAATCTGACTGGAGCGTCTTCAAATTTGCCAGCCTGGGGTCGGATGTCACTCAAGCAGATGATCGCCGTTTCTTCACCCAGCCTATCGTGGTGCGTACCATCAACAAGCAGGTCACCCGCACCGTTGTGGGGGGGAATGTGGTCTACTCCTATCAGGATCGTCCCTTTGATGCAGTGCTGATTGGGAGTGGAGACCGCAATCGCCCCTCATCGGAAGCGACCGTCCGCAATGGCTATTTCATGTTGCGTGATTATGATGTCGTGCCGCGTGCCGCCAATGCGCAGGCAAGAAGCCCCATCTTGATTACTGACCTTTATGATGTGACCTCTGATCCTTTGTCTGCCCAGACAAACACGGATGGAATATTGGTGACCAAGGCGGGAATTACCACTGCCAAAGGGTGGGTCAATTGGTTGAACGAACCGGGTGAGAAATCCATGGGGGCCGGGGTCGTACTTCAGGGCAAGCTTTACTTCACCTCGTTCCTGCCGCAAGTGCAGTCGTTCCAGCAATGCACCATTCAATCCATCGGGGCTGCACGCCAATACATGGTAGACATGCATTATGGCAGTTCCTTCCGTTATGTGGTTGATCTTGAAGGCAACCAGACACCTGAGCGTTATGTCGAAGTACAGAACAAGGTTGCCGACGATTTGGTGGTGCATGCAGGAGACGATGCCAAGATCCGCATTATTGGAGGCGGTGTCGGGGAAGAGGTCATCCTGAAAGATGAAGGGGATGGTGAGCCTGAGCGTTGTACCGGAGCGGGAGAGTGCAACCAGGGGGCAGAGGAGGCTGAGATGGATATGTCGCCCAAGAAAATTTACCTCTACGAAGGAGAGGCACAATGAAAACACGCAGCGGGGTGTTGGGTTTGTGCCTCTTGTTATCCGGGTCCGTCTTGGCAGATGACATAAAATGTTATGTCGAGCTGGTTAACGGCCAGAAGGTTGTCCTGCACGGTACTGTGGCAGACAACACGCCAAAGGCGGTGCAGGATAAATTCAAACAAAGAGGATACGAGGTGGATGGTGCGGTACAGCCTGTGAAGAAAATCCTGGAATGCCGCACTGCGGAGGAAAATTTCCAGTCAAAAGAGGGTCAGCAACAGGATGCCCGTCAACTGCGATAGCGAAGGACTTCATTCAGAGGCAGATATTTGCCTGGGTAGATTGGGTGGTGCGGCCGGAGGGAGAGATGACCAGATTTATCTGGGCATTTCCTGAACGACACAGCGTGATGGTGGCATTGGTACCCAGGCTGGTGCCATCAGGGCTGAAGGTAGTGGAAGTTCGATTGTTTGCAGCAGTCAGCGAGTCAGATAGCTGAGGGCTTCTTGCCAGAATCTGCTCACCGTTATTGAAAATGTCATTGCCATTACCGTCGACGAACACGAGGAATTGGGTCGGATTGGCGGTGACACAATTGTCACTGGCATTGGCAAGGCACACAGTGACAGATTGCTGGTTGTCGATGGCTTGGCTACGAGCAAAACGCAGATATTTCAAGAGTGTGCGAGATTCAAATTTCAAGGCATTCTCATTGAGCAGGCTCGACATGGCCGGTGCACCAATACCAAGCAAGATGACCCCCAGACTGACGGCGATCATCAGTTCCAGCAGGGTGAATCCTTTCTCGTCCTTGATCATGGCAATATCTCCCTCGATTAGTTACATCTTATCTCCAGACAGCCAGAACACCAGCGCAAAGCCCAAGTGTTGAGCTGGCACAGCCAGCGCCTTTTCTTTATCATTCCCCATCATTTTCGAATTCAAGATGCATCGCCATGGCAAAAGCCCTCTCTCTGATGCTTGCCCAGTTAAATCTGACGGTAGGCGCCATCGAAGATAACTGTGACAAGGTACTGGCGGCAGCAGCCCTGGCCGATCAGCAAGGGGCCGATCTGCTGGTTTGCTCCGAGCTGGCCCTGACAGGATACCCGCCTGAGGATCTGCTGCTGCGCGCCGACCTGATGATCCGGGTCGAGGCCGCTCTGTCCCGCATCGCGGCATGGCAGGGACAATGTGCCATTCTGGTGGGCCATCCCTGGCGCGAAGAGGGGGCGCTTTACAATACGGCCTCTCTCTACGAGCGCGGTCAACTGCGGGCACGTTATTTCAAACAGGACTTGCCCAACTACGGGGTGTTCGACGAGAAGCGCTACTTCACTGCGGCGACCGATACCTGTGTGGTGCCGTTCCGTGGCCATCAGCTGGGTTTGCTCATCTGCGAAGATCTCTGGCAGCCGGGTCCGGCGCTGGCCGCCAAGGCGGCGGGGGCCGAGCTGCTGCTCACCATCAATGCCTCTCCTTATGATCAGGAAAAACCCTGGATCCGCCGCGAACTGATGGCGGAACGCTGCGATCAGACCGGTCTGCCGCTCATCTACCTCAACCAGGTATGCGGCCAGGACGAGCTGATCTTCGACGGCTGCTCCAAAGTGTTCAACAGCCAGGGCGAGCTGACCCACAAGCTTGCTCCGTTTGCCGAAGAGCTGGCGCTGGTGCGCTTTGCCGATGGTCAGCCGGTGAAGGAGCGGGAACCCGCCGCGCCGCTGGAGCCGTTGGCCGAGACCTATCAGGCCCTGGTGCTGGCGGTGCGCGACTATGTCACCAAGAACGGTTTTCAGGGCGCCGTGCTGGGCCTCTCCGGCGGTATCGACTCGGCGCTGACCCTGGCCATTGCGGCTGACGCCATCGGGGCGGACAAGGTGCAGGCGGTGATGATGCCGTTCCGCTACACCGCCCAGATGAGCGTGGAGGATGCCAAGGAGCAGGCCGAGCGGATGGGGGTGGAGTTCAACATCATCTCCATCGAACCCATGTTCGAAGGCTTCATGACCCAGCTGGCACCTCTGTTTGAAGGCACCGCCCGCGACACCACCGAAGAGAACCTGCAGGCCCGCTGCCGCGGTGTGCTCTTGATGGCGCTGTCCAACAAGCGCCGCCGTATCGTGCTGACCACTGGCAACAAGAGCGAGATGGCTGTGGGATACGCCACGCTGTATGGCGACATGGCGGGTGGCTTTGATGTGCTCAAGGACGTCCCCAAGACCCTGGTCTTCAAGCTGTGCGAATATCGCAACAGCGTGGAGTACGTGATCCCGCAGCGGGTCATCGATCGTCCCCCGTCGGCAGAGCTGGCACCGGATCAGGTGGACCAGGACAGCCTGCCCCCCTATGACATCCTGGATGCCATCCTCAAGCGCTACGTGGAAGAGGATGCGTCTGTCGCCGACATGGTGGCGGAAGGTTTCGAAGAGGCGGTGGTACGCAAGGTGATCCGCCTGGTGGATCTCAACGAATACAAGCGCCGTCAGGCCGCCGTCGGCCCCCGCATCACGGCTCGCAACTTTGGTAAGGACCGCCGCTATCCCATCACGTCCGGGTTCGGCAAACAGAACTGGTAAGGAGTCACCATGAAGAAGATTGAAGCCATCATCAAACCGTTCAAGCTGGACGATGTACGCGAGGCCCTGGCCGAGATCGGCATCAACGGCATGACAGTGTCCGAGGTCAAGGGGTTCGGCCGCCAGAAGGGCCATACCGAGCTCTATCGCGGTGCCGAGTACATGGTCGACTTCCTGCCCAAGGTCAAGGTGGAGCTGGTTGTGCAGGACGAGGATCTCGATGCCTGCCTGGAAGCCATCCAGAACACAGCGCGTACCGGCAAGATCGGTGATGGCAAGATCTTCGTCTGCGAGGTGGAGCGCGTCATTCGTATTCGTACTGGTGAAGAGAACGAAGACGCGATCTGATGTGGTGGATGTGCCCTGTGATGAACAGCAAGAGTCTGTCGTTCTGATGTCGTTGTACCGTATCGGGGTCGTGGCGGCGTGCTTGATGGCACTCACCGCGTGCAGTACCCGGCCGCCGGCCCAGCCGGAAAACCTGTGCCAGATCTTTCGGGAGAAACCCGAATGGCACGAGGCGGCGCTCAAGATGAACGAGAAGTGGGGGACACCTGTCCAGGTAGTGATGGCCATGATGTACCAGGAGTCCTCCTTCGTGCACGATGCCCAGCCGCCGATGCAGTATTTCCTCTTCATCCCCACCGGGCGGGCCAGTTCAGCCTACGGCTATGCCCAGGTGAAAGACGAAACCTGGGCCGACTACCAGCGGGAAACCGGCAACGGCTGGAGCGATCGCGACGACTTTGCCGACGCCATCGATTTCATGGGCTGGTACACTCACAAGGCACAGCGGCTCAACGGCACGTCCAAGTGGGATGCCTATGGCCAGTATCTCAATTATCACGAAGGCTGGGGGGGCTACCGACGTGGCAGCTACCGCAGCAAGGGATGGCTGATGAAGGTCTCCCGCAAGGTGGAGGCCCGTGCCCAGCGCTACGGTGCCCAGTATCGACAATGCAAGGATCAGCTCTCCAGCGGGGGCTGGTTCTGGTAACCAAATCAGGAGTCAGAAATGCCGTTATTGGACAGTTTTACCGTCGACCATACCCGCATGGCCGCCCCGGCAGTGCGGGTGGCGAAGACCATGCAGACCCCGAACAAGGACACCATCACCGTGTTCGACCTGCGTTTCTGCGTGCCGAACGAGGAGATCCTCTCCGAGCGCGGCATCCATACTCTGGAGCATCTGTTTGCCGGCTTCATGCGTGACCACCTCAATGGGAATGGGGTGGAGATCATCGACATCTCTCCCATGGGTTGCCGCACCGGCTTCTACATGAGTCTGATCGGTGCGCCGGATGAAGCCCGTGTTGGCGCTGCCTGGCAGGCCGCCATGAGCGACGTGCTGACCGTGCAGGATCAGGGCAAGATCCCCGAGTTGAACGAATACCAGTGCGGTACTTACAGCATGCACTCGCTGGAAGAGGCCCATGCCATCGCCCGCCATGTGCTGGAGCGCGGTATCGGTGTCAACCACAATGACGAGCTGGCCCTGCCGGAAGAGAAGCTGAAAAGCCTCTGATCCCGAGAAGGGAAGCATGAAAAAGGCCGGTCAATGACCGGCCTTTTTGCATCTGGTGGGATCAGGAGGGCAGTGGCATCACCCGATTGCGTCCCAGCTCTTTGGCCTTGTAGAGCAGCTTGTCGGTACGCTCGATCAGGGTGTCTGCCGTCTCCTGGGGGATGTATTCCCCCACACCGAACGAGGCGGTGATGTGATCGATGCGTCGCCCGGATTTGCGATCCAGAATCGACATCCGCTCGATGACGCGACGCAGGCTCTCGGCCATCTGGCGGGTCAGCGCCAGGGCGCGGTTTGGCACCAAGAGGGCAAACTCCTCACCCCCCAGGCGATAGGCGGTTATGCCCTCCTTGCTGGCCTCTCGCAGCCGCTTGCCGACGATGCGCAGCACCTGGTCCCCCAGCAGATGTCCGTATTCGTCGTTGAAGTTCTTGAAGCGATCGATATCGGTCAGGATCAGGGAGAAGGGCTGCTTGCTACGGATGAGGCTGTCCATCTCGAGATCGAAGGCGCGTCGATTGAGCAGAGACGTGAGCGGGTCCTCGGTGGCCAGCTTCCTCGTCTCGTTCAGGGCCTGTTTCAGCTCTTTTATCTCTTTCTCGGCGCTGCTGAGCTGGTTGCGAAAGTGGAGGGTGGACATGCGTACGTCACGCGACTCGCGCACGAGATCCCGCAGGATCCCCATGGTGTCTTCCAGGCTGAGCCCCTCGTCGTCTATCTTGCTCAGCTTGTCGAAACTCTTGTCGAGCATCTCCTGAAACAGCCCGGTATCGGAGATGGCATCCTGCATCGAGTGACTCAGCTCGCTGGCCATGGCCGCCAGGTTGAGTTTCATCGCCTCGATCTGCTGCTCGTCCTGAGCCGCAAGGTGCTGGTGGTAGAGACGCTCACAGGTGGTCAGGGAGAAGGTCCCCTGTTGTTTTATCGCCTGATCGACGGCATGGTTGAGTTCGGGCATGTCGCCGGAGACATAGCTGTACCAAAGGTGATAGTTGTTCGGCGTGGTGGGAATTTGATACTTGATCATCAGGGGAACCGCCTGTTTCAAATAGGCGGCAGATTGGGCGAACGAGTCCTTGCTCATGAGTTCCGAGTCTCACATACCTGCAAACTGTGTCCAGTATGACAGAGAGAATGGCCAAAAGGCAGTCGATGGATGCCATTAGCTCCCCCCTCCGATATAATGTCTGCGTTATTACCTACCCTAAGGCCTGCTTATGTCTCAAAAAGATCCTTTCCTCCAACGCGAGGCCGAAAAATACGAAAACCCCATCGCCAGTCGCGAGATGCTGCTGGAGCTCATCAAGGGCCATGAGAAACCCATGTCCCGGGAAGAGCTGGCCAAGGTCCTCAAGCTGACCGATGAAGAGCCGTTGGAAGCCTTGCGACGTCGTCTGCGCGCCATGGAGCGCGACGGGCAGCTCGTGTTCACCCGCAACCAATGTTACGCCCTGCCGGATCGCCTGAATCTGGTCAAAGGCTATGTGCTTGGCCACAAAGATGGATTCGGTTTTCTGCGCCCCGAGGGTGGTGGAGCGGATCTCTTCCTGAACAACCGCGAGATGCAGCGCCTGATGCATGGCGACTATGCCCTGGTGCAGCCGACCGAGATCGATCGCAAGGGTCGTCAGGAAGCGCGTCTGGTGCGCCTGCTCAAATCCCGCGAGGCGGACATCGTTGGTCGTTACTTCGTCGAGAACGGCGTCGGTTTTGTGGTACCCGATGACAGCCGCATCGGCCAGGACATCATCATCCCGGAAGGGGAGAACAAGGGGGCTCGCCAGAGCCAGGTCGTGGTCGTGCGCATCAACCAGCGCGCCACTGCCCGCTTCAATGCGGTCGGTACCGTCTTGGAAGTCCTGGGTGAGAACATGGCGCCCGGTATGGAGATCGAGATCGCCCTGCGTACCCACGGCATTCCGCACACCTGGCCGGAAGAGGTGACCAAGGAGGTCGCCGGTCTGGGCGAGCAGGTGCCGGAGAAGGCCAAAGAGGGTCGCATCGACCTGCGCGCCCTGCCGCTGGTGACCATCGACGGGGAAGATGCCCGTGACTTCGATGACGCCGTCTTCTGTGAAGCCAAGCGCGGAGGCGGCTGGCGCCTGTGGGTCGCTATTGCCGACGTTTCTGCCTATGTGAAACCGGGCACGGCCCTCGACACCGAAGCCTATCAGCGCGGCAACTCGGTCTATTTCCCCGAGTTCGTGGTGCCCATGCTGCCGGAGGTGCTCTCCAACGGTCTCTGTTCCCTGAACCCGCAGGTCGACCGGCTCTGCATGGTGTGCGAGATGACCATCTCCGCCGCCGGCCGCATGTCCGGCTACAAGTTCTACGAAGCGGTAATGAACTCCCACGCTCGCCTGACCTACACCAAGGTAGCGGCGATCCTGGACGGGGATCCCAAGCTGCGTCAGCAGTATGATCCGCTGGTGGGCCACATCGAGGAGCTGAGCAACCTCTACAAGGCGCTCAAGCATGCCCGTCATCAACGCGGTGCGGTGGAGTTCGAAAGCGAGGAGACCCGCTTCATCTTCAACGCCCAGCGCAAGATCGACCGTATCGTACCGCTGGTGCGCAATGACGCCCACAAGATCATCGAAGAGTGCATGATCCAGGCGAACGTGGCAGCCGCCCGCTACATCGAGAAGAACGAGGCCGCCGCCCTGTTCCGGGTGCACGACCGCCCGGGCGAGGAGCGTCTCACCGGCTTCCGCGACTTCCTGGCCGAACTGGGTCTGGAGCTCAAGGGGGGCCTGGAGCCCGAGCCGAAGGACTTTGCCGACCTGGCCGCCAAATTCGAAGGGCGCCCGGATGCGGAATTGCTCTCCACCATGCTGCTGCGCTCCATGCGTCAGGCCATCTATCAGGCCGACAACATCGGTCACTTCGGTCTGGCCCTGAAGTCCTATGCGCACTTCACCTCGCCGATCCGTCGCTACCCGGATCTCATCCTGCACCGGGCGATCAAGTACCAGACCGCCAAGGAGCAGCAGGCCAACCTGCGCCACAAGTGGACGCCGAGCGGTGGCTACCACTACCAGCTGGAAGAAGTGGACCCGATGGGCGAGCACTGCTCCATGACGGAGCGCCGTGCCGATGATGCCACCCGCGACGTGGCAGACTGGCTCAAGTGCGAGTACATGCTGGATCACGTGGGTGACGAGTTTGACGGCGTCATCGCCAGCGTCACCGGTTTTGGCTTCTTCGTGCGTCTGGCGGAGATCCACATCGACGGTCTGGTGCACGTCAGCACCCTCACCAACGACTACTACCAGTTCGACCCGCTGCACCAGCAGCTGATCGGCGAGAACTTCCGCCGTCGCTATCGTCTGGGTGACAAGGTGCGGGTCAAGGTGATGGGCGTGAATCTGGACGATCGCAAGATCGACTTCGTGATGGTGGAAGAGCCCCTCAAGGCCACCGGCAAGAATGCCAAGGAGATGGCGCGCAAGCAGGCCGAGATCAAGAAAGAGAAGGCCAAGAGCGCCCAGCGCCACGAGAAACGCAAAGAGGGCAAGGAGAGCGGCAAATCCGATAAGGGTGGCCGTGCCAAGCCCAGCAACAGACGACCGAGCAAAAAGGCTCGCGACAAGGCCAAGAGCACTAAATGAGTACTGAACTGATCTACGGCATTCACGCCGTCTCCGCGCTGCTGGAGCGTACCCCCGAGCGCTTCATCGAGGTATGGGCTCTCAAGGGCCGCGATGACGAGCGGCTGCATCCCCTGCTGGCCGAGCTGGAGTCCCTCGGTATCAGGGTGCAGAGCGTGAACCGCAAGACGCTGGATGACAAGGCGGAAGGCAACAATCACCAGGGCATCATGGCCAAGGTGATTGAAGCGCCCAAGCTGGCCGAGCACGACCTGGCCAGCCTGCTGGACGGTCTGGCGGCGCAAGAGACAGCGCCCTTCCTGCTGGTACTGGACGGGGTGACCGACCCGCACAATCTCGGCGCCTGTCTGCGCAGTGCCGATGCGGCCGGGGTACATGCGGTGATCGTGCCGCGGGACAAGGCCACAGGCCTCACGTCCGTGGTGCGCAAGGTCGCCTGTGGCGCTGCCGAAGTGGTGCCGCTCATCCAGGTCACCAACCTGGCCCGCAGCCTGCGCGAGCTGCAGGAGCGCGGCGTCTGGATCGTGGGTACCGCCGGTGAGGCGGATCACGATCTCTATCAGGCCAAACTCACCGGCCCCATGGCGCTGGTGATGGGGGCCGAAGGCAAGGGGATGCGCCGCCTGACCCGCGAACATTGCGACGAGCTGGTGAGCATCCCGATGGCGGGGGCAGTATCCAGCCTCAACGTCTCGGTGGCGAGCGGTGTCTGCCTGTTCGAAGCCGTGCGCCAGCGCCGCGTCTGACAAGACGATGACCGACAGACCCCCCTTTGTCTGGGAACGGGTTGCAGATGAGCAGGAGGCCGAGCGCCTCCTCTCTTTTGTCCGCTCCCTGACCTTGCCCCCTCGCACCTGCCTCTGGCATGCCGGTGACAGTCCGGCGCTGCTGGTCAGAGTGGAGGAGGGGTTGCTGCGGGCCAAGGTGGTGCTGGCGGATGGCCGCGAGTACATCAAGGAGTTCTATTGGGAGGGGGACGAGTTTATCGACTTCCACCACCTGCTCAGTGGTGAGCCCGCCCGCTACAGCGTGGAGGCGCTGGAGCCTTGCCGGCTGCAACTTCTTCCGCTGGCGGATCTGCGCCGACTCCCTTGCTGGCCCGCCTGGTATCACCATCTCCTTGAAGTGCAACTGCGCATCAAGGAGGAGAAAGAGCTGTTGCTGCTGACCGGGGGCCCAGAGGCGCGCTATCAGCATTTTCTGCGAAGCTTCCCCGCGCTGGATGCCAGGGTCCCGGATCACCAGATTGCCGCCTATCTGGGGATCACCCCCATCAGCCTGAGCCGCATCCGCAGGCGGCTGAAAACGCGCGATCAGGGTTGAGCCAGGGGGGGGCCGATGAACCTGGGCAGAGATCGGCTCTTTGCCGGCCATGTCCGCATTGGATGAAAAGGGGGGCAACTTAACCAAGGTTAATGCCCCTCGTCGGGGGCAAGATTATGCTGTCAGACCCCATTAAACAGGAGTCATTCATGAACTGGAGTATGAAATCCTGGTCCGAGCTGACCACGGATGAATTGTATGAGCTGCTTGCCCTGCGCGCCGAGGTGTTCGTGGTGGAGCAGACCTGTCCCTTCCAGGATCTGGACGGCCTGGATCGCCGTGACGGCGTGCTGCATCTGCTCGGTCGTGAGGGGGAGCACCTGGCGGCCTATGCCCGCATCATGGCACCTGGCATTGGTGATGACAGCGGCGCCGCCATCGGCCGCGTGGTCACCTCTCCCACGTTGCGGGGGGGCGGACTGGGTCACCGCCTGCTGGCGCAAGCGGTCAGAGAGTGCGAGACACGCTGGCCTGCACACAGCATCTGGCTCGGTGCACAGGCCCACCTGCAAGGTTTTTACGGCCAGCATGGCTTCGTGGCCGAAGGGGAAGGGTATCTGGAAGATGACATCCCTCACATGGGGATGCGAAGGGAGCCTGCCTGACGCCGTCAGGCGCCAGGAAAGGGGCAACTGGCCCCTCACCCGTGGTGCATCGCATGGTTTTTTGCTACCCCGTGGCCATGGGGTCGTCAGCCCGGGGTGAGATACCGCCGCGCTGATCTGCCTGCGGTCTCTCTGTTGGGACACCGCCCCGGTCAGGGTGGTGCGGCATCAGGCGGGTTGGGCTAGTTCAGGGGGTGACCCGGGTGGTGAGGGTAAATCCCTCTTCACTGGAGGCCAGCGTCACCTGAACCTGGCCCAACTCGGTCAGAGTGCCCACATGGGTGCCGCCACAGGGAATGGTGATCTCCCGACCGTCCACCATGCCATGCCAGTAGCGGGAATCGATGATGGCATCACCGGCCCGGCTGCGGCGGATCTCGCCTCCCTCTTTGAGCCAGCGCATCAGCTGCTCGTTGACCTGGAGCGCTATCCTGTCGAGGTCGGCCAGCAGTGCCTCGCTGTTGATTCCCTTTTTCCGAAGGCTCTTGCCGATCCGGTACTGCTCCTTTGATCCTCTGGGCTCGACCCGGGAGTGCTGGATGGCGAGGCGGTCGAAATCCGGCTGCCCGAGAGCGTCAAGCTCGCTCGTCTCCTTTCGCCAATAGGGCGTGAGCGCCCGATTGAGGGCCAGTGCCACCAGGTGGCAGGCGCTGTGGCCCAGGCTCAGGGCATGGCGTGCCTCGGCATCCACTGTCAGTTCCACAGGCGAGCCAATGGCAAGGTGATGGGAACCGGCGAGGGGATGCACCACCACGAAAGCCCACCCATCCGCCCCTCGCTTGACCGGAATCTCCGTATCCACGAACAGCTCGCCCTCGGGACTGATGGCGCCCATGCGGCAGGGGCCCACGGCCGCTTCCCCCCCTTCCCAGCGCACTGTGCCCACGTCACCGGGTTGATCGGGCCAGAGGTGGCTCTGGGGATGAAAGGGGGTGAGGTCGGTGACCAGCAGGGTCGGATCCCCCTGTTTGCAACAGACGACGCTGGCCTGTTCCTGATGGTGGCCCAGTACGAAGCTGGCTCGGGTATGTTCCATGGCAGGGCTCCCGCAACGAGATGATGAGAAGGGAAAGGGGCAGCATACGCGAAAGTGCGAAGAGGCTCATCAACCCGGGTCAATGAGCCTCAAGATGGCGTTAGAGGGTGGTGACCAGCAGATAGGCATTGAGGCCGATCACCAGGGCGACGATGAGGCGCCCCACGGCCTGGGTGACGGGGTGATTGCGATGTGCCCCCATCAGGGCGCGATCACCGGTCAGGATCAGCAGCGGAATGAGAGCGAGGGCGATGCCGAAGCTCAGCACTACCTGGCTCAACACCAGGATTTCAGTGGTGTTGAGGCCCATGGCGATCACCACGAAGGCGGGAGCCATGGTGATGGCTCGGCGCAGCCAGAGCGGGATGGTGAAGCGCACGAAGCCCTGCATCACCACTTGGCCGGCCAGCGTGCCCACCACGGTGGAGGAGATGCCGGAGGCGACCAGGGAGAGGCCGAACAGGGTGGCGGCTGCCGGTCCCAGCAGGGGCGTGAGGGTCTGGTAGGCCGATTCCAGCTCGGCCACCTGCTGGTTGCCGGAGCTGTGGAAGGCGGCCGCCGCCATGGCCATCATGGCCAGGTTGACGAAGCCGGCGATGGTCATGGCGATGGCCACGTCGACCCGGGTGGTGTGCAGTCGCTGGGTCACCGTGCCCTGCTCCTGGGTGTGCTGGGTCAGGGCCGAGTGGAGATAGATGACATGGGGCATCACGGTGGCACCAAGCACGCCGGCAGCAAGATAGACAGCATCACCATTGGGGAGACCGGGGAAGAGTGCCCCTTCCAGCAGACTCGGCAGATGGGGGCGCGAGAACACCAGCTCGACGATGTAGGCGGCGGCCACGAACAGCAGCAGGCCCCCCACCACGAACTCCAGCGGCTTCTGGCCGCGGGATTGCAACATCAGGATCCCCCAGGTGACCACGGCGGTGATGCAGGCCCCTTCCAGCAGGGTGATGCCGAGCAGCAGTTTGAAGCCGACCGCAGCGCCGATGAACTCGGCGAGATCGGTGGCCATGGCGATGATCTCGGCCTGCACCCAATAGGCCCAGACTGCGGGCCTGGGCAGACGATCACGAATGTGTTCCGCCAGGTTCTTGCCAGTGACGATACCGAGCTTGGCCGAGAGGGTCTGCACCAGCATGGCCATCAGGTTGGCCCACACCACTACCCACAGCAGTTGATAGCCGAAGGTGGAGCCGGCCTGGATATTGGTCGCAAAATTGCCCGGGTCGATATAACCGATGGCGGCGATGAAGGCGGGGCCGAGCAGGGTCAGCTTGAATTTGCGGGCCGGGATGGCCGTGGTGAGCGCAGGTTGCATACTGTCATCCTCCGTGGGGATATGAGGAGAGTATGGATCTAAATGATAATTGTTATCAATTAAAGTTTTGTATCGGGCTCATCGAGAAAAACATCTCGCTTCGCCAGTTGCAGTGGGAGAGGTGATTTCGTACAATACGCCGCCCTAGAAAGCAGCGTCTAAACATCACTATGTTCCTTGCCTCCGAGGTCTGGCTGCACCTGGGCGGAGGCTGAATTAATCCGTAAGGAGCTAAAATGCGTCATTACGAAATCGTCTTCATGGTTCATCCGGACCAGAGCGAGCAAGTACCTGGCATGATCGAGCGTTACACCGGCGCTATCACCACCGCTGGTGGTACCATTCATCGCCTGGAAGATTGGGGCCGTCGTCAACTGGCTTACCCGATCGACAAGCTGCACAAGGCTCACTACGTTCTGATGAACGTAGAAGCTGAACAGGCCGTTATCGATGAGCTGGAAACCAACTTCCGCTTCAACGATGCCGTTATCCGCAACATGATCATGCGCACCAAGCACGCCGTGACTGAAGTTTCTCCGATGGCCAAGGCCAAGGAAGAGCGCTTCACCCGTCGTGACGACGAGCGTCGCGAAGATGCTGTTGAAGCGTCTTCCGAAGAGTAATTCTTAGATCACCGCATTAGAGGATAAAGGCCATGGCACGTTATTTCCGTCGTCGTAAGTTCTGCCGCTTCACCGCCGAGAACGTTACCGAGATCGACTACAAAGATATCGTTACTCTGAAAAACTACGTCACTGAATCTGGCAAGATCGTACCGAGCCGTATCACCGGTACCCGCGCCAAGTATCAGCGTCAGCTGGCACGCGCCATCAAGCGTGCTCGTTACCTGGCTCTGCTGCCGTACACCGATCTGCACAACAAGTAAGAATCGGCCCGGCGCTTACGCCTAACTCAACGAAATCTATAGAGGAAAGGTAATGCAAGTTATCCTGCTCGATAAGATCGCCAAACTGGGCGGTCTGGGTGACCAAGTTTCCGTAAAAGCTGGTTATGCCCGTAACTACCTGATCCCGCAAGGCAAAGCTGTTATGGCCACCAAGGCCAACATCGAAGCCTTCGGTGCTCGTCGCGCTGAGCTGGAAGCCAAACTGGCTGCCAACAAGGCTGCTGCCGAAGAGCGCGCTGCCAAGCTGGGTGAGCTGGCTGCCGTTGTCATCGCCTCCAAGTCTGGCGACGAAGGCAAGCTGTTCGGTTCCATCGGTACCCGTGACGTGGCTGAAGCCATCACTGCTGCCGGCGTAG
Source organism: Aeromonas sp. (assembly GCF_050252055.1). Taxonomy (NCBI): domain Bacteria; kingdom Pseudomonadati; phylum Pseudomonadota; class Gammaproteobacteria; order Aeromonadales; family Aeromonadaceae; genus Aeromonas; species Aeromonas sp. The sequence continues at coordinate 23,973 of NZ_JBFWLQ010000008.1, read as the reverse complement.
CCGTTGCCAAGAGCGAAGTCCGCATGGGCAACGTTCTGCGTAACACCGGTGAGTACGAAGTTGTTGTTCAGCTGCACGCTGACGTCAAAGCAACCGTACAAATCCAGGTTGTTGCTCTGTAATAGCGTTCCGCTCTTGCAGAAAAACCCGCGCACATGCGCGGGTTTTTTATTTTCAGATCAAGGGGTAAAGTGAAGGTCTGTTCCTCTGGAGGAGAACCTTTATGGCTGCCTGGGTTGAAGGTCGGGTCATCGAGCGCATCGAGTGGACACCCACCCTGCTCTCCCTGCGTGTGGAGGCGGAACTTGCCCCCTACAAGGCGGGTCAATTCACCAAGCTGGCCCTGGAGCAGGGCGAGCGTCGAGTCCAGCGTGCCTACTCCTTCGTCAATCCTCCCGGCACGCCCTATCACGAATTCTATCTGGTGGAGATCCCCGGCGGTGAACTGAGCCCCTCTCTCGGTTCCCTGCAGGTGGGCGACGGCCTGCTGGTGCAGTCCCAGGCCACCGGTTTTCTGACCCTGGATGAGATTCCCCCGGGACGGGATCTCTGGCTGCTCTCAACCGGCACCGCCATCGGCCCCTTCCTCGCCATGCTGGCAGAAGGACAGGTCTTCGACCGCTTCGAGCATCTGGTGCTGGTACATGGGGTGAGAAAAGGGGAAGAGCTCAGCTATCAGCCGCTTATCGCCAGTTTTGCCGAGCAGCATGGCGAGCGTTTTCGCTATGTTCCCTTCGTCAGTCGTGAGACCTGGCCGGAGGCGATGGCAGGGCGTATCCCGGCAGCCATCGTCGATGGCAGCTTGCAGGCGAGGGTGGGGCTGAACTTCTCCCCCGAGTTGAGCCAAGTGATGATCTGCGGCAACCCCGCCATGGTGAAAGAGACTCAGCAGGCCCTGCTCGGGCTGGGGCTTGCCAAGAACCTGCGTCGCGCCCCCGGCAATATCAGCATGGAAAACTACTGGTAGGGGACATGACTCCAGGGGCCACAGGCCCCTCAACCATGTCCATGGGCATGCTGGTCAGTGTTTTTGGTGGCCGTTGCCGCCGTGCTTGTTCCTGGGCTTGTCATGGCCCTGACCCGGGTTGTTGCCACTGTGAATGCTGCGGTTGTAATGGTCGCGGTATTTTCCATCCATGTTGTCGCAGTTGAGCTGGATGCGGCTGGTCCGGGTGCTGACATCCAGGCAGTTGTGCTGCCACCACTCGTACTCCTTGTCGTCCCAATCCAGGCTTACCCGGCCCTGGTCGGTGGAAATCCGGATGTCGTCATCGTGTTTGGAAGGGGGGGCAGCAAAGGCCATTCCCTGAACCAGAAGCAGGGAGAGCAGCAGTGCGCCGCGGGAAGTCATGGTCATGTGGGTCATCGCATCAAGGCTCCTGTCAGGGGGATCATTGATCCGGTCGCGTGCTGATCTGGTTGGTGCTGGGGGGCTGGTTGCGCTGCGTCTCGTCCTCCAGACTGAGGTTGATCCTCTTGCAGTCGGCGGCGGCCGTGTCACCGCTCCCGAGATCGAAGCAGTTGCTCTGGGACCAGTCAAACTGCGTGTCATTCCAGTCCAGATTGAAGGTCAGCGCATCCACGGAGAAGGTCTGGCTCCCTTCGTCCTGTGCCAGGGCGCTACCAGTGATCAGAAAAAGAGAGAGCAACAAAGCCGTCGTTCTGTTCATGATGTCCTCGAGTCGTGTTCGGTGGAAATGAGTGTAATGCGGCGGGCTTAACCCGAGCATAACCGCAGATGTCCTTCAGGTACGGGGTCGATTGTAGTGTTTTTCTGCTGCCGATTTGCACGTTTTGGTCGCACTCTGGGCAGCTGATCGTCCATCGGCGGGAATTCGGGGATTTGCCCTTCTCTCCGGGGGAGTGGCGACTATAATCGGCAGCCAACTTTTCCTGCAGATGTTTCCCGCTTCATCATGACTACACAGGCTTGCGCCGCATTGCGTTACCCCAAGGGATGGTTCGCCCTCACGACAGTCTACAGTTTTACCGGGCTGGCCATTCTGGCTTCCATCGTCTTCTCCCTGCTGCTGTTTCTCTCCATCGACGAAAACCCCCTGATGAAGTGGCTGTTCGGCGGGCTGGCCATCATCTTCGAGCTGGGCAAGTTCTACGTCTGGTACGAGTACGGCGAGTGCAAGGCGAGGCGGGATCTGGGCGGCGCCTTCTGGTCGCTGCTGTTCTACAGCGTGCTGGCCGCCATCTCCATCGGGGGCAGTATCGGCGGCATCAACAGCGCCACCAACACCATCCTGAGCCAGCAGGCGCGTCACGAGCGGGAGATAGCCCGTTTCGACGAGCAGATAGCCAGCATAGAGCGGCAGATCCAGCTCAACGAAGAGGCGGCCCGCAAATACATCGAGATGGCGCGTATCTCGAGCGGCGTCAGCGGTTTGCAGCAGGCCAACACCAAGCTCAGGCTGCGTCAGGACGAGCTGCGCCAGGAGCGGGACGCCAAGCCGCTGGGGGAGCAGTCCTCCATGCTGGGGCTGATGAGCAGTCTGGCGGACGGGGTGGGCATGAGCATCGGCCAGGTGCAGTTCCTGCTGGTCTGCTTCCTGTCTATCCTGCTCGATGCGTTTGGTGCCTTTTTCGTCAGCCTGATCGGTGAGGAGAACCGCTTCCGCCGTCAATGGATGTGGCAACGGGAGAAGGCGCAAGCCGAGGCCCGGGTCGCAGTGCCGACCCCGGAGCCGCCAGCCATCAGCAGACCCATGCCCGAGCCAGCCGTGGTCGCCCAGGTGCGCGACGCGCTGGAGAGCGGCGAGCTCAAATGCAGCAAACGCAAGGTGGCAGAGGCATTGTCACTGTCTCTGGAGGAGGTGGACCGGGTGTTCCAGCATCTGCTGGCGCAGGGCGTGCTGGGGCAGGGCAGCAATCGTCACTACCATCTTCGTGCCGAGCAGGGGTGAATTCGGCTCAGTCGAACCAGATAAGACCCTCATAGGGTTGCTGTCTGAGAGAGGCGAGGCGGCTATCCAGGTTGCCTGCATGGATTTCCAGTCGGTGCCCGTCGGGATCCAGCAGATAGAGTGAATCCCCTTCGCTGCTGTTCTTCTTCCACTCCACGACGCCCGCCGCGCGCAGACGGGCGCAGAAGGCTGGAAACTGTTCAGGCGAGATGCCAAACGCGACATGGCTGTAATCTCTGGCCGGTTGGGGAGGATCGCAGGAGAGACAGAGCCAGAGATCGCCGAGGGTGAGATAGGCTCCCCGTGCCCATCTCACCCTGGGGCGACATCCCAGCAAGTCGACATAAAAGGCAACGCTGCTGTCGAGATCGCCGGTTGCCAGCGTGAGATGGTTCAGTCCATGCAGCATCTTCTCTTCTTCCCCCTTGTCCCCGAACCCTAGTGAGTGAGCACCATCATCAGGCTGAGGAAGGCGGCAAGCCCGCCGCCGATGCCGATGATCCAGTAAAAGCCCTTGGCCCCCTGTTTGAGCGGAATGCGGAAGTAGAGCAGAAACGCCCACCACCCCAGGGCCAGCAACAGAGGAATAAGAAACATTCGAGCCATGGTGTCCTCGCTGTTATTCTGTTGACCCTTGATCAATCAACAGGATGGATTGTGCAATGACGCAGCTACAGATTACCGCATTCGGCGACCCCTCGGTACTCAGGCTCAACCCTTCCCTGGACAAGGTGCCCGCGGAGGGAGAGGTCCGGGTGCGCATCTGCTTTGCGGGGGTCAACCCCATCGATGCCAAGACCCGGGCCGGTCTCGGCTGGGCGGCCGCCCAGAACAAGGACAACCTGCCCTGGACGCCGGGTTATGACGTCTCCGGCGTGGTGGAAAAGGTGGGGCCCGGCGTGACCTCCCTGGCCGAGGGGGATCAGGTGTGCGGCATGGTGGGTTTCCCCCTCGCCGCCGGTGCATATGCCGAATCCGTGGTGGCCCGCGAGGAGGAGCTGGTCAAGCTCGATGGGGTGAGCCTCAGGCAGGGAGCGGCCCTACCGCTGGCGGGTCTCACCGCCTGGCAGGGGCTGCTGGAGCACGGTGGCCTGCAGTCGGGGCAACGGGTACTGATCCTGGCCGGTGCCGGTGGCGTCGGCCACCTGGCGGTGCAGTTTGCCGCCGCCTATGGTGCCCACGTGGTTGCCACGGCAAGCGGCGACAATCACAGCTTCCTTCATAGTCTCGGGGCGAGCCGGATGGTGGATTACCACCAGGCCGGGTGGTGCACCGAAGCGATCACCGATGGTCCGTTCGATCTGGTGCTGGATCTGGTGGGGGGCGAGAGCGGCAAGGCTGCGCTGGCCTGCGTCAAGCCGGGCGGCCGTCTGGTGACGGTCCCCACCATCACGGCCCAGCAGATCAAGGACGCGGGAGCCGAGCTCGGCGTCGAGGTTGTCGGCATGCTGGTCCATCCCGATCGAACGCAGCTGACCCAGATGCTGACGCTGCTTCGCCAGGGGGAGGTGAAGATCACTGTCTCCGGTGAATACACGCTGGCAGAAGGGGCGCTGGCCCATCAGGCCATCGAGCAGGGCCATGTGCGCGGCAAGCTGTTGCTGCGCATGTCCGCCGCAGACGGCCAGCCCGGATGATAGACTTCACCGGGATGGGGCTGGGAGGGCTGTTTCTGAGCGCCTTCACCTCCGCCACCCTGTTGCCCGGCAGCTCGGAAGTGCTGCTGGGCGCCATGGCGGTCAAGGGGGAGTGGAGCATGACCAGCCTGCTTTTCTGGGCGACGCTGGGCAATACCCTGGGCTCCATGACCACCTGGTGGCTCGGCTGGCTCGCCACCCACAAGAAAAAACCGGAAGATTTTCAAGGCCGTGGGGAACAAAAAGCCCTTGGTTGGCTCAAACGTCATGGCCACTGGTGTCTACTGCTTGCTTGGACGCCTGTGGTCGGCGATGGTCTCTGTCTGCTGGCTGGTTGGCTGCGCCTCTCCTTCTGGCGCTCCCTCATCTTGATCGGGCTCGGCAAATTGCTTCGTTATGCCCTGGTGTTTCTGCTGGCCAGTCAGATCTTCTAGCCCTTTTGTCACTCACGAGGTACCCGTGAACAAACTCATTCCATTAAGCATGCTGCTGGGCTTCTCCCTTCCCGTGCTGGCGGCCCCGACCCTGGTGTCCGAGCAGGTCAAACAAGAGGGCAAGCTCGGCATCCCCTACCAGATGTACAAGCTGGACAACGGTTTGACCGTGATCCTGGCCCCCGACCACTCCGATCCCCTGGTGCATCTGGACGTCACCTATCACGTCGGCTCCTCCCGGGAAACCGTGGGCAAGTCGGGCTTTGCCCACTTCTTCGAGCACATGATGTTCCAGGGCTCCAAGCACGTTGGTGATCAGGAACACATGCGGATCATCAACGAGGCGGGCGGTGACATGAACGGCACCACCAACAAGGACCGTACCAACTACTACGAAACCGTGCCGGCCAACCAGCTGGAGAAGGTGCTCTGGCTGGAGGCGGATCGCATGGGCTTCCTGCTCGATGCGGTGAGCCAGAAGAAGTTCGAGATCCAGCGCGCCACCGTCAAGAACGAACGGGCCCAGCGCATCGACAACCAGCCTTATGGCCTGGTGGGCGAGCGGGTGGGGGAGGCACTCTATCCGCGCACCCACCCCTACTCCTGGCAACCCATCGGTTATGTGGAGGACCTCGACCGGGTCGACGTCAACGACCTCAAGCAGTTCTTCCTGCGCTGGTACGGCCCCAACAATGCGACCCTGACCCTGGGCGGCGACTTTGATACCAAGCAGGCGCTGGCCTGGATTGAGCAGTACTTCGGTTCCATCCCGCGCGGTCCGGACGTGGCCGAACCGACGCCTCAGCCTGCCACCCTGCCGGCAACCCGCTACGTGACGCTGGAAGACAAGGTGCATCTGCCGCTCCTGTATATCAGCTACCCGACCGTCTCCCTGGGTGACCCGCAGGAGCCGGCGCTGGACATCTTTGCCGATGTGCTGGGGGGCTCTGCCAGCTCCATGCTCTACCAGTCCCTGGTGAAAACCGGCAAGGCCATCGAGGCGGGTGCCTCCCACTCCTGCGAAGAACTTGCCTGTACCCTGACGGTCTATGCCTACCCCAATCCGGCGGCGGATGGCAGCCTCAAGACCCTCAAGGGCGAGGTGGACAAGGTGATCGGCGAGTTCGCCCAGCGCGGCATCAAGCCCGCGGATCTGGAGAAGGCCATCAGCAGCTATCGCGCGTCCGCCATCTGGGGACTCGACAGCATCGAGGGCAAGGTCAGCCAGCTTGCCATGGGGCAGGTGCTGGCCCGGGATCCCGACTATGTGTTCAAGAATCTGGATGCCATCGCCCGGGTCAAGGGGTCTGACGTCAAGGCTGCCTACGACAAGTTCATCCAGAACAAGCCTGCCGTGGTGCTGAGCGTGGTGCCCAAGGGCAAGAGCGACTGGCAGGCCGCGACCCCGAACTTCACTCCCGCCAAGCGGGAGCTGCCGGATTACAGCAAGCATGACAAGGTGCTGGCCGAGCGGCCGGTGAAAGATGACTTCGATCGCAGCGTGCAGCCCAAGGCGGCCGATGCGGTGAGCGTCAAGGTGCCCGCCATCTGGCGTGGCAAGCTCGACAAGGGGATCGAGATCATCGGCACCCACAGCGACGAGATCCCGGCCGTCTCCATCATGATCGCCCTGCCGGGTGGCATCCGGGCCGAAGGCAAGGGAGAGCTGGGGCTGGCCAGCCTCACCGCCGCCATGCTGGAGCAGGGGACGACGCGCCTCTCCGAGGCCGAGCTGAGCGACGAGCTGCAAAAACTCGGCGCCAGCATCAGCGTCTCCAGCGCCCAGTACAACAACCTCATCACCATCAGCAGTCTGGCGGACAAGCTGCCCGAAACCCTGGCGCTGGTGCGGGAAGTACTGCTGCAACCCGGCCTGCGGGAAGCGGACTTCGAGCGGCTCAAGACCCAGATGCTGCAAGGCATGAAACAGAGCGAGCAGCAACCCGAGTGGCTGGCGGGTCAGGCGTTCCGCGAACTGGTCTATGGCAAGCAGAACCGCCTCGGCCAACCCTCTGACGGGGTGCTGGCGGACGTGGAGAAGCTGACCCTGGCGGATGTGAAGCGCTTCTATGAGGCTTATTACAATCCGACCAATGCCAAGGTGGTGGTGACAGGTGATGTGACCGCCCAGCAGGTGGAATCCGGTCTCGCCTTCCTGACCCAGTGGCAGGGGGCCGCCCCGACCCTGGGGGATCTCAAGCCCGGGGGAGAGCAGGCCAAGCCAGGCATCTATCTGGTGGACAAGCCGGGGGCCCCCCAGTCGGTGATCCGCATCGGCCGCCGCGCCATGCCGTTTGACACCACGGGAGACTATTTCATCGCCAACCTGATGAACTTCAACCTGGGTGGCAACTTCAACAGCCGCATCAACCTCAACCTGCGGGAAGACAAGGGCTACACCTATGGTGCCAGCTCGGGCTTCCAGGCCAACCGCGAGGCGGGTGTCTTCGCGACCGGCGCCAATGTGCGCACCGATGCGACCGTGGATGCCATCCGCCAGTTCCTCAAGGAGATGGACGGCTACCGCAAGAGCGGGCCGACCCCAGTGGAGCTGGCCTACATGCGCAGCGCCGTCTCCCAGCAGGATGCGCTCTCCTACGAGACCCTGGGGCAGAAGGCTGGCTTCCTGCTGCAGATGATCATGTACGACCTGAAGCCGGACTATGTGCAGGCCCAGAACAACCTGATCAAAACAGTGTCACCCGAGACGCTGAAGGCCAGTGCAGCCCGCTGGCTGGATCCGGCCGAGATGGTGATTGTGGTGGTGGGAGACAAGCAAAAGCTTGAAAAACCCCTGAGTGAGCTTCATCTTCCCATCTATCCACTGCAACTGCCCTGAGGGGCGTCGCAACAATAAGTGCCGCCCCGGGTGGGGCGGCCACACATGAGCCGTGAATATGACTACTACTAGCTTGTCGCTCACCGAGTTGCTGGCTGCGCTGGGCACCCCGGAACGGGTGACCGCCCTCAAGGGGATCCGGCGCGGGATCGAGCGCGAATGTCTGCGCATCACCCCCGAAGGGACCCTGGCCCAGACCGATCACCCCAGAAGCCTGGGGTCGGCCCTGACCCATGCCAACATCACCACCGATTACTCCGAGAGCCTGCTGGAGTTCATCACGCCGGCCACCGACTCCATCGAGAGCCTGATCGAGCAGCTCGGCGACATTCACCGCCACACCATTCATCATCTGGGAGAGGAGCGGATCTGGCCCCTCTCCATGCCCTGCTTCGTCGGTGACGAGGAGAGCATCCGCCTGGCCCAGTACGGCAGTTCCAACATCGGGCGGATGAAGACCCTCTATCGCCAGGGTCTGAAGAACCGCTACGGCAGCCTGATGCAGGTGATCGCCGGGGTGCACTTCAACTTCTCCATGCCGGACAGCTTCTGGTGCGAGTGGCAGGATCTGGTGGGAGAGGGCTGCTGCAGCCAGCGCTTCATCTCCGACAAGTACATGGGGCTTATTCGCAACGTCTACCGCTTCGGCTGGCTGGTGCCCTATCTGTTCGGCGCGTCTCCTGCCATCTGCGATTCCTTCCTCAAGGGGCGCAAGAGCAGCCTGCCGTTCCAGAAGACCGGCAAGGGCACCCTTTACCTGCCCTATGCCACGGCTCTGCGCCTGTCCGATCTCGGTTACACCAACAGCGCCCAGGCGGGGCTCAAGATCAGTCATGACAGCCTGCCCGCTTATGTGAGCAGTCTGCGCCGGGCCATCAATACCCATGATCCCGACTTCGCCAGGATAGGGGTCAAGGTGAACGGCGAGTACCGCCAGCTCAACGACAACGTGCTGCAGCTGGAGAACGAGCTCTACGCGCCGATCCGCCCCAAGCGCACCCCCCGCAGCGGCGAGAAGCCCTCGGATGCGCTGGAGCAGCGCGGCATCGAATACATCGAGCTGCGCACGGTGGACGTCAATCCCTTTACCCCGTTCGGTATCGAGGTGGATCAGATCCGCTTCTTCGATCTCTTCCTGGTCTGGTGCCTGTTGCGCCCGTCCCCCGTGCTCTCGGATGATGAGGTTGCCCGCAACCGCCGCAACCAGAACAAGGTGGTGCTGGAGGGGCGTCGCCCCGGCCTGACGCTTGAAGATGAACAGGGCAATGCCATCGGCCTCAAGGAGTACGGCCTCAAGCTGTTCGACGAGCTGGCCGAGGTCGCAGCGCTGCTGGATCGCTGCTGTGGTCGCAACCGCTATCGCGAGACGCTGGCGATGCACCGTGAGAAGCTGCTCGACCCCGAGCAGACCTACTCCGCCCGCCTGCTCAAGCAGTTGCTTTCAAGCGGCCAGGACAACGGCTGCTTCGGCGATGCGCTGGCGAGCCGCTACCGGGAAGAGATGCTGGCCGGCGATCTGCAGTACTGGGACGAGGCCTATTTTGCTGGCGAGGCACGGGACTCCCTGGCCAAGCAGCGGGAGCGGGAACGCAGTGACAGCCTGTCGTTCGACGACTTCCTGGCTGACTATTTCGGTACCCGCCAGACCACGGCCTGAGGATGCCGCCAGGATGACGAAAGCCGCTCCCGGGAGCGGCTTTTTCATGGGCGCCCGGCGGTGGCCGGGCATAAAAAAACGGCCCGTTCGGGCCGTTTTACATGGGGTGGTTCATCGGTCAGAGGATGAGACCACCGAAGAAGAAGCCGAGCGCCACTGCCATGGCGATGGTGGCCACACCCGGGATGAAGAAGGGGTGGTTGAACACGGCCTTGCCGATGCGGGTGGAGCCGGTGTCGTCCATCTCGACCGCGGCCAGCAGGGTCGGGTAGGTCGGCAGTACGAACAGGGCGCTCACGGCGGCGAAGGAGGCGATGGCCGCCAGCGGGCTGACACCCAGTGCCAGGGCGGCAGGCATCAGGGCCTTGGTGGTGGCACCTTGCGAGTAGAGCAGCATGGAGGAGAAGAACAGCACCACGGCCAGCAGCCAGCTGTATTGGCTCAGCAGATCGCCGGCGAACGCCTGGATCTCGACCATGTTGCCCTTCACGAAGACGTTGCCCAGCCAGGCTACGCCCAGCACGCAGATACAGGCGGACATACCGGACTTGAAGGTCGGCATGTTGGTGATCTGGGCCGCGTCCAGTTTGCAGAACAGGACCATCAGGGTGGCGGCGGAGAGCATGATGCCCATGATGGCGCCATCGCGGGGGATCGGCGGGCTGCTGATGAGGCCGACGTTGCCGGAGATGGCGGTGGCATAGGCCATCACGGCCACGATGGAGGCGACGAAGATGCCGACGGAGAGCTTGGCATAAGGCTTGATCTCAACCTGGCTGGTACCGCGCAGCTTGATGAGTCCCTTGGCTTTGCGCTCCAGATAGACTTCGTCCTGATCCAGCGGCTTGCCCAGCAGGTTGGCGATGAAGGCCCCCAGCAGACAGGCGATGAAGCTGGACGGGATGCAGATGGCCAGCAGGGTCAGGTAGTCGACGCCAAGCGGCTCCAGCATGCCGGAGAAGGCGACCACGGCCGCCGAGATGGGGGAGGCGGTGATGGCAATCTGGGAGGCAACGACCGCGATGGAGAGCGGACGGGAGGGGCGAATGCCCTGCTCCTTGGCCACTTCGGCGATCACCGGCAGGGTGGAGAAGGCGGTGTGACCGGTACCGGCCAGCATGGTCATCAGGTAGGTGACGACCGGCGCGGCGAAGGTGATGTGCTTGGGATTCTTGCGCAGGGCTTTTTCGGCCAGGTGCACCAGATAATCCATCCCGCCAGCCAGCTGCATACAGGCAATGGCGCAGATGACGGACGCGATGATCATGATCACGTCCCACGGGAGATAGGTCACCAGCTGATCGCTCGGGATGGGCATGCCCAGCCCCCAGGTCAGTACCAGTACCCCAAGACCACCGGCAAAGCCGATACCTATACTGCCTATCCGGGCCCCCAGATAGATAGCGGCGAGCACGACAAGTAACTCGATTCCAATCATAGCGAACACTCCATTTTCCAGTTTTTTTAGGTTTTATTAGGCTGAAAAGCCAATTCCCGATGGGGCTGTGGAGAGACCGCTCGGGAATTGACTTTAAATGGGCCGGGATAACCCCGGCCCATCTGCTCGCTTATACGGTGGCTTCGCGGGTGTAACGCTTGGCTTTGTATTGCGGGTTCATCAGGTTCTCGATGGAGAGGATCTCGTCCAGCTGTTCGGCGGTCAGCAGGCCGCGTTCCAGCACGACTTCGCGGACGTTCTTGCCGGTCTGGGCACAGATCTTGCCGACGATGTCGCCTTCATGGTGACCGATGAAGGGGTTCAGGTAGGTCACGATGCCGATGGAGTTCAGCACGTGGTTCATGCAGATGTCCGGGTTGGCGGTGATGCCTTCCACGCACTTCTCGCGCAGGGAGATGCAGGCTTTTTCCATCAGGCTCAGAGATTCGAACATGGCCTGACCAATCACCGGCTCCATGACGTTCAGCTGCAGCTGACCGGCCTCGGCGGCGAAGGTGATGGTGACGTCGTTGCCGAATACCTTGAAGCAGGACTGGTTGACCACTTCCGGAATGACCGGGTTGACCTTGGCCGGCATGATGGAGGAGCCAGCCTGCATTTCCGGCAGGTTGATCTCTTTGAGCGCGGTGCGCGGGCCGGAGGAGAGCAGACGCAGGTCATTACAGATCTTGGAGAGCTTCATGGCCAGACGCTTGACCGCACCGTGCAGCATCACATAGGCGCCGCAGTCGGAGGTCGCTTCGATGAGGTCCTCTGCCGGCACGTAGGCACGACCGGTGATCTCGGCCAGACGCTTGATGGCAAGACCGGAGTACTCGGGCGGAGTGTTCAGACCGGTACCGATGGCGGTGGCGCCCAGGTTCACTTCCAGCAGCAGCTCCTGGCAACGCTTGATGGATTTGATCTCTTCACGCAGGGTGACGGCGAAGGCGTGGAACTCCTGACCCAGGGTCATGGGCACGGCGTCCTGCAACTGGGTACGGCCCATTTTCAGGATATGTTTGAATTCCTTGGCTTTGACATCGAAGGCGGCGATGAGGGCTTCCAGAGCGTGCAGGGTGGTGTCGGTGCTGTTGACCACGGCCACGCGGAAACCGGTGGGGTAGGCATCGTTGGTGGACTGGCACTTGTTGACGTGATCGTTGGGGTTGATGACGTCGTAGCGACCCTTTTCAAGTCCCATCAGCTCGAGGGCGATGTTGGCCAGCACTTCGTTGGTGTTCATGTTGACGGAGGTACCGGCGCCGCCCTGATAGACATCGACCGGGAACTGATCGAAGCACTTGCCGGTGTTCAGCATCAGGTCGCAGGCTTCGACAATCTTGTCTGCGATCTCGGGACGGATGGTGCCCAGCTCACCGTTGGCCAGTGCAGCCGCCTTCTTAGTCAGGACCATGCCACGAACAAACTCGGGAACGTCAGAAATCTTCTGAGTGCTGATCTTGAAGTTCTCAACAGCGCGCAGGGTGTGCACGCCGTAGTAGAGGTCGTTGGAAACTTCTTTGGTGCCCAGCAGGTCTTCTTCAATGCGGACGTTCTTGATGTCGCTCATTGTTATGCCTCAGAAATCAAATAAATGGAAACGATCCTCACCGAGTGGTCGCGATTTCCCTACGCACATTTCATCCTGAAGCACCACACATCGGGTGGGGCAGTTGGGAGCCAGTTGCTCCCTGTGCAATGACTGGTGTTGATGTTACCCCAATTGAGGTATCCGGTATTAGACCTGGATCACTAAATTTGAGGCAACCTCAAATTTCTTGTGGTCATTAAACAGATATTGCAATCGGGCGATTAACTTTGACAGAACAACCACCTCAATCCCAGTTGGGCGGACAAATATTTATCCGTATTCCGGGGCCTGCGGCAGGAGAGGCTTGAAAAATGATCAACCAGCCCCATGTTAATGTCAGAAGACCTGAACCCGGCGCGTCAGCATCAGCGATGTGCGGCTGCCGGCCGGACACCCCGGGTCCATTCATTCATCGCTCCGAGGTTGCTATGGGCAAGTTGTTACTGTTGTTGGTCGGGCTGGTATTGCTGGAGCTCACTGTCATGATCAAGGTGGGCTCCGTGATCGGGGCCTTGCCGACCGTTGGCTTGCTGGTGCTGACCGCCGTGCTGGGATCGTCGCTGGTGCGCAGCGAGGGGATCAAGACCCTGCTCACTGCCCAGCAGAAGATGCAGCTGGGGGAGATGCCCGGCCGCGAGGTGATGGGTGGCATGATGCTGGCGCTGGCGGGCTTGTTGCTGATTATCCCGGGATTTGTGAGCGATATTGTCGGCATCCTGCTGCTGCAGCCCTGGCTGCGCAACATGCTGGCCGACAAGCTGATTGGCAGCAATCAGTTCAGGATGCAGATGGGGGGCTTCCAGGCTCGCCAGCAGCCGTTCGAGCCGGGTCCCGGCGATGACAGGCCCGGACAATCCCCGCGAGGGGGTGGCAACACCATCGAAGGGGAGTTCGAACGCAAAGAGTAATCACGAGCCTCGGGCTGTGCCGTCAGGATCTCCCCTGATGGCACAGCCGCTCGAATCTGTGGCGGGCATACCCCCATGCCAGCAATCCGGCGGCCAGGTTCGCCAGCAGCATCCCCAGATAGATCCCCTGTTCTCCCCCCAGTTTTGCCCCCAGCCAGGCCCCCGGCAGCAAGAAGACAAACAGTCTGATGCCGTTTATCAGCAGTGACACCGCCGATGCCCTGACGCCGTTGAGGGCCGAGGCCAGCAGCATCACCATGCCCTGAAAGCCGTAGCCGATGGGGACCAGATGCAGATAGAGCACGATGAGTCGCACCACTTGCGGATGATCGCTGAACAGATCGGCGATGAAGGGGGCGAGAAGCCAGGTCAGCGCGTAGACCCCAAGCTGGAACAGCAGGGCGAAGCGCATGCAGAGCAGCAGGGCGGCCTTGGCTCGGGCCGGATTCCCGGCGCCGCAGTTCTGCGAGATGAAGGGGGCCAGCACGGAAGAGAGCGCCATCATCACGATGAGCAGCAAGGCCTCGACCCGGGATGCAGCGCCGTAGGCGGCGACCACCTCGGTTCCGAGCCCGGCGAAAATGATCATCAACACGGCGTTGGCCAGTGGGTTGAGCATGTTGGTAAACGATGCGGGCACAGCCACATGGAGCAGGGCGCGCCAATGGGCCAACAGCTGAGGGCGGGGAGAGAGGCGCCAGGTCAGCAGCGTCTCCCGCTTGCGCAGCAGATGGAGGCTGACCAGCATGGCCATCAACCAGGAGAGGGAAGTGGCGATGGCGGCTCCCCGAATGCCCCACTCGGGGAAGGGGCCCGGCCCGAAGATGAGCAGAGGATCCAGCACGCCGTTGACCAGACCGGCGACCCCCATCACCAGACTGGGGGTCTTGGTATCCCCCGTGGTCCGGATGGCCGCATTGCCGACCATGGGCACGACCAGCATGGGGACGGTCAGATACCAGATGAGCATGTAATCGTGGATGAGGGAGATGAGCTCGGGGCTGGCCCCCAGCAGGGTGAACAGAGGGGTAATGGTCATTGCCCCCAGTCCGGCAAGCAGACTCACCAGGATGACGGCGAGTAACAGGCAGTCTGTGGTGATGCGGGCAGCCTCGTCATGGCGACCCTGCCCCAGGGCATGACCGAGCAGGGCGCACAGGCCCGCTCCCAGCCCCATGGTCAGGGAGGTGACGACAAAGGTGACCGGGAAGGTGAAGCTGATGGCGGCCAGCGCCTGGGTACCCAGCATGCCGATGAAGAAGGTATCGACCAGGTTGAAGGCCAGGATGGCGATGATGCCCAGGATCATGGGGCCCGTCATGCGCAGCAGCATGGGCGTCATGGGAGCGGTCAGCATGGGATTGGGTCGGCTCAAGGCAGAGTCTCTAGGTGCTTTGGGCCTGAATGCTGGCCGTCTCCATCCGCCTTCCTGATTGGGGATGGGTGATCCATCGAAGGTGTTCATAGTACGTGAAAATATTTTTTTTGTATTTGCCCTTGAAGGGCTAGCCCTGTTGCCCCAGATCAGGGACATGACAAATTTGGCCGATTGCGGCCATTCCTCAAGCAACACAGAGACTCATTTTGGGAGAGTTATCGATGAAAATTCGTCCACTGCACGACCGCGTCATCATCAAGCGCATCGAAGCTGAAGCCAAATCCGCTGGCGGCATCGTCTTGACTGGCACTGCGGCCCAGAAGTCCACCCGTGGTGAAGTTCTTGCCGTGGGGACTGGTCGAATTCTGGACAATGGGGATGTCAAAGCACTGGCCGTCAAGGTGGGTGACAAGGTGATCTTCAACGAAGGCTACGGCGTGAAGACCGAAAAGCTGGATGGCCAGGACGTACTGATCCTGTCCGAGACCGACATCCTGGCGATTGTCGAAGAGTAATCACCCTCCCTCTTTTCCCGAATTGATTTAAGGATTGAAGAACATGGCAGCTAAAGAAGTTAAGTTTGGCAACGAAGCTCGCATCAAAATGCTGGAAGGCGTCAACATCCTGGCCGATGCCGTCAAGGTGACCCTGGGCCCGAAAGGCCGCAACGTGGTGCTGGACAAGTCCTTCGGCGCCCCGACCATCACCAAGGATGGCGTCTCCGTTGCCCGTGAAATCGAACTGGAAGACAAGTTCCAGAACATGGGTGCCCAGATGGTCAAGGAAGTCGCTTCCAAGGCCAATGACGCCGCCGGTGACGGTACCACCACTGCCACCGTACTGGCTCAAGCCATCGTCAATGAAGGCCTGAAGGCCGTTGCCGCCGGCATGAATCCCATGGATCTGAAGCGTGGTATCGACAAGGCCGTTGTGGCTGCCGTTGCCGAGCTGCAAGCTCTGTCCACCCCCTGTGCCGACAACAATGCCATCGCCCAGGTCGGCACCATCTCTGCCAACTCCGACGAGAAGGTCGGCAAGCTGATTGCCGAAGCCATGGACAAGGTCGGTCGTGACGGCGTCATCACCGTGGAAGACGGTCAGGGCCTGGACGACGAGCTGGCTGTGGTAGAAGGCATGCAGTTCGACCGCGGCTACCTCTCCCCTTACTTCGTGAACAAGCCGGAAACCGGCTCCGTCGAGCTGGATGACCCCTTCATCCTGCTGGTGGACAAGAAAGTCTCCAACATCCGCGAAATGCTGCCGGTGCTGGAAGGTGTGGCCAAGGCAGGTAAACCGCTGATCATCGTGGCCGAAGACGTGGAAGGCGAAGCGCTGGCGACCCTGGTGGTCAACACCATGCGTGGCATCGTGAAAGTGGCCGCCGTCAAGGCGCCGGGCTTCGGTGATCGCCGCAAGGCCATGCTGCAGGATATCGCCATCCTGACCGGTGGTACCGTGATCTCCGAAGAAGTGGGCATGGAGCTGGAAAAAGCGACCCTGGAAGATCTGGGCCGTGCCAAGCGCATCGTCATCACCAAAGAGAACACCACCATCATCGATGGCGTGGGCGATGCCGCCCTGATCGAAAGCCGCGTGGCCCAGATCCGTCAGCAGATCGAAGAGACCTCTTCCGATTACGACCGTGAGAAGCTGCAAGAGCGCGTGGCCAAGCTGGCCGGCGGTGTTGCCGTGATCAAGGTGGGTGCTGCCACTGAAGTTGAAATGAAAGAGAAGAAAGCCCGTGTTGACGATGCCCTGCACGCCACTCGCGCAGCCGTGGAAGAAGGCGTGGTTGCCGGTGGTGGTGTAGCGCTGGTGCGCGTTGCTGCCAAGCTGGCCTCCCTGCGTGGTGACAACGAAGACCAGAACGTCGGTATCAAGGTTGCCCTGCGCGCCATGGAAGCCCCGCTGCGTCAAATCGTCATCAACGCCGGCGAAGAAGCCTCCGTCATCGCCAATGCCGTGAAGAACGGTGAAGGCAACTACGGTTACAACGCCTACACCGAACAGTACGGCGACATGCTGGCCATGGGTATCCTGGATCCGACCAAGGTAACCCGTTCTGCCCTGCAGTTCGCCTCGTCCGTCGCTGGCCTGATGATCACCACAGAGTGCATGATCTCCGAGCTGCCGAAGAAAGATGCACCTGCCATGCCTGATATGGGTGGCATGGGCGGTATGGGTATGATGTAATCCCGTCAAGTCATCAAACGGCTCGCTTTTGCGGGCCGTTTTTTTTAGTGCTACTAAGCTGAAGTTGTTGATAGTGAAATGATCTGAGGTGAACATGCGATACTTAGGGCTTCTCCCGTTACTCCTTTCCCTGGCTTTGCCGGGCATGGCGCTGGCGACACCGCAGGGGCCGGTCATTCTCAAGGTGACGGGGAATCTGGACCCTGCCGACCCGGCAGATGGAGAGGTGCTGTTCGATATGGCCATGATCCAGGCGCTGCCGCAGCATGAGGTGGTGACGAGCAATCCCTGGGTGGACAAACCGCACAAATACGTAGGGCCGAAACTGGCGGACGTGCTGACTGAGGTGAAGGCCAACGGCAAGAGCATCACGCTCACCGCCCTGAACAGTTTCCAGATCCGGATCAACTGGGATAAGGTCAAGCAATACGATCCTATCCTGGCCTGGCAGGATGACGGGATGACCATGCGGGTACGTGACAAGGGGCCGCTCTGGTTTATCCTGCCACTGGATCAGCATCCCGAACTCAGGCGTTCCGAGTTCACCGACATGATGATCTGGCAACTGAGTGCGATCGACATTCAGCAGTAAAAACGGTGGTTTACGGGAGTACTGGGTGAAAGCGAAGACCAGGGCCTGGCCCTTACTCGGCGTTCTTTAT
Source organism: Aeromonas sp. (assembly GCF_050252055.1). Classification (NCBI taxonomy): domain Bacteria; kingdom Pseudomonadati; phylum Pseudomonadota; class Gammaproteobacteria; order Aeromonadales; family Aeromonadaceae; genus Aeromonas; species Aeromonas sp. The sequence continues at coordinate 6,321 of NZ_JBFWLQ010000008.1, read as the reverse complement.
CTATCCATTCTGTTGTTCACGGGTAGCACCCTCTATTGCCTGGTGCAGATACAAAATGCGACCCGGGTGATGGAGAAGTACACCTATGACGTCTCCTGGGCATTGATGCAGTTGCAGCTCGAGCTGGGCCGCTTTCTCAATGCCGTCGAGATTTACCACTATGGCGGCATAGACCAGGAAGCCCTGCTGCTCCGCTATGACATTCTCTGGAGTCGTACCCCCATCCTCCTGAGCGGCCAATTGAGAAAAAGCCTCGCGGACAATCCGAAGACGCTGCGGCTGGTGAAACTGACTGAAAGCAGTATCCGCAAGCTGGAGCCTGATTTGGTCAAGCTCAAACCGGGGACGCCGGATTACCAGCAAGTCATGATGACACTGGCGCCCCTGCAGGAACCCCTCTCTTACTCTCTTGCTTCCGTCATGCAGAACAACATCAACGTCTATACGGGCAACGACGCGCGTTTTGGCCAGTTGCGCAATGCCCTGCTGTTCATGGTGTCGGGGCTGGTGGTGTCCGTCATTCTGCTCAGCGGCCTGCTGGTGCGAGAAGCCAGGCGCCATTTCAGGACCGCTAGGATCGATCCCCTCACCGGGCTCGCCAACCGACTGGCGCTGCTGGAAAAGATGGATGCCTATGTCACCCGTGACACCTCCTTCGGACTGGTGCTGGTCGACATCAACGACTTTCGCGATATCAACAGCAAATTTGGCTACAACACAGGGGACCTCCTGCTGCAGGAGGTGGCAAAGCGGCTGCGCGCCCTGTGCGAAAACGGGGAGTGGGTGGCGCGTTTGGGGGGAGATCAGCTTGCCATGCTGCAACGGGAGGGGAGCGATCTTCGCCAGGTCAGGGAGCTCGTGGCCAGAGTACTCCACTCCATCAAGCAAGACATCATCATCGACAACTACCCTTTCCGGCTTGAGGTTGGTATTGGTATCGCCTTCTTCCCGACCGACAGCAACCAGACCCAGGAGTTGCTCAGCCGGGCGGAGCAGGCCCTCTCTCACAGCCGCAAGACCCATGTTCCCTATGTCATCTATGACAGTTCCCTGCTCAACGAGACGGCCAGGCGCAAGCATCTTGCGTCTGACATGGTGATGGCGCTGGAGCACAATGCGCTCGAGCTCTATTACCAGCCCATCGTCAATCTGGAAAGTGGCCGCTGTGAAGCCGTGGAGGCGCTGCTGCGCTGGCGCCATCCCGAGCTCGGCTTTATTCCCCCCAACGAGGTGATCCAGGTGGCGGAAGAGTTCCAGCTGGCCGAGAAACTGGGTGGCTGGGTATTGAATACCGCATGTGAACAACTGCATCAGTGGCAGCACTTGGGGTTGGTGGACTTGCAGATGTGCGTGAATATCTCCCCGGGCATGTACCAGCGCAACCTCTTGAAGCTGGTGGCCAGAGCGCTGATGGAGCACCATATCCCTGCGTCCAGCCTGGTGCTGGAGGTGACGGAAGACACCACCATGCGCGAGGTCAAGAACTCGCTGCAGTTGATGCAGGATCTCAGCCAGCAGGGGGTACATCTGGCCCTTGACGACTTCGGCACCGGCTACTCCTCCCTCAGCTATCTGCAGAAGCTGCCGGTGAGCAAGGTGAAGATAGACAGGTCCTTCATCCAGGGTATCGACACCTCTATCGAGGCGGCCGAACTGGTCGCCAACATCTGCCGTATGGGCTCCATGCTTGGCAAGAAACTGGTATGTGAAGGGATCGAGACTCAGGGGCAGCTCGATGTGCTGCGTTCATTGACCGACATACATCTGTATGGGCAGGGATATCTGTTCAGTCGCCCGGAGCATGCCGAAAAGGCCTATCAGACATTGCTGGAGATGGAAGAGCGCTGGTTGGCCCGGCGCTCGCCGGACAAGGCATATCTGCGTTGAACGATATGGCTCATCTCTCACCGGGCCCGGCCGATAGTCTCTTGGCAGGAGGTACACAATGGATATTTCTAGTTCTGCAAATGCGTCGTTCGGTTCTGCACTGATGGTGGCCAGCCTGGCCAAAAAGCAGCAGACCCAGGAAGGCGAATCCGCACTGAAACTGCTGGAAACAGCAGCGCAATCCGCTCCGGCTGCGCCGACATCGGCCAGCGCTTCCCTCGGAAGCAAGATCGATATCCGCGTCTGAGCGATAAAAAAGCCCCCATCTCTCGATGGGGGCTTTCTTTTTATTTGGTTGTTACCTGTCAGGCTCAGACCGGGAAAGGGGCCGGTGCCTCGAAGGTCATCCGCTCGCCGCTGCGGGGGTGGCTGATGGTCAGGCTGGCCGCATGAAGATAAAGGTGCGGTGCAGCCGCCAGCGCATCCGGGTTGGCGTAGAGGTTATCGCCGAGGATGGGGTGACCCAGCTCCAGCATATGGACCCGCAGCTGATGAGAGCGACCGGTAATCGGGGTCAGCTTGATCAGGCTGTTGCCGTTCTCCACCTTCAGCTTCTGCCACAGGGTCAGGGCATGACGCCCCTCCTCAAAATCCACCTTCTGCTTCGGCCGGTTGGGCCAGTCGACGCAGAGCGGCAGATCCACTTCGCCCGCATCCTGTTCCGGTTCACCCCACACCCAGGCGAGGTAGTGCTTCTCGGTCTCCCGCTCGCGGAATTGCCGGCTCAGCTCCCGGTGGGAGTTGGGGGTGAGCGGGATCACCAGCACGCCGGTGGTCGCCATGTCGAGGCGATGGGCAGCCGCCGCTTTGGGGTGCTGCTGCTTGACCCGATGGAGCACGCTGTCTTCATTCTCGGGGCCGCGCCCGGGGACGCTCAGCAGGCCAGTGGGCTTGTTGACTACCATGATGTCCTTGTCCTTGAACAGGATATCGAGCCAGGGTTCCAGGGGCGGGGAGTATACAAACATAGCGTCTCGCATCTTGGGTCAAAGCGGGGGCAAGCCCCCATCAGTTATGGGTAACCACGATAAAAAGTGCATGGCATCCAGCCTGAGTTGGGTCTGGTCGTTAGCAACCAGATGATGCCTGCACCGTTTTATCAGTTATGGGTAACCACAATAAAGCGGATGGCATCCAGCTTGAGTTGGGTCTGGTCGATCAGGTGGTGCAATTCTGCCTGCAGATTGCGCAGATAATCCAGTTCGCTGTCGCGCACATTCGGGTTGACCGCCTTGAGTGCCTCCAGCCTGTCCAGATCCTGTTGCAGGGTCTGCGCCATCTGGGCACGGGCCTTGTCGACAATCCCGGCTTTCAGTTCGTTGGCAATGACCTCGCCCTTGCCAATCAGTCCGTGGATCACCGGCTGGGATGCGGTAACCAGCTTGCTGCCAAGGTGGCGGTTGACCGGTGTCAGCTGGCGGTTGAAGGCATCAAACGCCACTTTCTCGCCCAGATTCTGGCCGTTCTTGTCCATCAGCAGACGGATCGGCGTCGGCGGCATGAAACGGTAGAGCTGGGGATGAGCCGCGGACTCGGCAACGAAGATCAGCTCAAGCAGGATGGAGCCGACCGGCAGCGCCTTGTTCTTGAGCAGTGCCACCGAGGTGGCACCGATCTCGGAACCCAGGATCAGGTCGATACCGCCGCGCATCATGGGGTGATCCCAGGAGAGCAGCGCCATGTCATCCCGCGACAGGGCGGTGTTGCGATCGAAGGTGATGGTCATGCCGTCTTGCGGCAGGCCCGGGAAGCTCGGCACCAGCATGTGATCCCCGGGAGTCAGCACCAGCGCATTTTCACCGCGATCATCCTGGTTGACGCCGATCTCGTCGAACATCTTGAGGGCGAAGGAGATCATGCCGGTGTCGTCATCTTCGGCGGCGAGCTTGTCGACCAACTGCTGGGCGGCCTCGCCACCGCTGGAGTGGATTTCCAGCAGGCGATCACGACCCTGTTCCAGCCGGGCCTTGAGCGGCTCGTGCAGTTCGCGGGTCTTGGCCAGCAGGGCGTCGAGGGGGCCCTGCTCGCCGGTGTTGGCGGCCAGCAGCTCGAACAGCTCGTCACGTACCGCTTCGAACACCGGGCGGGCCGTCGGGCAGGTCTGCTCGAACGCATCCAGACCATTGTGATACCAGAGCTGCAGGGCGCGCTGGGCAGTCCCTTCCAGATAGGGAACGTGGATCTCGACGGTATTCTGCTGACCGATACGATCCAGTCGGCCGATACGCTGTTCCAGCAGATCCGGGTTGAGTGGCAGATCGAACAGCACCAGATGGCTGGCAAACTGGAAGTTGCGACCTTCTGAGCCGATCTCGGAGCAGAGCAGCACCTGAGCGCCCCCCTCTTGCTGGGCGAAATAGGCGGAGGCCTTGTCCCGCTCGAGGATCGACATCCCTTCGTGGAACACGGCGCCACGGATCCCTTCACGGGTGCGCAGCGCCTCTTCCAGGGCGATGGCGGTGGCTGCTTCAGAGCAGATCACCAGCACCTTCTGCTGACGGGCGGAGAGCAGCAGTTCCAGCAACCATTCGACGCGCGGGTCGAACTGGGTCCAGGTAGCGTTGTCGCCTTCGAACTGCTGGAAGATCTTCTCGGGATAGAGGTAGCGCAAGGCACGGGTCTGCAGATCGCCTCCATTGCCACCCATCATGCCCATCACCTTGATGGCGGTCTTGTACTGCTCCGGCAGCGGCATGGGGTAGATGTTGAGATGACGCTCCGGGAAGCCCTGAATATTGGCGCGGCTGTTACGGAACAGCACCCGGCCGGTGCCATGTTGATCCAGCAGCTTGGCGACCGCCTGCTGACGGGCGGCTGCATCGTTTAAGTCCAGCCCTTCCAGCTGGCTGGCGAGGATTTGCTTGGCTTCATTGCTCAGGGTTTCGCCATCCAGCAGCTCCTGGGCTGCGCTCGCGACCTGACCGTAGGCCTGCTCCTCGGCGAGGAAGGCGTCGTAGTCGTAGAAACGCTCCGGGTCGAGCAGGCGCAGACGAGCAAAGTGACTCTGGTGGCCCAGCTGATCAGGGGTCGCGGTCAGCAGCAGCACGCCCGGTACTTGTTCGGCCAGCGCTTCCACCATTTCGTAGGCGCGGCTGGGGGCCTCCTCACTCCACTCCAGATGGTGCGCTTCGTCGACAACCAGCAGATCCCACTCGGCTTCCAGCACTTGTTCGAAGCGACGACGCTTCTTGCGCAGGAAGTCGAGGCTGCAGATCACCAGCTGTTCGGTCTCGAAGGGGTTCTCCGCATCGGCGAACGCCTCGATGCAGCGCTCCTCGTCAAACAGGGAGAAGTGCAGGTTGAAACGGCGCAGCATCTCGACCAGCCACTGGTGCTGGAGCGTTTCGGGCAGCAGGATCAGCACCCGATGGGCGCGGCCGGAGAGCAACTGCTGGTGAATGATCATGCCTGCTTCGATGGTCTTGCCCAGACCCACCTCGTCTGCCAGCAATACGCGCGGGGCGTAGCGGTGACCCACTTCATGGGCGATGTAGAGCTGGTGCGGGATCAGACTGACTTTCCCGCCAGCCAGGCCGCGAGTCGGGTTGCGGCGACGCTGGTGCTGGTTGACCAGCGCTTCGTAGCGCAGGGTAAAGCGGGACATCCGGTCAATCTGGCCGGCGAACAGGCGATCCTGCGGCTTGTTGAACTTGATGAAGTTGTTGAGAAACACTTCCTTGAGGGCAACCGGCTCACCATTGTCGGTGCGGACACCTACATATATAAGCAGGCCATCTTTCTCCTGCACTTCGTCGACCGTCATGGTCCAGTCTTCGTGACTGGCTATCTGATCGCCCACATTGAAGCTGACCCGGGTCACCGGCGCCTCTTCTTTGGCATACATGCGGTTTTCACCGGTAGCCGGAAACAACAGGGTAACCATGCGTCCTTCAACAGCAACGACAGTCCCCAACCCCAGATCCGTCTCTGTATCACTAATCCAACGCTGGCCAAGTGCAAAAGGCATTAAACTCTCCAAAGCCCAAGAGTGTGAGAATCGCAAAGGGGCGCTATGTTACCCGAAGGCGGAAAGCCGATCATCATGGTTGTGCAGCAGGGGAAAGCCAAATCGACACAAGCTTGATCTGCCAACCTGCCAGCCTCAATACAGCATCCGGAATATCAATCTGCAGATCCTTTTCGTGCATTAATACATCACCGCGGTTGCTTTGTGAGCGGTTGAACGATGGAAGCCATCTTTTTGCAATTATCCCCTTGCCAGAACGAATTCGCTCCCTATAATGCGCCTCCATCGACAGGGCAAGCGGCAACGCAAAGCCTGAGTCGATAGCCTCGAAAAGCCTGTGAAAATAAGGCTTGACTCGAGAAGGCGGTTGAGTAGAATGCCACTCCCGCAGCAGCCAAAAGCTGCGTCGCTCTTTAACAATTTGAATCAAGCAATCTGTGTGGGCACTCACAGCATCGAGCATCAAA